>NZ_CAJHGI010000001.1:0-714913 GCF_904886855.1 Acinetobacter sp. 'aerobic (ED)'
GGTTTACAATAAAAAGATGGATAAAAAGATTAAGTGTTGGAAAGTATAAACACCAAATCTACACCAAATTTATTTAAGTTATTAATTTTGTTGGTTTAAATTTATGCTGTATTTATGGATGCCCGAAACCAATGGAACATGGTATTGGTCGGCTGGGGAAAACTGGTTGCAGGCAGACAGTCTTGAGCAACTGATTCAAGACTTGCAGGCGCATAGCGGAAAAGAGACTGTGGTTTATTTTCCAAGCCGTCATGCGCAGATGTTGCAACAGGCGATGACCAAGGTACATTACAAGCAACTGGGTCAAGAAGGGATTAAATATCTTCTGGAAGAGTTTGTAAGCTTGCCGATTGACCAGATGAAAGTGGTCCATCATTTTCAGCAGGATCAGGTCAGTATTCTGGGGGTAGCACAGTCAACTATTGAAACCTGGCAACATGCACTTAGTCTGTTACCTGTCCAGATCAGTGCCTTCTTGCCTGACTTTTTGATTTTGCCTGAACCCGCACAGCATGAAGTGGTGCTGGTCAATCTCTATGATCAATTATTGGTCAGGGAAAATGCATGGTTGGGGAACTCGGTGGATGATCTGGGTTTATTTCTTGAGTTCCAGCCAGCTGAAACGCAGTTTAAGTTTGCCAATTTAAATGCTGCCCAGATGGACAGTCTGGCAACGGCATCCAGCAAAGACCAGCGCACGGAATTCAGTTATCAATTTCAGCCGCTGTTAAAAGCAAAACAGCATCCGTTTAATGTTTTGCCGAAGTCAAAACATGCCGAAACCCAATGGTCGGGTTATTGGAAAGCTGCAGCGGCAGTACTGTTGGCTGTGATCGTGGTGCAACTAGGCTATGATGCCTTACGCTGGTCGAAACTGAAAAAAGTCGCGGATCAGACCGCTGCTCAAGCCATTGACCAGTATAAATACTGGTTCGGCGAAAATATCAGGGTCACTGAACAAAATATCAAGAGCCAGTTTGAAAGCCAGTTACGGATGAGTCAGCTGGGCGATACTCAGGCACTTTCATTGTTGAGTCGTGTCGGGCCTATCCTGATGCAAAAACAGATTGTGGCCCAGCAAGTCAGCTATGAGGCTTCAACACTGGCCATGTCACTCAAGGCAAAATCGGCAGAAGATCTGCAAGGGTTGACCCAGCAATTAAATCAACAAGGTTTTCAGGCTGAGTTAGGTAATGTGCAGGCGGACAGTGTCGGCGCAATCGGGGTGGTAAAAGTAAAATAATGAAAGCACTAACACGTTTACAAAACAGCTTCGACCAGAAAATTGAAGCGCTTAATGACTATCTGCAAGGTTTATCTGTACGTGAGCGCGTGATGGTTATTTTTACGACCATCTTTGTGATCGTGACTGTGATTGGTTTTTCCTTGTGGAAAATGCACGCTTTGGCCGACCAACAGCAAAAACGTTTAAATGAACTCAAGGATCTGACCGTCTGGATGCAGAGTAATGCTGCTACCATGAAGCCTGCCAATGATCTTGCACTGTCCGCTGCGGACAAGATTCAGCGTACCGCGCAGCAGCAGGGCCTGGCTGTCTCCTCCCAGCAAAATGGGGAGCAGATTCAACTGGTGGCAGAACATCAGAACTATGCCGTTTTAGCTAACTTTTTAATGCAGTTGTCACAAATGGGTATTAGCATTCAAAAAATGGATATGGTGTCAAACAACAATCAGATTAAATTGACTGCAACAGTGCAATAAGATCAGGGTTTTGGATTTTTTACACAGTATGAGGGCTCAGCCTGAATGCGTAGCCTTTTTGTAATACATGGTCTTTCTGAGCAGGCGACACGGGAACTCAATCATAAACCGTAAACAAAGTCAGGGAAGGTCGGTTGTATGAGGAATAATACTGCATAGCTTCCTGTCTAGAGTAGATGGGCATATCTTTTCCTGAATATAAATAGGTTGTTGGGACTAAAGCAAAAAATCAGCAAACTGGCTTATAAAGTTTGCCAACGGGGTCTCCTTATCTACATTTGAGGTCTCGTTTGAATGGTTTTGTAGAAGTCAGGCAATATATGGCTGAAATGTCACCAGACCTTAAAAAATAACCCTATGTCAGGCATGGTGTTTTGATACGCCTATGCCTATAATATGCCTACTTGAAAAAACAGTAGACTGTGATTGGTATGTTATATTCATTGGCTCGCCCTTTGTTGTTTACTTTAGCGCCAGAGCGTGCACATGAACTTACACTTTCAATGTTGGATAAAGCCCATAAAATTGGCTTCATGCATCAGAAAGTAGCAGCAAAACCTGTGACATGTATGGGCATTGAATTCCCGAATCCTGTAGGTCTTGCCGCTGGTTTGGATAAAAATGGTGCGCATATTGATGCTTTAGCAGCTTTAGGCTTCGGTTTTATTGAAATTGGAACCATTACCCCACGTCCACAAGCAGGTAATCCTCAACCGCGTTTATTCCGTATTCCTCAGGCAAAAGCCATTATTAACCGTATGGGTTTTAATAATGATGGTGTGGATAAACTGATCGAGAATGTCAAGGCGGCAAAATTTAAAGGTGTGCTAGGCATCAATATTGGTAAAAATGCCGATACGCCTGTTGAAGATGCAGTTTCTGATTATCTGATCTGTCTCGAAAAAGTTTATAATTACGCTTCTTATGTTACGGTGAATATCTCATCGCCAAATACCAAAAACTTACGTAGCTTACAAAGTGGTGACGCACTGACAGAGTTGTTACAAACATTAAAAGATCGACAACTAGAGCTGGCAAATCAATATAATCATTATGTTCCTCTGGTGCTTAAAGTTGCACCTGATCTCACTGCAGAAGACATTGATTTTATTGCAGCACAATTATTGCAATTCAAGATCGATGGTCTCATTGTGACCAATACCACGCTGGGCCGTGAAGGCGTCGAAAACCTGGAAAACGGTAATGAAGCGGGTGGTTTGTCTGGTGCGCCTGTATTTGAGAAAAGTACCGAATGTTTGCGTCAGTTTGCGCAAGTACTTGCGGGTCAGATTCCTTTGATTGGTGTCGGCGGTATTCTGGCAGGCGAACATGCGGTTGCGAAACAACAGGCAGGAGCGAGCCTCGTTCAGGTCTATAGCGGACTGATTTATACTGGTCCAACCCTGATTAAAGATTGTGTTAATGCGATGACATTGTGAAATGAACACGCTTGATATCATTATTCTGGTCATCTTGCTCATTGGAGGGCTGAACGGTTTGCGCCAAGGATTTATTAAAGCCTTTGCCAACTTGATCGGATGGATATTTGCATTGATCATTGGAGCAAAATACGCTGTGTTATTGGCCCCTGCGATGAGCAGTCTGAGCCAAGACCCGGTTGTGCAAAAAATTGCAGCTTTTGCTTTTATCGTATTGATCATCGTGGTGTGTACCTGGATTGTTTCGGCATTACTCAACGGGCTCTTGAAAAGTTTAAAACTGGGCCCATTAAATCGTTTAGCAGGGGGCGCTTTTGGTTCGCTCAAAGGCCTTTTGATTGTGCTGATCACCATGCAGGGGCTTGGACCATGGGTTGAAAGCTCACCGCACTGGAAACAGTCTAAATTCGTACAAATTTTATTACCTTACGCACCTTTGGCAACTGAAATGTCCAAAGATGCGGCAAATCAAGCCTTACATCAAATGACATCCGAAGGTGCGCTATTACATCGCCCTTCACCAGAAATGGACGAATCGGAGCGCGCATCAGTCACTGAGCGTTCTGATCATTCGACGAAAAATCCTTTTTATTAATCGCTAGCTTGTCGCGAGGTTGCTATGTGTGGAGTTGTTGGGATAGCCGGTAAATCACCAGTGAACCAAATGTTATTTGATGCCTTAACGATGCTGCAACATCGAGGACAGGATGCCGCAGGGATCGTAACCTGCCACCAAGGGCGTTTATTTCTCCGCAAAGATAACGGTATGGTACGCGATGTATTTCATACCCGTCACATGCGTGCATTGCTTGGCAACTACGGGATTGGACATGTGCGTTACCCAACCGCAGGTTCATCCAGCAGTGCTGAAGCACAGCCGTTTTATGTAAACTCTCCTTACGGGATTACCCTTGCACACAATGGTAACCTGACCAATGCCGCAGAAATTCATGATGACCTGTTTAAAACAGATTTACGTCATATGAATACGGATTCCGATTCAGAAGTCCTGCTCAACGTATTTGCACATGAACTGCAAAAGCTTCGTACTTTAAATCCAACTCCGGACGATATTTTCCACACCGTTTCTCGCGTACATGAGCGTTGTAAAGGTGCTTATGGCGTGGTTGCCATGATCACAGGCCACGGTCTGGTCGGCTTCCGTGACCCGAATGGTATCCGTCCGCTGGTCTACGGTTCTCGCGAAACTGAGCAAGGCACTGAATATATTATCGCTTCTGAGTCAGTTGCGATTACCGCACTCGGTTTTAAAGTTGAGCGTGATATTGCCCCAGGTGAAGCGATTTTCATTGATGAAAATGGTCAGTTGTTTAGCAAGCAATGTGCTGCAAACCCAGAATATCGTCCATGTATTTTCGAATACGTGTATTTTGCACGTCCAGATGCCACGATCGACGGCATTTCCGTGTATAAAGCCCGCTTGAAAATGGGTGAGAAGCTGGCGTACAAGATTTTGAAAGAATGGGGCGAGCAGCACGATATTGATGTGGTGATTCCAATTCCGGATACCAGCCGTACTTCCGCTTTAGAGTTGGCGAATATTTTAGGGGTGAAATTCCGTGAAGGGTTTATGAAAAACCGTTATATCGGACGTACCTTTATTATGCCAGGTCAGCAACAGCGTAAAAAATCGGTTCGTCAAAAACTGAATCCGGTCGAACTTGAGTTTAAAGACAAGAATGTATTACTGGTCGATGACTCGATTGTACGTGGCACCACCTGTAACGAAATTATCCAGATGGCACGTGATTCGGGTGCGAAGAAAGTATTCTTTGCTTCAGCCGCGCCAATGGTGAAATATCCAAACGTCTATGGTATTGATATGCCAGCCAAGGCTGAACTGATTGCATCAGGACGTACCGTGGAAGAAATCCGTGAAAATATTGGTGCAGACCGTCTGGTTTTCCAGGATCTGGAAGATTTAAAAAATGCCGTGCGTACCAGTAAAGTGCCAGATCTGACTGAATTTGACTGTTCAGTATTTGATGGTATTTATGTCGCAGGTGGCATTGACAAGGCTTACCTTGATAACCTTGAGCAAAAACGTAGCGACTCTGCCAAAAATAAACTGGATAGCTATATCGATGTGAATATTGATGCCGCTTCGGTAGATTTAACCGGTATCAAAGAAATGTAAACCTTTTGGTCCATAGAAAAGCGGGAATTTCCCGCTTTTTTATTTTATGATAGCGGATACGGAAGTCCTTAATAGAAACAATGTAATCAGGAAAATTTACATTGAGAGAAATGAGCCATTACTTAATCGAAAATAAGAATATTGCATGGTCAATGAGCTTTTGTTGGCTGGCAATGTTATTGACCGTTTTTATTCTTAATCTAATTTTAGGTTTGGTGGTTCATTTTTTTGATTATACCCAGCCCATCTGGTGGCATGCGCTCAGCCCCTATTTCATTTTATTGCTGATTTGTGTGCTGTTCTGGTCGGTCGGCGCAGAATTATATGTACTCCGTGAAGGTGGGCATTCACTTGCCAAGCAATTAAAAGCCAGACGTCTGGTATTTGATGAAAGTACACCGGAAGAAAGTACGGCATTAAAAATTGTCGAGCAAGTTGCCAAAAGTTTTTCCATCGATCCTCCTGCTGTCTATGTATTACCGGATGAAGTCGGGGTAAATGCCTTAACCGCAGGCTTCAGATCACAGGATATTGTAATTATCCTGACCTGGGGGGCTTTGCAAAATCTGGATGAACTGGAACTGTATGGCTTGCTCAGTTATGAGTTTAACCAGATTCTATCCGGTGAAGCCGTCGAAAATACCAAGCTGAAGCTGTTATACAGTGGCTTAACCACATTTAGCCAATGGGGCAGTAAGCTGGCTCAGGCGGGTTATAGTCCCTATGCAACCTCTTATCGCAATAAGTTTGAAACCATTTTTGTCGCAATAGGGGGCGTGATCTGGCTGATTGGTAGTTTAGGTATTTTGATTACTCGTGCAATTAAATATCTTACCTTGAGTGGGCGAACCTTTCGCAATGATCTCAAGACCATGCGATTGATGAATAATAATGCCAATATTCAAACCTTATTACGGATTTACGTGCATCATTCCGGTTCGCAAATTCATAGCGCCTATTCTGAATCCATTTCACATATGTGTTTTGCCAATTCATTGAGCCCGCAAAGCTGGATGAATATTCATCCCAGCATTAAAGATCGCATCTATGAATTGAACCCGACCTTATTGCAAGATTTACAGTTGGAAAATCTCAGAAAACTGCGTAATCGTCCTTTGTTTAGCCTGTTTCGTTCGCTGGAAGAAGAAACCACCGACATTACCACGCCGTGGAGCTCACCGCAGCCTTTGCCGCTATTGCGTTTATCGCCGATTAGTTTTGCCTTGAACGATGCGATTAAGCCGCTTAACCCAGAGATACGTAAAAATAAGAAACGCCCTGAATTGATTCAGCGCGCCATGCAAACCGCAACGGGTTCGCGTGAGGTGATGGTGGCGATTTTGATGATCCGTCAATATCGCGAATTTATTCCACAGGATGCACCGGTCAGCCATGCCATCGTCGATGCCTTACTGAATCTGGATGGCCGTATCCATGTGCAGATTTTCCATGATGCCTGCAAGAATATTGGGCACATGCCAGCCAGTATCGCCCGTCAATTTCTTACCAAGCTGGCCTGTATTATTCAGGAAGATGGGGAAGTGGGCTTGCTGGATGCTTTGTTGCTGGAACGCGTCAAACATGAACTGAATTTAATGCCGGCCCATTTACCTGCGGCTTTTGAAGATGTGAAATCCCAGATTGTGCATTTGATTGATGCCTTGCTGCATGTTCAGCAAATTAACAGTCCGAATCAGCTTGAGGTACGGGAACGTATCTTGCAATTGCTGTTGACTGAAGATGAAATGCAAACTTATGCCGATATTTCGGATGAGCCATTGGATCTGGCGGAAATCCTGAATGACGTGTCAGGGTTATTATTGCGCGATCGTCTTAATATTTTGTCGATTGCAGAAAGATGTCTGTGGAACGACCGGATTATTACCCAGGATGAGCTGGATGTTTTAGAGCTTTTATATTGGCGTCTGGGTTTTGATACACATGAAGTGGTTGAGCAAATGCAAAAGAAAAATAGTCTGATGATTATTTAAAAGACATTCGCTTGCACGTGTTTTTTTGATAAAAACGTTACGTGACAAACACATAAAATGCTGCCATTTCAAGGTAAGCTTGCCATTTATTTTTATTCTTGTATTACCTGCTTTTGAGTAATTTATGGAACATATTGAAATTTTAAAAGCCTTGTTTTTAGGCTTTATTGAGGGTTTAACCGAATTCCTGCCCATTTCAAGTACCGGTCATTTGATTTTATTTGGTCATATGATCGACTTTCATTCCGATGATGGTCGGGTGTTTGAGGTGGTGATTCAACTGGGTGCAATTCTGGCGGTGTGCTGGTTATATCGACAAAAGATTTTTGACCTGATCAAAGGATTTTTTAGTGGCGATGCAGAAGCACGGCATTTTGCTTTTAGCGTTTTACTGGCATTTATTCCAGCGGTGGTGATTGGGGTATTTGCAGTCGATTTTATTAAGAGTGTCCTGTTTAGTCCGCTGGTGGTTGCAGTCGCTTTAATAGTTGGCGGTCTGATCATTTTCTGGGTGGAATCGATTAAGTTTGAGCATAAAACCACCGATGCAACCAAGATTACTTATAAGCAGGCATTTCTGGTGGGTTGTGCGCAATGTGTGGCCATGATTCCGGGAACTTCGCGTTCAGGTGCGACCATTGTTGGGGGGATGTTCTCAGGCTTGTCTCGTAAAGCCGCAACCGAATTTTCATTCTTCTTGGCGATGCCGACCATGTTGGGCGCAGCGGTATTTGACTTGGCACGTAATGCGGATGTATTGACACAAGACAATATGCTGAATATTGCGGTGGGTTTTGTGGCGGCCTTTATCTCGGCACTGTTTGTGGTCAGCGCCTTGGTAAAATTTGTTGAACGCCATACCTTACGTGTATTTGCCTGGTACCGTATTGTACTCGGTATTATTTTACTGTTTGTTTTCCTATAAATAATAAAAAACTCTTCCTTTTGGCACATGCCAAAAGGAAGATTCTCAGTTAAGATTTCAATCTCTTATATCTCATCTTTCATATTTCCAGATCGGTTCAACTGCAACATGACAATAGCTAAAATGAATGCGCGTGATTTAATAATAGATTTACTACTGGGCTTACAAGGTGGTGCAATTTCAATTAAGCAGATTATTGTGGCGGCCAGACTATTTGACATTAGTGAGAACAGCATTCGCGTCGCAGTGACCCGCTTGTCCAGTGATGGTGTGATTGAAGCAATTGAGCGCGGTATCTATCAGTTTACGGTGCAGTCGCATGAATGGGCTGATGTCATGCTAAACCGTAAACAAGGCATTAAACAGACCAAGAACTGGAATCATCAATATCTGGCAGTATTAACCGGAGCGTTAGGGCGTGTTGACCGTACCGCTTTAAATCGGCGTGAAAGAGCACTCAAGCATTTTGGTTTTAAAGAGCTGGAACAGGGAATTTATATTCGTCCGGATAATCTGGCTATTGGTTTTGATGCGCTTTTTTCCGAACTGAAGTCTTCGGGGTTGGAAGAGTCTGCCAAGATCTGTCAAATCAATCATTTTGATGCGACAACTTTAGCGAATTTGCCAAAACTCTGGGCAACCCAGACCTTAAACCAGAATTATGAAAAATATGCCCAGATGATTCAGCAGTGGTTAGCGACTGTATCGCAACTCTCCTTAGAGGATGCTGCTCGAGAGTCTTTATTGCTTGGGCGACAGACCATTTCTTTATTGATGAATGATCCCTTATTGCCAGAAGATTTTGTAGATGTGCAACTGCGCCAGCAATTCGCTGCAAGTGTACAACAGCTGGATCAGACCGGACTGGACGCATGGCGCAAATTTTATGAAAGCCATGTCGAGTAAATTCTGATTACAAATATTACGATTATTTTAATTTTAATTTATTGACAGAAATATTACCAAGTTTAGAATAAAAATATAAATTGTGTAGTTTTATAAAAATAGACAGCTCCAGGCAGGGTAAACAGATGAATACACGTGTTGCAATTAGTGACTTATTCAGTAGAGAGGAAATTACTGAACTCACAGCAAAATCAGATTTGCATGGCGGTTGGGCGGTGTTCTCGACCTGGGCCGTGATTGGCGGAACTTTTGCTGCCGTAGCCAGTTCATGGCAATATTTGCCCGCTTGGGGTAAATTACTGATGTGCATAGCAGCACTGGTCATTTTGGCAGGGCGTCAGCTGGCCTTGGCGATTATCATGCATGATGCCTCACATCAAAGCCTGTTTAAAACCAAATGGCTGAATAACACATTCACTGACTGGTTGTGCGCGCGTCCGATCTGGAATGATTTACATAAATACCGTGCCCATCACATGCGCCATCACAGCAAAACCTCGACAGTAGATGATCCCGATCTATCACTGGTTGCGGGTTTTCCCACCTCTAAGAAATCATTGATGCGCAAATTTATGCGTGACTTAACCGGAGTGACCGGATTTAAGTTTGCGGTCGGTCGTGTGCTGATGGATATTGAGAAAATGGAGTGGACAGTTTCCAATGACCGTCGCTGGATTTCTCAGGAAGGCAAACACTGGACTGATTATCCCAAAGTCTTTTTAAAGAATAGTGGTGGGGCAATTGCCACCAATGCCGCGCTATTTTCAGCATTATGGGCGGCAGGTCATCCTAAACTTTATGCATTGTGGGTGGTGGCCTATTTAACCCCATTTCCTTTATTTCTCAGAGTCCGTTCAATGGCAGAGCATGCTGGCATGGAGACCAGTCACAGTGCCTTAACCAATACCCGGACCACCAAAGCGGGCTTTCTGGCACGCGCCTTGGTTGCTCCGATCAATGTGAACTATCATAAAGAACATCATTTGATGGCAGCGGTACCTTACTTTAAACTGCCAAAAGTGCATCAAATGCTACGTGAACGTGGACATGTGGCTGAACCGCCAAGCTATTGGCAGGTATTAAATCAGCTTTCCAGCCAGACGGATTAAATGAGCGTGACAAGCATGTCAGTTTCAATCAGGGATCAAACCACAGGAGCAAGGGAAGAACGCATGGCAGCAACAAAAGACCAAATCATGGGATTTCTGGCACAAGAATTTCCGCAAGCGCTAATGAAAAGTAGCATTGAGGAAATTACACCCAGAGGAGCACAGCTGCTTTATCGTGTCGATACAGGTGATTTACGGCCTGGTCAGACGGTTTCTGGGCCGACCTTAATGCTGGTCGCGGATTACGTGCTGTACATTGCCATTTTGGGACATTTAGGTCTGGTTGCGATGGCCGTGACCACCAATATGACTATTAACTTTTTTCGTAAACCAAATGGCAATCGCGATATCCGAGCGGTGTGCAAACTCATCAAAGTTGGTAAAACCTTGGTTACGGGCGAAGTCTGGTTATATTCACTGGATGATGAAGAACCTGTCGCCCATGTGATTGGCACTTATGCACTGCCACAAAAATCATCTGACTGAATAGCTAGAACGGGCCAATGAATCAGCTGATCTGAAGGATCTACTCGGTTTTTATTGACTGCAAATCACTTAAAAAAATAAAACATGTCATAGGATCATGCAGCTCAATCAGGTGTGATCAATAGATAACCAATCTGATTCGGGAAGAACGGAATGATCATTAAAAACGGTTTGATGGCTTTGGCATTGCTAGGATGTGCAGTCGCTACACAGGCCAAGCAAACAGTGTGTGTATTCGATCCTGTGGGTAAATCGGGCGATGCTTTTGCATTGGCAAAGGATTATGCGCTTGAAGCCAAGAAATGGGGGGCTGATATCGATTTACGTGCTTATGTCGATGAACGTGTGGCTGCAGAAGATCTGAAGGTCGGGCAATGCGATGGGGCGATTATCAGTGGCTTACGGGGGCGACAGTTCAATAAATATGTCGGTTCTCTAGATGCGATTGGTGCGCTGACCGATTTAAAAACGGCAATTTTAGCCTATCAAATTTTGTCCAAGCCCCAAGCTGCAAAAAGCATGATCAATGGACCTTATGAGATTGCCGGGCTTGGTACCATTGGGCCTGCTTATCTGTTTGTTTCTGACCGTAGTATCAATACCTTAGCTAAGGCTGCCGGAAAGAAGGTCGGGGTATTTGCCTATGACGAGGCACAGCCGAAGCTGGTGGCTCAGGTCGGTGCCCAAGCGGTTTCAGTTGATGTGACCAATGCCGGTGCCAAATTCAATAATCACCAGATTGATATTGTGCCTGCACCGATTGTGGCCTATAAGCCTTTTGAACTTTATAAAGGTTTAGGCGATAAAGGCGGCATCGTAAAATTTCCGCTCACACAAATCTCGGCAAATTTTATTATTCGCAAGGATAAGTTTCCGGCAGGATTCGGGCAAAAGTCACGAGAATGGGTGGCAGGTCAATTGGGCCGTACCTTTAATATAATCGCCAAATATGAGAAGGAAATCCCAGCCAGATACTGGATGAATATATCCCCTGAAGAGCAGGTGAATTATATGAAAATGATGCGTGAGGCACGTATTTCCCTGACCAAGGCCGGGATTTATGATCCGAAAATGATGAACTTCTTGAAGAAGGTGCGTTGCAAGCAAAATCCAAATAGTTTTGAATGTGCACTGAATGATGAATAAATCATGAATTAAGCTTGTTAGAATCCTCTTTATTGTTTGTAATTTAGAGGGTTTTTGCTTTCTAATCAGGCCATATATTTTAAAAAACATAACAACAATGCTGTAGGCGAAACTGTCAGAACATGCTACAACTAAAGCTGTCCAAATTTATTTGTACCCACGATTTTTAACTTATATGACGATACCGCCCGACTTGATACCTTTATCGCAAATTGAGTCAAATCAAGAACATATTTTAGCGATCAAGCGTAATGATTTAGTGCCTTTGCTGAACGATCCACATCGTTTAAATCATTATGCAGATCATTTGGTACAAGCCCAGAGTGTTTTGCTCAATGGGGTTGATCCCAAACTGAATCAGCAATTGAGCGAAGTGATTAGCCAGATTATTCAGCAGCTTTCGCTTTCAAAAAAATATCTGGGTGGACGTCGCTTCAATGCATTGCAAAAATGGTTGGGGATTGATGTCGAATATGATGCGGGTCAAGTCAAATATCTCAAAGATTTAGATCGTCTGATTCATGAAGCGAATCACCTGAGTCAGCGTTTGCAGATAGAAATCCAGAAATCGCAGTCACGTCTGCAACAGGCATTGGGTTTGCGTGAGCAGATGGCAGCCTATATTCAGGCCGCGGATGAGTTTTTAAAAGAATATCCTCAATTTAGCAAGCAGCAAGTGCTGGACCATTTTGTCGAGCGCCTGTCAAAAAAAGTGAATACGCTACAAACCTTACAGAGCAGCAATGATATTGCGATGAAGCAGATGCAATTGTCCCAGCATTTGTCGTTTAGTCTGTTAGACCGTTTTAAGGAAGCGCAACAGGTGTTAATTCCTGCATGGCAATATCATTTGAAGCAAAGTCGTGAGTCCGGGTCATCGTCGACCATTGAGCAACTGGACAAGAGCCGAGAAAACCTGATTCAAAATTTGAAAAAATCATTACAGAAATAAGAGGGGAATACCATGTCAGATTCAGAACTTAGCAAAGTAGCTCATGAACTTGAACTCAAAACCGAGCAACGTTTCGAGCAGCTTAACCTGAAAGAGCTGGGTTTACAGCCACACGACTTAGCCGAGGTGATGGATGCGCATAAAGAGCTGGCAGAGATGAGTCCGACTGTTGTGGCGGAATATGGCAAAAATATTGCCAACAAGACCTCGACCTATACGGATGAATTGCTGAGTCTGGTGCAGAATAAAGATTTGGATAACACCGGTCAAAAACTCAATGAAGTGGTGCAGGTCGCCCAGCAGCTGAATACGTCTAGCATTCTGAATAAATCAAAAAGCTCGGGTTTTTTGGGCGGTCTACTCAGCAAGTTTAAAAGCGCCAAGCAAAATTTTGATCAGCATTTTAATACTACCAAAGAACAGATTGATGTGTTGGTTAAGGAAATTGAAAGCTCGCAATCTGGCTTGAAGGCACGGGTTGGTACGCTCGATAAAATGTTTGATGCCGTACAGGATGAATACAAGCAGCTAGGTGTGTATATCGCAGCAGGTCAGTTGAAGCAACAGGATATTCAGCAGCAGATTTCGGCTTTGACGGCTCAAGAGCAGGACCAGCAGACCACACAACAGATTTATGATCTGAATCACTTAGCCAATAATCTGGAAAAACGGGTCAGTGATTTACAGGTGTTACAACAGTCTGCGATGCAAACATTGCCCATGATCCGCATTATCCAGTCGAATAACCTAATGCTGGTCGATAAATTCTATGCGATTAAAAACATCACTTTACCAGCTTGGAAAAACCAGATTAGTCTGGCAATTTCATTGCAGGAGCAAAAGAATAGCGTACAGCTTGCCAAAGCCATTGATGACACCACCAATGAGTTATTACGCCGTAATGCAGAGTTACTTCATCAAAACTCGGTTGATACGGCTAAAGCCAATCAGCGTTCAGTGATTGATGTGGAAACCCTTGAACATGTCCAAAACACCCTCATTAAAACAGTAAATGATGTGATTCAGATCCAGAAAGAAGGCATGCAGAAACGTGCGGAAGCCACGACACGGTTACGGGCCTTACAGGATAGTCTGAATCATCTGGTGCTGGAGAATAGCCAGCCACCTCAATCTTGATACGATTAATTTTTTGAAGGAAAGATCATTGTCACCGATAGACGATTTTAGTGTACAGCCGCTTGGCCAGCGTTTAGATGTGTTAAAAAAACGTCAGCGTCATTTAATGATCTGGTTTTTTCTAAGCAGTACTCTGGCGCTTGTTACCATTGCATCGCTATTTTTTCAAAAAGAATTGATCTATCGTTTCTTCGATCTTTCCATGCATGTTCAGGTACTCGATTTGCCTTATCATGTCCAGGAGCTTGTTCCTTTCAAGCAACCTGTCGATTATTTATTTAATTTACTGTCATGGGTCGGCTGGCTGTTCCTGAAAATCCTGGTTTCATTTGTTGGGGCATTTTTTCTGGTCAGCTGGGCAAAAAAACTCAGGTTTTTTCAGCAGCGTTTTCAGGCTTGGACGCAACGCTTTCTGGCATGGATCATTGCATTTATCTTACTCTGGTCTGGTTTAAGCTACATTCAATATGACTGGAAAGATGAAACCAAACAGGCTTATCAGCAGTGGATGAGTTATCAAAATAATATTGTGGAAAGCCAGATTGCTCAGGATTTGCAACAAGCCGAAATTTCTTCGACTGAAAAAGCGTATGTGCTGGCCCAAGTGGCCTTATTGCATCAGCCCGCCGATCGTAAGACCGCCAATGTCTATATGAATCAGCTGATTGATGCAGAAAAGAATGATCCGCTTTTATTTAAAAAATACGATTTTAAAGCTGAGCAGTTGTGGGTCATGCAACAGCAGCTTTACGGTAAAAGCATTACCGCACTTACACAACCGCTGGATTTACGGGCCCAGCAAGCTGAGCGTATTTCTCAGATTGTGAATGTGATCTTGTGCGGAATCGTTATTCTGGTTTTGGCTTTAACTGCCATTTTGTACATGCTCGCCAAGCATTTAAAAAATCGTCGCAATCGAATTAGTCAAAAGCTTGAGTATTAATCTGTTTTTATGTTCAGAACGCCTGACAGCGTACCGCACCGCGTTAACCTTCGGCGTTGCCGTAGTATGCTGTGCCGGTCGATTTGTTTTTGATAGATTTATTCGATTGAACTCATAAAAACATACTGTTTTACCTATTTATCATTTTTACGTAATATAGCCTTATTGAATGAATTGACCGATTTAAAAGTCTTAGGGTTTGGAGAAATACATGTTAGATCAAAATATCAAAACTCAATTAAAAGCTTATTTAGAACGTTTAGAAAGTCCGATCGAACTGGTTGCTGCTTTGGATGACTCAGACAAAGCAGAGAAAATCAAAGAACTGGTGACTGAAATCGCAGAACTTTCTGATCAGGTTACGGCGCGTTTTGACGGTTCAAACGCTCGCCGTCCTAGCTTTGGTGTCGCCAAAGCAGGCGAACAACCGCGTGTGTTCTTTGCTGGTTTGCCAATGGGCCATGAGTTTACTTCTTTGATTCTGGCATTGCTGCAAGTGTCTGGTTATGCGCCAAAAGTCTCTGATGAAGTTTTAGCCCAGATCAAAGGCCTCAACCTGACTGCCAACTTTGATGTGTTTGTATCACTAAGCTGCCACAACTGTCCAGATGTAGTGCAGGCACTCAACCTGATTGCAATCAACAACCCGAATACCACGGCAACCATGATTGATGGTGCTTTCTTCCAGGATGAAGTGGAAGAGCGCAAAATCTTGGCCGTACCAATGGTGTTCCAGGACAATGAACATATCGGACAGGGTCGTATGACTTTGGAAGAAATCGTGGCCAAGTTAGATACCAATTCTGCTGAGAAAGATGCAGCGGCCATCAATGCCAAAGATGCATTTGATGTGTTGGTGATTGGTGGTGGTCCTGCCGGCGGTACTGCGGCAATCTATGCCGCGCGTAAAGGCATCAAGACCGGTATCGTGGCTGAACGCTTTGGCGGTCAGGTGATGGATACCATGGACATTGAAAACTTCACCACGGTACAGAAAACTGTCGGTCCGAAGTTCGCTCAGGACATGGAAGCACATGTCCGTGAATACGGCGTGGATATCATGAACCTGCAACGTGTCAGCAAGATCACAGGCGCAGATCAAACCGCCAACGGTCTGGTTGAAGTTGAACTGGAAAATGGTGCCAAGCTTGAATCGAAAACCATCATTCTTTCCACCGGTGCACGCTGGAGAGAGATGAATGTGCCGGGTGAAGCAGAATACCGTACCCGTGGTGTGGCTTACTGCCCACACTGTGATGGTCCTTTGTTCAAAGGCAAACGTGTTGCAGTGATTGGCGGCGGTAACTCGGGTGTAGAAGCAGCGATTGACCTTGCCGGTATTGTTGAGCATGTCACATTGGTTGAATTCGATACCAAACTTCGTGCCGACCAGGTGTTGCAAGACAAGTTAAACAGCTTGCCAAATACTACCGTGATCATGAATGCATTGAGTACCGAAGTGGTCGGTGACGGTGCTCAGGTGACAGCATTGAAATATAAAGACCGTGCTACTGATGTTGAACATACAGTTGAGCTGGCAGGGATCTTTGTACAGATCGGCTTATTGCCAAACACTGACTTCCTGAAGAACAGTGCGGTTGAGTTGAGCAACCGTGGCGAGATCGTGATTAATGATCGTAACGAAACCAGTGTCAAGGGTGTATTTGCCGCAGGTGACTGTACCACTGTGCCGTACAAGCAAATTATCATTGCTACCGGTGAAGGTGCCAAAGCCTCACTGTCTGCCTTTGATTACATGATCCGTTCAGGTGTCTAAATAATCTGATAAAAAAGCCCCAATGATTTGGGGCTTTTTTATTGGGTTTAGTTTTTAGTCGGTTTATATAAGCCATGATCAACCAGATGTTCACGTAAAATACGGCGAAGTTCCAATACGGCTTCAGGTGTTTCCTGAATGGAGTGGCCACCGGTGAAAATCTTTTCCGATACCGCACCATCCAGATGGGCACTTTTATAAGGCACAATGCCATCGGTGATAAGCTCTGGATCATTGCTTTTGGTGACATTTCCCATAATGGAATGGAAAACCAGCCCTTTTTCTGGCGGAATGGTAGCCGTTAATTCCATAAATTTGGATTTTTTACTCAGATCACTTGGGCCATTCTGGATCACGTCATTGGTCAGGGTTTTGACAAACTCCTTAAGGTCCATGTCATCGCTGGTAAGTGTATCTGCCAAAGTGGTCAAGAACGTCGCAGGGAGCTTGATAATCTTTCGGGCTGCCAAGGTAAACCAGCGATCGGCATAATCTGTACCACGATGCGGGGAGGCCAGGAAAATGGCACGATCAAAATTGGCAATCGGTTCCATTTTCAGTCGCTCGCCAATCACCGGATGTTTGCGCAAACGTGCCTGCTGGCGGCTATTCATCATGGTTAGAGCCTCTTTGGAAATATCCGCATTGCTCACTAAAAGCCGGCTGATAATCCCACCCATACTATGACCGATTAAAACTGCATCCTGTGCAGCTGCATCTTTCGGGTTCAGTGAAGCAAAGGCTTGCTTTAACAGGGCATAGATTTGAAAACGGCTTTCCAGAATCGGCATATTGGTGGAGTAGAACACTTGCCAGACCTGATAATGCTCACGTAATACAGGGTCGCCCATAATATCGTTAGTCACTGCAATCCAGGCTTCAGGACTACTGGCCAGACCATGCACCAGTACAATCACTTTCTTATTTGGATTATAAGGTTCAAGCATGTAGAGATGCGGCATGGTCAGATGCTGATCGCGGTCAATCAGGGTCAGGTAGGCAGCAGTGCCTAAGTTATTTTCAGCCAGCCAAAGCCCATAAGGTGCAGAGAAATTGGCCGCCAGTGAATATTCTTTTCCAGCAATACTTACTTTCTCGACACTATAGGGATCATAAACTTTGACTTCAAAGTTTGGATTATTTAAAACATCATTAATCGTTGCAGCTGCATTCTTAGGTTGAGCAATAATGGTGGCAGCCAGATAACGGGCTTTATGAATGTTCGGGTTAACACCATTGGGGTAGTCAAAGCTTAACGGATCAAGAATATATTTATTGTCTCCGTGGGCAGTATTCTCTGAGGAAGGGAATACCGCAACGAAATCCGAGCCGAAACCATCCCGACGGTTAATCGCTCTTAAGCCGGAAAAGTTCATGTTATAGCTGGAAATAAACTTTTCAAGCTGCATGTTTTGCAAGCGCTGATAAGACTGGATATCAATTGTATAGGTACTTTTACCAATTTTAATGGTCGGGGTAATGGTTTTAGCCGGATTTCTTAAGCTATGGACATTGACCAGTTTGGTCAAGGCCTGATTATAGAAATCCCGGATCTGAACTTGTCTGTTATCGAAAATACGCTCTTGCGGCTGGCGAGCAGTTTTAAATAAATAAGCATAACTATAACGGATGCTCTTATCGAGGGCTTCAAGCTCTTGATCCAGACACTGTTCATAGGTTTTCTGAATTGTTTTTTGTTCTTCTTCACCCTTATGTTTGCTGAGCTTGCTGACTTTACATTCAGACGAGTCAGACAGATTCATCGCTTTGGAAAGGTATAATTCACTGGCAGTCGATAACAGCTGCTCATCCTGAATCTGCGGAATTTTATGCAGATCTGCAATACATTCATCTGGGGTCTGCATGCAGACTTTTGCTTCTTTGCCTGACATTGACAACACATTGAGACTGGCTTCGCTCAATTTCTTCTGGGTCAGAATACTATTACGCTCGTTCGCAATCGTGACATTCAGGTCTTGCTGTTTCAGACTGACAACTTGGCAGCCACTCATTACCATCGCACTGAGTAGGCCAATCGCAAATAAACGTTGATTCGGGGTAAATGCTAGCATTATAAATCAGCAAGTTGGCTGGGAGATGATAGCTATAATACGAAAATCGAATGTTTTTTCAATCATCCATAAAAAAATAGACTGTACACGACAGTCTATTTTTTACTACAGCATGGGCGAGTAATTAGTTCAATACTTGCCACACATTCCAGCGTTTTCCAGATTCAACTTCCTTGATCAGACGATCAGTGACTTCAGCTTCATCTGGGTAATTGATTTTGTAGTTCTTTAAGGTTTGAAGCGCATTTTTCTTTTGCTCTAACCAGAGGTAGTTGTTGGCAGCAGAAAGATAAGCTTCCTGAACACCGCCTTTCATCGCCTTATCTAAATAAGGAATCGCTTCACGTTGACCGCCACCTTCAGACAGGCCAAAACCGAACCAGAAGTTTGTTTCAGCATCATTCGGGTTCATTGCCAGAATACGTTGCGCATAATTCAATGATTTGGTGGTATAAGCGGTACCCAAATCCATATTACGTGCCATTACACTTGCTTTAAAAGCACGTGTCAGAACGTCAATAGACGCATTTGGTTTTTCTGCCAAAGCATCCAGTTTTTGCGTGGTTTCTTTTAACTTGGCTTCATAGCCCTTGCGTTCTTGACGATCAGGGAAGCGAGGTGGATAGTGACGCGCTTTACCTTCAACCAGTTGTAAGAAGTCATCAATCTCGGTCACGTCGACTTCGTTTTCACCAGCAAGAACCGCATATTTAACATTACGTTGTTTACTGTCGATGGTCGGAACGATCAGTTTATTGATATCTAGTGTGGTTGTTTTTGACGGATCATTCTGTAATGACACCACCATTTTAGTCACAGGCTGGGCTGCAGCATCTTTAAGTGCAACTTCAAAGCTTGGCGGCGCATCATATTTGATTGGATTTAAAGCATAGAACGGTGCGGTTGGTTCTGGCTCTTTGAATACAAATGGCTCAGAAGCTTTATCTTTTTTGACAGGGGCGACGCCACAAGCGGTTAAAAAAGAAGTTGAAAGTACAAGTAATGCCAAAGGCTTAAAATTCATGCTTACATCCATTAATTTTAGTTAAATGAGAAGTAGATCGTTGGTTTCACCAGTCTAGGAAAAGCAAAACCAACTTGCAATGATAAGCTTGTTACATTTCTTATATATCTGCTTATGTTGCCGAAGTTTTGTTCTGTGCTTCGCACTCGCGTCTAACTTCTTCAATAATTTTCAGTTCTTCTTTACTCAATGGTTGATTTTTAGAACTTTGCGGAGCGAAACTCGGATCCAGTTCTGACAGGCGCTGACATAGCACATTCATCCGCTTTTCATTTTTTTGCATACGGTCCAGAAGGACACGAATACCTTCTAAAATAGGATCAGACTGATCCTGAGTGGTGGCATAAGGCTGGAAGCCAATACTTTCAGCATAGTCACGGCGACTGACTTCATCCTGTTCAACCTGACTTTTATCTTTGAAGATATATCGGGCAGGGTTACCAACCGCAGTCACATTTTCAGGCACTTCTTTCGTTACGACAGCATTTGAACCGACTTTGGCACCTTTATGCACGGTAAACGGTCCCAGAATTTTTGCGCCAGCACCCACCACCACACCATCTTCCAGCGTCGGATGGCGTTTGCCTTTATTCCAGGTGGTGCCGCCTAAGGTCACACCATGATAAAGCGTGACATCATTACCAATTTCAGCGGTTTCACCAATCACCACACCCATGCCGTGATCGATAAAGAAACGTTTGCCAATTTTTGCACCCGGATGAATTTCAATACCTGTAGCAAAGCGGCTAAATGAAGAAAGCAGGCGAGCCGTACCCTTATATTCTTTTTTCCACAATTCATGTGCCATACGATGCATGATCAGCGCATGGATACCCGGATAGGTGGTCAGCACTTCCAGCGTGTTTCGAGCCGCAGGATCACGCGCAAACACAGCCTCGATATCTTCTTTAAGCTGTTTAATCATTTGAACGATCCTCCGTGTTTGTCTTTTTCCATGAACCATTGGCCAGTGCCTGAACGCGACTGAAAATGCCGCGTAATAAATGATACTCCATACGATCTAATTGTATCCTGCCAAATAAACGACGCAAGCGTAATGGCAATAAACGCGGATTATTCGGGTCCAAAAACTCGATTTCAGTCAGCATTTTTTCCAGATGAGGATAGAATTCTTCCATCTGTTGCTGTGTCACCAGCGGTTCATCCCATTCCATGCTTTGCTGTTGTTTCAGTTGCATATGGTCATCTGGTGTATCTGTAACTTGAGTATTTTGTTCAAGTGCAGCCATTCTCAATTCATAACAGACCACCTGAATGGCTTGTGCGACATTCAGCACCCCATACTCAGGATTGACTGGAATGGTTAAGTGGTAATTGGCCAAGGCCAGTTCTTCATTGGTCAGGCCACGATCTTCACGACCAAACACGATGGCAATATGTTGTGCTTTGCTTGCCGCCTGTAAGGCTTCTTTTGCTGCAGGGCGAACATCGAGCAATGGCCATGGAATAGTACGACTACGGGCACTGGTGCCGAATACAATATGACAATCCTGAATGGCCTGTTCTAAAGTCTCAACAATTTCAATCTGTTCAATCAAATCCTGTGCACCCGCTGCCAAAGCATCAATATCGGGATGTGGATAGGTTTTCGGTGCAACCAGTACCAGCTTGGACAGGCCCATGGTTTTCATTGCACGTAAAGCACTACCAATATTGGCGGGTAGGGTGGTATTGACCATGACAATACGGACATGATCCAAATGTTTGGACACGTTATTTGAGTCAAACTGGTTCATATAATATCCAGAATTAAGAGTATTGAGAGACTTCTGCCTGATAGAGATCAAGCGCTTCATCCATTGACATATTATCCGGCGGCGGTGCGATATTTGCCACTTTCGGCGCTTCAGCCACTCTGGCCGCTTTAGACTTCACCTGATATTCGATCGCAATGGCTTCTTTACCGAAATAATCACGCAGCTTGCTGAGCAACTCATCCAGTGGTGCAACTTTCCATTGTGGACCGAGGTGTAACTCGGCGGTTGCAAAGCTCTGGTCCAGCTGGATGTGCAGTCCGATATGCTGGCACATATCCACATTACAATAAGGTAGAAGAATGGCCTGCAAATCTTTCGCCAGCGTTTTGCTCATCAGCTCTTGAGCCAGTCGAACCTGAATGCTTTGGGCACGTTTCTGGCGAATTTCATTCAAACTGAATGCCTTACTTAAGCGTGCCATTGGACGGTCAAAACCTTCACGTTCGTAGATTTCACCTTCAATCACCACCACTTGTTCTAAGCGAACCACCTCTTTATAGCGCTGGAAGCGCTCATGGTTGCAACTGATTTCGACACGGGCTGTACCATCATCCAGTGTGATCATAATGCGGTTCGGGAAGTTGGCAATATCAACCACTAAACCTGCAAAAACAGTGGTCACACCACGACGGGTCGGGGTCAGTTCATTCAGTTTTGCTGAAATGAATGATTTTAATTCAGGACGATAGACGTCAATCGGGTGACCTGTGAGATAAAGTCCAAGCGTATCTTTTTCACCTTTAAGACGAACTTCGTCTGACCAAGGTTTCACGGGTTTGGCTGGTTTACGTTGAACTTCTTCAACTTCACCAAACAAGTCCATAATTCCTGTTTCACGGTTACTACGTGCTTGCTCGGCTGCCTGTACGGCTTCTGGCAATTGTGCCATCAAGCTGGAACGTTCAATGCCGAGACAATCCAGCGCACCCGCACGGATCAGGGCTTCCAGAGTCCGTTTATTGATCTTTTTCAGATCAATACGATGACAGAAGTCGAATAAGTCCTTATACGGACCTTCGTTAATGCGTGAGTCGATGACCGATTGCATGGCCTGCTCACCGACACCTTTAATGGCACCCAGACCATACACAATGGTGGCTTCATCGCTGGCATGGAAATGATACAAAGACATATTCACTGAAGGTGGCAGTACTTCCAGTTTGTTATTACGGCAGTCATCAATCAGGAACACGATACTGTCGGTGTTCTGCATTTCCGAAGATAAAACCGCCGCCATAAATTCAGCAGGATAATGTGCTTTTAACCAGGCCGTGTGGTAGGCAACCAGAGCATAGGCTGCGGCATGCGATTTGTTAAAACCATAGCCTGCGAACTTTTCCATATAGTCAAAGATATGGTTGGCGGTGGCTTCATCAATATCTTTTTTCGCAGCACCTTCAATAAAGATCTGGCGCTGTTTAACCATTTCTTCAGGTTTCTTTTTACCCATGGCACGACGAAGTAAGTCTGCGCCACCAAGGGTATAACCTGCACAGAACTGTGCAGCCTGCATCACCTGTTCCTGATAAACCATAATCCCGTAGGTCGGTTCCAGCACGCCTTCAAGTAGCGGATGAAGATACTCAAATTCCCCACCATGCATACGATGGATAAAGTCGGGAATCAGGTCCATCGGACCCGGACGATACAAGGAAACGAAGGCAATAATTTCTTCAAATTTGCTTGGTCGTGCTTCCTTCAACATCTTTTTCATGCCGACGGATTCAAACTGGAATACCGCAGTGGTATTTGCTTCAGCAAATACCAGATAAGCATCTTTATCGTCTAAAGGGACATTGGAAATATTCAGTGGTGTCTCGGATTTAATCCGTTTATTGATATTCTGTACGGCATCTTCAATGACCGTCAGGTTACGTAAGCCCAAAAAGTCGAACTTAACCAGACCCGCGGCTTCAACATCGTCCTTATCATATTGTGCAACACGGTTGGTCCCATCAGGATCACACAGCACTGCTGAATAATCGGTAATTTTACCCGGTGCAATGACCACACCACCGGCATGTTTACCGGTATTACGTGTAATCCCTTCCAGTTTGAGTGCCATTTCCCAGATTTCGGCAGCATCATCGTTGTCCGGATTGGACGGGTTGGTGACGATATCCTTGAGCTGCGGTTCCATATCAATGGCAGTGGCCAGATCGACACCCAGTGGCTTGGTCGGTACCATTTTGGAAATGCGGTCAGCCAGACCATAAGATTTACCCAAGACACGAGCGACATCCCGGATTGCACCTTTTGCCGCCATGGTACCGAAGGTAGCAATCTGTGAAACCGCTTGACGACCATAATTTTGTGCCACGTATTCAATTACACGGTCACGGCCTGCAATACAGAAATCGACGTCAAAGTCGGGCATCGAGACACGTTCCGGGTTTAAGAAACGTTCAAACAGCAAGTCATAACGGAGTGGGTCAAGATCGGTAATTTTTAAGCTATAGGCCACCAGTGAGCCTGCACCTGAACCACGGCCCGGACCAACAGGCACACCATTATTTTTGGCCCATTGAATGAAGTCCATGACGATCAGGAAGTAACCCGGGAATCCCATCTTGAGAATAATGTCGACTTCATATTTGATTCGCTCATCATACGGTTTGCGAATCTCAGCCCAGTCTTCGTCACGTTCAGCAACTGGATAAAGTACATTTAAACGTTCTTCTAAACCTTCACGAGACAAATGCTCGAAATAGGTGTCGATGGTATAGCCATCTGGAATCGGGAAATCAGGTAAGAAATAAGTCCCGAGCTGTAAAGCGACATTACAACGTTTTGCAATATGGTAAGTATTTTCAATCGCACTCGGAATGTCTGAAAACAGCACAGACATTTGTTCGCCCGTTTTAAAATATTGTTCAGGGCTATAGTTTTTGGGGCGTTTAGCATCGCCAAGGACATAACCATCTGCAATACAGACACGCGCTTCATGCGCGTCAAAATCTATTTGTTCGACAAAGTGAACATCGTTATGGGCAACAACACCAATCTGATATTTGGCAGCTAGTTTGACCGCTTGCTGAATAAAATCTTCTTCACCGACACGTTCAGTACGGGTTAAGGCCAGATAGACCCGATTACCAAACTTCTCAATCCATGCTTCCAGTAAAGGTTCGGCTTTTTGTGGATTGGAAGAGCAGAGCATTTTGCCCACATCGCTATGTTGACCCAGCATGACAATCAGGTCTTCAGCCTGTTCAAGTATCCACTCTTTTTGTACGCATGGAATACTTAACTGTTGGCCTTCGATAAAACCGCGAGACACAATTTCAGTCAGGTTACGCCAGCCGGTATTGCTCATGGCCAGCAGGGTGGCACGATGTTCGGCATCGTTGAGGCGAATGACACTGCCTAAAACCGGTTTAATGCCTTTTTTTAGGCAGGCTTCGTAAAATTTTACTGCGGCATGCAGGTTGGATAAGTCTGTGAGTGCCAGCGCAGGCATCTCATCTTTTACGGCAGCCTTGACCAAATCAGGTATGCGAACAATCGATTCCGTGATCGAGAATTCTGTATGGATACCGAGATGAACAAACCGCATAGAAGGACTATCCTTTTTCAAACCAACGCATAGTTTAGCATGCAAACCGAAAATGGCATGCTTAATATTTTGGCAAACCGTATCTTTGCTTTGTTATTTCGCTGAAAAGATAAAAATTAGTTTTTGATTTCCTTACATATATCAATATCGATTTACATCATTGGTTTTATCGCTAGAATGTGATCGCATAAAAATATAGCAATATGAGTTAGATAATGAGATTTAAAAATATTGTGCTTGCAATATTGTTGACCAGCAGTTGGGTAAATTTAACTTATGCCGATGACGCGCCAGCCCGACAAGCTTTAATGGTACAGGCTCAGTCTGGTGATATGAATGCGCAATATGAGCTGGCCAAAGCCTACTATTTTGCTGAAGGCTTAGAATGGAATTATGATGAAGCCTTGACGTGGTTTAAAAGAGCTGCTGCACAAGGAAATGCGGATGCAATGTACCAGGTCGGTTATATGTATGATCTGGGAGAGGGTATTGAAGAAGATAACCTGACTGCCATGAAGTGGTATGTCCAAGCTGCAGAAAAAGGGCAATTACGAGCACAATATAGTTTGGGTTATCTTTATCTTTCTGATGAAGACGGGGTGGTAACCAACCTTAAAAAGGGCGTGGAATGGATTGCGCGAGCAGCAGATGCCGGATTTGATGTGGCTCAGACGACGTTAGGGCGTATGTATGAGGCAGGGCTGAAAGGTCTGCCGCAAGATCTTGGGAAGGCAAGACACTATTTACAGTTGGCTGCTCAGCAAGGTGACGCTACGGCAATGAATGCCTTGGCCTTTTTTTATATTGAAGGGACAGGAGGCGTCGAGAAAGATAATAAAGAGGCTTTGCGGTTATTTAGCTTGGCTTCTGAGGCATCCGGTCTTGCTTCTTTTAGCGCAGGACTGATGCATGAGTATGGTAAAGGAACCATTAAAAACTATAAAAAGGCAGCCGAGTTTTATGAACGTGCCTTAGAGCAGGATAATGAAGAGGGCTGGCAGGGACTTGCGCGTCTATATAAAACTGGTGGTTTCGGTCTGGCCAAAAACCTGAAAAAATCGCAAGAATATGAAAGGATATGGCGAGAAGCTCAAAGCGAGAACAATGCATCGGAATAAATATAAAAAATCCCCCTTTACTGAGGGGGATTTTTTTATTAACGCATTTTTGCCAGGAAGCGACCGAGGCGATTGATCGCTTCGCGCAGCTCATTTTCAGCTGGCAGGAACACCACACGGAAATGATCTGGCGTTGGCCAGTTAAAGCCGGTGCCTTGTACCAATAATACTTTTTCAGCTTTTAACAGATCCAGCATCAGTTTCTCGTCATCTTCAACTGGATAAACCGCTGGATCAAGTTTAGGGAAGCAGTACATTGCGCCATCAGGCTTCACACAGCTGAGGCCGGGAATTTCATTCAGCATTTCCCAGGCAATATTACGCTGCTCATATAAACGTCCACCCGGGCGAATCAAGTCATTAATCGACTGATAACCGCCTAAGGCTGTTTGAATTGCATATTGTGCTTGGTGGTTGGCACATAAGCGCATTGAAGCCAGCATATCCAGACCTTCGATATAGTCTGCAGCACGTGCTTTATTGCCTGTAATTGCCATCCAGCCCGCGCGATAACCGGCAATCCGGTAAGCTTTGGACAAGCCATTGAATGAGATACACAACTGCTCGCCCGCCAATGCTGCGACAGCGACATGTTCAATGCCGTCATACACGATTTTGTCGTAGATTTCGTCAGCAAATAAAATCAGGTCGTGCTTTTTCGCCAATGCCACAATTTG
Organism: Acinetobacter sp. 'aerobic (ED)'; assembly: GCF_904886855.1. NCBI lineage: Bacteria > Pseudomonadati > Pseudomonadota > Gammaproteobacteria > Moraxellales > Moraxellaceae > Acinetobacter > Acinetobacter sp. 'aerobic (ED)'. The sequence continues at coordinate 26,917 of NZ_CAJHGI010000001.1, forward strand.
CTCTAATACATGGCGTGGATAAACTGAACCGGTCGGGTTGTTCGGGTTGATAATCACGATACCACGAGTATTCGGCGTGATTTTGCTTTCCATATCCGCGATATCTGGATACCAGTAGTTCTCCGAATCACATTTATAATGAACTGCGGTACCGCCAGACAGATTTACCGCTGCCGTCCATAATGGATAGTCGGGCATCGGTACCAGCATTTCATCGCCATCATCCAGCAGACCTTGCATGGCCATCACGATCAGTTCGGACACGCCGTTGCCAACATAGACATCATTCACATGCATATCGAAGATGCCTTTCTGCTGGTAGTACTGGCAGATGGCTTTACGTGCAGGGAAGATCCCCTTTGAATCGGTGTAGCCAATCGCATTCGGCAGGTTTAACGCGACATCATTAATAATTTCTTGAGGGGCTTCAAAGCCAAACGGGGCAGGATTACCGATATTCAGTTTGATAATCTTGTGTCCTTGCTCCTCCATTTCATTGGCGGCTCGTAGTACAGGTCCACGGATGTCATAACAAACATGCTCAAGCTTAGATGATTTTTTAATTTCTCGGCTTGATGGATGAGACTGGGGAACAACTGTACTTTTAGACATAGCAGGATTCACTTTTGCATATCGGTATAAATAACTTTTAAAGGTTTCCACTGTGACCAGATTGAGATCATGCTGATCTCTCAGCAATTCAACAATCTTTTCATGGGTAAAACCCGATTGTTGATATTGTCTGATGGTTGGTAATAAGTTCTGGAACACCACACTTTTCTTCTGAGACATTTCTTGTCCTATACAACCGTGCGAAACAAGAATATCACTATATTTGCTCACGCAAAAGACAATATTGTTAAAATTTGCTTACTTTGAATATTTAAATTGCTTTCTTTTTGCTATTTCTAGGTTTGGATGCTTAAACTTCAACAAATTATACGATCTGAGACTAGAGTTTTTTTTGCGAATGGCGTAAATATAAAATCTGATCATCAAGATATTTTTAACATCAGAATAAAAGGTGCAGGTTATGGGAAAAGTGAATAAAACAGACCGAGAATGGCAAAGAGAGTTATCCGCAGAAGAATATCGCATCACCCGTCAAAAAGGCACTGAACCGGCATTTACAGGACAATATTGGAATAACAAGCAACATGGTACCTATGTGTGCCGTTGTTGTGGTGCGGAATTGTTTTCTTCCGATACAAAATACGATAGCGGCTGTGGCTGGCCAAGCTTCTTTAAGCCGATTGATAGTGTTGCAATAGAAGAACATGAAGATTTATCGCATGGTATGGTCAGAACAGAAATTGTCTGCCATGATTGCGATGCACATTTGGGCCATGTGTTTGAGGATGGCCCACAGCCGACAGGACTGCGTTATTGCGTGAATTCGGCATCATTACAACTTAAAACAGATGAGAAGAATGACGAGGAAACTTATCCATGAGTAACATTTATCAGTTTGAAGCTGAGTTGTTAGAGGGAGAAACAAAAGCGCTCGCTGATTATAAAGGCAAGGTCATGCTGATTGTAAATACTGCAAGTAAGTGTGGCTTTACCCCGCAGTTTGCCGGATTAGAAAAACTTTATGAAAAATATAAATCTCAGGGACTTGAAGTATTAGGATTTCCTTGCAATCAGTTTGGAGGACAGGACCCGGGGACCAATAAAGAAATCGGGACCTTTTGCCAGCGTAATTATGGTGTCAGTTTTCCCATGTTTGCCAAGGTAGATGTCAAAGGACCTGAAGCCCATGTGATTTTCCGTTATTTAACCCGTGAGGCAAAAGGGCTTTTGGGTAGTCGTAATATCAAATGGAATTTCACCAAGTTTCTGGTTGGCCGTAATGGTGAGGTGTTGGAGCGTTATGCCCCAACCACTAAACCAGAGGCCTTAGAAGCAGATATTGAAAAAGCTTTAGCGCAGAAATGATCGGGATACCGGTTAAAGGTATAAGTTATTTTGAACTCAAGCGTTGAGTTTTGGCGCCATCCTGACATGCCGTACGTTGAAACACGTAGGGCATGTCAAAGCCGGATCTGTTATAAATCTCATAGCCATCCTACCTTTTCAATCGGGGCTGTTGATGCGGGGCAGAGTCATTTTTCCAGTTCTTTTGCTTCCGAACAGTTGATTCAGGCGGGTAGCATCGTGGTTATTCCAGCCCATGTAGAGCATGCTTGTAATCCTTTACCGCAACAGGCTTGGAGTTACCAGATGATGCATCTTGATGCAACATGGTTCGCTGGGCTGCTTGATGAGCTTCAACAGGAAATGGATCTGCATTTGGATTTAAATACCTCCTATGTGCCGCAATTAAGACCCACGATTCTCCATGACCTCCATCTTTACACTGCATTTACTGCATTAAATCAGCTGTTATTTGATCCTCAGATTTCACGCTTGGAAAAAGAACAATATTTGATTAACACCTTAACCGAAATGTTAATACCGAATTTTCATTGGGAAAATATTGGGGAGGCAGGTTATTTTCAGTCCTATTTACCCTGTTTGATTGAGTGTCTGGCGAGTGATATTGAGGATTTATCGCTCCAGCAATTGGCTGATGAATTACAGATCAGCCGCTATGCACTGATCCGGCTGTTTAAACAATATTTGGGTTTAACCCCCCATGCTTACCAATTAAATCAAAAAGTCAATCAGGCGCGTTTACGTTTGCGTCAGGGCTGTGATCTGGCCCAGCTGGCACATGAGTTAGAGTTTACGGACCAAAGTCATTTTCATCGTGTATTTAAACAATATACGGGGGTAACCCCAAAACAATATGCTAAAAAATCTTAGTGCTCGCAATTTTATACAAGAATAAAGCTTTAAGCTTTTTTAAGCTGACTCTCCTTTATCTGGAGAGAGGCTATGGAGCTATTTTTAACCATTGTTGTGACGCATTTTATTGCTTTGCTGACGCCTGGGGCTGATTTCTTTTTAATTTTAAAAACCTTGATGCAAAGCCAAATAAAGGCAGCACGCTTGACGTGTATGGGGATTGCATTGGGGAATGCCATTATTCTGCTGGTGATTTATAGCAGTCTGTTCTTGCTGGGCAAAGTCAATACCGAACTACTGGTCGTCATGAAATGGTTGGGTGTGCTTTATTTTGCTTATCTGGCAGTTCAATGTTTTCGCGCTGCACGTTCTGCACAGATATTGACTAAAGCCGAACCGGAACATGATGCTCGACTACCAAAACAAGCACCGTTCAGGCACTTTTTACTGGGTTTAGGTTCAAGTCTACTCAATCCCAAGAACCTGATGTTTTATTCGGTGTTGGTGATCCTGATCTATCCTCAATACAATCTGATGCAAAATATTCTGGTCTGTGGCTGGATGGTGGGCGTGGTGCTGATCTGGAATCTGGCGATGGTGAAATTGATGAGCGCAACCATGTATCTGTCATGGTTAAATCAGCAGATGCATTATTTGTATTATCTGGCAGGGGGCAGTTTTATCTTTTTTATGCTGGCGCTGATATTATCCTGAACATAAAAAAGACGATCATTTGACCGTCTTTTTTAACTCCGACCTATTGAGAGGGTTCAATCGATGGAGGCTGGGTTTTCCTGAAACTGTGGATTTTGCGATTAATATCATCAATAAAGGTATACACCACCGGAATCACCAGTAAGGACAAGAAGGTACTGGTAATCAAACCGCCAATCACCGAAATCGCCATCGGTGCACGGAAACTCGGATCAGTGCCAATGCCTAAGGCAATCGGCAACATCCCTGCACCCATGGCCAGCGTGGTCATGATAATCGGACGTGCCCGTTTATGGCAGGCATCCAGCAAGGCATTGAAGCGGGAGTAATGTTTTTCATCTCTGGCAATAATGGCGTAATCCACCAGTAGAATCGAGTTCTTGCTGGCGATCCCCATCAGCATAATCAGACCGATCAGGCTTGGCATCGAAAAACTGCTTTTCGCCAGTAGCAGCATCACAAATGCACCGCCAAGCGACAAAGGTAAGGCCACCAGAATGGTAATCGGTTGCAGGAAGTCTTTGAATAACAGCACCAGCACCACATAGATACACAATACGCCGGTTAACATGGCCAGTCCAAAGCTTGAGAACAGTTCCTGCATGACTTCGGCATCACCAATATTGGTACGTTTCACCGTCGGTGGCAGATTCTTCATGGTGGGGAGCTGGTCAACTTTTGCGGCGATATCACCCAGCGGCTGATTATTCAGCTCGATGGTAAAGTTGATGTTGCGTAGGCGGTTAAAGCGGTCAATCTGCGATGGACCACTTTCAATATTGACATCGGCAATGGTACCTAACATGACAGGGCCATGACTGCCTTTGACCATTAAGCGTTTCATCAATTCCTGATCCTGGCGTGCGGATAGCGGTAGCTTGATCACCACAGGAACCTGACGTTGCGACAGGTTTAACTTGGCCAGATTCTGGTCGAAATCACCTGCCGTCGCGATACGCAAAGTCTCTGCAATATCATAGGTGGTGACGCCTAAATCGGCTGCTTTGGCAAAGTCTGGACGAATCACCAGTTCAGGACGAATCAGGGCAGCACTTGAAGTGATACTTCCTACATTGGGAACAGTTCGTAATTCACGCTCAAGACTCCGTGCGGTTGCCATGAGTGTATCTGGATCATCCCCAGACAGTGCGATCTGGTATTGGCTATTGTTACCTGCAAGCCCGACCTGTATACGTGCACCAGGAAGTGGGGCAAGGCGTTGGCGCAGTTCATCTTCAATGTCTTGCAAACTGGCACTACGGTCAGAGCGTTCGGTGGTCTGAATTGTGAGGGTGGCTTTACGCGGTTCACTCGATGCGCCACCTGAAAATGGATCTGATCCTGCAGCACCGCCACCAATGGTGGTATAGATACTTTTGATTTCAGGATGGTCTTTAATCAGGTTGCGTGCATATTCGGCAGTTTTAAGCGTATCTCCAAATTGAGAACCGGGGGTTAGCTCCAGACGAACCTGTGTTTGCCCGGTATCCGGTGGCGGCACAAATCCTGTCGGTAATAAAGGAATCAGCATGACCGAGGCAATAAAGAAGGCAATTGCACCGCCTAAGGTGATCCAGCGGTGATTGAGACACCAGGTCACCAGACGCATATAACCACGCATGACTTTGCCATCTTTGGCGCGGTCTTGGGCTAAACGGGCTGTGCCTTGATCTGCCGCCGTTTTGGCATCTGAAGTATCGTCCTGCTGTTCAACTTTGCCGATCCACGGTTTCAGGATATAGGCAGACATCATCGGGGTAAGCAAACGTGCAACCAAGAGGGAAGCAAAAATTGCCAATGCTGCAGTCCAGCCAAACTGAACAAAGAATTTTCCTGCAATACCACTCATAAAGGCAGTCGGCAGGAATACGGCAATCAGGGTGAAAGTGGTTGCAATCACGGCCAGACCAATTTCATCGGCAGCTTCCATCGCAGCTTCATAGGGGGTCTTGCCCATGCGCAGATGCCGTATGATATTTTCAATTTCTACAATCGCATCATCGACCAGAATCCCCACCACCAGTGACATGGCCAGTAGTGTTACGGTATTGAGGGTAAAGCCAAAGAAATACATGCCGATCATGGCAGGTAAAATGGACAATGGCAGGGCAGTTGCGGCAATAATCGTGGCACGCCAGTCACGTAAGAATAACCACACCACCAAAATCGCCAGAATAGCGCCTTCATACAGCAGCGACATTGAGCCTTCGTAATTGTCAATCACAGGATTGACGAAGTTAAACGCTTCGGTGATCTTGATATCCGGATGTGCCGTTTTCAGTTTATCCAGTGCTTCAGCGACACCTTTTTGAACATCAACCTCACTGGCCCCTTTACTGCGGGTAATTTCAAAACCAATGACGGGCTGTCCATTTAACAATGCAGCTGAACGTCTTTCGGCAATCCCGTCACGAACCGTGGCCACCTGATCCAGACGAATATGCCGACCATCACTTAAGGCAATATCCATTGCACCAATTTCATCTGCTGTCTTGACCGTGGCAATGGTCCGAATCGATTGTTCACTGCCCCCAATTTTGGTTTGGCCACCGGAAGCATCTTGCTGGACTAAACGCAGTTGACGGGTAATATCGGTCGCCGTTGCATTCAGTGCCAAGAGTTTTTCAGGATCAAGTTCAACATCAACCTGACGTGTCACACCGCCAACACGTGCCACTGCACCAACCCCTTTGACCTGAAGCATGGCACGGGCAATGTCGTAATCCACAAACCATGACAGTGCTTCTTCATCCATTTTTGGCGACTGGATGGTATAAGTCAGAATCGGAGAGCCAGACAGGTTAATCTTGCTGACAATGGGGTCGCGTAGATCAGCGGGTAAATCGGAACGAACCTGCGACACTGCATTACGCACGTCATCCACCGCTTCCTGCAGGGGCTTTTCCAGCTGGAATTCTGCGGTGACCGTCACTACACCATCCTGAATATTGGTGTACTGGTTTCTGAGTCCTTGCAGGGTGGCAATCGAGTTTTCGATTTTACGTGCCACTTCGGTCTCAAGTTGTGGCGGCGCAGCACCGGGAAGGGCTGCGGTGACCGTGACCATCGGCAATTCAATATCAGGGAACTGCTGGATCTTCATCCATTTAAAGCATAATAATCCAGCCAGACCCAGCATGATAAATAACAGAATGCCGGGAATAGGGTTACGGATCGACCAGGCAGAGAAATTCATATCATTTCTCCTGTGTGGCCACGAGCTGTTTGGTGAGTGGTGTGTCTGGAATATCTTTGGCAATACTGACCAGATCACCATCTGCTAAGAAACCTGTACCAGAAGACACTACTTTGACATTCGGAGCCAAATCTAAAATTTCGACCCGATCGCCCAGACGGCGTCCCACACTGACTTTCTGTTGAGTCACACGATTGTTGTCATTGACAATAAACACATAAGAAAAACCATCACGTAACAACAGCGCAGTTTGCGGAACGGTTAATGCGGCTTTCTGGCCTAAATCAAATTCACCTTTAACAAACATGCCCATGCGTACAGCCTGCGTGGTTGGAATATCCACATACACCAGTCCATAACGGGTCTGTGGATCAATCACGGGTGCGATCATTCTAACTTTACCTGTCACGGCAGGTTGAGCTGGATCGGGTGAAATGATATGCGCTGTCATGCCTTGTTTGAGCTTATACAAATCAGAGGTGGTCACTTCTGCGCGCCATTCCAGACGGTGGTCGCGAATCAGGCGGAACAGTTCCTGTCCGGTTTGTGCCAAAGAACCGACCGTGGCAGTACGTGCCGAAATGACACCATTGTCAGGCGAGACCACTCTGGTTTGAGCTAAACGTAACTGATTACTTTCAATCTGTGCCTTGGCTGCATCCAGCTTGGCTTGCGCAGTGGATTGGGAGGTTTGATATTGGGTGGCTTCCTGAGCCGAGATTGCACCTGTATTTTTGAGTTGCTGAATACGTCTATTATTGGTCATGGCATCGGCAAGCACTGCCTGTGCTTCGGCATAACTGGCTTTCGCTGCGGCAAGGTCGGCACGAATGGTGTCGCTGTTAATCTCTGCCAGAACCTGACCACGTCGTACCTCATCACCGACATTGACATTGACCTGAGTCAGACGCTGGCCTGAGAGTTCGCTGCCAATGACTACTTCTTGCCATGCCGCAATATTGCCATTGGCGGTAAATGTCTGTTTCCAGTTTTGCTGTTGAGGTGATACCACCGTAACGGTCAGCGCAGCTTTTTGTGCAGTCGTATCGGCATTTTTTTGCTGATTCGTCGCTGTAGATTTTTGAGCAGTTTTAGTCTGCCAAACCACAATTACAATAATTAAAAGTACAACCACGATTGCTAAAATGAGCCAACCCTTTTTCTTTATTTTCTTGGGATTTTGAGAAGTCATCTTTCCATAGTCATCAAGTCTTGATGGCTAATAAGTATAGTGTGAGTTTATTCACATTGATACATTTTAGGTTCACCCAAGAGGATAATGCCTTTTTATAAAGGCAGAAGCCGGTTAGACACCACATTTTTCATGACAATGGTTGAGGTCAGGCGTTGCACATTGGGTAGGGCGGAGAGGCTGTCATCATAGAGCTTCTGGAAACTTGCCAGGTCTTTTGCAACCACATGCAGTAAATAATCCGGATTGCCAAATAAGCGCTGTGCCTGAATGACATTGGGAATGTCGATGACTTTTTCTTCAAAGCTGGATAGGGCGGTTTTATCTCCGTCTTTTAAGGTCACAAATATAATTGCCGAGAAATTAAGGCCGATTTTTGAGGCTTCAAGATCGGCATGATAGCCTTTGATCACGCCACTTTCTTCCAAAGCTTTGACGCGACGATGACAAGGAGACAGGCTTAAACCGATTCGTTCGGCCAGTTCTGTGATAGATAATCGTCCATTGGCCTGTAGTTCAGCAATAATTTTCTTATCAATGCGGTCCACTTGGAAGAATCTCCCTGTTGGCTTAAAAGAAATAGAAGTATTTAGAATAACATTTTCACCATTAAAGCATATCCTTTCTCAACAATCTTCACCGAATGGTGAAAAAGAAGGCGATTAAAAATAGCGTTAACGATGCAGGAAGGGCTTGGCGTATGGAACTTAGTGTGATTTTTGCATTCTGGTGTGTTTCGATCTTATTTGTGCTAACACCTGGTGCAGACTGGGCCTATGCTATCCTTGCGGGCATTCAAGGTAAATTCGTACTGAATGCCGTGACGGGCCTGATCTTGGGGCATTCTATCGCCATCTTGTGTGTGGCCGCTGGGGTCGGTGCATTACTCCAACATTATCCGATACTGTTAACCACGATGACGATCTTAGGTGCCTGTTACTTATTATGGATGGGTGCAAATTTATTACTTCATCCTGCTACCATTTCCAGTGATCACGAAGAAACGCAAACACTCGATTCGGCACGTTCGTGGTTACTAAAAGGCGTGGGGATTAGTGGATTAAATCCTAAAGTCTTGCTGTTGTTTTTTGCTTTATTGCCACCGTTTATTCATCCGGAAATGAATTTTGCACCGACTACCCAGATTATGTTACTGGGCATGATTCATCTGTTGAGTTGTGCGGTGGTTTATGTGCTGGTGGGAATTGCCGCCAATAAATTGTTGGCAACGCGCCCACAGGCTGTAAAAGTTGTGAGTCGGGTTTCTGGTAGCTTGATGATAGGCATTGCAGTCATCTTATTTGTTGGGCAAATTTGAAAGCATAGGACGCTTTGAACTGAAAATCAGACATTAGAATTTATATTGATTGAATTCAGTCTGTTAATTTTAATAGCCTTAAATCCGGAAAAATCATGAAATTATGGAATGGCACATATAGATAAAAAATAGTGTAAATCGTATTAATTCTCATTTATTATGCGGTTTTTTTAAAGCCGGCTGAAATAAATCATGGGTAGAAAACTTAAACCATTAGTATTGATGATGACATGCGCTTCGATGGGGACAACGGCCGTTTTTGCAGATGAACTACAACAGGGGCAAACAGCGGATGCAAGCGTGACATTAAATACAATTCGTATTACTGCCAGTGCGGATGCATCAGCAGACGGTTTAATGGAGCCTTTTGCGGGTGGGCAAGTTGCCAGTGGTGGTCGGGTCGGGATCTTTGGTAATCAGAAGAATCTGGCTACACCATTCAACTTAACCAGTTATACCAATGATTATATTCAGTCCAAGCAAGCCAAAAGTGTAGGGGATGTCTTAAAGGCTGATCCAAGCGTTCGTGTTGGGCGTGGTTTCGGAAACTTTCAGGAATCCTATTACATCCGAGGTTTTAATTTAGGCTCGGATGATACGGCTTATAATGGTCTGTATTCGATTCTGCCACGCCAGTATATTCCAACCGAACTATTTGAACGTGTCGAAGTGCTTAAAGGCGCTTCATCTTTCTTAAATGGGGCGATGCCGGGCAATGGCGGAATTGGTGGGGCAATTAATCTATTGCCGAAACGTGCAGGTAATGAACCATTAAACCGTATAACAGTTGGTACGGATTTTAACGGTGGCCAAATTGCCAGTGATATCTCGCGTCGCTTTGGCGAAAACCAAGAGTTTGGTGTACGTGTAAACACCGCTTATCATGGTGGCAATACCAGCGTTGATGATGAAAAAAACTCATTAGGTCTGGCTGCAATTGGTCTGGATTACCGTGGTGATCACCTGCGTTTATCAGGAGATATGGGCTATAGCAATAATCGTTTAACTGCGACACGGCCTAATATTTCACTTGCAGGTTTGACTGAAGTACCTGCTGCAATAAAGGCGAGTCGTAATTACGCACAAAAATGGACCTATTCCAACGAAGAAGATGTGTTCGGTAGTTACCGGGCAGAATATGACTTGAATGATGCAGTAACCGCTTATGCAGCTTATGGTTTCCGTCATGGCGAAGAACAAAATCGTCTGGCAAATCCGACTTTAACCAATGCCTCTAATGGTGATGCGAAATATTCACGCTTTGACAATGGCCGCGTTGATATGGTGAATACCGGTGAAATCGGTGTGCGCGGTAAATTACAGACAGGTTCTATCCAGCATAATCTCGTATTATCAGGCTCCGCATTCCAGCAAAATACCCGTAATGGCTGGGCCATGAGTGGAAGTAACACCACCAATATTCTTCATCCAGATTATAGCAATGCACCTGAATTGACGATTGGTAATCCAGAGCGTGTCAATGATCCTAAGCTTGGCACACGTACCCGCCTAAGAAGTATCGCGATTGGGGATAATATTTCTGCGCTTGATGATAAGCTGATTGTGATGCTTGGTGCACGTTATCAAAAGATCATGCAAGAAACTTATAACTATCAGACCGATGGAAGTAAAATTAATCCAGCCTATAATGAGGCGAAATGGACGCCTGCTTTAGGTGTGACTTATAAACTGACGCCAGAATTTTCTGTCTATGCAAACTATATCGAATCATTGGCGAAAGGGTTAAGTAATACCACTGCGGATGCAACCACTACACTTAAACCTTTTGTTGCCAAGCAAAAAGAAATGGGTGCTAAATACGAAAATGATCGTTTAGGTGCGAGTATCAGTTTATTTGACATTAATAAGCAGCGTGGTGTCTTGCAAGATGGGGTATTTAGTGATGCAGGTGAATACGTACACCGTGGTGTCGAACTAAATACCTATGGCAAGCTGACTGATTCGATTACGGTATTAGGCGGTGCGTCGTGGCTACATGCCAAGCAAAAAAATACAGGATCTGCCTTATATGATGGCAATAATGAAGTTGGCGTACCAAAGTTCCAGGCCAATTTAGGTGCTGAATGGGCATTGCCAGTTCCGCAAGAGATTTCCCTAAATGCACAATTGACTTATACAGGCTCGACTTATGCAAGTCTGGACAATAAGTTAAAAGTGAATGACTGGACGACGCTGGATATCGGTGCAAACTATAAAACCCAGCTTGGACAAACCCCAACGACGTTCAACTTTAAAGTCAATAATGTCTTCAATAAAGACTATTGGTCTTCTGTAGGTTTATCTGACAATATCAATAGCACTGCAAACACCAATAATGGTTATGTGGTTGCAGGTCTACCGCGTACCTTTATGCTCAGTGCAAGTTTTGACTTCTAATTTATAGCGCTAAAAAAATCCCCGAATATTCGGGGATTTTTTTATTTATAGAATGGCTTTGAGGCGTTTCACCACTTCTTCACACTGACTCAAATCTGCAACCAGTGCCATACGCACATGGCCTTCACCCGGATTGCCTTGTTCTGTTTCACGAGACAGATAACGACCCGGCAATACTTTAATATGCGCTTTTTCCATCAACATCTTGGCAAAAGTTTCATCATTATCCACTTTTAACCAGTAATAGAAACCCGCATCCGGTTTTTGTAATGGCAATACATGACCGAGTTCTGACTGGAATAAATCAAATTTGGCACGGTATTGCTGACGGTTTTCTTCAACGTGCGCTTCATCATTCCAAGCTGCAATTGAAGCCAGTTGATTTTGTACCGGCATGGCAGCGCCGTGATAAGTACGGTATTGCAAATAAGGTTTTAATAAAGCCGCATCACCAGCAACAAAGCCAGAGCGCATGCCCGGCAGGTTTGAGCGTTTAGAAAGTGAATGGAACACGATACAGTTTTTATAATCGTCACGGCCCATTTCGGCACAAACTTCGAGTAGACCAACCGGAGCCTGATCAAACCAGAGTTCTGAATAACATTCATCTGATGCAATCACAAAATCATATTGATCAGACAGGGCAATCAGCTTTTTAAACTGTTCTTTTGACAGTACAGTACCCGTTGGATTGCCGGGAGTGCATACAAATAGTAATGCTGTTTTTTCCCACACTTCCGCAGGAACAGCATCGAAGTCACCTAAGTACCCATTTTCTTCGGTGCAATTAATAAAATAAGGCTTTGCACCTGCCAGTAAGGCTGCCCCTTCATAAATCTGATAGAACGGATTTGGCATCACCACGTAAGGTGCATCTTCACGCTTAATCAAGGCTTGTACAAAAGAGAAAATCCCTTCGCGTGTGCCAGAAACGGGCAGAATATGATCCTCTGCACTGATCTGGTTCAGTTTAAAGCGATTGCTGAGCCATTGTGCAATACTTTGGCGCAGCTCTGGTAAGCCTTTACTGTTTGGGTAGGTCGATAAATGGGCAAAATTATCAATAATTGCCTGCTTCACAAACTCTGGCGCCGGATGTTTCGGTTCACCAATTGACAGAGGAATCAACGGTAAATTGGCAGGTTGTATCTCTTTAAACAGTTGGTTTAACTTTTCAAAAGGATAGGGATGCAATAACGACAAGCTAGAGTTCATTTAAACAGTTACCAAACAATAAAATTTAAGATGGATTACAAATTTGATTTGATGCTTCGTCTAAAGCCGCTTTGAGGGTTTCCACAAAAGTTTTGACTTCTTCATCGCTGAGCAAGACACCATTTTTCTTGGTGACAAAGAAAATATCTTCTGCACGTTCACCCAAGGTGGCAATTCTGGCCGAATGGATATCCAGGCCTTGCAGCATGAACAAGCCACCGATACGCGCCAGCAGTCCGGGTTGATCCAGTGTGGAAATCTCGACCATATGTTGCTGTAAGGTCGGGTTCAGCACGATATCCACGGTATTTTGTACATCAAAGTGACGTAAATGACGTGGGATACGGCGTTGCATGATCCCCGGATACTGGTCGGAATGACTTAAGGCATCGACCAGAGCGGCTTTCACTTTGCGTTCACGTTCTGGGTCAGTCAACAAGGTGCCAAAACGATCCAGTACCAGATAAGTGTCCAGGCTGAATGAGGTTGAGGCGGTAATAATACGCGCGTCCTGAACATCCAGATTCATACGGTCTAATACGGCCACCGTTGTGGCAAATAGGTTGGGCTGATCACGGGTATAAATAAAGATCTGCACCGCATCATCTGCTGCATTACGATGCGCACGTAATAACACCAAAGGTTCGGGATTATCGCCGTGTTGCAGAATGGCTTGGGTATGCCATGCAATTTCATTGGCTGATTCTTTGACGAAGTATTCATCGCCCAGCTCTTGCCAGACTTTCTCTACTTCAGCAAGGGAGAAGTCATTGACCAGAAGTTCGCTGGCCGCAAATTTGGTGTCTTCAATCAGCATTTGATAGTCGACTGGACGACCCAAGCCCGAACGGATGACATCACGTGCATAGGTATACAGCTGACGCATCAATGAGGCACGCCATGTATTCCAGAGTTTAGGATTCGTGGCATTAATGTCGGCCACCGTCAGGGTATAGAGATAATCGAGATGCTCCATATCACCGACTTTTTCAGCAAAGTCTTTGACTTCATCCGGATCGGAAATATCTTTTTTCTGAGCCGTCAGTGACATCAACAGGTGATTGTTGATCAGCCATGCCACCAGCTTGCATTCACGTTCGGTAAAACCATGCGTGCGACAGAATTCAATGGCATCGATCGCGCCGAGTTCACTGTGATCACCGCCACGGCCTTTGGCAATATCATGGAAAATCGCAGCCATATACACGATGTCATGGCGGGCAATACGCTGGAACACGGAACTGACCACCGGAAATTCTTTGGCAAATTCAGGTTCTTTGAAGCGGCTTAAATTACGGAGTAACAATAAGGTATGCGCATCGACCGTATAAATATGGAACAGGTCGTATTGCATCAAGCCGGTGATCTGTCCAAATGCGGGAATGTAATTGCCCAACACACCGTAACGTTTCATTGCCACCATGGTGTTATACAGATGCGGTGAACGGATAATCGACATGAACAGGGCCTGATGTTCCGGATTATCGCGGAAACGCTGGTCAATCCGTTTGGCAGCCAATACCAGCAGACGCAGGGTACGGGCACGAATCCCGGTAATTTCAGGACGATTTGCCAGCAGATAGAATAATTCCAGGATGGCAATCGGTTCTTCTGAAAAAACTTTATGATGCTGAACCGCAAGTTTGCCGTCGACAATTTTAAAGCGTTCATTAATGTCGATAATGTGGCGTTCATAATCCGGCAGACGAGGCGTAATCACCGATTCATTGAAATAGGCCAGTAGCATTTCATTCAGGGTGGAGACCTGTTGCGCGGTACGGTAATAGCGCTTCATAAACTGTTCAACGGCAAAATTAACCGGTTGACCTTCTTCACGCACATAGCCAAATTTTGCGGCAATATCGCGTTGGTATTCAAACAACAGGCGGTTTTCATCACGTTTGGCTAGACGATGTAACTGGGTACGGATTTCCCATAAAAAGCTTTCTGCTTCTTCAAGTACCCCAAGTTCAAACTCGGTAATAAAACCTAAATGCACCAGATCATAAATGCGATTGACACGGAAATGACGTTTGGCAATCCAGCCGATCTGGTTGATATCGCGAATACCGCCCGGGGCATTTTTAATATCAGGTTCCAGATTGCTTTCCGTGTTGTTGTGTTGTGCGTAGCGTTTGGCCTGTTCAGCCATTTTGGCATCATAGAAAGTTTGATCCGTCCATGTCTGTGCCACGATACGACGCGGCCACTTTGCCAGTTGCGGATTGCCTGTAATGAGACGTGCTTCAATCAGCGTGGTCGCAACGGTCAGGTCATTAATCGCCTGTTCGACACAGTTTTGAATGGTCCGAACGCTAATGCCGGGTTTGAAATTACCGACATCCCATAAAGAAGAAATAAAGGTTGAAATGAGTTTTTCTTGTTCTTCACTGATTTCATCCTCAGACAAAATCATGATATCGGTATCTGAATAGGGCAGCATTTCATGACGGCCATAGCCACCCACGGCAAAGAGTCCCAATTCAGTCTGGTTTAAACCTGCATGATTCCATAGAAAGATCAGTGCTTCGTCAATCGAGTCGGAACGCGCACCAATCACTTCACGAATGGGTTGCCCATTTTCATAACTCTCCTGTAATTGCTTTTCTACATCCGTTCGCCATTGATTAATGGCTTGAATATCATGATGACTGGTGACGTAGTTCAACAAGGGAGATGTATTGATCATGAAAATGGGTCTACTCAATTCAGGTTAAGAGTTAGTGTGTACGCTCACTTGGTCTGCGGCATGTTGGGCCAATTCACGCGCAAGATCTGTGGTCTCAGCACGTGCAGTGGCAACACCCATACGACGGCGCTTAAAACCTTCCGGTTTTCCAAATAGGCGTAAGTCTGTATCTGGATTAGCTAAAGCAAGATTCAAGCCAGCAAAGCTGAGATTTTTGGCATCCACACCCGCATAGATGACTGCACTTGCCGCCACACTGTGACGGGCAGTGTTCACAGGCAAACCTAAAATGGCACGGGCATGCAGTTCAAATTCGCTTTGGAATTGTGAAGCCAGCGTCACCAAACCGGTGTCATGTGGACGAGGGGAAACTTCACTGAACCAGACTTTATCGCCCTTAATGAATAACTCAACCCCGAAAATACCACAGCCACCTAATGCAACAGTGACTTTATTGGCAATACGCTTGGCTTCTTGTAGCGCAGCAGGCGTCATCGCTTGGGGCTGCCAGCTTTCGACATAATCACCTGCATCTTGACGATGTCCAATCGGATCACAGAAATGCGTTTCAACTTCGCCTGTTTCCGGATTTTTGGCTCGGACAGTCAGTAAGGTAATTTCAAAATCGAAATCAATTTGCGATTCAATAATCACGGTACCCTGATTCACGCGGCCGCCTTGCATTGCATACTCCCAAGCGGCATCCACCTCATCGAAGCTTTTTACACGAGACTGGCCTTTACCAGAAGATGACATCACCGGTTTAACAAAGTTTGGATAACCAATATCGTCACAGGCAGCGCGGAAACTTTCTAAAGTGCTGGCAAAGCGATAAGCCGAAGTCGGGAGGCCAAGCTCTTCAGCAGCTAAACGACGAATCCCTTCACGGTTCATGGTCAGGTTGACCGCTTTAGCCGATGGGATAACCGTAGCCGTTTTATTTTGTTCAATTTCAAGCAAGACTTCAGTGGCAATCGCTTCAATTTCAGGAACAATCAGGTTCGGTTTGATGTTTTCAATCAGTTGTTTTAATTCGGCTGGATCGGCCATATTCAGGGTATAAGCATAATGAGCGACTTGCATGGCAGGCGCATGATCATAACGGTCTGCAGCATGAACTTCGACACCCAGACGTTGTAAAGAAATCACTACTTCTTTACCCAGCTCTCCAGAACCTAACAGTAAAACCTTAAATGCAGAAGATTGAAGTGGAGTTCCAAGAGTGACGCTCATGCGAATAATCCTATCCTGAGTAATTTGTGTTTAAGCATAGCAGAACTTTTTACGGAATTAAGCCCATATATCACAAAAAAACCTGCTTTTTGTCAGACAAAAATAACGGTTAAACAGCCCTTTGATTGATTTAGACATTGACTTGGTAATTTAGTTTTAATTCATCAGCATGTTGTCCACGAATGCCCCAGTTCACTTTGGGTGTCTCAAAAATGGTGATTTCAACGTCGTGGGGAGAGATTCCGCAGTGATGTTGAATATAAGTAAAAAGTAACCGGATTAAACGTTTTTTTGCTTCATTGCTGCGGCCTTCAAACATGGAGATTTCAATAATCAGGTAATTTTCACTGCGATCTTGCGGATAAATAAAATCACTGGTCGCAAGACTGATAAAACGCTGAAATTTCTTTTCGACGGGGTAGTTCAGCCCATCTACCAGCGCTTGATGAATGGCATGGGAAAGCTGGTTTCTAAACTGCTCAATGGTTTGTTGTAATGCATAAATTTTAACTTGCGACATGAATGTTTTGCTTCCTGATGTATTGTTTATTTGACTGATCACAATATAAAGCAAATAGGTCGCGAGAAAACCATGCCTCTGCATTGAATCAGCCCGCGTGCTATGCGTGATTAAAATGTCACAATGATTGAGAATTATTCCCAAATTGACTAGCATAATGGCCTTATGTTTCATCGGCGATCTGATATGACGAATCTAAATACGCGTGTAACAGCAATTCTGTTGTGTAGTGCCTTTTTATTGGCAGCTTGTGGTAACTCAGGCGATGAACCAAAACAGAAGGTAGAGATCAAGCCAGCGCCAAAACTGAATAATGATGCAACCAGCTATGCCAATGCCGCATGGAAACTGATTAATGAAATTGATCCAATTGTTTATAACAAGCAAACGGCTGAAATTGAAGAGAAGGTCAGAAAGCCATTACGCCAGCTCAGTACCGATTGGCGGATTAATGTCAAAATGACCGATTCGGTGACTGAAGGGAAATATGCGTTGTGCCGTAAGGCATTGACCAGTCTGGATACCTGGGCGCGTGATGTTAAAGATAAAGACAATGTATCTGCCCAAAAGCAGACAGACTATGAGCGTGATAAAGCACAATGTAAAGATGCGATTGATAATCCGGCTTTAGGGAATACCTCTCCTAAATAAGCAGATAGAGATAAAAAAGCGAGATCATTGATCTCGCTTTTTTATGGTTAAAGTCATCAAACGGTTATGAGGTTTTGACTGTTTTTGCGGCTTCTTGTTTAGCTTTGCTTGCTGTGGTGCTGGCTACTTTTTTCGTATCTGTTGCTGCCTTCATTGCATCATGTTTGGTCGTATCTTTCATTTTCGTCATGTCATGTTTGGCGGTTTGAGTGGTTTTGGTTGCTGCTTTCTTGGTTTTTACCACACTTGTTGCAACACATTTACCACCTTTGTGATTTGGTCCTGTACCGCCCTGGAGTTGAGTTCCTTTCGGGCAGGCAAATGCGCTAGCGCTAAGTACGGTAAATAAGCCTGCTGTTAGAATCGTTGCAATTTTTCTCATGATTGTCATCTGCATCGGGTAAGCGATAGTGCTTAGGCTTAATGTAAGCGTGTTGATGAGAGGAAAGCAGACTGATTTTGTGAAATATTTTAGAGCATGCGTAGCATTTTATAGTGAGAGTTTGTCTTTTAATTTAGGTTTAAGTTTAAAAGCATATTGCAAAAAATGCGGTGCTTATCAATTTAAAATACAAAAGTTCAGGTTTACTCTTTTAGATAACCGACCTTTGCCAGTTTCCTGAGACCTTCTAAATCGAGTACTACAATTTTTTTAAAGCCCAACTGAATCACACCTTGCTTTTCAAACTGATTCAGTTCGTGATTGATGGTTTGTCTGGAAACGGTCAGCATATTGGCCAGCTGGTCCTGTGAGATCTGAATGTTAAAGTCCTGAATCGATGAACGGTTACCATAACCTTCCAAAATGAATAACAGCCGCTGCGCCAGACGCTGGCCAATACTTTGGGTTTGAATCGCAATATGTTCTAAAAATACATAGCGTAATTTTTGACTGGTGAGCAGGGCAAAGTAATACCAGTAATAGGGGTTTTGTAGCAAGAAATCATGAAGTGGCTGTGCAGGTATTTGCAGTACCACACTTTTCTTCAATGCAATCGCGTCATGCGAGCGGGGTTGCCGGTCAATCAGGGAAATTTCGCCAAACCACATGATCGGTTCAGCAATTGCAGCGATGGCTTCGTTACCATTGACATCGATATAACCCAGACTAATCGAGCCTTCCAGCACGCCATAGACCCCATCAAAACGATCTTGTGCGCTAAAAACAGCCGCATTTTTCTCAACAGTGTATTTTTTGCCATGTTCAAGAATAAAATTTTGAAAAGGCTCTGCTAAGTGGCTAAACCATGCGTTCTGTTTTAAATGCTGAATATAAAGCGGGTCTAACACGATTGTTCCTTGTTTAAAAAGATATCCATTTGTCAGCTACGTGACAACTTGCTCACGCTATTTGTTATAGATTAACAGCATAAACGAATGATATGAGGAAAGAAAAATGACAAATCTGGAACGTCTACTCAGCCAGTATGCAGCTTATCATCTGGATCGAAATAATATTGTGACCCATTTTGTAGGTATTCCTTTGATTGTTTTTTCTATTTTGTGTTTAACGGCACGTGCAGGTATCGAAATTTCTGGCTTTTCAATCACATTAGCCATGCTGCTTATCGTAGTCAGTAGTATTTACTATATTTCACTTGATAAGCTGTTTGGTGGCCTGATGTTGATTCTTTTTGTCTTGGCTTATCCCTTGGCCGTAAAAATTGCGACTTTATCGATGTGGAGCTGGCTAGGGGCCAGTATCGGTATTTTTGTGGTGGGCTGGGTGTTCCAATTCGTGGGGCATTATTTTGAAAAGAAAAAGCCTGCTTTTGTTGATGATGTGATTGGTTTAGCCATTGGACCGTTATTTGTGCTGGCTGAATTCGTCTTCTTGCTTGGCTTTCGTAAACCGTTACACCAGCGGATTTTAAAAGAAGCCCACATCAAGCGTGCTGAAATGGATATGAAGCCGCAGACAGTTGCTTAAGCAAATAGATCGCTTTATACAATTCAAACCTGAAAGTTAGACAGAAATTGTCTAACTTTCAGGTGTTTTTTAGATTTTATGTATTTTAATTTTAATATGCTTGATCGCTTAAAAAATCAAAAATGATCTCGAAGGGCCTATTTATCTCTGTTGAATAGAATAAAGGCATAAACTGCTATTTAATATGATCTAAAGTGGTAAATAAAACACTGTTCCCTCATTTAAAATAAACAATTAAATCGTTTCATATAAAAAATATTAGGATGAAATTAAACAATATTGAGTATCTATTAGAAAAAATAGGACTAACCACCCAAAAGCGTGCGCTGCATATTCAGTTTTCAAATCCGAATTTAAATACAAAGGTATTCCTGCAACGTATTGATGGTCAACACCAACTCAATGCTGGATTCAAGGCAGAGCTGATCTGCCTATCCACGGATGCGGCCATTCCCCTGAAACGATTTATCGGCAGCCAAGCAGCGGTTGATATGGTGACGGATCAAGGTCAATTCGCCCGCGTCACAGGGATCATTACTCAGGCACTGCAAGGGCAATCGGATGGTAGCCTGACGCTGTATAAGCTCACTTTAGAAGATCCAACCGCGCTATGGAAACAACGCCGTAACAGTCGCGTATTTATGAATAAGTCTGCGGTTGAGGTTATAGAAATATTGTTCCGTGAGTGGCAGCTACGTAGTGCTTTATTTGCTTCCAGTTTAAGTCTTGATTTGAGCGGGCTCACAGGAAACTACGATATTCGGCCATTTATGATGCAGTCGAATGAGCTGGATAGCGAGTTTATTCAACGGTTGCTCTGTTCGGAAGGAATTAGCACCTTAATAGAGGAAGCAGCGCTTACTGTTCCGAATAGCAATCGCCCGATCCAGCCACAAATACTTCGCCTTATTGATGACAATGGTCAATACCAAGCTTTAGACCGAAGAACAATTCGTTACCATCGCAGCAATGCCACGGAACAATATGACAGCATGACCAGCCTGAGGGCTCAACATCGCCTACAGCCAACCGCTGTACATATCCAGCGTTGGCAAGCTCATGCACTGGAGCAAGAAGATGGTGCGGGCAGTGTTCAAACCAAACATCAGCATAGCCAAGACCATGATGCAGCTTCCCTTGCACTCGAAGATGCATGGCATTTCAGCCCGGCATGGATGCAGGATCTCAACGGTGAAGATGGCGCAACTGAGTCGGGCAATGCGCAGATTGAAAAACTCACCCAGAACCGAGTGCACTATCATGATCTGCAATCAAAACATTTTGTCGCCCATACCACCGTTCGCGACGCGCATGTCGGATACTGGTTTGAGCTTGCAGAACATCCTGAAATTAATCTGCACCAAAGCGGTGATCAGCAATTTCTGATTACAGCCAAACAGTTTTATAACCAGAATAATTTGCCGAAAGACTTAAAACAACAGATCAACCAGTTATTAACCGAAAGTGACTGGCATATTGAAGATGGTCAGGAACGTCAGGCGAATCAACTGACCCTGCAGCGCCGTAGTATCAAAATCGTACCTGAATATCATCCCTTCATGCATAGACCGGCTGCTCATCCCATGCGGGCAAAAGTGGTTGGGCCGGAAGGTGAAGAGATCCATGTGGATGAGTGGGGACGGATTAAAGTTCGCTTCCTGTTTACCCGTGCAGAGGATCATCAGCATGATGGTGGCGCAGGCGCCAATGATAATGATACCGACTCTGCCTGGGTGGATGTGCTGACGCCTTGGGCTGGTGAAGGTTATGGGGCACGCTTCTTGCCACGCATTGGCGAGATTGTGGTGATCAACTTCTTTGATGGCAATATTGACCGACCATTTGTTGTTGGACGAATTCATGAAGCCCATCGCAGTCCGACTAAATTCGATCATATAGGCAAGCTGCCTGACACCAAGAAACTGGCAGGAATCAAGTCCAGAGAATACCAAGGTAGCGGCTTTAACCAATTGAGATTTGATGATACTCAGGGGCAGATCAGTGCCCAACTACAAAGTAGCCATGCTGCGAGCCAACTCAATCTCGGCAAGCTTAGTTATCCGAAAGACACGGCTGAAAGCGATGACCGTGGCGAAGGATTTGAACTACGGACGGACCAATGGGGCGCTGTGCGTGCAGGTGAAGGTTTATTATTTTCGACGCACAAGCAAGAGCAGGCGCAAGGTGAACATCTGGATGCACAACCTGCCAAGCAGCAGCTCGAAGACAACCTCAGCAATGCGATAGCACTGAGTGAAGTGGCCAAACATCAGCAGACCGATGAAATTGAATCATTAGCACAACTCAAAGAATTCGCTGCACAGATTGAAGCAAAGATTGCCAAGTTCAATAAGGCGTTGCTGTTACTGAGTTCACCCGATGGCATTGGTTTGAGTAGCCATGCAGATATTCATGTTTCAGCGGATGGTCAGATCAATCAAATTGCGGGCGAGAGTATTAACTTGAGTACACAAAAAAACCTGATTGCCCATGCACAAAACAGGATCAGTTTGTTTGCTGCCCAAACAGGTATTAAACAGGTTGCGGCGAAGGGGAAGTTTGAAGTCCATGCACAAACGGATGGCATAGACTTGTTCTCCAAACAAGGCATTCAAATTATTTCGACTGAAGACCGGATTGAAATCATCAGCCCCAAAGAAATTGTATTTACCGCAGGGTCCTCACAAATCAAGCTGAATGGTTCAGGGATTTTCCCAACTACAGGCGGCAAGTTTGAGGTGAAGGCGGGACAGCATCTGTTTGAAGGTGGGGCGAATATTGTGGTTCCAAAATTGAGCCTGCCAACAGCCAAGACACTGTTTAGCAATCAGGTGAGCTATAACTGGAATATAGAGTCTGAAGGAAAAAAAGAAATCTTTATTTTAGACCGAAAGAGTAACAACCTCATAAAAACAAAAATGGATCAACTTGATTCTGAAAATAAAGTGAGTTCACTACGCTTCTACACACCGCAAACAACCGACTTTACAGCACTCATCTTTAATTCAGATCTTCCACGCTTAAAGCTGGATCTGCCTGATAGTGAAAATATTGATGAACTATTAGAAGAAGCACTTTATGAACAAGAAAGTGATGAAAGAGATACGGAAGAGGATGCCGACCAATGAGTAACTTAGTCACCATTACAGCCAAATTTTATGATAAATCTGGACAGTCTTTTGGTCACTTGGATGTTCAGTCTCGATATCAAGGTTCCTCTAAAGCCAATACTCAAAAAGCTGATTCTAATGGTTTATTTGTTTTTCAGGCATCTCCACACAGGAAGGTGGAATTATTAGCCAAACCGCAGAATCAAAAAGATTATAAGGTATTCAAAACCATAGATTCCTCTATTACGTCGTCAGCAGAGAATCCAGTTAAAGTTCAACTGCCTAAAACAATAGAGGAATATAAACAAAGTAGACAGCCTTCGTCAGCTAAAGGAATTGTAAGTACATTTTTTAAAGTAGTGGATAGTAATGGGAAAATTATGAAGAATTTCCCTGTTCAGTCCAGACCGAAAGGAAAAGGAAACTCACCAGATAAATTCACTGATGATCAGGGAATTGTAGAGGTGAAGTCTTCTCCTAATCGGGATATAGAAGTTTTAGTACTGACATCCAGTGATCAATTTGTCTTAAAAAGTTCTATGAATTCTGGTAATGGGAATGAGGAGCCGATCCTCATCAAACTGGATGAACCATATGCAAAATTTTTAAGTAGCTCTATGATCAAGATTTTAGATCGGGATGGTAATGACTACGTTATAGAGAAAACGAATGTAGAAATGTTAATTGTCGAGAGTGGTAGAAAGCAGTTGTATAGTATCTCGAATGGGAAGTTAGCTCTACAAAGTATGGTCGGGCAAAAACTGGAATTTATCGTATATAAACCTGATGGTAAACCATTGAAACCTCAGCCTTATATGGCGACACGAATAAAAAATAATCCTGCTGAGTTACATTTGGATGTTGATGTAACTAAGGGAACGACAGCAGCTAATGATCCAGAGATCAATAGAGCAATTCAAGGCAAGGTATTATGTAAAAAATGTGGGAAATCTCTAAATATTGATCTTGATTTTATAAAAGATATAGCTCCTAAAGCTAAACCTAATTTTCAAAAAGCATTACTTTTATTACCTATTTATCTTAAAAAATATTCAAGTAATACTTGTAAAGATCTAGTACATATTTTAGCGCAGGGGAAAATTGAAACACAGGATTTTATTGCACTTATCGAAAGCATGAAATATACAAAAAAATCTTATACAGGGAAGTCACTGTATAATATGATGAAAACTAATTTTGAGAATGCATTTAAGAGGCATGGGATGGATAAATATAGTTTGGAACAAAGATATAAATATGTGGAAGACAATTTTATATCTAATGATCCAGCTATAGCACAATTTCTATATTCAGTTCCAGAACATCCAAATAAGAATTATAGAGGTAGAGGGCTTATTCATTTAACTCATTTTTCTACTTATGTAAAATGTGCAAAAGAAACAGGGTTAGATATAGAAAATAATCCGGAATTATTACAATATGATTTTAATGCTGCGATTGAGAGTGCTACATGGTTTTGGAATGAAAATCGTATTAATAAAATAACTACTTTAGATAATGATAAAATAGATGATGTGCAAATTACAAATAAAATTACAGTAAAGGTGAATATTGGAATGAAGCAAGCAACAGAAAGGAGAGTGGCAAAAATAAAAATAGCAAATAAATTTATAAATAAATATGGAGAGTGTAAGTGAAATATTTCATTATTTTATTGTGTTTTGTTTCTATAATTTCATGTGCAGATGATAAAAATTGTACTAGTGTGAAGAAGAATTTTAGTGATTATAAGAATGAGGAAGTATATGATTTAGATTTTTATATAACTGATTGTAAAGGTAAAAGTAAAAAAGTAGATACTTTTGGTTATTTTGGTGATGTGCCTAAAATAAACTTTTACTTTTTTGAAAATATAGGTTCAATTAACAGGTTGTTTGTGTCTACTTATGTCTATACTAATATATATGAAGAAAATCCGAAGTATATATATCAAAATGGTAAATATAATTTTATTTATGTCTATGATTGTAATGGTTTAAATTGCAAAAAGAATGAAAAAATTAGTAATTTTTTTGGGAACGGAGGGAACTTGGTAAATGTAAATGGTTACAAGATTGTTAGCAATTACCCTTATGATTCTATAGTAAAAATTAAAGAAGAAGTAAATTCTAATTTATTTAAGAAATGGTTGGCTAATCAATTAAAAAAAGGGCATATTTTAAATAAAACAAATATCTATCAAGAAAATGGAGTTAATTCTAAGAAATTAGGTTATCTTATTCAGGGTGATGAGTTTTTTATTAAAGATATAAGCTTAAGATGGTTTAATATAATTTATAAAAGGAAAAATGGTGAGAAAATAGAAGGTTGGATAGATTGTAGAGATACAGACTTATGTTTATGAAAAGATTTCGTATGCATTTTCTGTTTATTTTAATATTTTTATTCTGTTATAAGAATGCATCGGCAAAAGAGCACTGTCATGTTGATGAAGAGGTAGCGTTAAGTATTTTTAAGAAAAATGATGCTAAATTTATATCAAATAATTGTGAGATAGCACTTGATAATCAATATGTTGAAAGTTTTTTAATTATACAAAACAAGAAATTGTTTCTTAATAGAGTTAAAGGTCGAGTAGGGAATGGTGAAGGTGCTGAATTAGTTGCAGTTAGTTTGTATAGAAAAAAAAGCAAGTTGCCGGTATTGATAACTTTATACTCAGAAACTTATTGTTGCTATCCTCAGCCTAGTGGAAAGCTATATAAAGTTGATTTATATAATATTGTTAAAAACGGAAACAATATATCCTTGAAACCGATTACTGATATTTTGGGTGATAATAGTTCAGGACTTGAAGGTGTTTCTGATGACTATATGCACTTTAAATTTAAAGATATTGCTTCGATTAAGAAATGGCTGGATAAGAATTATAAATGAGATTCTTTATTGGATTGTATTTAGTATGGTTGGCCATGTCTGCCTATGCAGATAAAGATGTTGTTACTTGTAAACCTGATAGTACTTTTTTTAATGATATATTGAATTGTTATTTAATTGAATACAAAGAAAATGACAAAGAGCTAAACTCAGTTTATAAAAATAAAATATCTAAACTTTCCAAAAATGAAAAAGAAAAGTTAAAAACATCCCAAAGAAACTGGGTTAAGAAGAAAGAAAAGCTATGTATGGCAAATGAAGATGGATTTGGACGAGAAAGTCATTTTGAAGCTATAGCATGCCAAACTGAAATGACAAAAGAGCGGATTTCATTTTTAAGAAAATATTAAATTTGAAATTAATATGCGGACAATATGGAATCGTTAAATGAAAAAGAACCTTATGCATTTTCTGTTTATTTTAATATTTCTATTCTGTTATAAGGATGCATGGGCAAAAGACCAATGTCATATGCAACAAGTCATAGATTTGAGTATTTTTAAGAAAAATGACTATAAATTATTTAATTATACGTGTTCATCGGAGCAAGGTGAGACCTTAAAAAATTATATGGGAAATTCAAAAAAGAAGTTTCTTGTAAATAAATATTTTGATTTTGCTGCTAAAGAAAGTCCTAAGCTTTTAGCCGTTAGTATTTATAGACCAAAAATGAAGCAAATCCCATTACTTATAACTCTTCACACATCATATTATTGTTGTACCCCTCAAATAGAGGGTAGTTCTTATGAAGTTAATCTTTATCAGATAGATAAAAATATGAAGTTAACAGAGTTAACAAGCCTACTAGGTGAAGATTCAGTAGGTTTTGAAGGACAGGTAGAGGGACGGGTTTATTATAGATTCAAAGACATTGCTTCTATTAAAAGATGGCTTGATAAAAATTATAAATGAGATTCTTTATTGAATTATTATCTATAGGCATTGATAAAGTGTTTATTTAACATGAATATTTTAAATAAAAAAACCGCCAATAAATTCCTCATTGGCGGTTTAGCTATCAGAACACTGACTTAAACGTTAAAACGGAAGTGCAAGACATCACCGTCCTGAACGACATAGGTTTTACCTTCCAAACGCCATTTACCTGCTTCTTTAGCACCATTTTCACCGTTGAATTGAATGAAGTCATCATAGGCAACACATTCAGCACGGATAAAGCCTTTTTCAAAGTCAGTGTGAATCACACCAGCTGCTTGTGGCGCAGTTGCACCCACTTTAACTGTCCAGGCACGAACTTCTTGTACACCCGCAGTGAAGTAAGTTTGTAGACCAAGCAGTTTATAACCAGCACGAATTACTACGTTTAGACCTGGTTCTTCCATACCCATTGCTTCAAGGAATTCAGCACGATCTTCATCTTCAAGCAATGAAATTTCAGCTTCGATCTGGTTACAAAGTGGCACAACAATCGCATTTTCTTCAGCAGCGAGCTTTTGTACTGCTTCAAGATGCGGGTTGTTTTCAAAACCGTCTTCAGCTACGTTGGCAATATACATCGTTGGTTTAAGGGTCATTAAACCAAAACCACGTACTGCTTTACGCTCATCATCAGAAAGGTCAGCGGCACGTGCCGGTTTACCTTCATCAAGTAAAGGCTGGATTTTTTCTAGAACTGCTTTGGTTGCAAGCGCTTCTTTATCGCCACCTTTTGCCGCTTTAGTTAAGCGTAACAATGCTTTAGCAACGGTATCAAGGTCGGCTAGTGCAAGTTCGGTATTGATGGTTGCAATATCATCTAATGGATCAATTTTACCATTTACGTGAATGACGTTCTCATCTTCGAAGCAACGGACCACGTGTGCAATCGCATCTGTTTCACGGATATTGGCAAGGAACTGGTTACCCAAACCTTCACCTTTAGATGCACCTGCAACCAGACCGGCGATGTCAACGAATTCCATCGTGGTTGGTAAAATACGTTGTGGTTTTACGATTGCAGCAAGTTTATCCAAACGTGGATCTGGTACGGGTACGATGCCTGTGTTCGGTTCAATGGTACAGAACGGAAAGTTTTCAGCAGCAATCGCTGCCTTTGTTAATGCATTAAATAATGTAGATTTACCTACGTTTGGCAGACCAACAATACCGCAATTAAAACCCATGAAACCACTCACAAATGTGTAATATAAAAATTGCTGCTGATTTTACATGAAAGCCATGACAAAGTCATGGCTAGAGTAGAGGATCCATTCGGGCTTAAACTTTGCGTTTATCCAGTTGTTGGGCAATGTGATCGCCAGTGGCCTGCACCAACATGACCAAAACGATGAGGACCAAAATCACAGCAAGCATCACTTGCATATCAAAACGCTGGTAACCATAACGATAGGCAATATCGCCTAGACCGCCTGCACCTATTGCACCGGCAATGGCAGAAGAGCTGATCATGGTGACAATAGTCACGGTAAAACCTGCGATAATTCCGGGTAATGCTTCCGGGAGCAGCACGTGCCAAAGAATCTGCTTGCGATTACAGCCCATTGCTTGTGCTGCTTCAATCAGCCCTTGATCGACTTCGCGTAGGCTGACTTCGGCAATACGGGCAAAGAACGGAATCGCGGCGATAGTCAAAGGTACAATTGCGGCGAGCACACCATAACTGGTGCCGACGATCCAGCGGGTAAATGGAATCAAAGCCACCATTAAAATCAGGAAGGGGACTGATCGAGTGATGTTAATGATCCAGCCTAAGGACTGATTGATTCTCCTGGACGGATAAATGCCAAAATCGGCGGTGCTGACCAGAATCAAGGCAATCGGCAAACCAATCAAAAAGGCGAGAATCGCAGAAACACCAACCATAATCAGGGTATCGGTGGTGCCTGTCAGTAACAGATCAATGAGTTGATTGTACATAACCGATCACCTCAAGTTGTGTTATGGCTGGATGTTTTGCAAATTGGGGGCTGTTCAGATCAAATTCGAGATTGCCAATCCCAATGACTAAGCAACCAATGCTATGCTGCTGAATAGTATCAATCTGACTGTAATACACCTGAACGGGGCTGTTAAATCCATCCAGTAATTCATATAAATTAGGCACCGATTTCGATTCACTGACATATTTCAGTTTTAAAAGCTGATGGGTACTCTGAGGCAGAATGGTTGGGCTCAGTTCAAAAGGTAAATTTACCTGCTCAAAATTGAGTAATTCCTGTGTGATCTGTTGTTGCGGATTGGAAAATACCGACCAGACCTGCCCTGACTCAACGATTTCACCCTGATCAATCACGACCACCTGATCACAAATCTCCTGGATGACCTGCATTTCATGGGTGATCAGGACAATGGTTAAACCAAGATCCTGATTAATCTGTTTCAGCAAAGCCAAAATATTGGCGGTACTTTCCGGGTCGAGTGCAGAAGTGGCTTCATCACAGAGCAGGATTTCAGGTTGCGACACCAAAGCACGTGC
Source organism: Acinetobacter sp. 'aerobic (ED)' (assembly GCF_904886855.1). NCBI lineage: Bacteria > Pseudomonadati > Pseudomonadota > Gammaproteobacteria > Moraxellales > Moraxellaceae > Acinetobacter > Acinetobacter sp. 'aerobic (ED)'. Next base: position 56,206 of record NZ_CAJHGI010000001.1, read on the forward strand.
GATACCGACACGTTGTTTCTGTCCTCCCGACAGTTGCGAGGGATAATCATGTCGTTTTGCATCCAAACCTACCAGTGTCAGGACATCACTGACCCGTTGCTCAATCTCAGCCTTGTCATAAGCTGCGATCCGCAGTGGTAGAGCCACATTTTCCCACACCGTTTTGGCAGACATTAAATTAAAATGCTGAAAAATCATGCCAATTTTCTGTCTGGTCTTGATCAACTCGGCATGGCTGAGTTCAGCAATATTTTGCTGATGAATCAGGATGCTGCCGGTATCAATTGACTCCAGCCCGTTTAAGGTACGCAGCAGGGAAGATTTACCTGCTCCGCTTTTTCCGATAATTCCGACAATCTGTGCTTTGGGAATATCGAGATGAATGTCTTTTAAGGCATGTAAGCGTTGGCCCTGTACATCATAAAACTTGTTTAAACCGCGTATTTTCAGATGTGGAACTGAAAAATCGACTTGTGAACCAAAACTCACCATCATTGTTCTCCTTATTTCCAGCCAGGGAACCACAAGGTTGGACCGAAATCGCTATCCAAGGCCGCTTTCACTTTTGGCGAGTTTTGATAAATCTCGACAAATTTCTGTAGCTTGTTGTCTTTGTCCTGATAGTCATCACGCACCACAAATAAAATCGCATAACGCTTATTGGTGTTGTCATCAAACAACAAGGCACTTTCAGGATCAGCCGTTTTGGCCAAACGTAAGTAGTGTGGATAACCAAAAGCGAGATCAACATCGTCAATGGCACGTGCAGTTTGTGGTCCTTCAACTTCAGTAAATTTCAGGTTCTTCGGATTTGCGGTAATGTCTTTCAGTGCTGAAAGATGATTATTGCTGTCTTTCAGTTCAATTAACTTGGCTTGCTGTAAAAGGAGTAATGCGCGCCCCTGATTAACGGGATCATTCGGAATGGCCACAGTGGCGCCATTTGGCAGTTCCTCAAAGCTTTTATATTTTTTTGAATACAGTCCAACATGTGACGCCGCACCCGCAGCAAATGACTTTAACTTAAAGCCAGTTTCTTTAATGGCATTATCCAGAAAGGGCTGATGCTGGAAAAAGTTCGCATCAATATCGCCATGACTTAAGGTGATATTCGGGGTATTCCAGTCGGAAAACTCGACCAGTTTGACATTTAATCCCTGTTGTTTGGCTTCATCCGCTGCGACTTGAAGCGGATGAGCAAAAGAAGGACTTATTCCAATCACCAGTTCACTATTACTGCTTTGTCTGTGTTTATTCCAGATCAATAAGGCAATAATCGCAACAACAACGACCAGGCCAATACCGAGCCATTTTTTAGAGGCTGTTTGAGCCATATATTTCTCCAATTCTTTTCTTTAATGTTAAGCACTAATTTCTTCAATTATTTTTAGGGTATCTGTGTTGTTATGCGATCTACATCGGAACTGATCGGCAGGATGGCTGGCAGCTAAATGGTCCCCTTGGGCAAAAAGCTTATTGCGTAATGAACCTGTGGCATATTCAGTTTTATAACGTCCACGTTGTTGTAACTCTGGAATGACCAGCCGAATGAAATCATGGTGTGATTCAGGTGCAACCGTACGCGTTAGGTTAAAACCATCAATACCGGTCTGATCAAGCAGATCAATCAGGTATTCTGCAACCTCAGCACCACTGCCAACAATGAGCGGATAGCGTCCACCCAGCACATGTTGGGCTTTTAGATCATTTTTGCTGATGCGCTGTTCTTTAAATTTCTCATTGACGGAAGCAATGCTATTGCTCTTTTGATACGGAATCGCTTCATCATCTGCAAACTTGGCAAGATCAATACCGACTGAACTGGCATAATGTGCTAAACCTGCTTCTGGGCTGGCATATTGACGATATTCAGCCAGTTTTTGCTGGGCAAGTTCATGTGTTTCAGCCACAACCACGGTAATGCCGACAAAGATTTTAATTGCATCTTCATCTCGACCTTGTTGCTGTGCTTGTAGTCGTATTTTATTGACTTGCTGACGAATCTTTTCGGGTTGATCACCGCCAATAAAAATACATTCTGCATGACGCGTGGCAAATTGTAGTCCTTTCGGTGAAGCCCCAGCCTGAAAAAGTGTTGGTGTGCGCTGTACCGACGGCGCAACCTGAAATACCCCTTGGCTTTGGTAATATTGCCCTTGATGATTGATCGAGTGGACTTTATTGGGGTCAGTAAAAACGCGTTGTTGTTTATCTTTCTTTAAGGCGTCATTTTCCCAGGAACCTTCCCAATATTGATAGCAAAGCTGTAAGAACTCCTCGGCTTGATCATAACGCGCATCATGATCTTTTAAGCCTTTTTGTCCGATCAGGCGTTCGGCACTGTCCAGATAGCCAGTGACAATATTCCAGCCCAAACGACCTTGGGTTAAATGATCGAGACTCGCAAAACGCCGTGCAAATTGATAGGGCTGCTCATAGCTGAGATTGACCGTAACACCAAAACTCAAATTCTTTGTGACCAAAGCCATGGCTGAAATCAGGGTAGAAGGGTCATGGCTTGGCAGTTGGATCGATTCTTTCAGGGTCAGCTCGATACCATTCTGATAGACATCATAAATACCGGTAATATCGGCGAGGAATAGGCCATCAAACAGACCCTGTTCCAAGGTCTGTGCCAATTCAGTCCAATAATACAGCTCATTAAAGCGATGTGACTGATCACGCGGATGTGTCCATAGGCCATGATTGATATGACCGACGCAGTTCATATCAAAGGCGTTCAGTAAAATTTTCTTTGCTGTGGTTTGCGTCATTACAATGTCCCCCGACGTGGAGGCAGAATGTCATTCAATACATAATTACCGATGAAGTAATATTTCCAGCGTGCAGCATCATGCAAGGTATGTACACGCGCATTACGCCAGTGACGGTCCAGCCCATCGGCACGTTGACTACCACGACTGCCCGCCAGTTCAATCAGTTTCGATGAGGCCTTTAATGCAGTTTCGCTACTATGCGCACGAACTTTGGCAACATCTATTGAGGCTTTGGCTAAGCTTTCTGGATTGAGCTCCTGTTTGGCAGCATCAACAGATCGAGCCGCCTGTTTGAGCAGTAATTCGCTGGCTTTAACATCGGTTGCCACACGACCAAGCTCAGACAGGGTTAAGGGATCTTGCGTAGCGGAATCAATATTGGCATCAATCCAGGGGCGAGCGACACGCACGCGTTGCAAGGTTTCCTCAAAGGCCGCACGGGCAATCCCGACTTCAATTGCGGCATGCATGATTTGCGCAAATGGGCCGACCAAAGACAGTTGCTTAAAGGCAGTATCAAACGGAATCACATCCTCTTTGGCAACGTAGACCTGATTAAACTTGACTGTGCCGCTGCCTGTAGTCCGTTGCCCAAAGCCAGACCAGTCATCAATTAGCTCCAAACCTTGACTGTCTCGTTGTACAAAAGCCAAAAATTCATTACCTGTTTCATCCACCACTAAGGTTGGAATACGATGGGCAAACAGGCTACCCGTACAATAAAACTTTTCTCCTTGAATCAGATAACCATTTTCGCTTGAGATTAAGGTGGTCTGTTTATGTGCTGAGGTGCGGGTTTTAAACTCAGCCAGCGCATTACCAAACCGTGCACCTTGTAATACTTCCTGATAGAGGCGCTGCTTTTGTGATTCGGTACCGGTATTGCGTAATACTTCCAGTGCATAAAAATGGTTTTGTGGAATTTGACCGATTGAACCATCCGCACCACTAAATAGGGCAATCACTTTGGCAACGGTAAGACTGGAAACCTCTGCACCGCCATACTGTTTAGGTACAGTAATCGCCCATAAACCTGACTGGCTATACGCTTCGATTTCGGTAAAGGGCAAGTCCCGATTGGCATCACGTTCAACCGCAGATTGTTTAAATTGCTGACTGAGTTGTGTGGCAATCTCCAATGCTTCTGCATCGCTTTGAATGATATGTGCCGCTTTTAGATGCGGCTTGGCAAAACCTTGTAATTCTTGATATGAGGTCATGGTGATTTTCTCCTTAAATCCAGGCATGGCGGGCAGGGTGAGTACCATTCAGGTAATAGTCACCAATCGCATGGAATTTCCAACGCACAGGATCGTGTAGGGTATGCACACGGGCATTGCGCCAGTGCTGATCAAGATTATGTTGGCTCAGGCTGGCTCGGCTACCGCCAAGTTCAAGTAGTTTTTCGGAGATGTGCAGGGCCGCATCATTGGCATAGATTTTTGCCTCCGCGACCAAAATCGAAGCGCGGGCGGCTTGCTCGGCAGAAATCTCAGTGACTTGATCCAGTTCATCCAGATATTCTGCTGCCTCATCCAGCAATAAAATAGCTGCATCGAGCAGGATATTGAGCTTGCCGACCTCTTGCAGGGAGTAATGTTCCTCACTGGCTTTTTCTACGCCTGCATCAATAACCGGACGCGCTTTACGCACGCTGGACAAGGTATCATCAAAGGCAGCCTCGGCAATGCCCACATCAATCGCGACTTGCAACAGTTGAGAATAGGCACCACGGACATTTGGAGTATCCGCGATAATGCGTTCATCAAAAAATAAGGTCGGATCAGCGATGACGTTGTGAAGTTTTACTGTTCCACTGGCTGTGGTGCGTTGCCCAAAGCCATTCCAGTCATTAATGACCTCAACGCCCGCCGCATGTCGGTCAATGATCGTCAATACGGTATAACCATCTGGATGTAAGGCACGAATCGCTAACCAATCTGCAAAACTGGTGCCAGTCGAGTAAAATTTTTCCCCGTTTAAAAGATATTGACCATTTTGCAACGTTAATGTGGTTTGAATCGCTTTGGTATCTTTAGCGTTTTTTTCAGGCCCGCCATTGGCAATCCGTTTACCTGCAAGAATTTCATTATAGATAAACTGCTTTTGGGCATCTGAACCGGTGATATTGATAAAATTGAGTAGCCCGAACTGGTTTTGAGGAATCTGTCCGACATTGGCATCGGCTTTACTTAAAATACGGAACACGTGGGCCAAGGTTTTATTGGAAACAAAAGCCCCACCATACTGCTGTGGTACACGGATACCACCAAGACCCTTTTGGCTAAACTGGATGATTTGTTCTGTGGGTAATATACGGTTTTGATCACGTATATTGCGCTCTTCTAAGGCAAAGTCAGCAACTTGATAGGCAGCATTAAGGGCCTGCTGATCATTTGAAATCAGTTGTATTTGCGCGTGGATCACTGATTGATTACTGGACATGTGAGCACCTCTAATAGATAAGAGGAACTTTACAAAAGTTTTACTTTTCCACTAAACCATCAGTTATGGCTTAATTATCACAATAATTATTAAGCATTTTTTATGAGAAAAATAACAGAAAAATAGATATGTAATGTTGATTAAAAACAGATGCTTAGTCGTGTTTGATTTTTTATTGCTCAAAGGGAAACCGTATTTTCTATGAAAGAAATGAATAATCTCAACAGGAATATTTATAAAGCAAACTCGCCAAAATTAAAAAAGATCGAGCAAAAAGGACATTGTATTCATTGGCTTTTACTTCTAAAGTATGAAAAACCTTATGTTTGATCGAGTAGAAAAATAAATCTGGAGAGTCTATGCGGGTTTTATACCAATTTCCTTTATCTCACTATTGTGAAAAAGCTCGCTGGTTGTTAGATCATAAGGAATTGGACTATGTTGCACATAATTTGATTCCTGGTTTTCATCGCGCCTTTACCTTCCTTAAATCGGGGCAGTATTTACTGCCGATGTTGAAGGATGATAAACACTGGATTGCTGATTCAACGCAAATCGCTTTATATCTAGATAGTACCTATCCTGAACATGCATTACTCAGACGTGATGAACAATTGCGTGAACAGGCCTTGGAGATTGACAAGCTGGCTGATGAGCTGGGTGTACATGTCCGGCGCTGGTCTTTGGCGCATGCCTTGTCAGTGGGTGATCATCCACTTGAAATCATGATGGGGGAACAGGGCTATTTACGACAGTTTGAAAAAATTTCCAAGCCGATCTTAAAAAGTCTGGTGTCAACCAATTATAAGTTAAGTCCTGAAAAAGTAGCGCAATCCAAGTTACGCATGACCGAGCTGATTACCGATCTTAACCAGCGTCTGATTGATAATCAAGGGCGTTATCTGGTGGGTGACCGTCTGGGGCTGGCTGATATTGCAGTCTGTTCAATTCTCGCCCCTTTACTGATGGTCAAAGGCACCCCTTGGGAACTGGAGAATGATGATGTTGAACAGTTCAGTGGTGAGTTGAAACAATATTATGACGATTTGTCCAATTTACCGATTGGACAATATGTACAGCGTATTTATGCCACGGAGCGTAATGCACGCGTCGATTGGCGTGGGTTATAAGTAAATGATGCTGTAAAAAAGCCCTGATGCAATCATCGGGGCTTTTTTTGAGAAAGAAAATAGAAAAACTGTCAAAAAAGTAAAAAATTATTGGTGAATAAAATTAATTTTTAAAAGAAAATTCGTTTTAAGCTGAAAATAGTAGAAATTATTGCCAAATTTACTTTAAAAAAACTGAAAAGAGGGAAATAATTATAAAACGGCTTTGTTATCTTATGTTTCAGGGTGTGATGGGGATCGAAACGAGTTGTTCAGCTATTGGGAGATCAGTTGAACAGTTGCTCAAAAGGTCTTGTTTCGGCTTTGAGACAAAGATAAACCACAAGTTTATCGGAATCATGTTTGCGTTATCCATGCAGCATTGTCAAAAGTTAAACGAATGTTTTCCCTTGACCCTTAAAAATTACTGATCGTAAACAGTTCCGTAAAAACCGAGATAACACATGAGGACTGTAAAATGGAATTGGACCGTTTTGATAAACAAATTCTTGAAATTTTGACCCATGAAGATGTCAATCTGAATGAGCTATCAGAACGTATTAACCTTTCGGTTAGTTCAGTGCATAGACGCATTAAAAATCTGATCGAATCACAGGTCATGGGACAACTCAAACGAGAAATCAATTTTAATAAACTGGGCTTTAGCCTACATATTCTTTTGCAGGTTTCATTGAGCAAACACGATAGTGAAACTTTTGATAAATTCTTGCAGGAACTAGAAGATATTCCGGAAGTGACCAACGCATTCCTGGTGACTGGACAGAGCGCTGATTTTATCCTGGAACTGGTGGCCCGCAATATGGATGACTATAGTGAAATTCTATTACGCCGTATTGGAAAGATCGACAGTGTGGTGGCACTGCATTCCAGCTTCGTGATTAAGGAATATAATGTCTTTAACTGTTATAAACTTTTAAACAAGCTATAAAAAAATGCATCTAAACAGATGCATTTTTTACTCGGCAGAAAGGTTTAGGCATCAAGTTGCGCTAAAACCTCTTCAGAGAATTCAACGTTGGTATACACGTTTTGAACATCATCAAGGTCTTCAAGCATATCAATCATTTTCATGATTTGTTTAGCTTGATCAATATCGGTGATTTCAGCTTTAGTCGATGGGCTCATCACAACTTCAGCGTTGTCAGATTTTAAACCTGCAGCTGTAAGTGCATCCTGAACGTCACCAAAGCTTTCTGGGCTGGTAATTACCAAGATACTGTCTTCATCAATCTCGATATCGTCAGCACCTGCTTCTAAAGCAACTTCCATGACTTTATCTTCTAAAGACACATCGTCAAAAGAAATTTCACCACGTTTGGTGAACAGATAAGCCACTGAACCATTGGTACCCAAGTTACCATTGGTTTTTGAGAAACAGTGACGAACATCTGGCACGGTACGGTTCAGGTTGTCGGTCATGGTTTCAACAATAACAGCCACACCGCCAACACCATAACCCTCATAGGTTACTTCTTTTAAATCATCATTATCTTCGCCGCCAGCACCACGCTGGATCGCACGGTTAATGGTGTCACGTGTCATATTGACTGAAAGTGCTTTTTCGACAACAGCACGTAAGCGTGGGTTGCTTGCAGCATCTGGTCCGCCTAAACGCGCAGCAGTTACGATTTCGCGGATGTATTTAGTAAAAACCTTACCGCGACTTGCATCTTGTTTAGCTTTACGATGCTTAATATTGGCCCATTTAGAATGACCCGCCATGGAAGTAACTCCAAAAAATTAAAACTCAAAAAAGTGCAGGAATATTAGCATAGCCAAGGTTTTGTTGAAAACTGCCCGAACTGATATTCAAAATTTAAAATCTTGCTCAAGTATCAAAGATTGAACAAATAGACAGGGTCCATTAGCTAATTTTTACATCTATGTCGTATTCCGCATACAGTGCTTTGATCTTTTCCAGATCCTGTTGCAGTTCGGTCGGATAGATTTTACCCAAAATGCCGCCTTGCTTGGTTCGGGCATTGGCATACATCAGAATGATCGGCACATTGGCTGCTTTGGCGATATGCCAGAAACCGGTACGGATCGGTTTACGCGCTTCACCATCTTTAGCACGGGTTGCTTCCGGTGCAATCACCAGATTAAAACGATCATTCTGGTTAAATAGCTCCACCATTTGCGTGACAATATCTTTACTGGCTTTGCGGTCTACAGGAATACCACCTAAACGTTGTAAAATTGGTTTTAATGGACCTTTAAATAATTCTTTTTTAATAAGCGTATGAATTTTAATCTCTAAAATTTCAAATAAAGCCAGAGAAAGGATGGTATCGAGATTAGAGGTATGCTCAAAACCGATAATGACTTGTTTATTCTCTAAGATTGCTGGATCAACATTATATGTCCAACCTGTTGCTTTAAAAATAGATTTTCCTAAAAACTTTTTCATATCCATGATCATTGGCTGTGCGTGGTCGCAGTTTAATACGAGTTTTGAGGAAAATACATATCCGAAAACACCAGATAACAGCAATTTGGATGGCTTTAAAATGATCAAAACAGTGCAATATTTACTTTACTCATTATAGGGAGATCAGATAGAATCAGCGCAGTTTATGATTTTTAACACTTTTTTAGGTGGTTTGATAAAATCATCTGCTTGTAATTGAAGTTAAATTTGACTAAGATCAGGCAGCATTCATCATATCAATATGATTGAAATATATAGGGCCTATAGCTCAGTTGGTTAGAGCAGCGGACTCATAATCCGTTGGTCCACAGTTCAAGTCTGTGTGGGCCCACCATATATCAAGCACTTACATGTATTAACTGTAAGTGCTTTTTAATGTCTAAAAATTAATGGTCGCAATAGAAATAAAACAACAGGGCAAGACCTGTAGTATCTTCTTGAATTATCTTAAGACTATATAAGTCCCATCATAATTATGCTCAGGCGGATATATTATCCTTTGTCATATTTCATTATTTTTGATATCTTATAGTTTTTATTCTTATAGATTATTAAAGTGAAGAATGTCTTAGCTTTCACCATGATGTTATGTTTATTTGGGTGTGAAAGTTTGGAAGATTATAAGAGTAAAGACTCTAATATAATGACGGAGTTTGATTCTTATATTATTGAGAATGATAATCAAAAAAATGTCAGGGATTTGAGTAAAAGCTCTTCTTATATTCGAAAATCTGAAATTAATTTAAATAAAGAAAAACTGATCCAAAAGTGCAAAAAACTTGTGCTTGCCAACGTGATAAAGAAAAAAAGCGTGAGTTTTAACGATAATTTGCGTGGGAATTATTATATAAATCAAAAAAGTGGAGACGTATATCTTTATCTGGAGTTCTGCGCTGAAAATGAGCTGGGGAATGCACAAGAATTTAAAGGCAAATGTATATTTTCAATAGATGGCCAGACTCAAGTGAGTATTTTTGAGTAGAATCGCGCTTGAAGACTTGTATATGGTTTAGCATTGATCGCAGAGTAAAATATCGTGAGAAATAGATCAGAGCATCCCAGCTATTTCTTGAGCTTAAAGGACTAAACTAAGTAAGGGAATGCCATATTGTAGAAGAGGAAGGCTACAAAAATTGTTTAGATCAGTTGTACTAAAACCGCTGAGCTATATGATTGCTTGGGATTTGTTAAAGTATCCGCCATTTTTGCTTTCTATCTTCAATCTACCCAAGTAAGAACGTGGAGAGTAGATGTCTGTTCGTTATGCCCGCAACTCAATCAGACTATTGAATAGCACATTTTTCCTGCTGATAAAAATGCAATAAATAAATTTTAGGCATTGAATTATCATTTAAATCTAAAAGTGTTTTTGATTATTAAAAAGATGTGAATCTGTTATTAACGTTAACTGAATCACATCTTGATAATAAATATATTAACTAGTAGTAGTTTGCAATAATAATAGCGTTTTTATGATCTGGAAGTTGCTCGAAGCTAATCTCAGTCATGGTGTTTTTTTGAGGTGAAGTATTTAAATCGCTTAATGAAATAGTTTGGGATTCAATTTTTTGCCGTAACATGTTCAATTGTTCGCATTCATTGATTTGCAGTTGTTGAGAACAGGTATCTTCTACAATACTTCCATTCAACTGGATTGTGCTTGCAGCATAACTCACCGAAGCAAATGCCATTAATGATAAAAGTAGGGCAGATTTATAAATATAGTTATACATATTTATTGCCTTTTATAAATGTATTAAGTATTAATTAACATGGAATTTATTATTGGGGCAATATTTAAATAAATTTTTAATTAAATATTTATTTAAAGTGTGATCTATTTAAGGTTTTATTTTTAAATTGATAATTAATATAATAAATTGATTTTGTTAATTCTGTCACATATTTTTATTATAATGTGGATTTAAAAAATTAGAGTAATTTGCTTAATTTTAGGTATATATAAAAAGGGATTTGATTACTTAAACATGGAAGTGTTACAGGGACAGATGCAGTTAAATGATGCGTTGCTATTGCATATAGAATAAAAAAGCCTCTTTGGGGGAGAAGAGGCCTGGTAAAAAGTTTAATCGTATTGGATGGTTACGGTTGCCATGGCTCGCACAGTACCAGCAGTGACATTGGTTGCTGTTTGATAGTACCGAGCAGACAAAGGAATGTTGTATTGTACAGTCTGGTTGGAGTTGACTGTACCGACATCTAGTTTTTCACCTTTGCGAATGACCTGATTTTTATTTTGATATTTCCAAAGTAATTGAACGCCAACACCATTGGCTTTGGTTGAGTTTGGTGCTGTATTGGACATGACTTGGTTATTGGTACCATCTTGTGGAAAGTCAAAATCTAAACTGATTTGGTTCTTCTCTTCATATCCGGTTGGATTTTTACCTCCATTACACAAGATATTTAAGTCAAAGCTTTGCTCACCTTGGGTTGAACCGACACCCGTAAAACCTGATTTCATCACAGTAGGAAGCTGCACAACTTTATTGATATTTCCCTGTAATTCACAAGATGAAGAGGCAATGGTAATGGCATTGGCAAGTACTGTACTCGTCAAGAAAGGTCGTGTGGCATATCCTTGTATATAGTAACTACTGTATTGGCCTGGAACTAAGGCACCAGAGCCTGTCTGTTCGGCGATTTTAATAATTTCAACGACAAAATAGCCAGGGGCTAAGTTATATGTTGTCCCATATCTTAACCCACCCCGTGTATACGGATAATAGCCAGAGAAATTACTGGCATTTTCAGCTTCTCGGTACAGACGGATACCAATACCTGGAATATTGGTGGTGTAAATACTATTGCCGAGCGGACTTAAGGGATAAGCTTGATTAAGTTCTGCAATTAGACGATCACTTGAATCACAGCGATCAGCACGGGTTCCTTTGTCCGTGATAGCAAAAGTTGCTTTACGCAAAATTTTGCCAACCTCATCACTTGGACGTACCACAACTCGGCCAACTGACATTTGTACATCATTCGGCGTGTAGTTATACAAACGACACGCCGCATTTGCTTCACTGTAAATGCCTAGGCCTGCGGTAAGCAAAACACTATTTAAGAGTAATTTTTTCATTTGCATACGGCCTCAGACATGATCATGCTTTGCTGATCTTTAGAAATTTGTGCGCTAACATCATAACTGAAGTGGCACTGTTCATTGGCTTCTTCGCCCCATTTTACATACAAATCGCCTTTTGGCTCTTGGGTACGTAAATACACCATGCTGCCTTGGGCAACAATACCAACAGATTCATCTTTAGCGTTAAAAACTTGCGATGCAAACGGTAAGCTTTCACCTGTTGCTGTTTTGGTATTGATATAGATGGCATAGCCTTTCTTGGTCGAGAAATCAACTTTTGCAATCGCACCCGCAAATGGGGCAATACGTTGGCTGGTTTCTTCCAATTCGACATTGGTTGACATTTCTTGCGGATCAAGTGTGATGTCATTCAAACGGTAAGGTGTGACATAAGGAATCACGGCATAACCAGCCTTATTTACACTGAGTCCAACAGTATTGTTGACTTTGGCACCTGCAGCATCTGGTGCATAGACCAGCACCATAGTTTGCCCTTGTTCCGGGCCAAACAGGATACCTTTTTCATGTGCAACGATACTGCCACTTACACTGAGCATCGCCTGTTGATAAGCATCAGCGATGCTATATGAACCGCCTACGGTCGCAAAGTTCGTGCGATAACGGCTGTTCACGTTAAAGCTCGGGTTTTGTCTATCTTGATGAGATACAGAAGCACCGTAGTTAAAACGATCACCGACCATTCCGCTCATACCCACGGTACGGCTGTTTTCAGACGCGGTCGCATTGACGTTGACAGAGCTCTTTCTGAAATTAATCGGGAAAGAAAGGGTCATCAAATATTCAGTATCACGGGTTTGATTTCTTGAACCGTATTCAATCTCACGATTGGTCGCAGAAAGACCATAGGTCAAACCATGGTAATTATTGCTGTAACCGATTTGATATTGGCGACTGGTCTCATTACGGTTCCAGTAATCATTCCAGGAACCGACCATATAAACATTACCCCAGCCCTCAGGCAGGCCTTGGTTCAGGGTAATCTGGAATTCACTGCGTTGTTTACCTACCGCAAAGGTATTCACACCTTTATCTTCAAGGTCACGAATGAGCAGGGCATCACGTAATTTATAATAGTTTTCCGTCGAATAACGATAGGCTGCCAAGGTTAAGTTGGTATTGGTCGGTGAGATCAGTTTGCTATAGCTGAGACGGAAACTTTGTCCGGATTGTGAACCTTGCTTGTCAAAGTCAGTATTGGACTGGGTCACGTCAAAAGAGACCGCACCAATAGGTGTTGCTACCGCGGCACCTAATAGTAAGGCACTGTAGTCTTCAGCCAGTTGAAAGCCGGTATAGCCAGTCAAGTAGTTGTTAATACCACGTTGGTATTTACCTTGCGTCACCCACGGCGTTAAATCAATATCACGATCACGAAATTCACCGGCAGTGATCGAGTAGCGGCTGAGTCCGGGGCGTAGCATTTGCACAACAGACGCATAAGGAACCGCTAGCTTTTGTATTTCACCATTCGATTCAATAATCGAAACTTCAAGTTCACCACCAAAACCTGTCGGGTAGAGATCATTGATTTCAAAGCTACCTGGTGCAACCGTAGTCTGGTAAATCAACTGACCCTGTTGACGAACTTCTACTTTCGCGTTGGTTTTGGCATTACCACGAATACGGGGCGCATAGCCGAGCATACTATTCGGCAGCATGCGGTCATCGCTCGAAAAATCTAGTCCGCGATAACCGAATGAGTCAAATAACTCACCATTGGTAAAGCTATCACCTAAGGTTAAAACCCCACGATATTGAGGAAAGGCACGTTGTAAATAAGTGCTGGTAGACTCGTAGTTTGATTTCTTCTTATTGGTTGGGTCTAGTTCACTTTGAGCACCATCTTGCCATTGCCACTGACCGTTATGGCGAAGTTGCCATCCTGCAATGTTTGCACCCGCTGTAATCGCCATAAAGGCATTGGTAGTCTCTTTATTATCATTTAAACGGTTAAAGGTTTTGTAAGCACTACCGCTATACGATAAAAATCCGGCATTAACACCACGATCCCAGATACTTGGGTCTACATAGCCTTGGGCATTTTTTTGTAATGCAATTTGTGGAATCGAAATGTCGATACGCAGGCGTGAGGTATCGAAATCGTAATAGGCATTTTCAATCCATTCTTCGATTTTATAGCATGCATTTGGCGCATTCGATTCAGTACGGTTGACCAGAACTTCTTGCTTTACACCATATTCAAGTAAAGAACCTGAAGTAAAACAGGTAAAAGCATTCTGGTTCTGTTCAGATGAACGAAACATCATTCTTCTTTTACCGAACCAGTTGCCATTGATGTAGACATCAACGTTATATTCACCCGGTAAAACAGGGTTGCCGTATTTAAAGCGGGAAATATCGACTTTTTGCGCATCACCGATTAAAAAAACAGAGTCGAATTCCGCTTCCATGGGTGCTGCTTGTTCTGTTGTCTGTTCTACTGCATAAACAGCCATAGGCAGCGTTACGGTGATTACCCCTGAAGTCAGGTAATAACAGATACGACGCTTCAAGAATTTAGCTGTTGCATTTTTCTTTGACATAATCGGTTCGCCTATTCAATGATAGGTACAAAATCATTTATGGATTGGGAATAAATTTATTTGTTATTGAAGCTTGATCTGGTGTTCGATACGACCGCCATAATCATTAATGCTGACATAGCTCATCTTTTCAGTATTTCCCGTTTTTAACTGGACTTTGTCTTCTGAAAAAGGTGCAAGCATTAAACCTTTGGGTAATAGATCCACCGGCTTTCCTGCATTTTGCTGGTAAATCGCCGTCATAGTGACGTGAAACGGTGTTGGATTTTTTACAATCAGCGTTTGTCCGCTTTTAATCCATTGCAATTTTTCACCTGCAAGATTGGCATCAGTTTTAATACTCGCCGGGCGATAGAAAAATTTAATGCGTGAACGAATCGCAAGCTGTAAAAAATTATCAGGAACAGCATCTTTGCTATTCGCTGTTGGTCGTGGTGGAATATCCAGAACATTCAGCCAAAAAACGGTTTCTTGTTTTTGATTTAACTGAGCTGCATTAGGTAATGCCGTAATACGAAGGGATTGACTCTTCGTTGGATCAACACGCGAAATCGGTGGGGTAATCATAAATGGAACTTTTGACTGGTCCGGTGTACTTTTAGCATCACCTTCATCAATCCAAGCCTGAACAAGGGATGGTTTAGAACCGTTGTTACTCACTTGCAAAGTTACTTCACGTGCATCAGACGGGTAAATCACACGAGTGCCGTGCAAAATAATTTCTGCATGGGTATGAGTTGCGATAAATGCTGATGATAGTGTTAAACCAAGCAAAAAATTGTAACCGTTCAGTGCCATTTAAATTTACTCTATGATTGCGTGAAATTTACAATTGCGAATTCCTAGAAGTCTAGAAACCCGCAAAGTCTACCAATAGATTATTGATAAATAATTGTATATTGAACTGAAGTGTTTACTTCACCAGCAGATGAAGCGCCAGTTGCATAATATTCAGCATAGTAGTTAAGGTCAGCAGTACCGCCTTCTACCACATCAACCCATTGAGAGTTTGCTTGAGCACCGTTACTGCCAGCAGCAAGTACTGGAATAACTTGGTTGTTGCTACCTAAAAGTTGAACATCAACGTTTTTAGCACCAGCAGCGTTTTGGTTAAGTAAACGGCCAGTGTTAAAATCAACAGTTGCACCTGGCTCGAAGTAAGTCGCAACTTTACCCGCTGAACATTTATCTAGGTTGATTTGGAATGGGGTACGACCAGCAACATCACCTGATTTTGCAAGTGTTTGTTTAGATACAGTTGGAAGTGTTACGGTAAAGTCTTTACCTGCTGGAGTTACGATGTCACAAGTTTTGTCTGTCACTAGACCATTAATTGTAATCGTTCCATCAGCAGCTTGAGCGTTAGCAATACCTACAACTGAAAGAGTAGCGATCAAAGCAAGTTTTTTCATAATAATTTCTCGAATACATCAGCTAAAAGTTTGAATTAAAATTACTTTTCAGTTGAATTTTTGCGCTGAACAAGTAATGCGCAAAATATATCGCAATTAATTTAAAAAGTGCAAATTACGTCACATTTTAGGTATTTTTTTAATCTAAAATTCCGATTTAAAATAAGTTTATGATATAGATTATATTTTCATATTTTATAGAGTAAAAATTCAATTTTTTTAATCATTTTTTTTAATATTTCTAAAGATTGATTGATTTTTCCTTTAGAAAAAAACAACAGATTGTTTATTTTTTATACAGAATTATGGGGCTAGCTGAAAAATGCTTTGCCGAGAAAAAATGTAAAACAAATACTTTTTTGTAGTTTTTGATTAACAATTTTGAAGAAAAATGACAATCCGTTAACAAAATATGCGTACTGGTTTTAAGAATTTTTTAAGGTTCAATCTTTAGTTTTTTAGTCATGATTAGATGAAAAAAACCTCAAGAGGAGCTTTCAATGAACATGCTTTATACCCATAAACCGAATTACTATTTCTTTGCCCATAAATTGGTTTTATTTCTGGAAAGTCATTTGAAAAGCCATCCGTTGGAAAAACAAACCAGCTTTAATCTGCAAACCATCTATGATCTGTTTGGTCACGACCGTGCGTCAAGTACGACCAATCTGGAAGGGATTTTAAATATTGCCGATGAATATGTGCTTGAAACAGATGAAGGGCAGCAGTCATTGATTCGTTCGTATCACGTCCACTTAGACAATCACGTGTTGACTCTGGAGTTTAACCCGAAAGCAGTTGATAGTTTGAAATCAGGTCAGACGATAGTGAATCCAAAGGCTGCTTAAACCCAAGCTTAAAACGACCAAGCCTTATTGAGACATTTAGCGAGCATTGATATCGCTAAATGTCTTTGACTTAGCTGATTTAAAGCTGTCTATTCGCTATGATAGCGTCATGTATTCAATGATTAGATTGGCTTAATGAATAAGGATTTTACATCAGAGACCTATACTGTCGATGACAATATGGCAGACACAATGACTTGGTTGGTGCATCATCAGGAGGTTTTCGATTCATTACATTTTGATGTGCATACTCAGGAACTATCAGTTTCACATGCAGCAGGCGTGGATATTATTCGAGTCGGCATGTATCTAACTGCCAAGTATGGCATTCTGGTGACATCCATCTGATTTTTCATCTAAAAAAAGCCTTGTCATTTGACAAGGCTTTTTCATTTATGCACTCATGGCATCGATCGAAAGTTCTGCAACGGTCGGTTTTGGCTTTTCTGCGGTTAAACCTAATTTAGCAAACAGGATCTGATCTTTGCCTTCGCCGGCATTTGGTGTGGTTAATAATTTGTCGCCAGAGAAGAGCGAGTTTGCACCCGCCATAAATGCAAGTGCCTGATCAGAATCACTAAGAGATTCACGGCCTGCTGAAAGGCGGATATAACTGTGTGGCATGATGATACGTGCAACTGCAATGGTACGGATCCATTCAGTAACATCCAGTTTTTCGACATCAGCAAGTGGCGTACCTTCGATAGGGACCAGCATGTTGATTGGCACTGATTCAGGATGGACAGGCATGGTTGCCAGTTCATGTAATAAACCAATACGGTCATTACGGCTTTCGCCCAACCCAACAATACCACCACTACAAACTTTCATGCCTGCTTGACGAACGTGATCTAAAGTATCCAGACGATCATCAAAAGTACGCGTGCTAATAATATGAGAATAATATTCGCGGGAAGTATCCAGGTTGTGGTTGTAATAATCCAGACCCGCATCTTTTAAACGCTCGGCTTGTGACTGGTTCAACATACCTAAGGTCATACAGGTTTCAAGGCCTAATGCTTTTACTTCACGTACCATTTCAAGCACATAAGGCATATCACGTTCATGCGGATTACGCCATGCAGCGCCCATACAGAAACGTGAAGAGCCTGATTCTTTGGCAGACTGTGCTTCACGAATGACTTTATCAACCGCAATACGTTTTTCAGCTTCTAATTTTGAATCGTAATGCGCCGATTGCGAACAGTATTTACAATCTTCAGGACATTTACCCGTTTTAATTGAAAGAAGGGTACTGACCTGAATCGAGTTGGCCTGGAAATGTTGACGATGTACGCTTTGCGCTTCAAAAACTAAGTCTAGAAAAGGTTGATCATATAGAGCTTGGATTTCATCACGAGTCCAGTCATTACGTAAGGTCATTGTTATATCCATGATGATTGATGACAAACATTGAGACTAATCATACAGAAATCGTGCCAAAGCCAAAGGGCAAAAAACATCATTTTTCTATTTGCGGCATATCGGCCTGTTGCAATTGCTGTTGAATTGCCCAGTCAATATGCACATTGACAATCTCGTCGTGCCACGTTTTTGCATCTTGCAAGGCCGTGACAATTTCAGCTGAGTATGGAGCATTTCCAAGGCCGATTGCAATATTACGTTTAAAGGATTGATAGCCGGTACGGCGGATCGGGCTACCTTCGGTATTGGCAAGAAAAGTGGCTTCATCCCAGCGCCAGATCTCCAGCAGGCTGATATTATCCAGACTGTGCCTTGGATCAAAATCCGGAATGGAGGCAGTTTTGGCAAAGCTGTTCCACGGGCAAATCAGTTGACAGTCATCACAGCCGAAAATACGGTTACCAATACCCGAGCGTAATTCTTCAGGAATGATGCCTTTATATTCAATGGTTAAATAAGCGATACATTTTCGTGCATCCAGCATGTAGGGCTCAACAATGGCTTGGGTGGGACAAATGTCGATACAGGCGGTACATGAGCCACAATGTGCAGTTGCAGGTTGGTCGAAAGGTAGTTCCAGTGACGTAAACAGTTCGCCTAAAACAAAGAAAGAGCCTGATTTTTTATGAATGAGTAGGGTATGTTTCCCGGTCCATCCCATACCTGCACTTTCAGCCAGCGATTTTTCAAAGATCGGAGCAGAGTCAGCAAAGGGGCGCGATTCAAAATCCCCGACTTTTTCCCTGATCCGCGTGGCTAAAGTCTTTAGCCGTCCACGCATGACTTTGTGATAATCACGGCCCCGTGCATAACGCGCAATAATGGCTGAATTTGGTTCAAATGGAACGTAACGGGGCTTCGGTGATGCCACAAGATAGTTCATGCGCACACAAATAATGCTTTTTGTACCGGGCACAAGTAAGGTTGGATCTGCACGTTTTTCCAGATTTTCTTCTAAATAGTGCATGTCTGCATGGTATCCGCGTTCTAAATATTCTTTAAAACGCGGCATTTGATCTTGAGCATCTGGTTTGGCAATGACACAATCAGAAAAACCCAAATCCAAAGCTTGTTGTTTAATCCAAGCCTTCAGTGCTTGTGGATCGAGCTGCTGTAGTTCAATCTTTTGAGATTGCGTCTGAGATGAAGAGGTTGAAGCCATAAACCAAGAATGAGGGAGAGAACATGCAAGCTGTAGTTTACCATAGCCAGAGTATCCAAGCATGGGAACAGCGTTGGTTTGCTCAGCAAAATTCATCATTAGGGCTTATGCAGCAAGCCGCTTGGGCGATCTCACAGCAGTTAATTCCGCAATTTAAGTCAAAGAAAATTCAAAAGATCGCAGTTTGGTGCGGACAAGGCAATAACGCGGGAGACGGCTACTATATGGCTGCCTATCTGAAGCAGCAGGGAATAAAAGTGACCGTGTTTGCGACAAAACTCGGACAATCAGCGGATTTACAACAAGCTGCAGATTATGCGCAGTCTTATCAAGTCGATATTCAAACCATCGATTATGTATTGTCAGAAACAGCAGTCCGTCAAGAAATTCCAGGTTTTGATTGTCATATTGATGCCTTATTTGGCATTGGCTTGAATCGGGAACTCGACCAACATTGGCAAGAGATTATCCAGCTCTTTAATGCCCAGGCAGGGTTAAAAATCTCGATTGATATTCCGAGTGGTTTGCAGGCCAACATAGGCCAGGCTTTACCTGTTGCGATACAGGCAGATCAAACTTTTACAATTTTGGGTTATAAGGCTGGCCTATTCACAGGTCAAGGCAAGCAATATGTTGGCGATTTACAGTTAGTCAGCCTGATTCCGCCAGATACGCAATTAAAAGCGCTGGCTTATCTGTCTCCCGAAACAGTGATCTTGCCCAAGCGGCAAGCCTTTGGACATAAAGGCAGTTATGGCCATGTATTGGTGGTAGGCGGTCATGCCGATATGGGTGGCGCCGTTATCATGTCGGCTGAAGCGGCTTTTCATGCTGGAGCTGGCAAAGTCAGTGTAGTCTGTCATGCCAAACACCATCAAGCTATTCTGGCACGTTCACCTAATATTATGATTAGAGACATCAATAGCTTAGATCAAGAACAGATTGAGCAATTACTTGAACATGTCGATGCGGTAGGTTTGGGGATGGGCTTGGGGAGGGATCAATGGGCTGAACAAATTTATCAGCAATGGTTTGTGCGACTGAATCAAAATTCTCATTTAGACGTGGTACTTGATGCCGACGCGCTCTGGTTTTTGGCAAAAGATCCACAAAAGTTAAATAATCATGTTTATGCCACCCCGCATCCCGGTGAGGCGGCGACCTTGTTAGGTTGTAGCGCCAAGGAAATTGAACAGGATCGCATTGCAGCAATTCAGCAGTTGCAACAAAAGTACGCTGGTCAATGGGTACTTAAAGGCGCGGGCAGTCTCATTTTAGAGAAAGAATTAGTCATTTGTACCCAAGGCAATGCGGGCATGGGTACAGGTGGAATGGGTGATGTACTGGCAGGCATGATTGCCAGTTTAAAAGCGCAGTTCCATCAGCAGATTGCTTTGCATGAAATCGTGAGCTTACATGCACAGGCAGGCGATCTGTTGGCTGAAAAGGGGATGCGCGGATTACAGGCACATGAAATGGGCAAAATGATTTATCAGGTAGTCAATCAAAATGACTAACGGCGTCTGCTGCTGACACGGCTGCGGCCACGAGCCATGCCACCTAATGCATTAAGCACAGCCATTTTGCTCATACTGCCCGAAGCATGGGCATGGCAAATGGCGGCAGCTAGGGCATCGGCAGCATCAGACTGTGGTTTGATACTCAAATTCAGTAAACGCATCACCATCATCTGGACCTGTTCTTTATCTGCTGCGCCGTAACCGACCACAGACTGTTTAATTTGTCGTGCGGTATATTCAGCCACCTGTAAATCCAGATTAACTAGAGCGGCAATTGCAGCACCACGTGCCTGACCGAGTTTCAATGCCGAATCAGGATTCTGCGCCATAAAGACTTGCTCTACCGCAGCTTCAGTTGGGCCATGAAATTTAACAATCCGTTCAACCCCGGCAAAGATACGTTTTAAACGTTCTGGCATTTCTTGGGTTTCGGTACGAATGGTGCCTGCATCGACAAAACGTAGTTTATTGCCATCTTTTTCGATAATTCCGTAACCTGTTAAGCGTGAGCCGGGATCAATACCAATAATTAATGACATGTCGAACTATAACAATAAAAGATTGTTGATATTGTTACATAGCAGGCTTTTCGATGCATAATATTTTTGTAGGATTTTGAATTATAACAAAATAGCAGATTTATTAAGCAAATTCGGTTTGTTCGGTTAATTATCCTGCAATTCGGTCTCATTTCAACAGTTCGATCGATATGGCTTAATCTGAGGGGATTTTGATCAATTTGTGTTTAATTTGAGCGTTAGAACGTAAATTATGTGATTTTTCTAAAAAAAATTTGCATTGTGGGGGAGATGGGCGTATAAAGCATCTCATTGATCGAAGATGTTGATCAATATGTTGTTGCGGGATGGAGCAGTCTGGTAGCTCGTCGGGCTCATAACCCGAAGGTCGTTGGTTCAAATCCAGCTCCCGCTACCACTTTTAAAGTTAATTGAATATTAGCTCTGTGATTATTGAGTTGTTGTTATCTGAAAGATTAGACAGCAATTAAGTTAGCTGAAATAACCCTAAAGAAAGCTAAAAATTATTAGATTCTAGAATTGTAGTTTGCCTCTCTCCATATATCTAGCGTTATAGTAAATCCAAATCGATCACTTGAGCTCAGGAATGAGTGATTTTGTGTTGAAAATTATTAATGAATGGCGTGTAGCCAAAGCCAGCAATGGCAATGAAATTTGTGTGCAAATTATCCCGATGAAACGTCAGCAAAATACGTTGGATGGTTTCAAATGGGTAGAAGTTGGAAAGAAAATCCAGCTAGAGTCAGGTCGGGAAATCGATTTTAATCTAGATGGTAAAAGCTTCTATACCGATGTTAATCAGCTTTATCGATTAACATAGATGATTTACGCACTTGAAGTATCTATTGGTTAAAGATAGATTGAGTTAAATCAATATTAATAATTTGATTTAACTCATAAATGAACAAAGTTTAAAGGTTTAAAAGTATGTCTGATACAGTTACTGGTACTGTTAAGTGGTTTAACGAAACTAAAGGTTTTGGTTTCATTCAAGCTGATTCTGGCCAAGATGTTTTTGCTCACTTCAGCGAAATCCAAAGCAATGGTTTCAAAGTATTAAACGAAGGCCAACGCGTTTCGTTTGTACTTGGTCAAGGTAAAAAAGGACCACAAGCAACAACAATTAAAGTTATCTAATAAGATTGCTTGAAAATGAAGCTCACTTTAGGTGGGCTTTTTTTATATCTGAACAAATTGCCGTTTGGGTCTTTACCCATAGCTGTGCTGAAGTGAATTGTAGGGCTAAAAGTTGAATTTTGCATAAGAAACCAGGCTTAAATTTAAATCTTGATGCAAAAAAATATTTTGAGCAGAAAAAACAAAAATATTTTTTATTTGGCTAAATCTCAGTTTTTAGATGCTAGATCGCTTAGCCTCTACAGGTAATTTTTTGATTTAGCAATGAATGTTATTTACAAATGATTTGGTTTATTAAAGTCCAACCTCATCTATTTAGGGGATAAAACTATCTATACTTCTCTCAATCTACTATCTCGTATGGCTTAAAGTTTGGTATGCTTGCAGTATCTGTCAAATAAAGATAGATTAAGTTAAATCATGATTAAAAAATTTTGATTTAACTTATAAATGAACAAATTTTAAAAGGTTTAAAAGTATGTCTGATACAGTTACCGGTACTGTTAAGTGGTTTAACGAAACTAAAGGTTTTGGTTTCATTCAAGCTGATTCTGGTGAAGATGTTTTTGCACACTTCAGCGAAATCCAAAGCAAAGGTTTTAAAGTATTACAAGAAGGCCAACGCGTTTCTTTCGTACTTGGTCAAGGTAAGAAAGGACCACAAGCAACCCTTATCACTGTTATCTAATTTTTAGACCAGTAAAAAAAAGCTCACACACGTTGTGGGCTTTTTTGTGAAGAAAAATAGTGTGGAGTGAACGGTCTCAGCATTTGCTAATAGGCTGCTTGCTTCTATTTGCACGCTAAAATTCGATGAAATAATATGTTAAGAATTTATATCATTATTTTAAGGTATAATTTTTAAAGCAAAACAGGCTTATAATTATTTGAAATGTATTATAAAAGTTATAGGGATGGCGGTAGGAGAATCGCTGTGCCGATCAATAAATCAGGCTATCTTGGTGTGATCAATAAATATTCATTGTGCCTAAAAAGTAAACTGGTGTATAGTAAATTACAACGAGAAGAATAACGCTGCTGATTCAGTAAATCTTGCATTTCATCATTTGAATAAACCTTTCGTTTTATCAGATCTAATCTCAGAGTTTATGATTCCAAGTTACGTGCTAGCAAGCACTCCAAAATTTATTAAATAGGTTAAATATATGTCGAATACTGTGACGGGTACAGTGAAATGGTTCAACGAAACCAAAGGTTTTGGCTTTATTCATGCTGATTCTGGACAGGATGTTTTTGCTCATTTCAGCGAAATCCAAAGTAGCGGTTTTAAAGTTTTACATGAAGGTCAACGTGTGACATTTACCATTACCGATGGTAAAAAAGGCCCACAAGCAACAGGGATTACGGTTGTTCCTTAGAACACTAAAAAACTATATAAAAAAAGCTCACCTTCGTGGGCTTTTTTTGTGTCCCTATTTTTGCATTGCTTTAAATTAAATATTTAATTATTTTGAGTTAAGCGCCTATTTTTGTCATAAAACAACTTTTTTGTGCAAAATTTGTGCTAGTCAGGACTACGACTTTTTGCTAATTTTATTGTGTTAATTTATTAGGCAAATTAACAAGTGCAGTACATTTAATGAGCGTTAGGGTTATGGAAAACTTGGAGTCGTATGCTCAAGGGTTTGAGCAGGAAGTTCATGTACATTGTAAAAGATCTTTAGGCACGTTGTTGTTTAGCTTTATGGTTCTAATTGCAACCAGCCTATAGAAATGAAAAGCACCTTCGGGTGCTTTTTTAATGTTTTAAAAATTGTCGCCATAGCGCTTTTCTAGAGAATAAACTATCAAAAATATTGAAAGATTCTGGTTTTATTAATCACTGTTTTGACGGTAACCTTATCTTATTGTGAAGTAAGAAAATTTATTTTTTGGGTGAATTTCAAATGTTTAACGGTATTAATAAACCAATCCATTTAGATGATGTGGTCTTTAAGGAAAGTAAAGCATCTCAAAATTCGAATGAGTGGAGCTGGGTCAATCCTAAGCATGGGGAATTTGAACATCCAGCCAATTATTATGAGAGTTCTTTGGACGACTGGCATATCTTTGATGCACTCAATTCGGACCAAGTATGTGATGTTGTGGTGATTGGTGGGGGCTTATTGGGCGCTTCGGCAGCATTGCATTTGTCGGAACAGGGCGTGGATACGATTCTGGTGGAGAAAAACCGCATCGGTTCATCTGCATCTGGCCGAAATGGTGGGCAACTCACACCTGGTTTGGCCCGTTGGGAAGCTGAAGAAATGATCAAGCGTTTTAACTATGAAGATGCGAAAAAGCTTTGGCATTTTACCTCTACCGAGGCAATGTCATTAATTGACCAGATCAGTGAAAAATATGATGTTGAGCTGGCGCGTAAGCGTGGACATATTACCGCTGCGGTACATGAAGGGCATCTTATTGCTTTGACGCAAGGCGCAGACGCCAGAAAGTATTTAGGTGAAAACAACACCACGGTGATGGGCGAATATGAACTGAAACAATTGATTAAATCTGACCTGTATAAAGGTGGACTGGTCGATGATTTGGGTGGTCATATCCAGCCGTTGGCTTTAAACCGTGCTTTGATACATGGCTTTTGTAAAAATGGCGGTCAAGTATTCGAGCAGACCGAAGTATTGTCTATTTCTGAGCAGGCTGACGGGGTCTATGTCAATACGAGCGGCGGTACCATCAAAGCGCGTAAAAGCGTTGTGATTGCCGTGCATCATAATGCTTTTAAATTGCTGCCTGAGAAAAAACAGACAGCGGTTCCATTTTATACTTATATTGCGGTGACCGCACCTTTGGAGGTGCCGTTGACCGAGTTATTACCTCAGGATCATCCGGTCTATGATACGCAGTTGCAGATTGACTATTATCGTGGCGTTTCGAAAAACCGTTTATTATTTGGGGGGCAAGGAACCGGCACCAGCTGGAGCGTAGGGCGTATCAATCAGTATTTGCTGGGCCGAACTCATAAAGTATTTCCGCAGCTCAACCAGGTAGAGATGGACTTCTGCTGGAGTGGTGTCAGTGATCTGACCGTAAACGGGGCGACGGATAACCGTAAATTTGGAGAAAAATATCCAATTTATGCAGTGCACGGCTGGAGTGGTCATGGTGTGGCTCAAACCGTAAGGATCGGTAAGGCCATTGCGGATGATTTTTCTGGTTTAAATACCGATTATGCAATGCTCACCAAAATCCAGCATAGCGATATTTTATTTGGGCGTTTGCTGGCACCGCTGGCGATTCCAATGTCAAAAGGCTGGTATGGTATGACAGGCATGTTGAATCCCGGGAAAATGGTCTCTTTCTAAATATTGATCTATCTTGTCCCTAAAAAGTGCCTCTTATCTAGAGGCACTTTGCATCTTGGTTTTGTAATGTTGGGCTATGGAACAGGGCCGTATAAAAATCCATTAATGAATCTGGCTAGATTTTATGCTTTAGTAAAATGCACTGGGTGTGCTAGGCTTGATAAAAAAAGAGATCAGCTCATGGATATCATACAAGTCAAAGATTTTCCGGCATTCACTGGCTATACTGAAGCGATTCTGGCAATGGACGCGTGGATTAATACGCGACCTTATTTCTATATCATCAAAGAGCACTATTTGGTCGATGAGGCGATTCGGTTGGAATATATTATTATCCAATAATCATAATCAGGATTTGAGAAAAAGGAGATTCTGTTTTGAATCATGATGCAAGAATAGATTCATTCTGGGAGGATGTGAACATAGCTGATCAAAACAAAGTGACGTATTTGTTAGAAATGTTTGAGGTGGTGTTCAGCAAAATGAGACGGATACACTTGAATTTGTAGTCGATGTGGCATTTAAAATAGAGAATCTGGAAATCAGAGCTTCGGCACTAAATCATTTATTATTGTTGGATGGACATGACCAGCACCAAATGATAACCAAAGAATTGCAAGGTCTTGCTCATCCATCAAGCGTCGCAATTATTGCCAGAATCCTTGAACAGGATTTTAAGCGTTTTGAATATACTGCTTCTGACGATGGTGTTATTGCAAAATGGTTTAGTCATGCTTTAGCAGATATTGGTACGCTAGATGCAATGGCTGTGTTAAAGCGCTATGCACAAAGTCAAAATCAAGACATTGCGCAGGAAATGCAATATCGCTTAAGAAAAATAGCAAATAAACAAAAAATTATAGGCAGATGAGTAGGCCGGAAAGTTAAAGCCTTTAAAAGGCTTATAAGTACTTTTAAAAAATTATGAATCGAATATAAGTTTGCATCTTGTTTCAAATCATTGACATAAAAAGTTAAGTTATTTTGTTATCTTTGCTTTTTCACTTTATCAGAATTCAAATTATGAAAAAGATCTTACTTTTAGGTGCAATTGTGGCTTCATTAGCAGCGTGTTCAGCAACTCCAAATAAAGATATGACGCCACCAAAAATTGGTATGCCTAACCCAGCAAGTAAATTCTGCGTAGACCAGGGTGGACAACTGGAAATCCGCAATGAAGCCAATGGTCAGGTGGGTTATTGCAAATTACCAAATGGCCAGGTGGTTGAAGAATGGGAACTGTTCCGTGCAAGCCAGCCAAAATGTATCGCTGACGAAGCAACCAAGTTAATCGGTCAGTCGGGTTTAACAGAAGCACAGATTAAACAAAAAACCAAATCTGAAATTGTTCGCAGTGTGGGTCCAAACCAGCCTGTTACCATGGATTACCGTGAAAATCGTGTGACCGTAACGATTGATCCTCAATCGAAGAAAATTACCCAAGCAACTTGTGGCTAATTTTTAAAGACGCTTTGGGCTCTCAATTAGATCAAATTTAATTGGGAGCTTTTTTATACAAGCTTTTTTACAAGACTTGATAAATTTGAAAATGTACCCATCATTAACTTTATTGGGTTTATTTTATTTGTTGTGTCAGGATTGATTCATCAATATTGCACAAGGTTTTAATTTTAGAGATTTGACATGAATCTACTTCTTATCGTGGTATTTGGCACAATTGCCGAGGTTTTAGTCTGGATTGGCGTGGGTGACCTCGTTGGAAGTATGTGGTATGTCTTTTTCTGGTTCATCATCGCATTCTTTATTGGTTTAAACCTGTTGCGTTCAAGTGCTTCAACGATTATGCCGCAATTACAGCAAATGCAGATGACAGGTCAGTTGGGTGGTGATCCTGCTGTTACCAAGAAACTGGCACTTGCGATGGCAGGTTTCTTATTGATGATTCCTGGTTTGATTTCTGATGTGTTGGCAGTATTGGTCTTGATTCCACCAGTTCAAACCGCATTCCGCAATGCCTTGATGAAAACTATGGCCAAACGTCAGCAAGCCATGATGGATAAAATGATGGGCGGTATGGGTGGCATGAGCGGTGGTGCAGCAGGGCAAAATCCGTTTGCTGATCTAATGCGCCAGATGCAAGATATGCAAAACCAGCAACAAGGTGGTGGTCAGCATCGGGACTCAACCATTATTGATGGTGAAGCACGTGAAGTAAAACCGGATCAGAAGCAAATTGAATTTAAAGATGTGAATTAATTCATTTCATTTTTATAAAAAGCACACTTTATTTGGTGTGCTTTTTTTATGTTTGATCTTTGGAGGTGGCTGGATCGGGTGATTCTGGATTGGTAGACGTAGCTGTTTCTTTGGAAGGCGGCTGATATTGGCTCGGTGGCAGGGTGGTCACCTCGTTTTCTGACTGTTGGTACTTGCGACTACGATTGGCGCGTTCGCGAAATCCACCTTTATTGATCAATTGGGCCATGCGTTACTCCACACTGCGTAAAATCTTATTTTATCAAATTACATGAAAGATCAAAATAAAATGAACAGCTTAATCATTGAGTCAAACTTAAGATTCTAATCAAATTGTCATAAAAATTTGTTAATTTGAATGTGTAGGTCAGAAAACGTGATTGAATTATGGTTTTTTTTCTCATAGGATAAAAGTGTGACATATGAGTATTTGTTGTAAAAAGAAAATAAAAAAATAAAGAGGAGGTATGAATGATGTTATATCAATATCATTGTGCATGTTGTGACAAGGTCGTTGCATCAACAGATAAAGAGTGCCCTTATTGTGGTTCTCAGCATATTCGCAGCCCGTATGGCATGTGGATGTTTTGTGTTGCTGCCTGTCTGGCAGTGGTGGTTGTGATTAAACTTGCACATTTATATAGTCAGCATCATCAAGAAGATCAGCCAGTGCAAAGCAATTCGCTACTGGAGATGTTCAAACAGGACAATACCAATTCGAATAAATAATTTCTGGGGCAATAAAAAAGCTCGCCATGGCGAGCTTTTTTACAGTAGCGGAATTACAGTCCAGCAGCATCCTTAAGGATGTCAACTTTATCGGTTTTTTCCCAGGTAAATGCAGAATCAGAACCTTCACGGCCAAAATGACCATAAGCTGCTGTTTGCTTATACATAGGTTGAATCAGATTCAACATACGGGTAATGCCGTATGGACGTAAGTCAAAATGTTCACGTACAAGTTGAACAATCAGCTCATCCGATACTTTACCGGTATTAAAAGTATTGATTGAAATCGAAGTCGGTTCAGCAACACCGATTGCATAGCTGACCTGAATTTCACATTTATCTGCCAAACCAGCTGCAACAATATTTTTTGCTACATAACGGCCCGCATAAGCAGCTGAACGGTCAACTTTTGATGGGTCTTTACCAGAGAAAGCACCACCACCATGACGCGCCATACCGCCATACGTATCTACAATAATTTTACGACCTGTTAAGCCACAGTCACCTACAGGACCGCCAATGACGAACATACCTGTCGGGTTGATATGGAACTTCGTGCCGGCATGGAACATTTCAGCAGGAATGATCGGTTTAACAATTTCTTCAATCACAGCTTCTTTTAACTGGATTTGAGAAATTTCAGGATCATGTTGCGTTGATAATACAACTGCATCTAAACGAACTGGTTTGCCATTTTCATAAGCAAAGGTCACCTGGCTCTTCGCATCTGGGCGTAACCACGGTAATGCACCTGAACGGCGTAATTCTGCTTGACGCTCCATTAAACGGTGTGCATAAGAGATTGGAGCAGGCATCAGCACATCAGTTTCACGGCTTGCATAACCGAACATCAAACCTTGGTCACCTGCACCTTGATCTTCTGGCTTCTGGCGATCAACACCTTGTGCAATCTCAGGAGACTGTTTACCGATCATGTTGATCACGGCACAAGTTGAACCATCGAAACCTAAATCAGAATGGTGATAACCGATTCCATTGACGGTTTGACGTACAATCGCTTCAAAGTCCACATTTGCTGTCGTTGTGATTTCACCAGCAAGAACAACCGCACCTGTTTTTACTAATGTTTCACAAGCGACACGCGCATACGGGTCTTCTCTTAGGATTGCATCTAAAATTGCATCGCTAATTTGGTCAGCCATTTTATCTGGATGACCTTCGCTTACAGATTCTGAAGTAAAAACAGCATACTCGCGCATGAACGTCCTATCATTGGTATTTTCAAAAAGACAGAGTATGTTACATCGACTTGGCGCATAGGACTAGCACAAGCTGACTAAAAAGCGTGAATTTATTTCATTTTCATGATGTTTTTATTGATATGTGTATCAGGGAAATTGATATTTATAGTTTTTGATATGAATAAATCTGTAATTTACTGTTTAAATTTTTTACAAGAAAGCACAGGCGCCGCCTATCGTATGAACATTTACACATTTAATGTTAAATGATTGCGTGAAAAACAAGAAATATCGTGTATTGGACTTTACCCCTTGGCGTTTTTTTAAGACAATAGTCTCAGTTTTTGAAAGATGATTTCTCATCTTCTCTCATCTTATTTGATTTAATCGGATTCTGACTTATGACAACCCCTTTAAATGAACGTCGTATTGCAAACGCAATTCGTGTCTTGGCAATGGATGCTGTGCAACAAGCAAACTCAGGGCATCCAGGTGCACCAATGGGGATGGCAGATATCGCTGACGTAGTTTGGCGTGAATTTTTAAATCATAACCCGACCAACCCGCAATGGGCGAACCGCGACCGTTTTGTGTTGTCGAATGGTCATGGCTCAATGTTGCAATATGCCTTATTGCATTTGACTGGTTATGATTTATCTATTGAAGATTTAAAACAGTTCCGTCAATTACATTCTAAAACACCGGGCCACCCTGAATATGGTTATGCACCTGGTATTGAAACTACAACTGGTCCATTGGGTCAGGGGATTGCCAATGCAGTCGGTTTTGCGCTGGCTGAAAAAACGTTGGCTGCACAGTTCAACAAAGATGGCTTAAATGTTGTTGATCACTTCACTTACTGCTTCCTTGGCGATGGCTGCTTGATGGAAGGTATTTCTCACGAAGTATGTTCACTTGCAGGCACATTAGGTCTGGGTAAGCTAATCGCATACTACGATGACAATGGTATCTCGATCGATGGTGAGGTTGAAGGCTGGTTCAGCGATGATACCGAACAACGTTTTAAAGCTTATGGTTGGCAAGTGCTTCGTGTAGATGGTCATGACGCTGATGCAATTCGTCAAGCCACTGTAGAAGCGAAAGCTGAAAGCAATAAACCAACTATCATTATCTGTAAAACAGTGATTGGTTTGGGTTCACCAAATAAACAAGGTAAAGAAGACTGTCACGGTGCACCACTCGGTAAAGACGAAATCGTTTTAACCCGTGAAGCATTAGGCTGGAAAGAAGATTCATTTGTTATCCCAGAAGATGTTTATGCAGCTTGGGATGCAAAAGCAAAAGGTCAAAGCTCTGAAGCAGCTTGGAATGAATTGTTTGCTCAATACCAAGCAAAATATCCAACTGAAGCAGCAGAATTATTACGCCGTATCAATGGTGATTTACCTGCTGAATTTGCTGCTCAAGCAGATGCTTTCATTGCTGAAACCAATGCTAAAGCTGAAACCATTGCAACACGTAAAGCAAGCCAAAATACGCTACAAGCGTTCGGTCCATTACTTCCTGAATTATTAGGTGGTTCGGCTGACTTGGCGGGCTCTAACCTGACACTTTGGAAAGGTTGCCAAGGCGTTCAAGAAAACCCAGCGGGTAACTACGTGTACTATGGTGTGCGTGAATTCGGTATGACTGCAATCGCGAACGGTGTGGCTTTACACGGTGGTTTCGTTCCTTACGTTGCAACATTCTTGATGTTTATGGAATATGCGCGTAATGCAGTACGTATGTCTGCATTGATGAAGCAACGTGTGATTCATGTGTATACGCATGACTCAATCGGTTTGGGTGAAGATGGTCCTACGCATCAGCCAATCGAACAAATTGCATCATTACGCGGTACACCAAACTTAAATACTTGGCGTCCATGTGATACGGTTGAAGCAGCTGTTTCTTGGAAATCTGCACTTCAACGTAAAGAAGGCCCATCTGCGTTAATTTTCTCTCGTCAAAACTTGCCATTCCAAGCACGTAATGAAGCTCAAATTCAAAACGTGGCGAAAGGTGGTTATGTACTTGCTGAAGAGAAAGGTGAGTTGAAAGCAATCATTATTGCAACAGGCTCTGAAGTTTCATTGGCAATGGAAGCATATGCACAACTTGAAGGTGTGCGTGTCGTGTCTATGCCATGTGCCGAAGAGTTTATGAAGCAAGATGCTGCATATCGTGAAGCGGTATTGCCTGCGCATATCCGTGCACGTGTAGCGGTTGAAGCGGCTCATGTAGACTACTGGTGGAAGTTTGTTGGTTTAGACGGCAAAGTGATCGGTATGACCACTTACGGCGAATCTGCGCCAGCAAAAGACTTGTTCCAGTTCTTCGGTATTACCACTGAAGCGGTTGTTGCTGCAGTTAAAGAATTGACTGCTTAATTGAATTAAGTGGTATAAAAAAGCGTCCTGATTCAGGGCGCTTTTTTTATGATGTGACACAGGAGTAAAAAGAAAAATGAGACGATTTGCTTGGTTGAATATAGTTAATTAGTTTAATTAATTATATTGAATCTATATAACCTAATGAAAATATCAATAATCCGTCGGAGGAAAATAATAATATGAATTTATTCGAAGCTTTAGTACAGATAGAAAAATATTCTGATGAAGAAACAATTTACTCAGCAAAACCATGGTCACTAAATTCAGAGACAATCATTATGATTGAACCAGATGAAGGGGGGCTCGAATTTACAGTGGATGGACGAGTATATAGTTACTTTCTAGAGATTTTCTTAGTTAAAGAGCTTTTAAGTGATTTAGCTGCAGAAAATTGCCTGTCTGCGGAAGGAATGGTATTTCGTATCATTCAATATGCTTATAATGATGCATAATTTTTTAAAAGCACACTAGCGAAAGTGTAGTTATCCTCAACTAAGGCAACATATTCTTTAAACAAAGTTGACTCTAGGTCGCAATTCTAGACCGGTTTAGGCCTAACCTGTTCTTGTGAAGAGAGGACTTGCTGAAACCTAAATTGACAACAAGTCTATTGATATAAGTTTACTCAATATTTAATTCACTCTGAATTGAAATATTTGAGGTCAATAATTTATGAATCGGGCAGCTTTCCGCAACTTTTAACAAACGTTTGTGCTGGTCTTCGGTAAATTCACCTTTTAAGATAATTTTACGTTCAATATTATTTTGACCTGATTCCGGTTCACCATTGGGATTTAAGGCTAAATCCACCTGCACATGCTCAAGCTTGATGCCTTTGTGATTGGCATACATTTCTAAGGTAATGGTCGTACAGGCACCTAAAGCCGAAAGTAACAGCTGAACTGGGTTCGGTGCAGTATCTTGACCGCCTTTATCGGCTGGCTCATCTGCATACCAGCTATGTCCAGAAGAATCTGTCAATGTAACGCGATAAGGTGTTGAAGTACTGAGTGCTTGAGCTGTATGTGTCATATTCTACCTTGTTGTTTATCTTTGAGAATTTAAATCTATATATGAACTGATCTTGTTATTTCTCAGATCAATTGTCGAGTAGCGGATAGTCTTATGATAGGCGTTTTACATAATAACTGTAACGCTTTTATTGTTGCATGGATGAAACATATCGTTTTATAAAGACTAGTGAATAAAAATACTTGATCTATACACTAATGGTTATATCAAACAAGGATACCAAAAATGCAATTTAAAACATTAAGCCTCGGTTTAGCAGTCGCTTTAGCTAGTTCTATAACGTTGGCTGCACCAGTCGATTATAAAATTGATCCAACACATACTGCGACCGTATTCAGCTGGAACCACTTTGGTTTCTCTACACCAAGTGCAAACTTCACTGATATTCAGGGTACAATTAAAGTTGATAATGCAAAACCTGCAAACTCATCAGTTGAAGTGACGATTCCTTTAAGCAGTGTCAATACTAATGTGCCTGCTTTGGACAAGGAGTTTCAAGAAGAAGCATGGTTTAATGCTGCAAAATATCCAAACATTACTTTCAAAAGTACTAAGGTAGAAACCAAAGACAAGAAACACTTTAAAATTACAGGTGATTTGACTGTGAAAGGTGTAACTAAACCTGTGGTATTAGATGCTGTACTGAATAAACAAGGCGAGCATCCAATGGCAAAAGTACCTGCAATTGGCTTTAATGCAACGACCAGCTTTAACCGTTCAGCATTTGGTATTGGAAATTATGTGCCTAATGTGGGTGATAAGATCACTGTGAATATTACAACTGAAGCAACTGCTGCAAAGTAATATCGAAATTGATCAAAAAGCCTGAATGACCAGCTCATTCAGGCTTTTTTATTTGCTTATTATTCATGTTTTATTATTAGTTTTCTAATATTTATTTATTATCAGAATACTAATTTTTTATACTAATACGTGACTATTAACTGTGTTTTATCTTTGAACGACGTTTGGATTGGTAAATATAACGAATCGAGTCGACCACTTCACCCACGAAAATACATTCTTCATCCAAGGGAATAATATTCGGTTTAAATTCCGGATTAAGCGCCTGTAAATATCTCGAATTATCAGGCTCGATCACCAGTTTCTTGAAGGTGGCATCTTCATGTTTTCTCACCACAATCATGTCACCTGACTGCATATCACTATACTGAACGGTTGGATCAACCAGAATGTAATCACCTTCATGAAATACAGGGTAATTACTTAGACCTTGAACTTTAAGGTAAAAACACTGATCACAATCATCGGGTAGTGGTAACCATTCTTCAACCTGAGCCATATCAACAGCTTGCACATTGGTAAAAATACCGGCTTGTACCCATGACAATACTGGTGCCATCTTGGCCTGAACCGGAGAAATATTAATTGCATGTTCGGGCTGGGATGGATCTGGATCGGCTTGTCCTTGACCAGTTTGCAGCCAGTAAGCATCGACACCTAAGTATTTGGCGATAGAGGGAAGATGCGAGGATGAACTCACTAATCCTGTTTCCAGTTGACTCAAAGCGGACTGGGTTATTCCGACAGCGGCAACCACATCTTTTTGAGACTTCTTTGCTCTTTTTCTAGCTTCTTTGAGCCTATCTTTTAGCATTTCAATCGACCTGAATATTATTAAATTCAGAATATTAGCAAACTAATGTGAAGTCAAATTAGTATTCTTATTGATTTAATATTAGTTTGCTAATATTATGGTCATATTACTTAAATTTCAATGTGAGAGGTGGCGTATGAGCAAAGCAATAACTCCAAACATGCATATCAAACAAAACTTAAATGCTGAAATTGAAGCCTGGTTGGCAAAAGGCAATGCAATCACCCAGATTCAAACTAAATTTCAGCCACGAAGAGTGGAATACAGTAAAAAACTAAAAGCAATGCGACTGGAAGATGAGCAGAAACAGCTCAAAAAACAAAAGCGTATCGACAATCAAGCAACGCAGCAACAGATTACGATGCTCAGCAACTGGCTCAATCAACACAAGGGTAGAGCCAAGGCCTTGGTTGAAGTGCTCGGCTGTGCGCATAGCTATATTTCTCAAATCAAGAGCTTTACCCGGCCATGTAGCAAGAGCCGATTTGAAGAAATCAAACAGGCCATGCACTGTGTGGAGCAAACAGAAAAATATCATTAGTTCAAAGATGGAAAGAGACAGCAAGGTAGCGTCAGGTCGTAAATAAAGTCATTGAATGCTAAAGCAAGCATGAACATGATAATTCAAGATGGTAAAGGATCTATTACTTGAGGGACAACATAGATCATGCCAGAAAAATAAATAATGTGATGAGGTGAAAATATGAATGCGATGGTAACTAAATTTGAAAAATTTGAATGGTTAACACATGGTTTAACGGTAAGTTCTCCAGGTTTTGATCCTTATGTGCGTGGCACAGGCGAGCGTTTAAGCTATCAGGATCGTTTAGGTGCGATTGCTGCAATGGATACGCAGTTGGCCAAGTCCGTGACCGCATTGATTGTGTTTGAAAATAAGTCAGCTACAGATTATGACTATGTCCGTCAGCATTTGGCAGATATTTTTATTAAACAGGCTGAACGAGATAAAAAGCGTGAACCAGAACGGATTGCCATGTATCACTTGGCCTGGTTGGTATCTCGAATGGTGCTGGATTTCGTTTTAAACCCGGAACTGGAAGAAAATTACACAGCGAAAGGACGTTTGGCCTATGCTGGAATTCATCGCCATCAACTTAATGTAGAGAGCTATCGAAAGACCTGGAAAACTTATGAAAATCTGATGGTTAAAGCATTAGAGTCAGCTATTGAAGAAGCAGAAATCGTGATTGAACAATATCGTAAAAACACTTACAAAAATATGCATAACTAAGGATTCCATTATTTCGGAAAGCACGCTATAGTTTTACTATACTGGTCGTATTAAAGATTAAATATGACAAAGCTTGAAGCTCATCAATAGATGGGCTTTTTTGTTGCCTAATGAAAACTCGGTTCCGTCATGGAGACCGAGTTTTTTATGTCTAAAACCTGGAATTGGTTTGAAATTTATAAAGAATTTGAGGTATTTGAAAATGAAGAGTACAAATAATATTAGCTATTTAAACCAAGATTTAACGCGTTTTTCTCCCGCTGCTATTGTCCCGTCTTGTATGCAGATCACACCAGATGCGGGGGGTGTGTCCTTAATGGAATCTAATCCATATCTAGGTACCTTAACAGTAGTCGAAGATATGCAGGAACCCGCTCTTAGTTATGATGATTATCAGCTCATCCAGTCAGGCAATATGCTTGCTGTGTCTGAAGCTAGATTTATACCGGATATTGCGCTCATTCGACCTGTCCGCATGCAGGGTCTTATTGCACCGCTACAGGGCAATCGTGATTACAAAATCAGCATCGGTGAACAGGCAGAAACTTTAATCCTTTTTAAACACGGACAAGATCATGTCACGATCAGTATAGAGGGCAAAAGAGTGTCAATGTTCAGTAGTACTGATTTACCCATCACCCTAAATGATTTTAATAAAATCGAGAATCTGGTGATTCGGGTAACAGCAAACGCTGTACAGTTGTTAAAAATCAATGATAAGACTGTCCATACACAGGCCTATCATTTAGATATGGATTTCGAATATGTGCAACTGGAGGCAACTGAACTACCTTATGATCTGTCCAATGTCTTTATCCAGTTTGGATGGGCCGAACAACTCACCAAGGCACCGTTCTTATCGGCCTATTTTCAGGTATGTCAGGGGAAATTTTCCTTGAGTAACTCAAATGCATCTCAGCATGCTTTTATGCTTGCTGGACTTGCCTATCCACCAGAAAGAAAGCTGATTGCTGATCAGGTGAAACAGGGATTTGTCATTTACAGTTTGTTTGTGGATGAGAAGTTCACGGTGATATTAGGGGATTATGGCAGTATGGATAATGTCACTTTTACGCAAGATGAGCCTTGTTTAAATCCAGTTGTCACTTTTGAAATCACAGGCAAGCATTCGATGAATGTCTATATTGATGGAAAACTGATGGGGAGCTGGGTTTCAAGTCATGGATTAGAGTTACCAGAATTTTATCAAGTTATTGCATTGGATGGACTGACTCAACTGGATTTTGACTTAAGAGCAGCCTATGCAGCAGTTGGAAAAGAGATCTATGCTGTAAACACAAACAATGCAAAAAATTATGACACAGTGCATAAATACAAGCTTTCGCCTAAGCGAATGAGAACAGGTCATTATTTACCTTTTTCTCATTCGCAGTATTTGCCGCTTTATCCATTGTGACTTTTTTAATGAGTTGGCCTCCCACACGGGAGGTTTTTTTATAGATAAAACATGTGCTGTGATAGGAAGTGAATAACAAGAGTGATGACTTCAACAAGGATAAGTCGGCTGCTTGATAAAATTATCTTATTTAAATAATGCCCTGCATCGCTCAGGGCTTTTCTTTTTGGAGGAGGAAAATGGTAGACCTCGTTTCAGCGGGTGCAGACATTGCAGCCGCAATAAAATCTTATGGTGTGTTTTTTATTATCTTGATGGCACTCACTTTCATGCTTTTGGCCTGGATTGTTGTTGTGATGACACGGTTGCCAAAATCTAGGCGTGAGTGGGTGGTTTCATTAATTTCTACTTCGGTCGGAAGCATTGCGGGTGGTGGTTTTGTGATTCAGCATTTTGATTTGCAAGACTGGAGTAAGAATATGTTTGGCGCATTTGCCCTGGGTGGCTTGTATTTCCTATGTGGCTTACCTGTGTGGGCACTCATTCGCTGGACTTTTAACTACATCAACGCAAGAGAGGATTCAACGATTCTAGATGTTGCAAGAGAAGTAAAAGACTTTAAAGACAAATTTTAAATAATAACTTCAGTTCAATGCCGCCTTCGGGCGGTTTTTTATTATAAAGAGGAAAAGAACATGACAATTACACAAGATGGTTTTGATATTTTACGCGAAAAATTTGGCAAGTTGGCACAATCTCAGGTCGATGGCATTAACTTTCTTGTCTCGGTACTGGCTGAAGATACGGCCATTATAACCACGCAGGCGGCTTATATCTTGGCAACGGCTTGGCATGAAACAGCGAAAACCATGCAGCCAGTGATCGAGTACGGCTCTGAAAAATATCTAAAGTCTAAGCAATATTATCCCTATATTGGTTATGGCTACGTGCAACTGACATGGTTGGCAAACTATAAACGCATGGGCGATTACTTAAAAATTGATTTAGTCAAAAATCCAAAATTGGCTTTACAGGCTGATATCGCGGCCCGTGTCATGATTGTCGGTATGAAAAAGGGCATGTTCACAGGTAAAAGACTTTCTGATTACATCAATCAGCATAAAAAGAATTATGTGGGCGCACGCTATATTGTCAATGGAACAGATAAAGCTGAACTGATTGCGAGCTATGCCGAAATCTTTGAACAGGCTTTAGAAGCTTCTGAAGAGCTTGTTTGTGATTAAGTGACTATTCAATCTATTCGCTTTGGAATTCTATAATCACAAATAAAAGCGCTCAGCTTTAACTGAAGCTGAGCGCTTAAGACTATGCGGTCGCATTAAATGCTTCTGCATAAACCACATCGCCGTGAGGCATTTTATCCGTGAAACAAAGGATCTGGAAATACACTGAAGGAACACCTTGCAAAACAAGTTCTGGCTTCGCTTTAAAGCCGAAGCGAGCATAATAGTCAGGATCGCCGAGTAAAACACAGCCAGCAGCTTTTAACATTTTCAATTTGTCTAAACCCGCATGGATCAGTTGAGAGCCAATCCCTTGATTTTGAAATTCAGGTTGTACAGAAACAGGGCCTAAACCGTACCAATCCGTTGTTCCATCCGAGATCGAAACAGGAGAAAACGCAATATGCCCAATAATTTGGCCTTCATATTCAGCGACTAGCGATACGGTCAATTGTTGAGAATTGCGTAAAGCATTCACAATAAACTGCTCTGTATGACTGGAGTATTCTATATCTTTGAAAGCCGCTTGAGTGAGTTTAAAAATATGGGGAATATCAGATGGTTGTTCATTTCGAATCGATATATTCATTATGATCTCTTGCGGATTGTTGAACCAAAAGCTTGAGCTTAATTTAAGCTGGAATGATTTGGTGATGGGTACGAGATAGCTTAAAGGGAACAGTTAAAAATCAATAAGGTACTCTACCTACAATGTTTTAAAAATCATTTTATTTCTTGGAATGCTTTTCTTTGAGCTGTAAGTAAGCTGGAACCGATTTTTTGGCTTGATGGCGCAGCAGTATTTTAATGTATAACACGATTGCAAAGCATGCAGTTGCTACAGTAAGCATCAACCCATTCATATAACTCATGACCGAGCTGACATAACCGATCGTGGCTAAACGGCGTTGCATGCGTTCGACCTGAGTACTGGATTCAACACCAGTAATCGCCCAGGTACATAAGTGTTCACAGTTGTTAATGATGAGATGGTAGTGATTTTCATGCATGCGTGAGCGCATACGCCGTACTACGGTTCTGGCCTTGTAGCGCGGGGAGTGATAGTCCCTGATATAAATAGGCTTTCCTCGCGCAAAACGCTGGATAGAGGTCATTTCAATCGGATGCTTTTTAAAGATATGGGCAAAACCGGAATAATGAATGACTCGGCCACGTCCTGCATAAATGCCGTGGTGACTATAACCAAAGTGTTTTACGATCAGATGGGCGCCAATTGGAAAGCGCGGATGTTTTTGCTGCATGTTGATACAAGGTTATTGTATTTACACGCTTATTTTAGTGAAAAAATGTGAATCAATCGAGCTTATTTATGCACTCAATCCGATGATTATGTGTGGAGTTTGTATCCGTCATTCAGCATGATTTGCTGTTGTGAGAAAATAGCCAGATCTCATCTTAAATATATCGAATAATGAAAAGCTGGTTACTGTTCGCCTTTACATTTTTAGCTGTTCCTTCCGCATATGCGATGCAGCAGCAAGCCATTCAATTTAATCAAAACAGCTACGATGTCATTAAAGTCGACCATCTGGATCAACTGGAATTATTTTTAAAAAATCCTGAAAGCAATCACTACTATCAAAAGTTTGCAACTTTACAAAAAGCATTACCGGCTTGTGCCCAACTCAATTTTGCCATGAATGCGGGAATGTATCATGCTGACTTTCAGCCCGTCGGATTATATGTCGAACAGGGCAAAGAGCTGCGTCAGTTAAATCAGGCGAAAGGTTTTGGTAATTTTTTTATGCAACCGAATGGAGTTGTGGCGTGGAATGATCGCCGTGCCGTCATCAAAACCACGACTGATTATGCACATTCAGGTTTTCAGGCACAGTTTGCGACCCAGTCAGGGCCGATGCTGGTCTATCAGGGTAAAATCAATGATCAATTTTTACCAGACTCAACTTCACTTAAAATCAGAAATGGGGTGGGCATAAAAAATAATGAGCTGTATTTTGTGATTTCACAACAACGGGTGAGTTTTTACCAGTTTGCGCAGTTTTTTAAGCAACAGTTGAAAATAGATCATGCGTTATATCTGGATGGGTCGATTTCAAGTGTGTATTCAACACAGAGCAAACGCCATGATAAGCGATTTAATCTGGGACCGATGGTGGCAGAAGTGAATCGGGAACAGTGTAAATCTTGATGACACCCTCATCTCCTGATTTTAAGGAGATGAGGGGCTTATTTTTATTGAATCGGTGGTTTGATCATCGCAAGTAATTCTTTGCGGCTATAACCCCGAGAAATCAGTACTTTCTTAATGCCTTTAATGACATCCTCATCTGTTGCTTTGACTAAAGCATCGAGTAGCTGTTCATTGGTTTTGCAAGAACAATCGTTTTCCACGCAAGAAGTCTGGTTCTTGTGTTCGTTATATTGTTCGTCTGCATTGAACAATTTTTGCCAAAAACTCATAGAGCCTTCATTAACAACCTAACATAGCTCGAAATATAGCCACTTTAAAATAAAATACAAGTCAGCTTAAGTGATAAAAGCAGCAGTTGAACTTCAATTTTTTCGATGAGTCTGCTCATCTCAAACGAAATTATGACGGTATCATGACTTGACCTTTGAAAAATATCACTTTTTTATCCCTATACTTTGAGCAAAAATAAAGGGTTATTGAAACCCTTTATAATTTATTGTTACGTTGAAATAATTTGTTTAAATCTTCTCAAGTAAAACACCCGACTCAACATGATGGGTAAAAGGGAACTGATCGAACATAGCGAACTTCACAATGCGATGGGTTTGAGTCAGTGTGTTGAGGTTGTCATGCAGGGTGTCCGGATTACATGAGATATAGAGAATACGCTTGAATCCCTGTAGCAGTTTCAGCGTTTCATCATCAATGCCTGCACGTGGCGGATCGACGAAAACTGTATCGAAGTCATAGCTTTGAATATCAATTTCAGCTTCTTGCAGGCGTCTAAACTCACGTTCGCCCTGATACGCTTGGGTAAACTCTTCCGCAGATAAACGCGCCACCTGAATATTCTCAATCTGGTTTTGCTCAATATTCCATTGCGCCGCATAAACCGAAGATTTTGCCAGCTCAGTGGCAAGGACACGATTGAATTTTAAAGACAACGGTAGGGTAAAGTTACCATTACCACAATACAATTCTAAAAGATCTTGTTGAGATCCTTGTGCAGCATCACATGCCCATTCCAGCATATACTGGCACACTTGTGCATTCGGCTGGGTAAAACTGCTTTCAATTTGTTTGTATTTAAAAGTACGACCATGAACATTGAGCTGCTCAACCACATAGTCATCGCCAATAATCACTTTTTGGCCACGGCTACGGCCCATGATCTTGATATTCAGTTTTTCTGCTAACGTTTTTGCTGCCGTTTCCCATTCTGCATCCAGTTTACGGTGATAAATCAGCGTAACCAGCATTTCTCCGCTTAATGTTGCAAGAAAATCCGCTTCAAAAATACGTTGCGATAGAATCGGTACTGCTTTTAATTCTTCTAATAGACGCGGCATCAAGTCATTGATGCTTTGATCTGCAATCGGAAACTCATCTACACGAACAACTTCTTTTTGCTTTCCATCTTCAGCACGTTCAAACATGGCATAGAACAGATCATCTTCGGTATGCCAGAGACGGAATTCGGCACGCATACGGAAATGTTGTTCGGGCGATTGAAACACTTCTAAAGCTGGTGGATTGAACGGGGCAAATTGTGCGGTGATTCGTTCAACTTTCTCTTGAAGTTGCTGCTGGTAAGAGATGGTCATAAACAAGAAAACTATAGGTGAAATCTAAACAGGAATGGTATCAAAAAAAGTGCTACAAGGTGCAGGGAAATTATCAAATTTGCTTATTTGTAAGCTGGATGGGGATTCAGCACATTCTGTATAAATAATGCTTTAATCTGACGATACTGCTCTGGTGAAGTACCTGAACAACTTTGTTTGAGTTGATTGTATTGCTGAACCAGCTCTGGGTGACGTTGTAGTTGATCCCGAAAAGTAAGAAAATTTTGAAATTCCGAGCCCGTCACAACGATTTGCAAGGCGACATCATGCGCTTGTGACTGCAGCATACATAGCTCATGGGTACGTAATGTATCAGGCTTTTCTTTAAAATTAAGTTGTTGTAAATCTTTAATGGCATCTAAAAACTGTTGAGCGGGGACTTCAATATAAATATCCAGATCACCCTTTGAAATTGTATTGGGGATCGCGGATGAGCCAATATGTTCAACAATGGCAAAAGGGATAAGCTGCCTGATCTTTGTTTTATAATCTTCAAAAAGCTGGTCACAGTGAGGTTGATATTCAGTAGCGGGGAAAAATTGCATCTCCAAGTTCTCATTTTTATAATTGCAATAAAGATCAACTAAAACATATTAAAAAACCCGAACCATGTAAACATGATTCGGGTCAGTGAGAGACTTAATATCTCTCGAAAAGGCGAATATTAGTCTTCAGATAAAGTCATCAAGCTTGCGTTACCGCCAGCTGCAGCTGTATTCACGCTGATGGCACGTTCAATCACAAGTCGCTCTAAAGGAATCTGCTCATTGGCTTGCAGCTGGGTAATGCCAACAATCGCACCTGAACGGGCAGCAACTTTAGTTTGCAAATCTTGCAACTGTTCAACAGAACCATGATGAAGCACGGCATCAAAGGCATCTTTTTCAACACTTGAAATCACAGTGATTGCGTCCAAGACATCTTTTGGTAAAGACGCTTTGTGTTTTACCAAGAATGCATTGTCTTTCAATACCGCAGCTGTACTGCTCACTGCGAAAATCGCAAGCAATTGTTGAAGCTGGCTAGCATCATCATTGGCAATCGAAAGCACACGATGACGAGGCAGGATAATGTACTGGTTACTTTCGCCAGTCGGACCTTGCAACTCGTAGAATTTACCTACGCCAAATGCTGGAATTGTCGGTACTGCTTGAGCCATGTGTTGTTTTGCCCAAGCCAGCAAGCTTTGGTAAGCCACATTGGATACGGCATCAAACTGAGAGATTTCAGCTTTCACCGCAAATG
The DNA here is from genome assembly GCF_904886855.1 of Acinetobacter sp. 'aerobic (ED)'. Taxonomy (NCBI): domain Bacteria; kingdom Pseudomonadati; phylum Pseudomonadota; class Gammaproteobacteria; order Moraxellales; family Moraxellaceae; genus Acinetobacter; species Acinetobacter sp. 'aerobic (ED)'. The sequence continues at coordinate 100,118 of NZ_CAJHGI010000001.1, forward strand.
GGGTTGCCAATACTTTCTCTGAACAATGCTCCATCAAACGGTACATATAAAGTGGACCACCAGCTTTCGGACCAGTACCAGACAAGCCTTCACCACCAAACGGTTGTACACCTACCACTGCGCCGACGATGTTACGGTTGATGTATAAGTTACCCACTTCAGCACGTTGAATCACCGTATTAATGGTTTCATCGATACGGGTATGTAGACCCATGGTCAAGCCGTAACCTTTGGCATTGATACGATCGATCAACTGCTCAAGTTCACCGTACTTATACGTGATGATGTGTAGTACAGGACCAAATACTTCACGCTCAAGGTCATCAAGGTTTGGTAATTCGATTGCTGTTGGCGGAACGAAAGTACCTTGTGCAAGTGCCTGTTGGCTTGCAGCATCGTTGAACATCAATTGATGAACAGGGTAACCCTTAGATTTCATCTTTTGAATGTGCGTATCGATGGTTTGTTTCGCTTCAGTATCGATCACAGGACCAATGTCGGTTTTTAAGATCGCAGGGTTGCCGACAATCAACTGTTGCATCGCACCTTTCAACATTTTGATGACGGTTGCAGCGCTGTCTTCTTGTACACATAAGATACGAAGTGCAGAACAACGTTGACCGGCACTGTCGAATGCAGAACTGACAACATCGAGAACCACTTGTTCAGTCAGTGCAGAAGAGTCTACGATCATCGCATTTTGACCACCGGTTTCCGCGATTAACGGAATAGGTTGACCATTTGGAGATAAACGTTTTGCCACCGTTTTTTGCAAGATTTTTGCAACTTCAGTCGAACCTGTGAACATGATGCCTTGGATGCGGTCATCCTGGCTCAATTGCGCACCGACTGTTTCACCACGGCCTGGAACAAGCTGTACAGCGCCGTGTGGCACGCCAGCTTCCCAAAGCATTTGCACCGCTTGTGCTGCAATGAGTGGTGTTTGTTCAGCCGGTTTGGCAATAACACAGTTACCGCTTACCAATGCAGCTGCAATCTGACCAGAGAAAATTGCAAGAGGGAAGTTCCATGGGCTGATACACAATACGGTACCTAATGGCTTCACCTGTGCATTTGCAGGCAGGTTTTCAATTTGAGTTGCATAATAGCGTAGGAAATCGACCGCTTCACGAACTTCTGCAATCGCATTGGCATAGGTTTTACCACTTTCGCGGCAAAGTAAAACCATCAACTCTTGAATACGGGCTTCCATCAAGCCAGCAGCACGTTTTAAGCAAGCAGCACGCTCAACTTTATCAGTTACAGCCCAACTTTGTTCAGCTTGTACCGCAGCTTCTAAGGCCAGTTGTACATCAGCGCTGGTTGCTTCATTGACATATCCGACAACTTTACTGTTTTGTGCAGGGTTTGTAATTGCAAGCGCATTACTTTCATCGTGTACTGCTGATTCAAAACCAAGTAAAGGGCCACTTTTCCAAATCTGGTTACGTAACTTCTGTGCGGTCGCATCCAAGTCTGCTAATGGTTGATCATTATTGAGATCAAAGCCACTTGAGTTTGGACGTAATGGATAAAGATCATGCGGAAGCGGAATCGCTGGGTGTTTTAAACCAAGCTGACCTTCATCTTTCGCTGAAGTTTGAATATCTTTGATTGGAGATTGAATTAAATCTTCAACTTTTAAAGTTTTATCCGCAATACGGTTGACGAATGAAGTGTTGGCACCATTTTCGAGTAAACGACGAACCAAGTAAGCCAATAAAGTTTCATGGTTACCTACAGGTGCGTAAACACGACATGGCACACCAAGCTTATTGTCTTCTTTAGAGCCAACCACTTGCTCGTACAATGGCTCACCCATACCGTGCAAGCATTGGAACTCGTATTGGCCAGGGTAATACTTGCTTGGATCAGCCAAGTTGTAAATCGTTGCAAGTGATTGTGCATTGTGCGTCGCAAACTGCGGATACACTTGATCTGGAGCAGCAAGTAATTTTTTCGCACACGCAATGTAAGACAAGTCAGTGTGAACTTTACGGGTAAACACAGGGTAGTCGGTCATGCCATCGATTTGCGCTTTCTTGATTTCGCTATCCCAATACGCACCTTTCACCAAACGGATCATCAGGCGTTTGTTACTGCGTTTTGCAAGATCAACGATGTAATCAACCACATAGAAACAGCGTTTCTGGTAGGCCTGAATCACGAAACCAATACCTTTCCAGTTGGCAAGTTTCGGTTCGAAACATAGGCGTTCAAGCAATTCAAGCGAGATTTCCAAGCGCTCAGATTCTTCAGCATCGATGTTTAAACCGATATCGTATTGTTTTGCCAAGCACGCCAGTTCAAAAACTTTGTTGTAAAGTTCATGATGAACACGGTCAATTTGCGCACGTTGGTAACGTGGGTGCAATGCAGAAAGCTTGATTGAGATACCGGGGCCGTCATAGACACCACGACCGTTCGATGCTTTACCAATGGCATGAATGGCTTGGGTGTAGTCGTTGTAATAACGCTCAGCATCATGTTCAGTTAGGGCAGCTTCACCCAACATGTCGTATGAGTAGCGGAAACCCTTGTGCTCAAATGGTTTCGCATGTTCAAGCGCTTCGCCAATAGTTTCGCCGGTAACGAATTGCTCGCCCATCATACGCATAGCAACGTCAACGGCTTTACGGATGATACCGCGACCACTGCGTGCCAAGAGGCCAGTTAAGACACTTGATAAACTGGTTTGCTTCGGCGTTTCCATCAACTTACCAGTTAACATCAAACCCCAGGCAGCGGCATTGACGAACATCAGGTTACTTTGACCAACGTGTTCTTTCCAGTTGCCTTGGTTGATTTTGTCACGGATCAATAAATCACGCGTTGCAGTATCTGGAATACGAAGCAAAGCTTCTGCCAAACACATCAGTGCTACACCTTCTTGTGAAGAAAGTGAAAATTCTTGAAGTAAACCTTGAACGATACCAGCTTTACCCGCTGAACTTTTACGCTCACGCAAATTGTGCGCTAAGCTAAATGCGAGCTCATAAATTTTATGGTCAAGTTCAGGGGAAATGTTGGCTGCTTCAGCAAGTACAGCGACTGCTTCAGGCTCTGCACGGCGCCATGCCGTATTGATGCGTTGCTCAAACTCACTTTTTTCTTTAAATTCGGTGATATAACCGTCTGCGTGAGCTGTGTCCATTTGTGCGGGAGTATCCAATGTATTCATGCTAAATTCCAATAACAATCTCTAAAACATATTGAGCAGAGAGGTTTAGATAATTTATGATTACAGAATAAATCCCGAGTAACTCACTATAATTTGCTTATTTTTTAGAGGAAAATTCAGTTGAATGGCCCTATTTATACATTAGATCGAACTGATCTGAAAATTCTGGATATTCTTCAAACAGATGGAAGGATTTCCAATAGTAAATTGGCGGAACTCGTTAACCTGTCACCGACTGCAGTGATGGCGCGCGTGCAGAAATTGACGAAGGATGAGTTTATCTTGGGGTATGAGGCGAAACTGAATCCGAATAAGCTCAATGCCAATTTTCTGGTCTTTGTGGAAGTGCTGTTGGATAAGACCACACCGCATGTACTGGATGATTTTATTGACGCAGTCACGCAGTATCCTGAAATCGTGGAATGTCATATGGTCAGTGGCGGTTTTGATTTTCTGATTAAATTGCGTAGCGCGGGGATGGAGGAATTCCGTCGCATTGCAGGACAGATTTTATGGCAGTTGCCAGGGGTGAAGGAAACCCGTAGTTATCCGGTGATGCAGGTCGTGAAAGACAGCTCGAAAATAAAAATTAAATCACGGACAAAATTTTAAATAAAAAAAGGGGCTCGAAAGCCCCTTAAATTTTTCAGCAAAATTATTTCATTTCGCGTGCATAAATTTCATCAGCTTGTTCGAAGCGGCTGGTTACAGCAGCATTTGGCGCTTTACCAAGCAAGCTCACCACCACAATACTGATCAAGGCGAAAACGAAGCCCGGAATAATTTCGTAGATGCCTGTAGCACCGAAGAAGTTTTTCCAAAGGATAACGGTTACAGCACCCACAACCATACCTGCCAATGCGCCGTTCAGGGTCATACGCTTCCAGAACAATGAAAGAATAATCAATGGACCGAATGCTGCACCAAAACCAGCCCAGGCGTAAGCAACGAGACCAAGCACTTTACTGTCTGGGTTCTGAGCAAGCACCAGTGCAAGCATTGCAACTGCAAGTACCATGGCACGACCAATCCAAACCAGTTCTTTTTGTGACGCGTTTTTACGGATAAAGCCTTTGTACAAATCTTCAGTTAACGCACTCGAACAGACCAGTAACTGACAGCTCAAGGTACTCATGACTGCCGATAAAATTGCAGCAAGAATGACGCCTACAACCCAAGGGTTGAATAAGATCTTGGTTAATTCCATGAACACAGTTTCAGGGTTAGCTGTTACTGCTGCCGCAAATTCAGGATGCATTTGGAAGTATGCAATACCGATAAAGCCTGAACCGACTGCACCCGCCAAGCATAAAACCATCCAGGTCATACCAATACGGCGAGCCGCTGGAATTGATTTCACAGAATCAGCAGCCATGAAGCGAACCAGAATGTGTGGTTGACCAAAATAGCCTAAGCCCCATGCAGCTGCAGAAAGAATCGCAACAACACTTAAGTTTGTCGCAAAATCAAAAGCATGTGGGCGAACACTTTCAACAACAGCGGTAAATTCTTCCATGCCGATACCTAAAGACATGTAGGTCACAATTGGCAGGAGTAATAATGCGAAAATCATTAAGCCAGCTTGGAAGGTATCGGTCCAGCTGATCGCAAGGAAGCCACCGATACAAACATAGCCGATGGTTGCAAATGCACCGATCCATAATGCTGTGCTATACGGCAATTGGAATAATGTTTCAAACAAACGTGCGCCAGCGACCATGCCAGAAGCACAATAAATTGCGAAAAATACCAGAATAATCAATGCAGAAGTGACGCGTAAGATTTTCTTCTGGTCATCAAAACGACCAGTAAAATAATCAGGTAAGGTGAGGGCATTGTTTTGTACTTCGGTATGGACACGTAAACGCCCAGCCACCAAATACCAGTTCAGCCATGCACCGATAATCAAACCGATCGCAATCCACGATTCAGATAAACCCGTTAAGTAAATAGCGCCAGGTAGGCCCATGAGTAACCAACCGCTCATGTCTGATGCACCCGCAGATAATGCGGTTACAAAACTGCCTAAACTTCGGCCTCCAAGAATATAATCATCAAGATTTTTAGTAGAAAAATAGGCGTATAAACCGATGCCAAGCATGGCCAGGATATACACCACGAATACAACAACTGTGGGATTCGAAAAATTCATAATGGATGCCTGTCCTTACATATCCATAATTTGCAATCACAACTGAATAGCTAAAAAAATGAATGACTATTCTTGGGATTGATAAGGTCACAGATTCAAGCACAAATGATTTTTAAAATACTGTTATGTTTATGTATTTTATTTGTATATTTTATGTAATTTAAAATAACTCTATGAATATTAATTTTTTTATTGAAAAAAGCGCGTTTTTTTTCATCAAAAATGCTCGGGTTGATGATTGAAATTTACGCACAATGTTTTCAAAAGTTACAATTTATAAAAAGTACAGATGTAGATTAAATTGAAGCAGTCAAAAACTAGGCAAAAATATTGACACATGATGTTACAAAGGTAATCAGCCAGAGAAATTTGACATTAAAAAAATATAATGTTGAGCCCTTTTCTACACAAAAAAGTAGCAGAAATTTTGATTATTTATTTATCGAATTTTCAAGATGACGGCTTGGCTAGAAAAGAAAAAATGATTCAGTCAATTGTCCGGAAAGAGGGTTGAAGGATTAAGCTGTGACTTGATCGGATTTGTGTCGTCAAATTCAGATTTTAGACGCAAGTATGAGCGCTGCAAGGTACGACTACGTGCATTCATTTAAAAAAACCCGGTCAAATTAGCCGGGCTTTTTCTCAAGATCTATTCGATTATAAACCTGATTCGTATTCACTATTTGAAAGTAGTTTTTCTACATCTGCGATATTGTCCGGTTTGATCTTGTAAATCCAGCCTTTGCCATAAGGTTCATCATTGACAAAATCAGGATCATCTTCAAGATCGCTATTCACTTCAACCACTGTACCTGAAACAGGTGCATGAATATCTGATGCAGTTTTGACTGATTCAACAATACCGGCCTGTTCAGTTGCCGTGACATGACTGCCCACTGCTGGGGTTTCCACGTAGACCAAATCACCCAACTCATCTTGTGCATGGTCGGTAATACCAGTCACAACGAGGTCACCCTCGATTCTTACCCATTCATGCGTACGTGCATATTTCAATTCTGCTGGATGATTCATGACAACTCCTTAACAATCTGTCGTATCATTTTTATTTGGTTTATACATGCTTTTCAATAAAAACAAAAGCTTTCGCCGTTGAACTTATTATAAGTATGGATCTTTGCGCCAGTTACTTGGGCTACGGCCACTCCAGCGTTTAAAGGCACGACTGAAGTTTGCCACGTCAGAATAGCCAAGCTCATCTGCAATCTGTTCCAGACTATAATCGGTGCGGGAAAGCAGGGAGGTGGCATGACGATAACGTACTTCATCCACTAAAGTGGAAAAAGAAGTACCTTCTGCTGCCAACTGACGCTTCAAGGTACGGTCGGACATATGCAAACGTTCAGCCACACTTTCGATACTGAGATAATGCTGTTCTGAATTGGTCAGAATATCCCGCACCCGCATTGCTAAACGCCGACGTTCGCCCAGTGCTGATAGTTCTGTTTCACACTGGTTAATAGCAATCTGGCTGGCAATGGGATCGGCATTGACCATTTTCAGGCCCAGATATTTTTTATCAAAGCTTGAGATTAAATGCGGTTGATTAAAACGAATGCTGCTGCTGAGTTTGTCCCGATATTTTTCAAAGTCTGCCGGTTCAGGGAAATCCAGATCTACCTCACCACTTAAATCTTCTATTCCGGTAAGCGCTCTGGCCATGGTCATGATGCCAATGGTCAGACCTAGAATAATTTCGGTGCGCAACGGTTCGACTTCGATATCACACTGCAGTTGTAAAGTGGCTTTAGGGCCGAAGGTCGAAAAATATAGCTGTAGAAAGGGTAGACGTAATTGAATAAAGCGGCTGGCCAGTGCAATGGCATCGGTAATATCATGCGCCGTCATAATGGCATAACCGATAAATCCATGAATGGAAATCCGCATTTGCGTACCGAGATGAAAACCCAGTGTACTTTCACCAGTCAGGCGCAAAGAATGCTTCACCAGTTCATTGGCAATCGGTGTTGGAATTCGATAGTTCGGATCAGCCAGCTGTTCACTCGTTAAATGAAATGGAGCAAATAAAGTTTCATCGCTATATCCCCAGCGAGAAACTACATCCAATAGCAATAAGCCATAGACGCCTGGTATTCCTTGATCTTGACGAGTTGTGCTTGTTTTCATGGGCTTTCCGTGGCGCTCATCAATTTTGCCAATATCTTTTAAACATTAAAGTCTTAAACATCTTTACATGAAATAAAATAATCAATCATAAAAATTGTTGGACAAAACAGTCATTGAATGTCCAAGTCTTAAGCTGCTTTTCTAAACACCAAAATTTTAGTTGTCGATATTAATAGCACATCACCGTGCTGGTTCAAAGCTTGGGTTACGTAGCTGACGATACCGCGATCTGGTTTGGTTTTAGACGGAACGATTGCGGTAATTTCAACTTCAACGTGAATTTTATCTCCTGCACGTGTTGGTCTTGGCCAGCGTAAACTCGATTCTGTTCCCAGTAAGCCGCCAGCAACCGGAAAACATTCCGTCCAAAGTCGCATGGTGACGGCTGAGGTGTGCCAGCCACTTGCTGCCAATCCCTGAAAAATAGGGTGTTGCGCAGCAGCTTGCTCATCGGTATGAAAGGGTTGTGGGTCGTATTGATTGGCAAACTGCTTGACTTCTTCTAGTGTCATTTCATATTCACGGCTGATGAAACGATCGCCAATATTAAGGTCTTCTAAATACAACATTATTCTGTGTCCTGCGTTACCCGTTGTTCAACCAAAAAACCGCCTGTCTGGCGTTTCCACAGTTGAGCATATAAACCATCTTGAGCAATCAGCTCCTCATGTGTGCCTTGTTCTGCGATTTTGCCCTGATCCAGCACAATGAGACGATCCATTTGAGCAATAGTAGATAAACGGTGGGCAATTGCAATGACCGTTTTGCCAACCATCAAGTCATTTAAACTGCTTTGAATTGCGGCTTCGACTTCGGAATCAAGGGCACTGGTGGCTTCATCCAATATTAAAATCGGTGCATCTTTCAGGAAAACCCGTGAAATGGCAATACGTTGACGTTGTCCACCCGACAGTTTCACCCCGCGTTCGCCCACATAAGCATCAAAACCAACACGACCTTTCATATCTGTTAGCTGCGGAATAAACTCTTCCGCTTTGGCTTTTCTGACCGCCTGTTGAATTTCAGCTTCAGTTGCATTCGGCCGACCGTATTTAATATTTTCAGCGACGGTACGATGTAGCAGCGAGGTATCTTGCGTTACCAAGGCAATATTGGCACGTAAACTATCTTGGGTCACATCATGAATATTTTGACCGTCAATCAAAATACGACCTTGGTTGATGTTATAGAAGTGCAGCAGCAGTTGAATCAGTGTCGATTTCCCGGCACCGGAACGACCGACAATCCCAATTTTCTCACCCGGTTTGATGGTCAGGTTAAAATGATCAATGACATTCTTCTGGTTATAAGCAAAGCTGACATCTTCAAAACGAATCTCGCCGTGCTGTACCTGTAACTCAGTGGCATTTTCCTTGTCCTGAATCTGGACCGGTTTGCCCAGAGTTTTCATCCCGTCCTGAATGGTACCGACATTTTCAAACAGCATGGTAATGTGCCACATGATGAATTCGGCCAGACTGTCCAACTTCAATACCATCGCTGTGGTTGCAGCAATCACCCCGATTGCTGCCTGACCTTGTGTCCAAAGCCAGACCGAGGTTCCAATCACACTAATAAACAGGAATGCGCTGAGTACACGAATACTGATCTGGTATTTCACCCCCAGACGCATTTGCTTATACACCGTCACCATAAATTCCTGCATCGACTCTTTGGCATATTGGCTTTCACGACCCGCATGAGCGAAGAGCTTTACTGTCTGGATATTGGTATAGGCGTCGGTAACTCGACCGGTCATGACAGAACGTGCGTCGGCCTGTTGCTGGGAGATTTTGCCAAGTCGTGGAATAAAATAGCTGGCAATACCAATAAATAAGGCTAACCATAAAATCAGCGGCACAATCAACACCGGCGAAATTGCACCCATGACCAGACTAATGGTCACAAAATAGACCAGTACATAAACCAGCATGTCCCCAAGAATCATCCAGAATTCGCGTACCGCCAGTGCAGTCTGCATGACTTTGGCAGAAAGACGTCCAGCGAAATCGGTATGGAAGAAGTCCAGGCTTTGTTGCAGTAATAAATTATGGAAACGCCAGCGCATACGCATTGGAAAATTACTGAATAATACTTGGTGTTTAATAATCGATTGCAGGCTGACAAAGAAAATATTGGCAAACAGAATACTGATCAGAATGGTTAAGTTCTGTTGATTGGTTTGTAAAAAGGTGCTGGGTTGACTTTTGGTGAGCCAGTCGACCAATTTACCAATATAGGAAAAGAATAAAGCTTCAAAACATGCTGCTGCGGCAGTACATGCAATCAGTAAAAATAGAAAAGGGCGAATGCCTTGAGTCGATTGCCAAACGAAAGCAAAAAAGGTCGTAGGTAATGGTTTGTTTAAGTCTTTGGTGGGGTATGGATCGACTAGCTTTTCAAACCATCGCAGCATTTCGGTTTCCTCTAATATCAAGTACTAATTCAGCTTGTTCTGTAGCATAGCAGAAAATCAGCAATAGAGAGGAGAAAAGCTCAGGTGCAAGGATGGGTGCTTATTGTGATGTATCGGTTGTATAAAAGCAGGTATCTTGATCGAAATGCTAGGCGTATACTGATGAAGTGTACTGACAATTATATAGGATCAAAAATGCTGATTAAATTTGCAGTTCGATTCATGGGTGTATTGTTGAGTGTATTGGCGTTGGTGGCCATGGCCATCCATTTCTTCTTTTCAAGTCATTTAACAACCGATTTATGGATCATTATGGTCCCGGTGATCTTGGGTATTCCGATGCTCACTTCGGTCGTGATTGCCAAAGATGAAGAGTTAAGCCTGCATTAGTCATACCAATTTAATACTATAAAAGTCCATCAAAAGGTGGGCTTTTACTGTTTTCTATGCGATAACAGGTGTTCCAATAATAAAGGAGTCTAAAGTGGTTATTTCCCAAATCATGACACGTTTAGATCAAGAATATGATTTATTCCTTCAGTCCCAAAGTTATCAGGCGCACAAGAATAGTGAGATAGCGCTTAAAGCCTTGTTCTTTAGCGAAGCGCTAAAAACGCTCAAATATCCACACAGCGATGTGGTTGCTTTAGGCGGCGGGAGCTATAAATTTATTAATTTTAATCATTTTGAGTTGAATGTAAATTTATTCGATACTCCGCAGTTTAAGAATAAAACAGGCTTTATCCACTGGCTTTCAGACACCTTGCACAAAAATATTTATGGGCACTGATTATTTTTTTATAGAGTGACCCGGCTTAATATAAAGCGCTCATCTTCATTGCTGATTTTGAGCGTTTTTTATCCGCATAAATAAAATAATCCCATAGAAAAAAACGCCCGGACTATTCTTAATTTTTTCCGCAGATATCTACCGCATATAGCGACTGCTTCTTTCGCTGAAAAGTCAGATCGAGAGACCTTTGCTTCATTCGATTACTTAAAAAAACATGGCTTACTTTTTATAACCGAATCCTTATGTTTTGCAGCACTTTATCTGATTAGCTTATTTAGTAAGCATTTTTGATGATTTAGCTAAGGAGAATAAGATGGACTCTATCCAGTTTTCAGATTGCGCCAAAGCTTGTCTGGTTTGTTCATTGGCCTGTACCACTTGTGCATCCGCCTGTTTACAAGAAGAAAAAGTCGAAATGATGCGGGAGTGCATTACCCGATGTCTGGAATGTTCGGATATCTGTATGTTATGTGCCAAAGCTCATCAACGAGAATCAATCTTTCTGGCGGATATGTGCCAGATCTGTGCAAAAATATGTGACTGGTGCGCTGAAGAGTGTATCAAACACGCTTCTGAACATTGTCAACAGTGTGCCGAAACCTGCCATCAATGTGCCATAGAATGTAGACGAATGGCGGCTTAAGCTGTTCACTGTCTAGCTTGAGATAAGCAGCTTATTTGAGCTGCATATAACAATACCGGGCTGGCAAGGAAAGGTATCAAAATAAGGCTGTTGTTGGAAAGCTTATCAATAGATAAGCTTTTTTTTATGCATTCAAAAATTCAAGTTACATAAACTCTATGTAAGTGCTGGGTTTTTGATCAATGATTACCGATACAAACAGCCAAAAATAACAAGATTACTTAACATGAAAACTTAATTATTAAATGAGAGCATTAGCAAATGACGAATAACTTTGAAAAAAAATTTAAAAAATCTCCTAGCGTAACTGTTACAACTTCGAGTATTGATCGGTTTAGCCCAAAGTTTTGGCGAGTTGATGGCCCGCAAACCATGTCTTTTGCCATTACCAATTTTGCTAACGGTTTTGAAGCCTTTTTCCGTTCCCGCACTACTACTGACCTGGTAGGGATTAGTTGGGATTCTTATGATGCAAAAGATCATCAGTTTCTTGGCTATGAGACCAAATATGATTACAGCGGTACGATTTGGGATTTTGATATTGAATTGTCGGCCAGTATGCCAACGTTAAATAATCCCGCTTTAACCCCGACCTTGACTGTGCAATATTATGAAAATGGAGTAGATAAGGTCGCCTATATCGTGCTGTTTAATTATGCCGATCAGCCTGCTTCACGATCAGCCCATATTCATATCAATTGGGATAGCGTCAAGGCGGGCTTCTCTGCAACAGATCCATTTCCTGTTAGTAACATTCAGCGTATTTCTTTCTCTGGATTTACCCTGAGTTATAACGGGCATTCAACCCTGCCATTAGCACAGGCAGAAGAGGGGTACATTCGGGTAACCAACTCCGTAACTACCGGCCCGAATGCCAAGCTGGCTTTAAATCGGGTCTCAGTACCTGCGCATGAGTATGGCCTATGTACCAGTTATGATGATCATTATGATCTCAACCCACAGCGACTGGTCGATAATATGGCGGCTTTGGGTTATCACGGTCTGATCAATCACTATTGTGGCATGTCGAAATATCCTGAAATGGCATGGAATGCTGATATCAATAAATGGCAGATTCCTGATCCGTTACTCAGCAATGCCAACGTCGTTAATCCATGTACCCGAAAATGGCACGAACATTTTGCCCAGGCACTCCATTGTGCCGATATGCAGCCTATCTTTGGGGTGAGCTTTGAAATGTATTCCTTGGGTGCCAATGAATACTGGGCTCAGCGGGACTGGAATAATAATCTGGGTCGAACAGGCTATGAGCCACCAAGTTACTTCTTTAGTCCATGTGATCAAAATGCGCAGGCTTATTTACATAAAGCCTTTATTGAGTTTGCCGATACCCTGGTTGCCAGTGGCTGTGAAGTGAATATGCAGATTGGCGAACCGTGGTGGTGGTATAACCAGGGTACAGATCTGCCATGTGTCTATGATTACCCAACCAAACTGGCTTTTAATGCGGATACCGGTTTATATGCGCCAGATCTGGGCACCATTTATGAAGCGATGAACAAGACCGGAACGCCGTATGATCAGTTTAAAAGCTGGTTAAGAAACAAGTTAGGGCAAACCTGTCAGGATATTCGGTCGGTGGTTAAGACCAAATACCCACAGGCAAAAGTATCTCCGCTGATTTTCTTCCCGACCATTCGCACCCCAATTGAAACTTTGGTGACGGATATCAATTATCCACGTGAATATTATGCCTATCCGAATTTTGATTACCTGATGACGGAAGCTTATGACTGGATTTTAGAAGCGCGTTTGGGATTAGCACATCAGGCTGTGGCTGAAATTCCAACTCAGGATTTGAACTATCCGGAAGATAAGGTTGCGTATCTGGCTGGGTTTGTGCCTGACTCGTCCATTGCACATTTATATGGATTTGACGCGAGTAAACCTTACCAAATACCGATCTGGCAGCGTATCTTTGGTGATATGCAAAATAATCAATCCTTGGGACTGATGAAACAGTTCATCTGGGCCTATCCTCAGGTTATGGCCGATTCAGTCACCATTGATATTGCACAGGCTCCAAACGGTTTCTTTGTAGGTCAGAGCTTATATTCCCCAATTAGTGACGATACGCCGTATCCACCTGAAATTTATTTATAAAATTAATCTCATAACGAAAAAGGCTTTGAGCTGCAAAGCCTTTTTTTGAGATAGATGAATGACAAATATAAATAGAATGGAGCCAACAAAAGCCGAAGACTAAACTTTACGAAATAGACAAGAAACTGAAAACGAAATTGTCACTTATTCAAATGAAAACTGATATACACTCACTTGTATTACTTTCCAGAATTTAAAAGATCCTTATGAAAAACAAGATTCTATTCTTTGGTTTGATTACAATCCTTTTTACAGGTTGTAATAAGCAGCCTGAAGTAAAGAGTGAAAAGGCTCAGGAAAGCTTCGAGAGCGTAGACAATAAAATTTCCGAGTACATGGATATTCTGGATAATCCTGACACACCTAAACAACAGCAGACCCAAGTGCTTTGTGAGGACTATCCGAAGTTATATGAATCGAAATATATTCCAGCCTTGTTAAAGGTGGCACCAAAAGATTACACCAAAGAAAAATTGATGAATGATTTGAAGATTTCGACAGATTACTATGCTGAAAAGCTGGATATCATCTGTAAATAAACAATAACGAACTGCAATAAAAAAGCTCCAATATGGAGCTTTTTCTCTGCATAAAATTTGATATATTCACCTCATAATGAGAACCATTAGACTTATTCAGGGGACAGTATGAGCGAAACCCAATCCCATTTGAGGGAAAGCACAACCAATACCTTTATTGCTTGGATTGTCATGATATTAGGTTGTATCGCTGGCCTTGCCTTTATTGTACTCTTTGGGCAAATCGAAGTCAGAAATGAGAATCTGGATATTGTTCAAGTCTGGTCTGGAAAAATTATTGCTGTTGGGCTCGGCATTATTATGAATGGATTATTGTTTGGGTATTTGCTGCTTAAGGTGAGTAGTATTTTGCAATATTATGAGCAAAGAAAAATAACAAACATTGCAGACTAAATGCGATCCGTATACAAACCATAGAAATTTACCATCATTTACACATGCTATATCTACCTCTAAATGTTGGGGGAGATATTTATGTGGACAATAATAATTACGCTGGTCATTGGTTTATTGATCATATTATTTGCCAGAAAATTTCAAAATAATGAGAGTTTATCTACCTCTGCTTCAGAAGATGCCTCATTTGTTGATAATGTCTTATATACGTTCGAGATTGTGAGTGAATCTTCTTATCAGACAAATTTAAAAACAATTGTAGAAAACATAGCTCCTGCATCCAAATTGATTGAAGTCGCGGCAAGAGTGTTGTCTGAACCTTCCAATCCATCTGATCGGCATGCCATAAGGGTGGACGTTCAAGGTTTAACGGTCGGTTATCTCAATAGTCAGGATGCAAAGCAATTGGCTGGGCATAATATTGATAAAAAAGTGTCAGCAGCAATCACGTCTCGAAAACAAACTAATCCTGACCAGATAAATTACACGGTAAAACTTGCTTTAAAACAGTTAGATGATTTGCGTTAAGCTGTACTCATCAATCAAGCTGCATACAGAATTTCTTGATATGCGCCAAAATATGTCGTTTAGTTCAATTTTAACACTTGAAAAAGTGGAAATAGAACATATTATATTTTTTTCTTATTCTGATATCACAGGCGGAATACAGTGAACGAAGAAATTTTGTTACCTGCATCAAGAGCTACTGCAATTTCAAATGCCAATGTTAAAAAATTAACTGTAGATAAAATTCTCTCCAAGATTTCAAGTACCATTAAATTAAGAGCCAATGACGGCGATCGCGATGCCTTACAACAATTTTCCAAGCATGAAGTCAGTAGTGAGGACGCAGACATCGTAGTCTCTGAGTTAAAAGCCGCAGGTTACCGCGTGTTTTTGAATCCTAATTTTACCAATACCAATATCCAGTTTCAGCTTGAGTGGGACTGAATAAAAAGAGCAAAAAAGCCCTAAATTTTTAGGGCTTTTTTTATGTGATTTATAAAATATTGCTGGTTATATAATGCGAGATAGGAGCCTGAGTTCATTGAGAAGATAAGATTCTTTTATCCTAAAATGTTAATAAAATATGATTATAATGTTGAAAATAGGCCATAGAGCAGAACAATGAGCTTAAAAGGGGTGATGCTTGTAATTTTGGGGATCCTATTATTATGTATGGGCTACCTGTATCTGGATTATAGACAAACAGGAGGCTATCAGCGCAATAGTGATGGTTATTATGGTTATTCCTTTCCAGCGGACAATGGCTTAAAGAAGGTAGAAGATTGTAAGCTGGCAAATACCGAATACCCCCGTGAAGCACCTGTGTCTAAAGAATGGATGGAAGGGTGTAAGAAGTACTTCGAAATCCATTAAAAAAGCACCCGAAGGTGCTTTTTTAATATTTTATTTAAACTTTGTTTTCATGCTCTGGCGTAAGTAATTGAAAATCATGACCTGATGGTGCTTGATAAATTCTCAGACCAAACTCCGGAATAATCGCAATCAGATGATCGAAAATATCTGACTGGATGGCTTCATAAGCGGCCCAGGCAATGGTATTGGTAAATGCATAGATCTCTAATGGCAGACCTTCGCTTGTTGGCTGCATTTGACGTACCAGAATGGTCTGGTTTTGTGCAATGCCTTGATGCTGACGTAAATAAAATTCAACATAAGCACGGAATGTACCGAGGTTGGTTAAGCGACGCTGGTTATAACGCGACTGGTTACTCAAGTGATTATTGAACTCTTCAATTTCAGATTTCTTAGCATCCAGATATTGATCAAGTAATAGAAAATCTTTTAGCTTTTGCTGTTCTTCATCACTCATGAAGTGAACGCTACTTTGATCGAGGAAAAGAGAGCGTTTAATACGACGACAACCTGACTCACTCATACCACGCCAGTTTCTAAAGGTATCTGTCACCAGTTTGTTGGTGGGGATGGTGGTAAAAGTCTTGTCAAAGTTCTGTACGGTCACCGTATGTAATGACATATCAATGACATCGCCATCCGCATTTAAAGATGGCATTTCAATCCAGTCCCCGATACGTACCATGTCATAAGAGGCAATCTGTACGCTGGCAACTAACGAAAGGATGGTGTTCTGGAATACCAGCATCAGCACTGCGGCCATGGCACCAAAACCGGCAAGCAGGGTAAACACATCTTTCTTGAGGAAAGTTCCCAAGATCATCAAGCCACACACCACAAACAGGATCAGCTTAACCAGTTGTAAATAGCCTTTGATGGGTTTGTTTCTTGATTTTGGATTGCGTTGGTAGATCAGGTTAAAAATATTTAAAGCTTCACTGACCGTAAGGGCAAGTGTAAGGAAAATGAATGCTTGCGCGCCCATTTGTACCAGACTTATGATTTTCGCAGGCAGATGAGGAATCGTGCTGATACCATTCATGATGACGATGGCAGGAACAATATTTGCAAAACGGCGGGAGACACTGTGTTGTGCAAATATAGATTGGTTTGGAGACTTAAATTTTGTAATTAGATGGCGAATGCCACGAACAATAATTCTTTTCGCAATAAAGTTCGCAAGTGCTGCAAATAAAATTAAAACAGCTAAGGACAATATCATCTCAAGCCAGGGATAATGACTTAACTCAACCCGAATATCACGGATAAAACCTAAATAATCCAAACGAATACACCTTACATTTCTTTTAAGACAGAATTGTAAGGTGTATTTGATATTTATAATAATCTGATCACAGTTTATATACGTTCTGTAAGGCGTTTTTACATAACGCCGTGGTGTTTTACCACATCAAGTCATCAGGAATGACATAAGCTGCGTATGGATCTTCCTCATCGGTGGCCTGATCATTGTTTTCGCTATTGTTATTCACCAAGATAAAACCTGACATTTTCTGGTCAATCTTGTCAGCCAGTGCTTTAGGCAGATAAGCATAACTGTCCTGATCTTTGGCAATCACCAGTGAACCTGAAACAAGTGCGTTATAAACCTGTTGTGAAAGATAGACTTTCTTGATTTTGCCTTCATCAATAAATTGATAGGTCACATCACCCTTAATATCCTGTACTTTATGCTGCTTGATCATCTGGATAATCGAAGCTTTTAGGGCTTTCTCTTCCAGAATCTTTTGCTTTTCCAGATTCAGCGCCTGATCTTTGGCTAATTTTTCTTGTTTGGCACGATCAATCTCCGCCTTAAGAGTTGCATCATCATTTTGTCCGGTCCGTTGCCCGTGTTGAGCCTGTTTGGTCAGTTTTTTCGCTTTTTTATTATCCACCAAACCAGCTTTTAATAATTGGGCCTGCAATGCATTTTTAACCATAATTCAATCCAGATGTGAGTTTGATGAAGAACGAAAATAAAAAATCCAGTATGTCATACTCATCCCCAGACTTAAGCCGGCAGGGATGAGAAAACTATTTAATTTTAAATAAGGATAAAGTGCACTCGCAATGAGTCCACCCAATAAAAAACCGATAAAGATAAGCAGATGTAGAAAAATCCGGCGTTTTTCTACATGTAAGCCACGGGCTTTATATCCTAAAGCCAGACCTATATCGGTGAGAACGCCAGAAAGGTGCGTTGTCCGGATAATCGCACCTTTGTAGTGACTGACCATGGCATTCTGCACGCCCATGGCTACACACGCCCAGAGCAGGCCATAACGGGGGAAGTAAGGCAGCAACAACCAAGTCAGGAACAAAAAGATAGCCACTAGGCTGAGAGAAAGGCCGTAACGACGACCAAAGGCCAGATTGCCATTTCCCAGAATTAGGCCACTATAGAATGACCCTGTGATAAAGCAGAGAATGACTAGGCTGAGATAGATAAAATGTTCAGGCTGCCAGTCCAGCAAACTCATGGCCAAAATGCTGACATTGCCTGTCATGTGTGAAACAGATTGATGCAACACGGTAAATAAGCCTAAAACGTTTACCATTCCGGCATTCAGTGCAAGAAAAAAAGCACCAAGTTGAATCCAGTTGGGTAAACGTTGAAGTGGCATATATACCTATGGGTTTTGACGGTCTCTAAAATCTACAGCAGCGGTAAAGAGGACATCGGTTGATGAGTTTAGCGCTGTTTCTGTTGAATCCTGCAATACACTGATAATCATACCAATCGCAACGATCTGCATTGCAATTTCAGATGATATACCAAACAGGCTACAAGCAACAGGGATCAGGAGCAAAGAGCCACCCGCAACGCCTGAGGCACCACAGGCAGAAATAGCAGCAACCACAGATAAAATAATCATGGTGCTTAGGTCAACAGGAATACCCAAAGTATGCACGGCCGCAAGGGTAAGTACCGTAATGGTCACGGCAGCACCTGCCATGTTAATGGTCGCACCGAGTGGAATAGACACACTTGCAGTGGCTTCATGTACACCCAAACGGTGAGCCAGATCCAGATTCACCGGAATATTGGCTGCAGAGCTACGGGTAAAGAATGCGGTGATGCCACTTTCTTTGAGGCAGGTAAATACCAGCGGATAGGGATTGGCTTTCATAGTAATCGCAACCAGGATCGGGTTGATCACCAGCGCGACAAACAACATGGTCCCAATTAACACGAACAGGAGATGTGCATAGCTTTGTAATGTCGCCAAGCCTGCATCGGCAAAGGTCACCGCAACCAGACCAAAAATACCGATTGGGGCAAAGCCAATCACGGTATGAATGATCTTATTCACCGCATCGGCCACATCAGTCAATACCTGTTTGGTGGCATCCGAACTATGACGTAAAGCCAGGCCTAAGCCGATTGCCCATGCCAGAATACCAATAAAGTTGGCTTCACCAATGGCTTGAACAGGGTTGGCAATAAAACTTAAAAGTAAATTCTTTAAAATTTCTGCCAGGCTACCAGGCGCCTGAAGTCCACTTTCAGCAGGTAAGTGTAAAAACAGCTGGCTTGGGAACATGATACTTGCAGCTACCGCACTAAATGCAGCCAACAGCATTCCCACCAGATACAACACCAGAACAGGTCTGATATTAGAGTGCTGTCCGATCTGGAAATTTGCAATCGAAGAAAGGACTAAAACAAAAACTAAAATCGGTGCAACAGACTTTAATGCTTTAATGAATAATTCACCCAATAAACTTAAATAGGGTGTAAAGTTAGGAAAGAGCAGAGCTACTCCGATCCCTAGAAAAATAGCGATAATAATTTTGCTAACTAAACTCAAGCGAGACAATACATTAAACATATAAAGGCCTTATAAACCTATGCACGGTTTAAGGTTAAACAAGCGCGGTATTCTATACCTAAGAACCGTGAATAATAAAATTTTTTTTGCAATTCAATTACTTTAAAAATATTGAAAAAATTAAGACAATGTTTTTAAAAAAAAATTAGGAAAACATAACACATCCTTTTGTATAAAAAATAATCCGGTAAAATTGTTTATTCTACAAGCATATCAGGCGAAAGTGTTTGTATTGCTTGATAATGTGATAGAAAAATCTGGCCTGTGAGTTGCGTGGTCAGTTCAGATTTAACCAAGCGATCCATCACAAAACTTTTCACTTCTGACAAATGCAATTGAATATTTAACTGTGCCAATTCACGGTTAAGATCTTCCAGCATTTCTAAAGCACTCAGGTCAATATTGCTAATACTTGAGCAATTGATCACCACATGTTGTAGATCTACATTTTGACTGACTTCTGTAATCACATGACCTTTTAACACATGCGCGTTTAAAAAAGTCAGATTTTCATCTACCCGAAAAGCCACCACGGTTGGGGTCGTAATGACATCATAGCGTGACACATTTCTGAAATGCTGGGTCCCTTCAATCAGACCAATCACTGCAATATGCGGTCGGCTAATTTTCCAAAGTAATAGAACAAAGGTTAAAATAATACCAATAATCAATCCTGTCGAGATATCAATACAGGTGACGCCAAAAAATGTTGCCCACATGGCGAGACCATCGGCTTTTGAATATTTCCAGGTTTCAATAAAAGGGCTCAGGCGAACCAGTTTCCAGATGGAAACAAAAATGGTTGCAGCCAGCACAGCTAAAGGTAAATTCTGGAAAAACCCCGTAAAATATAAGCTCACAGCGATCATGAACAATGAAGAAAGTACACCCGCAATCGGGGTCTTTGCACCTGCATCGGCATTGACCACAGTACGGGATAAGCTGCCCGATACCGCAAAACCGGAATTTACACCAGCAACGATATTTGCCAGACCTAAAGCAATCAGTTCCTGATTACTATTTAAATCATCGCGTTTTTGCAAAGCGGTGGCCTGAGCAATGGCCAGTGATTCAACAAAACTAATCATGGCAATCATAAAAGCGCTTGGTAACAGTTGCTGGACTAAACTGAGGTTCCATGTTGGAAACTGTAAGCCGGGTAAACCTGTCGGAATAATCCCTACGGTTTGAATGCCCAGATTATTTTCACTCCAAAGGCTGAGTAAGATAATGGAGCCGACGACCAGAAGCAGAGGCAGGACTTTGTTGAGGAATTCCGAGCGGATAAATTTGGGAAGCAAAAAAAGTAACAATACCGAGAGCAGGCCAAAGCTCATTCCTGAAACTGTGATCCGGTGAAAATTTTGAGATAAGCTCAGGATAAATTCTGGAATATTTGTGGCTTGTAGCGGAATATCGAGCAGAAACTTGAGCTGTCCCAATGCAATTAACAGGGCCGATGCAATGATAAAACTCTGAATCACCGGATGACTAATTAACTGGATTAGGAATCCGAATCGTAATAGCCCCAGAATCATCGAAATGATGCCCACCAAAAGCGCTAATAAGCAGGCAGCTTCTATATAAGCGGTAGAGCCCACGGGAAATAATGGATTTAATGCAGCAAAGACCATCATGGAAATAATGGCAACGGGGCCTATGGACAGCGTGGTACTGGTTCCGGTAAAGGCATAAACAATCATGGGCAATATACTGGCGTATATTCCCATAACCGGTGGCAACCCAGCCAGCATGGCATAGGCCATACCTTGGGGTACCAGCATTGCCAGCACAATAAGCGCGGCAATTAAGTCCGACTTAAAGCTTGAAAACTGATATTCACTTAGCCATTTTCGTGCAGGAAAAAGTCTGGAAACATTTTGGTTGAACAATTTCATGCATCATAGTCTAAATCATAAATTCATATATATTATGCAGAAAAAATGCTAAAGAAACTGATGCTGATTGTATTTTCCTCAAAAATTATGCTTGAGGGCAATAATGTTCATACAAGGTATTTAAAATTGCTTTTAATTTCGGATCGAGAATGGAGTAAAAAATTTGTTTACCATCACGGCGGGTAGACACTGCATTGCTTTTCCGTAGCATCATTAGCTGTTGAGACAGGGTAGGTTGGAAGATTTGCGTAATCTCCTCAATCTGTGAAACATTCAGCTCTTGTTTAGCTAAATGACACAAAATAATTAACCGATCGGTATTGGCGAGAGATTTAAGTACATTGACGATTGTACCTGCTGATTCTCTCATTGCGTCGATTTCAAAATCCTTTTGCATACTTACACTCGTTACGTTACAGCCGTGGCTAGTATAAAGTCAGCATAGGAGAAAATTGTAGTAAAACTGCATAATTGCAATGGTTTTTAATGAAAATACATATAAGTAAAATTGATAAAACAATTCAAAATGTGGTGCTTTTCTTGATTCTTGAGAATAGTGTGCTTTAGTTATTTTTATGGTGATTAAATGTGGTTTTTGTCGCATTTTGAGAATCAGGCCAGTTTTTTAGGCCAAGCTATTCTTTAGTTAAACTGTAAAATAAAATTAAGTGCTTAATATATTTAATAAATATAAAAATATTGAAAAAAAGATTGTGCTTTAATAGAAAGTATATATAATAGAAAACAAGACAGAACGATCTGTCTGCATAAGAAGGATTGGGAGTGCGAAAGTACAACCGCCAGAGGGTAATAATACTTATTATTCTTTTTACACTCAGACGCAAGCGTGAGCCACAATAATAATTATAAATCACGCTTTATTTTTTTCAATTCTTTATTCAGATTCTGCTTAAATTTAATGAATGATTATCCCCTTATTCATAAAGGGATAACCAGGCTTATGCAAATTCTTTTTCAAAATTGATCAGATGCTCAACACGTTTCCAGTATTCATTCATCTCAACGGAATGTCTGTTGACATGGGCTTGAATCGTCATCCCATCCAGAATACTGACAATCAGCGTGGCGAGATGAGTCGGATTGTGAATTTCGAGATTGGTCAGCAAGTTTTGCACCAGTGCAGTTAACCAGATCTTGTATTGGGTTGCAGGTTGCAAGGTCGATGGATAGATTTTGATGACTTCTTCTAAAGCTTTCTGGAACATGCATCCATTGAAGTCTTCACTATTGAACCATGCAGCATACCATTGAAAAATCGCCTTAAGCTGGCTCAGGTAATCTGACTGGTCACACTCCGCCAAAGTTGCATTCAAAGAGGCCTGAAGGTTGATATTACGTTGTATCAGACACTCTTCAATCAGCTTTTCCTTTGATGGAAAGTATTTATAAAAAGTCATCTTTGCAACGCCAGATTCACTGATAATACGATCGACGCCAATCGAGTTGTAACTGTGCGAATTAAAAAGTCTTAATGCAGTGTTAATAATATCTTCTTTTTTTGACATATAACGCCTCAAGTTAGCCCATCACCAAGAGCACCAAGTTGCATTTCATCATGCAATTTTCGCTGGGATTCTACATGGTATTTAAAAAATATCATAGGGAAAAATAATATTATTTATTTAATTGATCCTTCAGGCTTTCTTTTCAAGGGCAGTATAAAAATTAAAGATATGAATATTTAAGAAATAATCTGGAATTAGTTTATTTAGACGAAGTTTTAAATAAAATCAGGGAGAGTAATGAATGGATGATAATTCATCTAATTGTTTTTACAAGATATGTGCTGTGATGCAAATAATCTTTATCGTTTGGAAAATAATGAGAAGAGTTTAATTGTTGTTTGCTATGGCTTATTTAATTCTCATAGAGATCTTTTTGAAAATTGATTCTAAATCCGGATTTTTAATAAAACTGTAATATTTAAAAGTCAGTTATTTTAGTTAAAATAAATAACTGACTTTAATCGTATAATTTTCTTTTTTACGATTTGTTGGTAGGCGCTGATAGACCAGCGATCAACTTGACAAAATTTTGATAGAGCATTGATGGTTGGTTTGGCGCATAAACTGAACGCTGAATATTTCCTTTGTCGGTTTCGATTGAAAGCTCGACCTGTTGAGCTTTGCTGAGTTCATATAGAAACGAGCTTGGAACAATAAAACTATTTGAAGAGCGTCTTGGAATCAGGCGATTAATATTTTTCTGCTGGGTTGGGCTAGTCGCCGGATATGAAAATGCTTTGCCATCAAGCAGGAAGGTAATTGCTTTAATATCATAGTAGTCATAGCTGCTGTTGAGCACCGTTTCAACTCTTAATTGCTGTTTCTGCTGCTGATCCCATTCCACAAAAACATTGGGGCAAAGTTCGTTGGTTTTACAGTTTAAAGAGCCTGCTGTCGCCAAATTACCTGCTGATTGTGTCGCAGACTCGGGCAAGGTCGAGCATCCGCTCATCACAAGACAAAGGCTCAGTAAACTTAAGGTTTTTTTCATGTTTTTCACTCTCTAGGGTTCAGTGTTAATGGTGTAGTTGTGGACCAAGAAACTCAAATGGTTTTGATATTTTAAATTGATTGGTGGCATCACCAGCAAAGGTATTTTGTTGATCTTTTCCAAGATCAAGTTTACGCGTTAAACCATCTTTAAAGTTGATTTTCTTTAAATCTACCCAGAATACATTGGGGGAAACCGCAGATTCAAAGAAGTAAAGTTGCTGTTTATGGTCCGCGACCGTTCTCCAGCGGGTAGAAGAAATATTCGGTTCTTCTGCGGTATTTAGTCCATAAGGCACGGAGGCATTACGGATGACACTAAATACCGAGGCAATGGCATCTTTAGGATTGTCATTTTTGGGAATGGCATTGATATAAAAAGAGGTACGGGCAAAACGGTCAGCTGCGCGGTTAGTACCAGGTAGCATCACGGTTCCACCAATTTGCTGCCAGTAGCTGTTTAATGCAAGTTGCTGATCAAAGGTGGGTGAATTGGTCATGACCTGATATTTTTTATCATGATGAATTACTTGTTTGCCACCAATGTACTCAATGATTGCACTGTCTCCGGTCTTATCTGAAATGGATAAATGCAAGGTAGCAAGACGCTGTTCACCCGGCACACTGTCGGTAATCAGGTCAAAAGGTTGTTTTTCTAAAGCGCTGACAGCCTCTGCGACAGTCGCATAATTGTCCAGCACATATTGCGCCCAGGCAGAAATGCTCAGCTGCGGTTTACTCGAGTGTTTGGTATCGGGATATTGAGACTCAACCAGCCATAAAACATTAGCGACCAATCCGGCTTCATTCATACCGTCTGTAGTGGAAATATCATAGCCTGTGGCAATCACGCTGCCATACTTGGCTTTCCATTTCAGCGATTTAGGGCCGGCATTGCTGTCTCGAACTACGCCACTGGGTAAAATCCACAGGTTGGTACCCACATCCACTTTCCAGTCCATCGATCGGGCAGTAATAATATGATCATTATTTCCGAGATAAACCGCACGGGTACAGGCATGGGTGGTTTGCAGGATCAGGGAAGTGGCGAGAAAAGAAAAACCTAATATTTTTTTAAACACAAGTGATACTCCTTGCAGTTATATAAGCATGATTTCTATTCAATATTTTTTGTAATGAATTAATTTGAGTCTATTTAAAAAACGACTTTATTCAAGCAGTAAAATGTAATCAATATAAAAAGTAGGGATTTATTTTAGGGGCTTTCGTTGGCGTCGCCCGAAAGAGAAAAGGCTTCTCTATCGGGCCAGAATATTTGAGGAGATATGGATTAATTTGGCGGTAATAGCATTACAATGGCATTGTTGAGCAAGAGTGCGATATCTTCCAGAATATCCGCTTCATTAAAACGTTCATCCAGTAATAGGCTTTCACCATCTGCAATTTGTTTTAAATAAGGCATGAACGCTGCCGAGATACAAACCGTATCACCATTGGCCCAAAACTCGAAAGAATCGCCCTGTTTTCGGTAAAGCAATCTTGAAGCAGGTTCCAAAATGATCTGGTAATCTGCACCAATCACTTCAGCTACATCATTCGCATCTACTTCTTCAGGTTCCGGAATGTTATTTGGATAGCTTGCTTCACTCATGTAGGCCATGATGGCTGCATCAAACTCGGGTGCTTGAGTGAGGTAGTCTAGGAGTTGGGTTTTTAAATAAGCAAACTCAGTGCTATTAATTTCACCTAGATGTGCTGTCTGTTGACGTGAGATATCTGCCAATGGATTCTTGAGCAGGGTGTTTTCTGCAAATTTATCGCTGACCTGATCAATCATTTCAGAAAGATTTGGCATACGGAAACCAAAGGAAAAGGTTAAGCAATCATCTTCAGCAACGCCGTAATGTGATAGACCGGGTGGGACATAAAGTAAGTCGCCTGGCGCAAGTACCTCATCAAAATGCACATCCATGTCAGCCAAAAGCTTTAATGGCTGGTCAGCAATGAACTGGGTTGATTCGTCACACATCTGACCAAGTTGCCAGCGACGGTGACCGTGACCCTGGATCAGAAACACATCATAAAAATCGAAGTGTTTTCCAACTGAACCGCCTTTGGGCGCATAAGACACCATGATGTCATCACGACGCCATTGCGGGATAAACGGAAATTTTTTCCATAACTCAGCAATATCGAAGGAGTAATGATCAACAGCTTGAACCAGTAGTGTCCATAGATTAGGTAATTTCTGGAAGTCGCCTTTGGTGAGTGGTGAAGACTTCACATGCCATTCATTTGGATTCTTGTTTTTTTGACGAATCAGACGGGCCGTGACATGTTCTTCCAGCGCCAGCTCTTGTACGTCCGCTGGTTCTAATAGGCCAATAATTTCAGGCATGGCATTACGAACCAGTAAAGGTTTTTTTTGCCAATATTCATTAAGAAACTGTTCTGCGGTAATGCCGCCGAGTACCGCTAAAGATTGAGACATGGGAAATGAAACCAACAACATTTAAATTGGTGTGTATTGTCCCTTGAGTTGAAAGTTGGTGCAAGTCTTGTATGAAAGTGATGAAAACCACAGAAAAGATCAGATAAAGTACTTAATCTTGATCAATTGAACGCGTATTCGTTCACAGTCTTTCAAAAAAACAGTATGCTTAACAGGCGAAAAGGAGCATACATGTATCAAGTACTGGCAAGAAAATACCGTCCACGTAATTTCAATGAGTTAGTGGGGCAAAACCATGTTTCTCGTGCGTTAACCAGCGCATTGGAACGCGGTCGTTTGCATCATGCTTACTTGTTTACAGGAACGCGTGGCGTGGGGAAAACCACGATTGCCCGTATTTTGGCCAAATGCTTAAACTGTGAAACCGGTGTCACTTCGACGCCGTGTGAAGTATGCACCACATGTAAGGCGGTGAATGAAGGCCGCTTTATCGACTTGATCGAAATCGATGCGGCATCACGCACCAAAGTGGAAGATACCCGAGAGTTACTCGACAATGTTCCTTATGCGCCAACGCAAGGTCGTTTCAAGGTCTACCTGATCGATGAAGTGCACATGCTTTCAACGCATTCGTTTAATGCCTTGTTAAAGACCTTGGAAGAACCGCCTGAACATGTCAAATTCCTGTTCGCGACCACAGATCCACAAAAATTACCGATTACCGTGATTTCGCGTTGCCTGCAATTTACCTTGCGTCCGTTAGCTGTCGATGAAATTACTGAACATTTAACCGCAATTCTGAATAAAGAACAGATAGACGCGGATCAGGATGCGATTTGGCAAATTGCCGAGTCTGCCCAAGGCTCCTTACGTGATGCCTTGTCATTAACAGATCAGGCAATTGCCTATGGTCAAGGCGCAGTCCATCACCAAGATGTCAAAGACATGTTGGGCCTGATTGACCGAACCATTATTTACGACCTGATTCTGGCGATTCATCAAAATCAGCAAGCGCGTGTGAGTCAGCTACTTCTACAATTTAGACAGCAAGCTCTCGATGTGTCTCTGGTGCTGGATCAACTAGTTTCAACCTTACATGAACTGGCATTGTTGCAATACTTGCCAGATCTTGCGCTGAAGTATAGTGAAGAAATCAATCAGAAAATTTTACAGCTTTCTAAGACAGTTTCCGCTCAGGACTTACAGCTTTATTATCAGATTGCATGCAAAGGGCGGGCAGAGTTACAGCTGGCAGTGACGCAAGAGCAAGGCTTTGAAATGACAGTGTTACGCTTATTGGCATTTAGACCGATGAGCTTGAATGAAGTCACTGTAAGTGCAACGCCTGTTACCCAGATTGCAGCAGAAGTTCAGCAACCAGTACAACATGTAAATACAGAAAATCAACTTGCAGTTCAGCAAGAAGCGGTTAATGCTGAACCTGAACCTGAACCTGAACCTGAACCTGAACCTGAACCTGAACCTGAACCTGAACCTGAACCTGAACCTGAACCTGAACCTGAACCTGTTGCGCAAAAACCAGACAACAATCTGATGGTGTTTGATGCAGAAGCGGGTCAGTTGATCGGACTGGAAACTTCAGTACAGACAGAAATCGTTCAATCGAGTATTACCGATTCGGAAGAAGTTCTGATTTTCCCGGTTGAAGAAAATGTTGAAACTTCTGCTCCTGTAGATGAGCTGCAGCTTGAACCACAACCTGTAGTGGAAGCAGAGTCTTCAGTTGCTGTTATCAAGCAACAGGTTGTAGACACTGTGGTTGCAACAACCACAAGCGTAATGACTGCTGCTCCAGCAATATCAGACGATTTAATGCCACAAGACATTCTCAAGCTGCGTGAGCAGACTTTGGAGGGCGAGTGGAATCTGGAAAAATGGGAATACTGGTTTAGAACCAGCCAGCTTTCACCTGCCGTACAGGAGTTGGCACAGCACGGTGTGATGCAAGGGCAAATTAACGGCACCTGTGTTCTGGTGATTCCTCAGGAGTATGAAGGCATGCTGTCACAGTTACAGCATGGTCTGGAAGATGCCTTAAAAGCGCAATGGCCACAAACCCATTTTAATGTGCAATACGGTGCAGTGGACTCAAATACGCCGTTGTTGATGCAAAATCAACGTAAGCAAAAAGCCTTTAATCGTGCTGTCGAGTTGTTACATCAAGAACCTACAATTAAAAGTCTGGTAGAAACTTTTGATGCGGAATTGCACAATATTCAATTGAAGCCTTAAGTTTTAATAAAAAGGCAAAGCTTAATCGCTTTGCCTTTTTATATTAACTTTATTCACTAGGCAGCAAGTATTGCTCGAGAACTTCCCGCATTTTCTCTGGAATGGCAGTACTTTTTCGATTTTTACGATCAACGAAGACATGCACAAAATGACCTTGAGCAGCCGCTTGTGGCTGACCCTGCTTAAAAATCGCCAGCTCATAGCGAAGTGATGAATTTCCTATTTTGCCAATCGCCACACCCACTTCAATGATTTCCGGAAATGAGAGTTCCTGTAAAAAGCTACAAGCCGAATCGACGACCAGACCAATAATTTCACTGTTGTGAATATCAAATCCGGTTTTTTGAATCAGGAATGAATTGGCAGCGGTATCGAAATAACTATAGTAAGTGACATTATTGACGTGACCATAGATATCATTATCAGCCCAACGGGTCTGGATTGGGAAAAAGAATTTAAATTGTTGCCGGGTTTTTAAAACGGGTTTGCTCATGCATAAATCGCCTGATAAATCTGTAAAGCATCTTGTTCGGTCATTTCTCTTGGATTATTTTGCAAGAGGCGGGTTTGTAGCATGGCATCTTTCGCCAATTGGGCCAGTTTGGCCTCTGGAACATCCAGATCTTTTAATTTCAGAGGCAGGCCACTTTGGTCTAAATGATTCTGCATATGATCAATAAACAGGTCACATAAGCCATCGGTACATCCCGTACTTCGTGGATCTAACAGTTGCATGAGCTCGGCATAATGTTGTTTGGCTTTGGGCGCATTGAATTTTAACACTTCTACCAGAACCAACGCATTGGTATGCCCATGCGAAAGATGAAAATGTCCACCTAATGGATAAGCAAGCGCATGCACTGCGCCAACGGGTGCATTGGCAAAAGCCTGACCTGCCAGCATTGAACCTAGCAGCATATTCTGGCGTGCTTCCAGATCGGCACCATTCTTGAGGACTTTCGCCAGATTCTGATTCAGTAATTTGAGTGCATTCTTCGCCAGCATATCGGCATAAAAGTTTTTCTTAATATTCGAGGTATAGGCTTCAATCGCATGCACCATGGCATCGATACCTGTTGCCGCCGTGATATGGGCAGGGAGTCCTTGTGTGAAAGTAGCATCTAAAATGGCAACATCGGCATAGAGAATCGGAGAAACCACGCCCATTTTGGTGGTGGCTCCTGTGGTGACAATCGAGATGGGAGTCACTTCTGAACCGGTACCTGCCGTGGTTGGAATCAAGATAAGAGGTAAGCGCGGCGCTTTTGCCTGATTCACGCCATAGATTTCACTGAGCTGCTGTTGCTGCGCTGGATGTGCAAGCAAAGCGATAATCTTGGCCACATCCATGGAACTGCCACCGCCAAAACCTATGATGACATCGATCTTTTCCTGTTTGGCAAAATCCACGGCTTCCAGAACAATATGTTCAGGTGGATCGGCCTGAATATCTGAATAGATGAGATATGCCAGATCAATTTCTTTTAAAATCTCAAGAATAGGTTGATGCAACTGATGCTGAATCATGCCGGCATCGGTCACGATCAGGGCATTATGATAGTTGTGTTGGGTTAAAATATTTTTAAGTTCTTGTATCGAACCTAGCCCCGCAATGATGTTGGGAACGGTTTGAAATTGAAACGGGTTCATACATACATCCTTATTTTTTCATCATACATACATCATTTTTTATAATGTGACTCTAGGTCATTGCTCTAATAAATTAACATAAGATGCGTTTGAACAGTATAATTTTAAGCGCTATCGGTCTTCCCGAATAAGGGAAGGGTTTTATAAATTTATTATTTTAAGTAATTGAAAAATATATATTTTAGTCTTATGTTTGTTTCTCTGATTGAGAAACTGACTGGTTTGAATAAAAAGTAGTCTATTCGATAAATGAGAGCGATAAGCGCATCTTGTTCAGGATCTTGCTTGGTCGTGAAATTGAGAGAGGTATCAGCGCCTTTACATCAAGATGAGGCATTTTCAAGCTGAAGCAACTTACAACCGCAAGAGAGTGAGTCATGAATACGAGCAACCGATCGGCCACCAAGCTGAGTTGTAGCGTCACCTGTAATAATGATAGATACACAACTGTGTTTGGGGCAGGTTGCCTCATCGCCAATACAGGCAATCGCATGGCCGTTGATTGAAAAGTTTTGATTGCCTGTGATGACTTTACCGCCACCAGTTGTAGGACACCCTACAACGATATATTGCGTTGGCATAATAAACTTTACTCACAGTGGCAATTTTCCACGGCATATTATCAAATAAATATAGACAGTTCTGTCTATTGACCAGCCAGTCTAGAACATTCTGATGCGAGTAGGTTTGAGGTTGATGGACTGTAATCGGGTAAATAGCTGAGATTTAATCATTTAACTTTTTAAAAGAACATAAATTTAAAAAATTAATGTTAAGCAGTGGGCATTTTATGAAAGCAAAATATTTTAGTTTAAATGAGTTGTTTATATATATGGATATGCGTATATTTATATGAAAGTATGTATTGAGCTTAAAAATGAATCAAACTGATTTTTTTAAATGCCTTTCAGATCAAACCCGCTTGAATATTTTGAGGTTAGTTGTTGCTAAAAACAGTATTTGTGTCTGTGAACTCACAGAACAACTTGAACTGAGTCAACCAAAAATTTCTCGACACTTAGCCCTATTAAGAAACCTTTCCATATTGCTAGACGAAAGAAAAGGGCAGTGGGTGTATTACAGCTTAAATCCGGATCTGCCTGAATGGGCAATGTCTGTTCTAAGCATTATTGCGAATCAGGAGGGTGAGAAAATGATGAATACAAACGTTAATTCGCCTCTTTTAATTCAATGTGAGTAAACATAATGAATTTTTTATTTCTATGTACCGGTAACAGTTGCAGAAGTATCCTTTCAGAAGTTTTATTTAACCACCGCGCAGCTGATGGTTGGAAGGCATTCAGTGCCGGCAGTAAACCATCCGGACAAGTTCATCCCCTAACAATCGAAACGCTTGAGAATATGGGACTTTCCACACAGGGATTGTGGAGTAAAACCATAGATGACTGTGAGCAATATCAAGCTGATGTGGTCATCACAGTTTGCGATGCAGCAGCACAGGAAGCTTGTCCGCTTTATTTGGGTGGGGCAATCAAAGCTCATTGGGGCTTGGTTGATCCTTCACATTTGGATTTACCGAAAGAACAAAAGCTAAAAGCATTCCAAGTGACTGTGGATCATATCAATCGTCGTTTAGATGCTTTATTCGCACTGGACACAGCAAATATGACACGCCCTGAATTGATTTCCGCAATTAATCACATCTCAGATATTGAATGAGAATCTCATGGGTCAACCCAGATTATCATTTTTAGATCGTAACCTTACGCTATGGATTTTCATTGCCATGGCAATAGGGATTGCGATAGGTGTGTTGTTCCCACAAGCTTCCGTTACTTTGGATCAAATGAGTGTGGATTCAGTCAATATCCCGATTGCAATAGGGTTAATTCTGATGATGTATCCACCTTTGGCCAAAGTGGACTATGCCGCTCTACCACAGGTCTTTAAAGACAAGAAAACATTGACACTCTCCTTGGTACAAAACTGGGTGATTGCTCCTGTTTTAATGTTTTTATTGGCTGTCCTTTTTTTGCATAGTTATCCTGAATATATGACCGGCTTAATTCTTATTGGATTGGCACGTTGTATCGCCATGGTTCTGGTATGGAACGGTTTGGCCTGTGGTGATCATCAATACGTCGCTGCCTTGGTGGCTTTTAATAGTATCTTCCAGATTTTATTCTTTAGTACATATGCTTGGTTGTTCTTGACGTTGTTACCACCTTATTTTGGTGTGGCAGGACAAGTGATCAATGTTGATTTCTGGACAGTCACCCATGCGGTATTCGTGTATTTAGGAATTCCATTTTTCCTTGGCTTTATAACACGATTGACTATGGTTCGAGCTAAGGGCTTAGATTGGTACCAAAATGTCTTTTTGCCTAAAATCAGTCCACTGAGTTTATTGGCTTTATTGTTTACGATTGTGGCGATGTTTAGCTTGAAAGGTGGGGAAGTTGTGAGTCTGCCTTTAGATGTCATTCGTATTGCGATCCCGCTCACAATCTACTTTGTGATGATGTTCTTTATCAGCTTTTTTATGAGCAGGTGGATGGGGAATGACTATGCTAAAACCACAGCAATTTCGTTTACTGCTGCTGGGAATAATTTTGAACTGGCTTTGGCTGTCGCAATTGCTACCTTTGGTTTAGCTTCGCCAGTTGCTTTTACCACGGTGATTGGCCCACTAGTGGAAGTGCCTGTGCTGATTGCATTGGTTAGCATATCGCTCTGGTTAAGAAAAAAATATTTTAACGGGGATGAAAACATAAATTAAGGACTTTAAATTCATTGTTTAAACGCTATTTTCAATCTTATAAGAGCGTTTTGATTTTAATTATTGATGTTCAACAATTCGCCCCATCTACATGGATTTTTATTTAATTTATCTGTATACATACACCACTTCTATTGGCTGCGAAGTAGCGGGTCTTTATCCATCTTTAGCTAATCTTAGGGTAGACGGGATCGTGATTGACATGTGGATAAATTTATAAGCTATTGGTCTTATAAAACGATATGAGGACATCTTTCTTGAGTTTCGGCATTACAAATTCAATTAAAATGCATGTCGAGAGTGAAGTTAAAAGCATCCAAAAAACTTCTAATGAATCAGTCAGTAGGAATAATAGCGAGTAATATGCAAACACACATAATAAACTGATGGCAATATGCTTAAAATACAGAGTAATAAAAACTGAATATAGAACAGATGAAAATAATAGATTGAAGTTTTTATTCATTCCGATTTTATCAAACAAGATGATCAATACAGAAATAACGATTACCGAAACAACAAAAATAAAAAAATTCTTGATGATATTCATCGTTTTGCCTCTATTGCTGAGCATAAGGAAATCCCTACCTTTAAGGTCCTCATCTCAAAGGTAGGGCGTGGGTCTACACCATTATTTAAAGTAAGCCTTTATATGGGTTTTTATCGTTTAAAATGATCATGGCTATTATCTTAAACTCAATAAAAATAATGGATTATCGAAATGCTGGTGTATGAGAAAATTATAGGGATTGGAAAATGGATCGGTATAAGCTTTGGCGTACATGATTATGAGAAATATCGTACACTTGATTAAAAAACAACCATAATGTTTCAGCAAATATTCATTAATTCATAGTGAAATCAATTTTTTATTTTTAATCGATAAATTTCAAAAAATAATCGATTAATATTTTTTAACAGAAGGCTGGTATATGACATACAGAAAGCTGGAAAAAATAAAAATAGCATTAAAAAACAAAAGCCTGTATGGTGGTTATTAAGCTTTGTATACGTGGACATAAAACACTATAACTCCCTCATTTAAGTGAATTATTTGTCTATCTCCCTTTAATTTTTTAGATGTGAGCACGTCCCAGATGGAATTCGTTAGAGTTTTATATGCAAGTAAGGCGACAAATATCTATCCTGACCTGAAACAGGATTTATTAACAATTCTTGATACAGCAGTTGATTTTAATTCTCGTAATGATATTACGGGTGTTCTTTACTATGGCCATGGATATTTTGTTCAATGCTTGGAGGGGCGTAAAAGTAAAGTAGATGAACTTTTTTATCAGAAAATTTTAAAAGATGATCGCCATAAAAACTGCGAAATTTTGTTTTATCAAAAATGCGATTTCGGACTATTTAAGCACTGGAATATGAAATTTGCACCCATCAATAAAAGATTGAGTGATTTTTTCCTGGAACATCATAGAGACGATTTTAATCCATTTTTACTGACCACAGACTCAATATCTTCATTCATAACGCTTCTTGCTGCCGAATATGCAACCGAACCCTATGCCTTTGAGTTAAACGATTAAAAGTCAATTGATTCATAGCATGCAATAGGTGAGAAAAATATGAAAATTCAATTGTGCTATGCAAGTTCACGACAAGGTCTGGCTGACGATTTGATTGATGATCTCAGTAATATCCTGACCAAGGCCAGAGACTTTAATGCAAAAAATCTGGTGTTTGGAGTACTGTATTATGCAAATAATGCATATTTCCAATGTCTGGAAGGAGAAGACTTTATTGTTTTACCTCTATTTGAAAGCATCAAAAGAGATCCAAGACATCAGGATGTTGTTGAATTTGAAATCAAAAAAATTAGGAAGTACAGCTTTAAGAACTGGTCGATGAAGTATGTTCAAAAAAGCTCAAAGGTCGATATTTTCTTTCATGGTTTAGGCTGCGAAGAATTCATGCCTTCAATGCTGAATGAGCAAAATGTGCAGGGCATGCTAGAAGCACTTCTGCATGAAAATCAAAGTTATATTCGTAAAAGAGTAGGACTAAACCAGCGCGGTATTCATCCTTATCTTTAAGGTGATTTTTATTAAAAGCCGGGAAGTTTCCGATCAGATAGAGGGTTCAAGAATAACGGACCTTATCTGTCGGGTCGATTTCAATCACTTTGTAAAACTTGTTTTTATAATGAATGACTTTATTGAGATAAGCATTGTCCAGCTCTTCCCAGATATGGAAATTGAAAAATTCTGCTGTTTCAGCATAGATCCATAGCCAGGTTGAGACTTTGCTCTTTTTGGCAGAATCATAAACTGAATCTTGAACTTTCCGGAGTTTATGTAATTTTAATTCTTCGTCCTGAAGAACAACGGCTTTAATCTTCAAAAATAACACCTTTAACAATAGCTGAGCTGCTTAGTTTGTATTTTATACAATTCAAACGGCTGCTCACATTTCAGAATGTAAAGTTAATCTAATAAAAGTTAATGCTACACACTATTTTATGCTGCACATACTTTAATAGATCAGATCAAGATTCATCATTGCTAGTGTGTAGTCAGTCATTTGATGTTTTAACTCTAGATTCTGTTTGAACTGATCATGAATCCTGAGTGAGGGTGTTAAGGAAATTATTTAGGACCTGATTGACCTGTTCGGCATGGGTCAGATTCGCTGCATGCCCAGCTTCCGGAATCACGGCCAGTTCTGAATTTAAGCGTAAAGCCATATCTTTAGCGCGGTCTAGTCCAATTGCGATATCGTTTTCTCC
Source organism: Acinetobacter sp. 'aerobic (ED)' (assembly GCF_904886855.1). Taxonomy (NCBI): domain Bacteria; kingdom Pseudomonadati; phylum Pseudomonadota; class Gammaproteobacteria; order Moraxellales; family Moraxellaceae; genus Acinetobacter; species Acinetobacter sp. 'aerobic (ED)'. The sequence goes on from NZ_CAJHGI010000001.1 coordinate 135,939, forward strand.
ATGAATAACAATTGCGGGCAGCTTAAGCTTTGCAATATCTTCAGAAATATCTTTGCGATCTAGCAGCGCATTAAAGGCAGCGGCTAAATTATGCGGTTGCCAGCTTTTCCACTTTTCCTGCCATACAAATCTTTCAGGTGCATCTGCTCCGAGTATGACACGGGCGATAAAGTCAGCGATATCTTGCGTCAGGCCATGATCGATCCACTGCTCAAACAAAGGTTTGTAATACATTAATTTTTCAGGGTCTTCTAACTGGGCCTGTGTATCTATCAACACCAGAGCACTTACCCGATCACGATGCTTTAAAGCACAGCGCAGTGATAGATAACCGCCCTGGCTCATGCCAACAAGGATGGCTTTCTGTATATTTAATTCATCCAGAATAGCAACCAGATCATCTGCCGAATCATAGTAATTGAATGCTTCAATTGAATCACTGGCTGTTTGACCATGCGCTCTTTCATCCCAGGCTATACAACGGTATTTATCTTTAAAGAATTCAATCTGCTGATTGAACATTTCATTGTCCATCAATAAACCGTGGGAAAATATCAGGGTGATCGGATCGCGGCCTGAATCTGTATAGTATAACGATTGGCCATTGTGTATCAGCTTTGGCATGGTTAATTCTCTTGGTGGCTAGATCATATATAAATAAATGAAATTTATGCTTTGATTGTCTTTTTTGATTTTGACGAGTGGTAAAAGCCCTCTAATGAGGGCCTTTACTGGCTGTGCTGAGGTTGTATATTAATTTTAGATGTTAGTGGCCACAGCTAAAGCCACAACCACCGCCGCGAATCGTGTCATGCTTCGGACTGAGATCAGTTGCCATTGCACCAGTAGAAATTGCCAGTAATGTAGTGAATGTAAGCAGTATCTTTTTCATGGGAAAACCCTCAAGTTTAGATTTTTAAAGTAATAATTAGATTTATAAAAAGGTATAAATCATGTGATATATATTGCAATTAAAATGAAATTGTATTGTTACATTTTATGGTAATTGATGATTGGGTTTGTATACAGACCTGTATGTATATTTAATGATTTAGTCAGGGCTTTACTTCAACTTTAATCTTATAAATGCAAGAGCAGGACATTTTTAGTACTTATCTTAGATAGAAACCAATTGCCAAGCTCAATACGCTGGGCAGCATACATAAAAAGCTCATGGCTTTGGCTTCCTGGATATTTGTTATGTGCTTAGCAAATAGATGCGGTCCAAAGATCATTCCGGACAAAGCCAGAATAAATCCAATAATAATTAAAAATGCTGACATCTCTGTTATATCCTTTAAGTTTTTTCTGATCAAAATAAGAACTCAAAGACCTAGCCTTATTTGGCTTAACTCAAGAGATATTTTATGAGCATAAAAGTGATTTCTTGAGCTTTCAGATGAGCATACCCGATCTTTAGAAATAAAATTGGTTGATCTGTCTGGTGATTATGAATGGCTTATGCAGACTGGTTGATTGCGATTGTGTATTACTCATTCCGAAAAAGAACATATTCATACAGAATATTCAAAAGAGATCAACACTATTTCCTTTCAAATCAACGCAATTTTTGACAGAATAGCCTGAGATCAACGTGGTCAACTCATGCAGAATCACATTGAACAGGTTTGCCTTTATTTTGCAGGAATTTTGCATGCAATATTTTAATCTCCTTATACAACAGTATGTTGGAATGTATAGCTAATGACAGCACAATATAAGGTGTTATGTGTCTGTTTAGGTAATATTTGCCGATCTCCCACTGCAGAGGCAATTCTCAGACATTATTGTCATGCCCATGGCTTGGACGTGGTGATCGATTCGGCAGGCACCAGTAATTATCATCCCAACAAGGCACCTGATGCACGCAGTCAGCAACATGCAATGCAACGTGGTTATGATCTGTCAGCATTGCGTGCAAGACAAATCCAGTTGAATGATTTTGTGGAGTTTGATCTGATTCTGGCAATGGATCATGAGAACTTTGATGATATTCAGGCACTCATGCAAAAAGCAACCCAGCAATTTGGTGCAGCGCAGATTCGGGCAAAAATTGCCTTGATGAGTGAACATGATCCTCAATTTGGCCAGCAGGCAGTTCCAGATCCTTATTATGGCGGTACAGACGGTTTTGATCGGGTACTGGATCAGTGTGAATCGAGCAGCAAAGCATGGGTTGATATTTTTAAAAAGCAATTAAAAGCAGGGTTATAGGATTTAATTTAACATGCAAGTACGACAGCAGGTTTCGCTTAAGCGTTTAAATACATTAAATCTTAATGCTATTGCTTCACATTATGTCCAGATCAATCAGGCCGATGACATCATTGCAGCGCTGGATTTTGCTGAGCAGCACGGGCTCAATGTGCTGGTACTGTCTGGCGGAAGTAATGTATTACTGCCACAGCATATACAGGCCTTGGTGGTTCATTTGAATATTCAGGGTATTGAAGTCGTTGCTCAGGATACCGATACGGTTAGCGTTAAAGTGGGTGCAGGTCAGGTCTGGCACGACTTTGTTTTATATAGCACCGAGCAGCAGTGGTTCGGTTTACAAAATCTGGCTTTGATCCCGGGTCTGGTCGGTGCCTCGCCAGTCCAGAATATTGGTGCTTACGGGGTTGAAGCCGGAGAGTTTATTGACTCTGTTCAGGTTTACGATCGTCAACTGAAGCAGTTTGATTCGATTCCGGCTCAGGCATGCCAGTTTGCCTATCGTCATAGCATTTTCAAAGATGATCCTAACCGTTACATCATTGTGAGTGTCACTTTTAAATTACTGAAAAAAGCAGATCTCAGATTGAATTATGGGGATTTAAAACAGGCAGTAGGTGAACAACTCAGTGCAGAAAATTTGCAAAATCAGGTCATCCTGATTCGTCAAAGCAAATTACCCGATCCTAAAGAATTCCCAAATGTGGGCAGTTTTTTCAAAAACCCGGTCTTGTCGCAAACCGAATTTGACAAAATTACTCAACAATTTCCAAACATACCGCATTATCCACAGCCGAACAGCAATGTTAAAGTGGCAGCAGGCTGGTTGATTGACCAAACAGGCTGGAAAGGTAAGCAATTAGGGCCAGTTGGCATGTTTCATAAACAGGCCTTGGTCTTGGTCAATTATGCCGACGCCGCACTCACTGATGTACAAAAAACCTATCAGGCTGTACAAAGTGATGTAAAACAAAAGTTTAGTATTCAGCTAGAGCCTGAACCTGTGTTATATAGTGAATGTGGTTTGATTCAAGCCCATCGTGGATGAGGAGATTTATGGCTAAAGTGCATTGGATGGTCAGTTTAGTACGGGTAATTACCATACTCTTCGTGCTATTGGGCTGTTTTGTACTTTTTTTATATTCGCCTTTTTATTCACAACTGGTGGTGAAAGGGCTGAACCGCTTTGTGCCTGTCGACGTGAATGAAGTCGCTGCACAAAGCCAAAAGCCGGCCGCTTTGAGTGAGCATGAGACTTTGGAACCGGGTTCGAATCTGTGGATTGCGCGCCAAGCCTACCTCAAGCTGATGGAAAAGTCCTTTCAGTCTGAACAATCTGAAGATTTAAGACTAATTCAGGCCCGTTATAAATTGCTTCAACAGCTGATTGCTGAAGAGCAGGAAAAAGAAAGTGCTGAAGAAAAGAAGCAGCCAGCTATTCCATTGATGGGGGAGCGAGCTGATCAGGATCAGGCCAGTTCAGCGGTGACCATCACTACACCATTAGACTTTTTACAGTGGAATACCTCGGACAATCAGGCGCTGATGGGTAAATATATGGCTTTTCTTGAGACCTATCCTATTGAGTTACCCGTCAATGAAGAGGATAAGGATGAAACCAATAAAGATCTGGTTGAGCTGAAAAAGAATAAAGACGGTGTATCTGAACCACAAAATATGTCTCAGCCCAATGCAATTGTGGTGCTGGGCGGTGGTTTAACACTCGGCGCGAACGGTAAAGATATTGTGGTCAACAATTACACCCGTTTGCGTCTGGAGAAAACTCTTGAAGTCGAAAAGCAATATGCTCTACCAATTGTCTTGAGCGGCGTTGAAGCTCCCTATATGCAGGCATGGCTCAAAGAGCGGGGTATAGAAGCCAAGCTACTTGAAAATAGAAGTATGAATACCTGTGAAAACACCAGATTCAGTTCGTTATTGCTGCAAAAGAAAGGCGGAGCGCCAACGGTGATTCTGATTACCGATGAATATCATATGCCGCGTACCCGCCGTTTATTTGCCTTAAGCGGTATTGAAACTGTTCCTGTGATTGCCCCTATGCCAACCACCTTGACCGACTGGCGTCCGAGCGAACAAAACTATGATCACAGTCGCCGAGCGAACTACGAAATGCTGGCTACAATTCGTGATATGTTGATTGGTTCAAGTGATTGTCGAGAGATACCCTAATGTCCAATATTCCATTTTTAAATCCGACAATTCTAAAACAACTGGATTTACCTGTACCAAATCGGGAAACCACGCCGCAGGTGCTTGAACCCTTGGATTTATCCGTTATTGCTGAACCCTCTAAACCCTTACAAGCCTATCGTAAACTCTATGGTTTAAATGTGCTGGATTGCGAGCATTGGCAGGGTTATGTGGAAATGCCGTTGTTCCGTTTACATGTACAGGTGTTCCAGCCGAAGCAGCAAAAGATTCAGGGTACTGTTTGCCTGTTGCATGGTTATCTGGAACATAGTGGCATCTATCAGCCGATTATCAAGGAAATTCTGGATCAGGGCTTTAGCGTGCTGACCTATGATCTTCCTGGGCATGGGCTGAGCAATGGTTCACCGGCCAGTATTCAAAACTTTGATCATTATCAGCAAGTCTTGCATGCAGTCTATGATGCAGTGCGTGGCGCCAGACAATTACCGAAGCCGTGGCTGGGAATCGGTCAAAGTACGGGGGGTGCCATCTGGATGCATCATTTACTAGAATTTGCTGAACGGCGTGAAGACCCGATTGTTGATCGGGTGCTATTGCTTTCTCCGTTAATTCGGCCTGCGAAAACGGCATGGTGGCATAACTCGGTCGGGCTGGGCATTATTCGCCGTATCAAGAGTCAGGTACCACGACATTTCCGTCGTAATAATCATAATCCCGAGTTTTTGCGTTTTATCCGTTTAACCGATCCTTTACAGCCTCGTATGATGGGTATGGACTGGATTCTGGCGATGTCGAAATGGATGCTGGAAATGGAACAGCGTCCTGCTTGCCGTATTCCGGTATGGCTGGCGCAGGGAGCGCTCGATCAAACTGTGGACTGGCGTTATAACATTGAATACATCCGCCGTAAGTTTAGACTACAGACCTTGTTGATGTTGGAAGAAGGCTCACATCAGCTGATCAATGAACGGGCAGATATTCGTGCCGCACTCACAGGGCTGATTCCGGCATTTTTGCATGCCAAACCTAACCATTATTATTATTGATTTCGCTTTTTTAGCCATTATTTAAGTGATAGAATCTCGAATATTATAAAAATATCAATGAATTAGATATTCGGGGAAATCATGAAAAAAGGTACATTAAGGGGTTTTTGTGTCTTGATTCTGCTCGGTACTACCTTTCCGGCTGGTGCCCAAGAGCTGTATAAATGTGTAACCCATCAGGGTACAGCCTATCAAAGTCGGCCATGTGCGATTCAGGCAAGCCAGAAAACAGCATGTACCGGTTCGGCGGCTGATGGCTTTAGCGGTGATTGCCGTCAGCTGCAACAACAACGGCAGCAAGCCATCACGCATGAGAACAATGCTTATACGCAGGATCTGGCAAGCAATACAACCAGAACAGTGACCTCTAGATCCGAATTTCAAAAAACCATACTTGAGTTCAGCCAATGTAAACAACGCATTCAGGCATTGCAGAGATTCGCCCGTTATACAGATCGACCAGCGCTATTACTGGAAAATAATCCTCAGCGGTATGCCGCAAGCGTGTGTACTGAAGATGGGGGAATTTATCTCAGTTGCATTGCCGCTACCAATACTTTGGTGACGCAGACCAGTTCCACCTGTTCAATTAAACGTTAATGACGTTTTGATCTTAAAGTAATTTATTTTCACATATTAAAATAACAAGGAAATGCGCAATGAGAGCAGCATTGATTTTAATTGGGATAATTTTCGCCGTTTTCTTTTTGTTAAATCGTTGTTCACAGCACGAGTTAACATCAGGACAAGTTGTACAGAACAATCCAGTTGAACAACGTCAGAACCTTCTGGATCAGATTGTTTTACTACAACCGCTTAAACAACATGCAATTAAAGATTACGAAACGATTCAGCAAACGGCCAATGCGGCCGTTCAACCCGAAGAAATGCTGGCTGCAGTCAGCAGCACCTTGTGGTGGAAGCTTCGAGAAATAGTTGAAAAGCAGGCAGATGATGAAGGGCAACGGTTATGGACAAAAGCTTATTTACAGCAACTTTATGATGCCAAACGCAAGGGTAATTGCTTTCCTATCGCATTTCCGCTGTATGCTAAAACCACAATCGATGAACGAAGAAATTTACTCAGTATTGCTACGCAGCAACAGACTGCTGCCGCCCTGAATTATATTTTAACCCATCAAGGTTCACGTTCAGTGGTCGATCGTATGCAAGCGCCACCAGAATGGACTGAAATTGCAGAAAAGTTAAGACAGGATTATGCGGCTGATGCCGATCTGCTCAATGCCGGTGAGACTGCACCAGACAAAAATAAACAGTGTGAAGTCGTGATACGAACGTTCGAATATATTTTGTCTTTACCTGTGGAAAAACAAGGCCCGGTGATTCGCTGGATGCTGGATCGTCATATTGCAGTGAGTGTATTTTAAATGCAAAGATTTGGTAAAAATGCTCATCTCAATTTGCATATGAATTGGATTCGAATTTTATTAATAGTGAGTATCAGCGTCATTATCACCGCATGTGGTCAGGTGAAGCATGCGCCTAAAGCTGGAGAATATGGCGAAAAGCTGGTGAACTCGTTCCTGCTCACCCCGAGTGAGATTCAGGCCTTAAACAAGGCAGTCGTTGATCCTCCAAAAGACACCTTTAAAAGACCGAATGTCGGAATCAGCTTTCAGGCTGATGCAGCCCAAAATCCTTATCGTTTTGTGCTGGTTGTGAAAGGTAGCACCCTGCAAGCCGGAGAAACCGTGTTGAAGTGGATCGGGGGTGTTCAAAGTGAAAGTTCAAATGGCTATCATCCTGAAGTCTTTCAAAGCAATGATTCGCATCATTACGATGCAAATGAGCCGGTGTTGCTGGTGGTGAGCTCAGATCCATTTTCAGTAAGTGAGTCAAATAACGGAAGCAATTATGCGGTGCATGCTGAATTGATGGAAGCCTCAAACCTGCAGTTCCAGTCTGTAGAAGTACAAATCTGGCAGGGTAAGGGCTCACAATACAACTGGACTGCTTATCTGAAATTTCTGCTGATCCTGATGCTTGCAATCTTTGGCATTTATCGCTTGATTAGTCGGTAATTGATTTTTATACAAGCCATAAAAAAGCCACTTTACAGTGGCTTTTTTTACATAGATTAGAAATGATTTGGGTCGGCAAGTTTCCACATCCGATAGTAGAAATTGTCTTCATCTTTCAAATCGCCCAGCAACAACTCGTTTTCTTTTAAGAAGAAATGGATCTGTGCATAGTTTTTAATTTCACGATCATTCATACGTTGGGCTAAATGGTGTGCCTTGATTTCTGAAGGGTGATTTAGGCCGGCAGCTGCAATCATTTCAGAAAGAGCATGCAGGGTATTTTTATGGAAGTTAAAAACACGTTCGGCTTTACTTGGTACATCCAGTGCTTTTTGACGGTCTTTATCTTGGGTGGCAACGCCAACTGGACATTGGTTGGTATGACAGCTTTGTGCCTGAATACAGCCTACCGCAAACATGAAGCCACGAGCAGAATTGACCCAATCTGCGCCCAAGGCAAAAGTGCTGGCAATATCAAAGGCACTGATCATTTTACCACTGGCACCGATCTTGATCTGATCACGTAAACCGGCACCGACCAGGGTATTATGTACAAAACGCAAACCTTCTCTTAACGGTGTACCAATATAGTCGCTGAACTCGATTGGTGCGGCACCGGTACCGCCTTCTGAACCATCAACCACCACAAAATCAGGAACAATTTTAGTTTCCAGCATGGCTTTGACAATGCTCATAAATTGCCACGGCTGTCCGATACATAGCTTAAAGCCAACTGGTTTACCACCCGACAGTTCACGAAGCTGCTGGATAAAATGCATCATTTCAATCGGGGTGTTAAAGCTTGGATGCTTAGATGGTGAAATACAGTCATGCTCACGCGAAATACCACGGATTGCAGCAATTTCCTCAGTAATCTTATGCTTTGGCAAAATACCACCATGACCCGGTTTTGCACCTTGAGACAGTTTCACCTCGATCATTTTGATCTTCGGATTTTTTGCCTGTTCAGCAAATTTTTCCGGTGAAAACAGACCTTGTGGAGTACGGCAGCCGAAATAGCCGCTGGCAATTTGCCAGACAATGTCACCACCATTTTCTAAATGATAAGGACTTAAGCTGCCTTCGCCTGTGTCATGATAAAACTTACCCAGCGCGGCACCTTTATTGAGGGCACGAATTGCATTGGCACTTAAACTGCCAAAACTCATCGCAGAAATATTCATAATCGATGCGCTGTAGGGCTGGCTACATTGTGCATTACCAATCTGTACGCGGAAGGTCGCTGGATCAGAGGGAGGGCAAGGTGCAATCGAGTGAACAATAAAACGGTAATTTGGATCATACACATCAATGATGGAACCAAAGGGTTTATCTGCATTCTCATTCTTGGCACGTTGATAGACCAGACTACGTTGCATGCGTGAAAAGGGTAATGCATCCTGGTCGGACTCAATAAAGTACTGTCGGATTTCCGGGCGGACATCTTCAAAAATAAAGCGGAAATGCCCAAGAATCGGATAGTTTCTTAAAATGGCATGTTTCTTTTGTAATAAATCATGCAGGCCGACCAGGCTGAGTAAACTGCTTACCAGCCAGAGTCCGTTTAATAAGGTGTCTGAAATAAAATAATAAATACTATGCGGGGTATAAATTGTTTTGAACCAGGTAATACTTAAAGCAATGAAAATACAAAGAAACCAAACAGAATGTCTTGAAAAGAAAGTGTTAAGTAATTTATGTCTTATCGCTTGTGCTGGACTAGCCATTGGCAGGAGATTCCTAAAAATAAAGCAACTGACAAACGATGCCAAGAACCTGCCTGAACCACAAGTAACGAATTGTTAGATATGAGAATTATTCTCTTATAAAATAAGTGCGATACCTCTTTATTTGAAGATAAAACGCAAGCTTTAGTAAAGCTAAGATGACTTATTTATGACAAAATATGAATCTGTAGCAAAGCAGCAATAAACAACACAATAAATGTAAGAATGATTACAAATAGAAAAACTGAATTTTAGATAATAAGCAAGAATACAAAAAAGTGGAGGACCCTCGAAATGCCACAATATTTGCGTATTGCTGAAAAAGTTTATAAGAACCTTAAAGACGAAAAAAAGTTTACGCAAGCCCCAGTCGAATATATCAATGATTTACTCAAACAAATCCGTAAAGAGCTGAAGGGTACCGATATGAAGCTTATTTACAATTTTATTGAGTTTAATTCTGGTTTTAAGAACCAGCTTATAGATGGTTACCTGAATATCGATGTCAGTCTGATTCCAAATTATAAATATCAGGATGAATATGTGCTCTGGCTGGCAGGATTTATTGAAAAAATTACCGTCGGTGGGAAAAAAAGGATTCCTCCTATCGTCGATAATATTCCGCCCGAATTTACCGTGACTAGTGATCTCAGGCAGATCGATGTGATAAGCACAGATAAAAACAGTGAGCAAATTATCTCCTATTTTAATAGTGGAGATTTTCTAAATGGCTTCAATCAACACTAACTTAAGTGTTACGATCATCAAGGAGTATTGAATCCGTTCAGTACTCCTTTCATACATAAAAATCAGTTCCAGATAAGAAATAAAGTAAACTTGTAGAATTTTATATCTGGCTGATTTTTAGTGTAAATTTTTCACTATAGCCCAAAGAGACCAACAATGCCAAAACGTGAAAAAGTATTAACCATATTTGAAGCTTTACGAGAAAGCCATGAAAAGCAAAGAGAGTTTTCTGAAAAGTTAGTGAAAACTTCGGGCGATAGCCCTGAAAGAAGAGAGCTTTTTGATTTATTAAAAAATGAACTATTTGCTCATGCGGTTGCTGAAGATCGCTATCTTTATATTCCATTAATGATGTCTAATGCGGGGCTGAATATTACGTGTCATGCTTTAGCAGAGCACCATGAAATGGATGAGTTGCTCGAACAGCTTACAGAGACCGAGTTTAGTAATCCGGGATGGCTGGCGATTGCCAAGAAATTATCTGAAGTGGTTCATCATCATCTTAAAGAGGAAGAACATAGTTTTTTCCAGCAAGCGGGTAAAATTTTAGCAGATGATCAAAAACTGGAGCTGGCAGAAAAATATCAGGCCGAATATATAAAATATTTAAACAAAGACAAAGATAGTCTGACCTAAATGTAAAAAGTTAATATATGAAGACCCTCTTTATGAGGGTTTTTATTTCATTAAGTTTCTCGATCTATTTCAATATATTTCCTGCTTTACTTTAAATCATCGTCATTAACTTAAAAAAAATTCTTATAACGGTTTTTAACAAAGAAGTTATCTAGTCTAAAACTGTAAAGCGTACATGAATTGAAACTTCTATTTAAGCATAAGGTTTCAAGTAAATTATTTTTTTAAGGAGAATAACCATGACAAATAATGACCAATATGATCGTGAGCGTATTAAGAACTCATCTGATGAAGTAAAAAAAGAATTAAATGCTGATCCAATTACCGGTGAACCAGGTTCGCATCCGGTTGGAACAGGTGTTGGGGCAGCAGGCGGTGCGGTAGCTGGTGCCGCAATCGGTAGTGCAGGTGGTCCTGTGGGTACACTGGTAGGAGGTGCCGTAGGTGCCTTTGTTGGTGGTTTAACCGGTAATGCGGTGGGTGAGGCGATTGATCCGACTGTAGAAGATGCCTACTGGCGCGAAAATTACCTGAATCAGCCTTATTATAATGAGGCCAAAGCCAAGTATCCTGATCTGGACTATGATCGTGATTATCGTGGCGCTTATCGTGTGGGCTATGAAAAACGTTATGGCTATGAGCCAGACGTGGCCTTTGAAGATGTTGAACCAGAATTAAGAACACACTGGGATCAAGAAGGCAAAGCGGACTCGCGCTTATCTTGGGATGAAGCACGCCATGCTTCACGAGATGCGTGGAACCGGACGACAGATCTATCCAAATAATGGTTTAAAGTTGAAGTCTCCAAGCCCTGTTCTTTAAGAACAGGGTTTTTTTTATGTAGTAGTATGCGTAGAAAAAAGAAAACCGCCCGTACAGGCGGTAGCTGAAACTGGTCAGCAAATCATAGAAGTGTGAACGGTCAAGAGCCCACTTCTATTTTCTTGAATTAGTGGCTTTTATTAAATGCTTCCATAAATTCATCTGATTTAAAATATGAATTAATCAGCTCGCCACTTTTAGAGTATTCTGGCTGGACAGGTGCAGTTTTCTGCGGTGCTTTGGGTAAGGTATATTTAAATTCTGGAGGAATCTCTTTACGAATAGGCGGGAGCTTTCTCTTTCCATCCGTGGTAATTCTCTGAATAAAACCTGCTAACCACAAGATGAATTCACCTTCATTTTTTATCGCCGGAATAAGGCTCACATCCAGTTTAACCTTGCATTCAGCATTAGGCCTGTTCAGACATTCTTCAAAGTCAATAAAGTTATAAAGTAATTTTAATTTAGACCCTTTGAGTTCTTTTCGAATCTCAATCATTAAATTATTTAAATTTTCTAATGGATCCTGCTGGAAGTCTTTATTTTCCTTCACTTGTCGATAAACTGTTTCAGCTATACGTAAATATTGTGGCATATCTTACTCTCCCGAAATCCAAGCTATGTAGAGATTATGAAGAGTTTTAGGTTTTTTATTGTGAGTGTTGTGCCTGTTCTTGTGAGTAATAGGAGCTTTATGCAACTAAATAGCAGTATTGGAAGAATAACTTAGGTTTGCTCAAGGTGCTGTTCTGTTTTTATCTGTTATGTAGCTTTTTATAATATATAACCCAACAAGATCCAATATTATTTTTAAAAATATTAGACCTTGCGTTTGTGCTTACTTAGCAATATTCATAAACAATTAATGCTGTAAACTTTTGGTCATTTTCACTGCCATACGAATGACTCATAAATTTAATATTGACCTGATGATTATTCTGGGTAAGTTCATTTCTCAGCCAGTCATTGATGGTGTGTTCTAATGTTTGAATTGAACCCGCTTCAAAAGCTTTGATTTTAGCCATTATTATTTCTCCTTTCCCAAATAATTATGAAAGTATGAGCATATATGCATCGAAATTAATTTCTTTATATCATTTGTCTTGGTTTTGAAAGTTGTTATACCTTTCTATTAACTTGTTTCGAGATATATATTGAATAATATCGAAACACATAGGTGCTAAATTTAAGATATATTTTTCAATAAGTTAAAGAGATATTTAATCGTTAGACGTATTTTTTATAATTACATAAGATTGCATTTCTTAAGAAAAGTAAAAAAAGTAACAGGGAAATTTACATGATTAATCTTCAGTATAGAGGTTGCTTAAATACATTAAGAGGTGCCACATGTTAAAAACGATTTTGACTTTAGGAACTGGTGTTGCTCTAGGTTGTTATTATAAGTCTCATAAAGATAAAAATAAATTATCTGATGAGAAAAAAGATGATGATCTGAGCATGGACGATAGTGTAAAAGGCAAGAAAGTGCTGAGCAAGTTCCTGAAATAATTTGAAAGGGAAGCTTGTGATCAAGCTTCCCTTATATTAAGCCTAAATTTTGCTAAATATAAAGTCGAGTATAAGTATAAGGAAATAATAGATGAGTACCAAAGATAATCAATTGATCGGTTCCAAGCCCCATTATAACGCTGAATATGTCCTGGACAGCATGATGGATATTGATGAGTGGGAGCGAGATTCAGCTAAACATCACAAACATTTATCTGAGCGTCGAAAAAGCCGATTGCAGCAGGAACGTAAAAAGAAGTGTGTGTGGATGATGGATGAATAGAGCAGTTCTTTAAGATTCATCTGAGTTACTCAATTAACCAAGTGAGAGGTAATGAAAAATGAAGAATTTATACGTGAAAAGTCTAGCATTATGTTGTGTATTTGCCTTTGCTGGCTGTGATAAAAACCGGGATGCCGATGATCCAATGACCAAAGGTGAAACCACCACACCTCATTCTATGGAGGCAGCACCTGTAAGCCCTAATAATGACATGCATGATGATATGCAGCATTCATCAGCACCAGCAATGATGAACGATCAAGGTACATCAGGTGTGCAGACAGGTAATACGACTTCAAATTCAGGACAATCCCCAGCCTCATAAGTTAAAAGACCCGTTGGGAAAAATGACTAAAGTATCGAGCTCATACTTTAGTCATTTTTATTATTTATAGCGGATCAAAAAATAAATAATAGCCTAGATAGTTTTTAATGTGATTTTAATCACATTAAATTAGGGTAATGCATTTTAAATCACTTATCATGTAGTGTTTATGTATATGAAGCTTAAGGGATATTTCATAACTTAAAACAATATTAACAATTGATTACTGTAAATACTGCAAAATTCCTAAATAGAATATAAAGGAATAATGTCATGCATCAATATTTAAAAATAGCAGAACAAATTTATGATCAGGTTCAAACAAAATATGGGTTTACTGACGATCATGTAGAAGATCTTAATAATTTAATGATTGAGTTAAGGAATGCTGCCAAAGATTCAGATTTTAAAATGCTTTATAATTATATTAATTTTGAAGACTTGTTAATGAAGTCCAAAGCATTATCGATTGATCTGGATGTGAGTATTTTACCGAAAAGTAAAAATAAAGGTGAATACATACTGTGGCTATCAGGCTTTGTGGAAAAACTGGTCGTTTCTACCAAGAAGACTGAAACAAAACTAAAAAATAAGGTAGTGATGCCGAATTATTATTATGATGATTCAGGCAATATTGTGAGTAAAACTAAAAATAGTGGTGAAGAAATTATTTCATACTTTAAAGATAAAGAACCGATTTAATGAAATAAAATAATCTTTCGTATTTTGCCACGATTATTTTGAAACAGGAGTTTTTAAGATGTCGAAACAATATATGTTAAAAGAAGTTGATGCGAGTAGTGAAGCAGGAGATAAAATTATTGTGGAGCAGATTTATGAAAAGCTGCCCCCGCTAGATGTAAATATAAATGATTTTTCCTGGTCACCTTTATTTAAAGTGGTCATTACCGATAAAGTGATCCCGCTGAATGATGACTTAACCTTTACCCATCCACGGACTGGAAAAGTTTTTCGTATTGGCAGCTGAAAACATGTGCTGCCCCGTACCGCAAACAAGGCGCCATATTGCAAGTTGCACGCCAGTGTGAAGGTTCTTCGCTAGTTGATGTGAGGCGTGTTTAAAGCCTCTGCCCAATCTTTTCCTTTGCAACGTGGGCATTGTTGCTGCAGATGATTTAAATGTTGGGTCATACCACAGTACATACAAGAATAAAAAAGTGCCGGATTTAATTGATCTGTCTTTTTATAATGGTTTGGAAAGAGTGGCAATCCCCATTTTGTGTCGTCATTGGCATAGAACAGCAGACTTAAACAGCCATCAGTTTCAAGCAAAGCGACTTTGACTTGTCCGAGATGTTCAACACTTTGCTGGCGCATTTCTGCAAAAAATTCATCATGGGAATATTTTTCTTTTCTCATATCCTGTATCACCATCAAGCCATCTTCGACAATACAAAGTGGTTTTCCTTCCAGCAGGATTTCCACTTTCTTGCTTTTCATCATGGCCCACGTCACCAGGCGATATAAAATAATGATAGTACACATGACCACGAAAGCTTGGGCAATCGGTGCATCATCAACAAACATCGGATCGCCAGCGGCACTGCCTAAACTCAGAATGATAGCGACCTCAAAGATTGAAAGTTGTCGGATGCCGCGTTTTCCGGATAGCTTCAAAAAGATCAGGATAAGCAGAAACATGACACAACAGCGAATGATGATTTCTACGACCAGTTCCCAAGTCGTATCGTGGATGAAAACACCGATAAGATCCATTATTGATTTACTCTTTCTTATAATTTGTAAGTGCTTATATTCTACGCAATAAAAATGAGCTTATGTTTTAAATAAGCTCATTTTTTATAGGAGAGCAGGGACTACATTTTATCCCAGGCATCTTTGATGGCTTGTTTGGCCTGTTCCCATTTTAATCTTGATTCGGCTTTCAGTTCTTCCCAAGATTCTTTAAGATTGCCTTCTACATCTTCGAACTGGGTATTACGATCGTGTTCAGATCGTGCGCGACTGCCTAACTCATACGCTTTGGAAAAGTCCCGGTCGTAATCGAGGTCTGGTGTATCCAGTGAAGCTTCCTGATAATAAGGACGAGTCACATAGCTTTCACGCCAATGATCATTTGGATCGATACTTACACGTGAACCTTGATTATTTTGATCAGTAATATTCTGATTTGTCATTATCGTTCTCCAGCAAATTTTCCAATGTATATAAAATTTAGGAGAATATTAATTTATTCTCCTAAATATTTACGGAACTCAAAATAATCAAAGCTTATTTCTGCTGATTATTCTGGTTTGATCCTTGGTTGTTAGAATCTTTTTGATTAGATCCTTGTTGCTGACGGTTGTCATTTTGCTGCTGTTGCTGCTGACGGTTGTCATTATTTTGGTTTTGCTGATTTTGCTGATTTTGCTGATTTTGTTGCTGTTGCTGTTGGTTATTGCGCTCTTGATTGCTTTGATTATTTGTATTACTCATGATCGTACACCTCATTTGGTTGTTGATATTATCTGAGTAAATCAGATGGTTTAATTAAAACATATTTTTATCGGAAGAATAGGGTAAGCCTGTTTCACTTTATTTAAATGTAATATACAAATTTTCATTAAATAATGCTTTTTTAAGAGCTTAATGGTTGTAATCAAGTTTTAATGAAAACAGTATTAATATAACTTGATATCAAAGTAACATAAAGCAACATAAAATGAGGTTTCTCCTTTTTATATATCTTTTTTCTTGATAATTTTAACAAGATTCGTGCATATGTCTTTGAGTAATCTTTCCAGCTTTTTTTCAGGGCTGCCTTTATATAGGTTTCTGAAATTATAGTTTTTATTTTTATAGTTTATGCAGTAAAAGAATGTTCCGACTGGCTTTTGTTTGGTTTCAGATCCTCCTGGCTTAAGCAAGCCTGTACAGGAAATATAAATGTCAGATTTAAAGATATGTTTGCCTTTATTAATCATTTCTTCAGTAATTTCACTTGATTCGGCGCTATATTTTTTAATCATCGCAGGAGAAATTTTAAGTACTTTTTCTTTTACTTTGAGATCATAGCAAACCAGACTTCCGCTCAGAATATCTCCAGAAAATGGGCTCAAAGAAAACTGGTAAGATAAATAACCAGCTGACGCACTTTCTAGAAAGAAGATAGAAAGTTTTTTTTGCGCGAGTAATTCGCAGGATTTCTTAAACATGGCTTTCTCGAATAAAAATCATTCATTAAATTATTAATTATTTTGAAATCTATTTTATGGATAAATAATTCAAAATATTAAAATGTAAAAATATACTTTTTATATGTGGTTGATATGAAAGGTTTTTAAATTTTACGTGTTTCAATATTAACCTGTTTTAACAAAATGTTGGTAGGAATAAAGGATGAGCAAAGTAAGGTGATTTTATAGTTTCGATTCGGAGAATGGAAATGTCTGTTGTCGTAAAAAAAAGATTACTTGATTTGTTGCAGGACGATCATAAAAATTATTACGAGTTAGTTTCTTTCTTCCTCGATGGGGATATATCTAACTTTGAAAAAGAGAAAAAAGCCGTTAATTTTTTAAAACAAGAATTTGAGATGATGAAACCGAGCAAGATTTCTTTGCCCAATCAAATTGAAGAAATCCGTGCTTGGTATAACAATGAAAATCGAAAAGTATGTCAAGACTATCAGGAATATTTGAGCCAGCGTAATGCGGGAGGCGAGCGAGAATATTTTAAAAATATCGGGCAGGCGTTTGAATTTCTACTTAAAGTTGCCCCAGTTAAAAAGGTAGACGGTTCCTGGCTATACAGCATTGTCAATTACTGGAATGATCCGGTCTTTCATGATCTGATTCTGATCTATCTGGAAGAGCTTGGCTTGGGGCAGGCAAAAGCCAATCATGTCTGTATCTATGATGATTTATTGCGTGTATTGGGGCTGGATGATTTTGAGCTGTTTCTGGATGATGAATACTACCATCAATCTGCGGTTCAACTGGCACTCGGTTATGCTCCGCCAGAGTATATTCCTGAAATCATTGGCTTTAATCTCGGCTATGAGCAGCTGCCTTTACATCTTCTTATCACCAACTATGAACTTAAAGAATTAGGAATTGAAGCCAAGTATTTCAATTTACATATTACCATTGATAATCTAGACAATGGTCATGCACATAAATCTCTGAAAGTCTTTGAAAATGTTTATAAAAAATATAAAGATAAAGATGTTTTCATGCAGAAGGTAAAACGTGGTTATGCACTCAATCAGCAAGGCATATCCTCCCGGCAAATTATTAAAAACCTGAATCTAGAAAACTTTGTTTATAAAATCTTGAAGCGTAAGGCACTCATCGGACAACTGGTACATAACGAAAAACAGTTTATTGGATGTAAATCCATTAATCAGTGGTTGGCCAATCCTCAAGAAATTGGCAGCTTCATCAATCAACTGGTTGAAAAGCGGTGGATTAAATTTAATTGTGATCCGGAAGAAAGTGTGTTCTGGCGCATGATCAGCCATGAAGACGGAAAAATGTATGGGGTGTTTACCCCAGCCGAAAGACAGATTATTCACGACTGGATTGCAGGCGAACAATACGAAACCCATGTATTGCCGTATAAGAATAGCCTAAGTAAAGAACAACCCTTACATGACTATTTATTTAGTTATATCTCGGATGGCGAACTGGAACATTTACAAAACAGAGTCAGCCAGACAGACAATTTTGCACTCAAGCTTTGTAAATTGACGCCTTTTCTCGCCCCCGAATCCCATCACAAAAGCATCGGTTTATGGAGTACGCAGAAATATGCAGAACTTTTATTTCCTTATCTAACCGCTTCACCGCGTTAAATAAGGAAACATGAGCAAAACATCTCATCATTTTTATATAGCCAACAATAAACAGGGTAGCCCAATGAATGACGATCTTAAAGAGAATAATAGCCAAAGTGCTTTAGCTGGGAATACACCAGACAAAATGAATCAAACTGACAAGACCAGACAGCTTGATCAGGTCAGAAGTGATGCGACCAATGAAGCGCTCACCACCAATCAAGGGGTCAAGATTTCAGATAACCAGAACAGTTTGAAAGCGGGCGTACGTGGTTCGACTTTACTTGAAGACTTTATTTTACGTGAGAAAATTACTCACTTTGACCATGAGCGCATTCCGGAACGGATTGTACATGCACGTGGTGTGGGTGCGCATGGCTATTTTCAGGCCTATGAAGGTAATGAACGTTTTACCAAAGCCGGCTTCCTGACTGATCCAAGCATACAGACGCCTATTTTTGTGCGTTTTTCTACCGTTCAGGGACCTCGTGGTTCAGCTGATACAGTACGTGATATTCGCGGTTTCGCCATCAAGTTCTATACCCAAGAAGGTAACTTTGATCTGGTGGGAAATAATGCCCCGGTATTTTTTGTTCAGGACGGGATTAAATTTCCGGATTTTGTTCATGCGGTTAAACCGGAACCACATAGAGAAATTCCGACTGGCGCCACTGCCCATGACACCTTCTGGGATTTTGTCTCACTGGTGCCTGAATCTGCGCATGCAGTCATGTGGGCCATGTCAGACCGTGCGATTCCGCGCAATTTACGCTCGATTCAGGGCTTTGGTGTACATACTTTCCGTCTGATTGATGCACATGAAAAAGCACGCTTTGTGAAATTTCACTGGACGCCTAAACAAGGTTTAAGCGCGCTGGTCTGGGACGAGGCACAAAAACTGGCAGGTAAAGATCCGGATTTCCATCGACGGGATCTGTATGAAGCCATTGAGCAGGGCCTGTATCCTGAATGGGAACTGGGAGTGCAGATTGTTGAAGAAGAAGATGAAATGAGCTTCGATTTCGATCTGCTGGACCCGACCAAGATTATTCCCGAAGAACTGGTCCCGATTACCCCGATTGGCAAGTTCGTATTGAACCGTAATGTCGACAACTTTTTTGCGGAGACCGAGCAGATCGCATTTTGCCCAGGTCATATCGTACCAGGACTTGATTTTACCAATGATCCGTTGTTACAGGCGCGCTTATTCTCTTATACCGATACCCAGTTAAGTCGTTTGGGTGGACCGAATTTCCATCAGATCCCGATTAATAAGCCAGTCTGCCCATTCCATAATAACCAGCGTGATGGGATACACCAGCATCAAATTCATAAAGGTCAGGCCTCTTATCAACCTAATTCGATTGATAATAACTGGCCAATTGAGATTCCGCCTGCTGCGCAGAATGGAGGATTTGAGAGTTATCAGGAGCGTATTGATGGACATAAGATTCGCCAGCGCAGTGAATCTTTCTCGGATCATTTCTCACAAGCCCGTTTGTACTATCAAAGCTTGGCACCGCATGAGCAAAAACATGTGGTAGATGCCTATACCTTTGAATTGAGCAAGGTACAGCGCCCACACATCCGTGAGCGTGAAGTACAGGAAGTGCTGGCCAATATTGATACTGATCTTGCCAAGCAGGTCGGGCAAAATCTCGGGATTGAAGTGCCAGACTTAAAAGAAAACTTCAAGCATGCCAGCATTGAAAAATCTGAAAAACTGTCTATGCAGGCATTTATTCCAGAGGATATCAAGGGCCGTAAAATAGCGGTACTGATTCATGATAAAGTCCATGCCGAGAGCTTACGTACAATTATCAACTGGTCAATTCAGGAAAATGCCATTGTGCATTTACTGACCCCAATGCTGGCGCCTGTAAAAGGCTCACGTGATGAAGTGATTCCTTCAGACGGTATGCAGAAAGCCGAACCCTCGATTATCTATGATGCGGTGGTGATTGCCGATGGTGACAATCTGGATGCCGTTTTAGCCGATGGTGTGAGCAAGCATTATTTGCTGGAAGCCTATAAACATTTAAAACCGATTGTGTTGCTGGGTGACAAAGTTGAGTTACTGGATCAGTTGGGTTTAAAACCGGATGAAGGCACGCTATTGCAGGATGATTTCCTGCAGGTGGCCGACACGCTTAAACACTTACTACGCCACCATCGTGTTTGGGACAGGGAAGCCGTGGCCGAAGCCATACCTGCCTAATACTAAAAAAAAGCTCCTATATGGAGCTTTTTTTATATCCGTTTAATAAAGTATTGCTCAGGCAGCAGAAAGCTTGACCAGGACTATGGCAATGCGCTCAATATGCTGATAGGCAGGTTGTTCCAGCTCTTCTCCGAACACATCCGGATCAATTTCTTCATAACTGTATTTAAAGTCTGGATAATGTTGCATCCAGTGATCGACGGCTTGTAAAAATTTATTGCCGTCTTGGCTGATTGCAATTCCTGTATATAAAAATAACGTGCCTTGAGGCGTAAGCCTTTTTATGCCTTCTGTGAGAATATTAAAGGATAGGTCCGTGCCATCCAGTGTATTTCCGCCGTGGCGGTATTGACGTTCATGCAGATCCATCAGATAAGGTGGATTGGCAAAAATCAAATCGAAATCACCTTCCAGAGCAGAGAACAAATTGCTGTGGATGGGAAAAATATTATCGATACCTAAAAACTTTTTATTTATCTGGCTATAAAACAGGGCTTTGGGATTGATGTCGGCCGTGAAAATTTCTGTCGTTTCAGGAAATAAGCGGGCAACCGCAATAGCCACCGGAGAAGCACCACAACACAGTTCTACACTGCGTTTTACAGTCTGGGGCTGAGTGAGCAAATATTGTTTAAGATGATAATAAAAGCGATAGGTGTCGGGACCAAAGAACACCGCATCGGTTTCAACGGTTGGAAAAGCGGAATGAATAAATAATTGATCATCCAGAGAGGCGACCCGAACAAGACTCAACCACTGCTGGTTTTCAATACGGATCAGGTGGGCATTTTTTAATATCAGAAAAAGGTGTTGATCAAGATCTTGTGGATAAAAGGGCAGATTCCAGCCAAAGATATCTTTTAAACTTCGAAGTTCATTGGGTAAATTTTGCTTACGCATAAAAATCCGTTCATGGCTGAGCGGAGTAATCACAGTAAAACGGTAATGTTTTTGTTTTAGAAAATTAAGTAAATACAGTAAAGCCCTCTGCTGTACAAGTTCCATATTCACGTGCTGATCCATGTTTTAGCCTCTTGTTTTTATTAAAAAACCTCCCGAAGGAGGTTTTTTGCTCACTTAGCCATTCACGATTTCACCACCATTGACATGGATGACCTGTCCGGTGATATAACTGGCATCATCAGACGCCAGAAACAAGTAGGCTGGCGCAACTTCACTCGGCTGGCCCATTCGTCCCATTGGCGTGTCCTGACCGAATTTTGCGACAGTTTCTGCATCGAAACTACTTGGAATCAGGGGCGTCCAGATCGGGCCAGGTGCAACACCATTGACTCGGATGCCTTTTTTCTGCTTCATCAGATTATTGGATAAACTACGGGTAAACGTGGTAATTGCGCCTTTGGTACTGGCATAGTCCATTAATTCATCATGTCCATGATAACTGGTAATACTGGTGGTATTAATAATGCTGTCTCCTTCTTTTAAATGAGGCAGCACGGCTTTGGTTAAATGAAACATTGAAAATATATTGGTTTTAAATGTTTTTTCCAGTTGTTCGGTACTAATATCGCCAAGATCTTTTTGTTGATACTGTACACCGGCATTATTAATCAGGATATTAATCTTTCCGAACACCTTAAGGATTTCTGCGACACATTTTTCTGAACTTTTGGGATCGCTAATATCTTCCTTGAGCAGTAAACAATGCTGACCTTCTTGTTCAACCAGTTGTTTGGTTTTTTCAGCATCTTGTTGTTCTTCAAGATAAATAATTGCGACATCTGCACCTTCGCGGGCAAATAACACCGCGACGGAACGGCCTATACCGCTATCGCCACCACTAATCAGCACCACTTTATCTTTAAGCTTATGACTGCCCTGATGACTTGACTTAATGATTTCAGGTTCTGGATGCATAACTTGTTGCTCTCCAGGCTGGTGTTGTTGTTCTTGCGCCAGTGCAGCTGTTGGATATTGATTCGGGTTATTACTCATCTCTAACGTCCTTTGCTTCGATTACTTTTCATCATCTTGGAAAAAGATGTTATTTTCGGTAAGGACAATGTTTTGATTAGTTGGAATTGTATTTTTTCCGTAGAAGGTGGTAAAAAAATATAAATTCTAACGATTATAAAATGACATTTAGACAATCGCTAAAATCTTAATATGGTTACTGGCAATAATATCTTCAACAAGTGTTCTGTTTTCTGTATCTTGAGTCCAGTTTTCAATGGGTGTGGTATCTGCCAAGTTGAGGATTGCTCGAATTATTTTTTCAGCTGTTGCTAAAGTACTGTTACTGACAGCAGCTTGTTGAACGTCTAACGCCTTGGAATACTCCTGTTCATTACTGCAAATTTCAATATTTTTCATATTGTTGGTCATGTACAGGATGCGCTGGAATGGCAAGGCAATATCTTTTTTTTCTACCTTATAAAACCAGTCCGAGTCATAGGCAATCCAGTCATTATGATTAATGTCGAGATGAGCCAGCAAAATTTCAGGACTGAGCAAACGGATAAAGGTCGATTGCAGTTCTATCACTGAATCTGTCTCTTGTTTTTTATTCATTTTAACTCTCCTAAAATTTTTTCTCTGCTCAATTTTTAATGTCTTCAATTCAATTGTTTTTTTAAACATATGCTTTGTATTTTTTTATGTAAACTTTAACTATTTAGATGAGGGTTGTAAATGAATGTTTATTTGTTGACTTTATTAATGCTTTTATCTCTGTGTGATTTAAAGCGTAAAAATCATCGGGTAATTTAAAAAAATATAACTTAAAAAAATCACAGATAACATGAAGATATGAATTTTAGAAAAATATAACTGAGAAACATTTAAAAGTATTGAAACATAGCGGGGTTAGAGCAAAAGCATTTTATCTCTTATGGTGAATATAGCCGCTATATAACGGCCTATATAATTTTAATAGAGGAAGAGATAATCATGGCTAATCAAGATTCTAGAAACGATGATCAAGATAATAACTCAGGTACCTCAAACCGTGGATTCGCGAGTATGGATCCCGATCGATTACGGGAAATCGCAAGTAAGGGCGGACGTGCAGCCCATGCAAGCGGAAATGCGCATGAATTTACCACAGAGGAAGCCCGGGAGGCAGGACGTATTGCCCATTCCCGCGGCAATGCGCACGAATTTACCTCTGAAGAAGCACGTGAAGCAGGCTCTTTAAGTCACAGAAATGGTCGTCGTTCTAGCAGTCGTGACGATGAGGACGACGATTATGAGGATCGCGGTGGTCGCGGCCGAGGTCGCAGCCGTCGTGATGATGACGATGAAGATGATCGTGGTGGTAACCGTTCTGGTGGCCGAGGCCGCAGCCGTCGTGATGATGACGATGAAGATGATCGTGGTGGCAGCCGTTCTGGTGGTCGTGGTCGCAGCCGTCGTGATGATGACGATGAAGATGATCGTGGTGGCAGCCGTTCTGGTGGTCGTGGTCGCAGCCGTCGTGATGATGACGATGAAGATGATCGCGGTGGCAACCGTTCCGGTGGCCGTGGCCGCAGCCGTCGTGATGACGATGATGAAGATGATCGTGGTGGCAACCGTTCTGGTGGTCGTGGTCGCAGCCGTCGTGATGATGACGATGAAGATGATCGCGGTGGCAACCGTTCCGGTGGTCGTGGTCGCAGCCGTCGTGATGACGATGATTATGATGATCGTCGCGGCAACCGTTCCGGTGGCCGAGGCCGCAGCCGTCGTGATGATGACGATGAAGATGATCGCGGTGGCAACCGTTCCGGTGGCCGTGGTCGCAGCCGTCGTGATGACGATGATGAAGATGATCGTGGTGGCAACCGTTCTGGTGGCCGAGGCCGTAGCCGTTATGATGACGACGATGAAGACGATGATCGTGGTGGCAACCGTTCCGGTGGTCGAGGCCGTAGCCGTTATGATGACGACGATGAAGATGATCGTCGTGGTGGCAGCCGTTCTGGTGGCCGAGGCCGTAGCCGTTATGATGACGACGATGAAGACGATGATCGTGGCGGCCGTGGGCGCGGCAATCAAAAACGCGATGAATATGGGCGCTTTACCAGCTAAACCCAGCGCTTTGATTGCATTCAATAATGGTCAGCGCTTTTTTAGCCTAAACTATTATTGAGTCACTCTTAAGGGATATTGAGTAAGTCTTTTACTCAATATCCTTTTTTAATGGCTATTTCAATTTTTTGGTCGCTCAACAGTTTCTAGCAGCTGTAAAACATTTGATAGACCTCAAGATTCGCAGATCAATGATTGATCGCTTATTGTATAATCGTGTGGCAGATAAGCGATCATGGTCAGCCTTTTAGATCAGTTCTATGTGTAGCTTTTTTCGGTAAGTTTATTCTCGTAAATCAGTGCTGGTTTTGGTTCTTGCCAAAGTTGTTGATAAAGCGTGATGATCTGTTCAATCGTGGGGACAACAGGATTATTTAACGGTGAACCTGAAGCCAATGCTTGCTCAGCCATAGTCTGTACCACCTGATCAAAATCACTTTTACTGACGCCAAATTCAGCTAAGCTGGGTACCGCCAAATCTCGATTAATTTCAATGAGGGTATCAATAAGCTTTTGATTGGCGACCTCATCCGAGTCATCATAATCCGCACAGCCGATCGCTTTGGCACATTCTGCATAGCGCTCAGGTGCGGCTTGAATTGAAAATGCTGTGACGCTAGGTAATAACATGGCATTCGACAAACCATGAGGGACATGGAAAAAAGCACCAATTGGGCGGCTCATGCCATGCACTAATGCAACAGAGGCATTGGAAAAGGCAATGCCTGCCAACGTTGAGCCAAGCATCATCTTTTTACGCGCAGATTCATTGTCAGGCTGGTGATACACTTTTTGCAAATTTGGTCCGATCAGTTTCATTGCAGCGATTGCTTGCGCATCACTATAGGGACTGGCTTTTTTACTCACATAGGCTTCCATGGCATGGGTCAGTGCATCAATTCCTGTATCTGCCGTGGTTCGGGCAGGCAGTGACATCGTCAGTTCATAATCGATAATCGCTGCAACAGGTAAAAAACCTAAACCCGCACAGAGCATCTTTTCGCTGGTCAGGTCATTGGTAATGATGGTGAAACGTGTACATTCTGAACCTGTTCCTGCTGTGGTCGGGATGGCAATAATCGGAAGACCTATTTCATTGACTTGGCGGGGAAATTTATAATCAGCGATGACACCACCGTGTTTGCTTAAAATGCTGATTGCTTTTGCACTGTCTATCGGGCTACCGCCACCAATCGCGATAATGGCATCATAAGCATGGTTTTTGACATGCTCAACACCTGCTTCAATCGAGCTCGAGGTGGGTTCGGGAATGGTTTCATCAAAGTAATCACTGTCGATCTGTTCGGCCTTTAATATCGCTTGAATCTGTGCGATGTATCCTAGTGAAACCATCATCTTATCGGTAATGATCAGTGGTTTTTTTGCACCTAAACTTTTCAGAATCAGCGGAAGCTTGCTTCGTGCATTTTTGCCAATTTCCATAATCCTTGGCAGATTAATTTGATGAGACATTGTTATAAATCCTATTCTTGATTCTTGTATTTTTATATCGTGATACAACCTGTATCATTATTTATGTATATATTTTACCCGTACGCAAGTCAAACAAAAAAAGGCGTGGACTTTTCAGAAACCAATCCTATGTACTCACTTCTATTTTTGACTTCGTGATTCAATTATTCATTATCTCGATCATCTAAAGCTGGAAAAATTCGTCTCCAACTGCCTTATAGCAAAGTAATTTATCTGGAAAAGAGTCATCAATGACCTCATCGCATACCCATCAAAAATGCTCAACAACATCGTGTAGAAAGCTAAGCTGATGAAAAGGGAATGGAAAGGCATCTGATCCGTCATAGAACTGTCATCACCTCCGACTATGCTGGTTCTACAACAACAAGAAATGGTTGGTTAGAGCATAAAAATAATAATTTTGATGTTTTCTAACACAACATTCTGATGGCTTCTGAACCCACTTCGGTGGGTTTTTATTTCCGAAGGAGTAAGGTCTAAAGTATATGTTTGAGCTAGAAAATAAAGTGTGCTTGAGAAGGCAAAAAATGCGTAAAAGTGAGCAACTGTTTATCGCATATAAAAAGTTCCTGCAAGAAAAGAAGCGTCAGAATGATGAAAACAGTCGCCTGATTTTTATTGTCAATTATCTGGAAAAAATCAATTTTGCATTCTATGGCATGGATGGCAAAGAACAGTTGATTACTGAACTGGAAAAATATTATAACGAAAATGAAATTCTGATCTAAGCCCATACATTATAGATAGAAACACCTGCCTTTTCAGGCAAGAACATTATTCCAGCTCAAGTTGATAGTCATCTTTGGTGACTTTGATTTTTATCTTTTTATATCTTCTTTTATTTGGATTTAAGGCTGAATCGGTGACTTCTGTGGCGAAGTTTGAATTTCCCATAAGATGATAATAGGCCTTATAGCCAATTAAAATTTTTTGCGGTCGGGCACCATGTTCATGACTATACGCATCCAGCAGTTGGGTCAGTTTTTCGAAGGTTGATATCTCGGTCATGGTTAATGCTCTGTTAAGGCCTCATTCATTATTTATTTAAACTAATCGAACTTTGTTAAGAATTTAAGACAGTCACTCACATTTGAAGCCGCTTGTTTTCTAAAGCATTTAAGAGGGCTGGGTCATAAAATTTTCATATTCCGGCACTATTGTTTCTAGCAAATATTTTTGAATAGTGATCGAAGGATGAACAAGCATTTTTGGGGTGGATTAATTTTAGCGGGCTGTAGCATGCAGACCTTTGCTTTAAATATTTTAATTGTTAACGATGATGGTTTAACCAGTAATGTCAAAGCGCTGTATGACGAGTTAAAGGCCAATGGTCATAGTGTGCTGGTCTCTGTGCCATGTTCACCGCAAAGTGGGCGTGGCGGGGCGATCGTGATGTACAGTGCCAGCGTAATTTCAGCAGACAATGATAAGCAGATTGCGGCTGAAAATGGCTGCCATAATGGAGCAGCAGCGATTGGCGCACCAGCCGCAGGCCCATTTAGCAAAGCCGGTTATAACAATGGCGACTGGAACTATGTGCACGGTACACCGGTTATGGCCACTGCGTATGGTCTGGATGTGGTTGCCAATAAGCGCTGGGGCAAAGCCCCAGATCTGGTCCTGTCTGGACCCAATGAAGGGCAGAATGTTGGTCGGGTGGTGGTTCATTCTGGCACGATTGGCAATATACAATTTTCGGCAGCCCGAGGTATTCCATCGATTGCCTTAAGTGCAGACTCCAATACGGTGGATGACAAGACCTTAAATAATGCCAATTCCGTGATTGTGGCAAAACAGACAGTCGTATTATTGAAAGAGCTGCAAAATAAAGCCGGACAGGGTGCTTTGTTACCGAAAGGCATTACCCTGAATGTCAACTTTCCAAAGAACTTAAGCAATAGCACGCCGTTCGCGTTTTCGAAAATTGGCAGCTATGACCTGTACAACTTTAATTTTAAAGTCAGTAAAGATGATAAAGGTGCCAATCAATACGGTTTAGGTTTTGGCATGAATTCCAGTGCCCCGACAGCAGCTCAAGCAACAGATGAAAGTGCAGTGGTGCAAAGCAAGATAGCAGTGACTGCAATGCAAGTGGCCTATGACCATCGTCCTGCAGCGCAACAATGGCTCAAGATCCGTCTTAAAAACCTGTTTAAATAAGGGGAAGGCCAATGCAACGTTGTTTATGGATATTACTTCTTGGCTTAGCCTTGAGCGCTTGTCATGATGACAACCATGACCGGCAAGAACAGCCCGTCGAGAAGCCTGAGCCAGTGCCTGCTTTAGCGGTGGGTACTTATTCGGTCAGTATCGAAACCGATCAGGAATTGCCGACAGTGGGTAAATACTATTCAGGTGCGGATGGCAGCAAGCTGGTGGTTTTGAATGATGCGCAAGATCGTGCTCAGATCGTAATGCATTATGATGTAGCAACTAACACATGGCATAGCAATCAAAGCGATAAAAATCTTAGGCTTGAGTTTGCCCACTATGAAAAAATTGCTGATCAAAAGCTAAGTGTGAATGAGCTGGTGGGACGCTATGCCTTATCTTTGGCTGATGGCAGTTCGATTCCAGTTGAAGTGAAAGCGCAAGGGCAAATGCTTTCACTCGATCAAAACTGTCGCTTTACAGCAAAAATCAGTGAAAGCCTATTGGCAAATATCGCGAGTTATCAACTCACTGAAAATAAATGTTCAGCCTTAAAGAATAATGAAAAAGGCTATATCGTGGTCGATCAGGATCTGGAACCGGCTGCTTTCAGATTGTTATCAGATCGCATCGGTGCTCAGGATCTTTGGGCATTTCCATCCTAAAATGCGAGCATACCGATAAATGTGTGTTATCGGTATGCCTTCATCTTCTATATTCCTTATTTCTAGACCTTCTTGATTTTTGTTCAAAATAATATTCTGCTTCTGAAGCGCTGATTTTCTGCTCTTGAGACCAATGTCTGATTTAGTTCATGGCATTTTTCTTTTTAAATTCTGTCTCCTGCAAGAATTAGCCCGAATGGAGCTTAAAACAGCTGATGTTAGATAAGAAAAAACCTATAAAATTACACATAACATAATTTAATTATGTATTGCATAAATTCAATCTTTCTTGTAGCATGAATTTATGGTTGAGGGCCTATGCAGAAAAAGTTCATACTTTACGATTGCATGGGCTTACTTATGGAAGGAAAGGTTTCAACACGGATGCTTTTGACATACTTATAAAAACACCGGTGACCTTTTCTAAACGTAATGCATCGTAGTACCAGTTTGTTGAGTCAGCTTAGATTAGCCAACACAAAACATGGGAATTTGCATTCACAACGGATGAATTAATCTAAATAAGGGAAACTAGATGGACATTTTAGATAACCCATTAGAACTATGTGGTTTTGCTTTTATTGAATTTGTTTCGACGGAAAATGGATTAGACCAGATCTTTGAAACAATCGGCTTTACCAAGGTGGCGAAGCATAAATCTAAAAAAGTTTATTTATGGCGCCAGGGTAATATCAATATCATTTTGAATTACCAGCCAGAATCCTATGCTTCATTCTTCTTTAAAGAACATGGTCCATCTGCATGTGCAATGGGCTTTAGAACCCGTGATGCAGCCAAGGCATTTAAAAATGCAATTGAACTGGGCGCAGAGCCGATGTACTCACAAGCGGGTCCAATGGAATTGAATATTCCTGCAATCAAGGGTATTGGTGGTATGCCAATCTTCCTGGTAGACCGTGATATTTATGAAAATGACTTTGTTTTCTTTGATGATGTCGAGCGTAATCCAAAAGGCGCAGGCTTAAATGAAATCGACCATTTAACCCATAACGTTTATAAAGGACGTATGGAATACTGGGCGAACTTCTATGAAAAAATCTTTAATTTCCAGGAAATCCGTTACTTCGATATTAAAGGTGAATATACCGGTTTAACCTCGAAAGCCTTGACTGCGCCTGATGGCATGATCCGTATTCCATTGAATGAAGATTCAGACAAGGGTAACGGTCAGATTGCCGAGTTCCTTGCGGACTTTAATGGTGAAGGCATCCAGCATATTGCCTTTATTACCGATGACCTGATTTCAACATGGGACAAGTTAAAAGGTTTAGGCATGGAGTTTATGACAGCACCGCCTGAAACCTATTATGAAATGTTGAAAGAGCGTTTACCGGATCATGGCGAGCCAACTGAAGAGCTGCAAAAACGCGGTATCTTGCTGGATGGCAACACCAAAGATGGTCAGAAAAAATTGTTATTACAGATTTTCTCGCAAAACATGCTGGGGCCTGTCTTCTTTGAATTTATTCAACGTAAAGATGATGATGGCTTTGGCGAAGGTAACTTCAAGGCACTGTTTGAATCAATCGAGCGTGATCAGATTCGCCGTGGTGTATTAGAAGCCAAATAAGCTAAAACTTGAAGAAACGAAAAAGCCAGAAAGTTCACTTTCTGGCTTTTTTTGCTGCCTAAAAATTAACGGGTTTGAATATATTGATTGATGGCAGCCACTTCGCGTTTAAACAGTTCCAGTTTTTCACTGCCTTCCTGCACCGAGAAGAACATTTCACTGTCCAGCGCCACGATACAGAACTCCATCGAGTGATGTGCATTAAAAATTGGTAAACCCACCGCATTGATGCCGACCAGCAGATCGCCTTGTGCTATGGCCATACCGTGTTGCAGTGTCGTTTGTTTAAGGGTAAGGAACTCATCCCAATTGCCCGGTTTGATCGGGTAATGGTTCTGTGCAGCTTTATCCCATTCAGCCAGCATCAGCGGCTTAATGATCGCCTCTGGCATATAAGACGCAAATACCCGTCCCGCAGCGGAGTTGATTAGAGGCATAACCGAACCCACTTTGGTGACAATTGAAATCGGGTGGTTTGACTCAATGGACTGCACCACGAGCGGGCCTCTAGGCGACCATTTACTGATCTGGATGCCGCATCCAATCTTGTTTTGTAATTCGTAAATCAGATGCTGTACCAGTTGTAATACATCGGTATGCTGAATACAGTTTAGACCCAGACGCCATGCCTGATCACCCAAGGCATACTGACCATCTTCAAGCTGTTTGGCATAATTCATGCGGATCAGGCTGACCAGATAACGGTGAACCTTGGCAGGGTGCATATCCAGTCGGCTAGACAGTTCTTTTAATATAATCGGTTTGTTATGTTCCAAAAGGGCATTGAGTACGGCTAAACCGACCTCAAGTGATTGAACCCCACCAGATAACTTTTCTTCAATCATTCACTAACCCTTAATCTGCATACGTTCGCGATCCGTATTTCGTTTTACTGCAGTACATAATGCCTGAGCATAAGCTAAAATAGAAATCACCTTTTTAAATGATTCAAATAGGTGAATTGTATAAGCATACAATTGTTTTTAATCAGCTTACACGATATTTGTATGACAAGCATCGATCAGCCATGAACAGCCGATACCTGACTTAAATTCAGACAATAAAAATCGGCATTGAAGCGATAGATCCCCAATGCCGAGCGCTTGAACCTGAATTAGGCGCCTAATTCATCTTCATGCAGGAAGTGCGTATGATGTGGGGCACGTTTGGTTCGGCTCCATTCGTCCAGCATTTCCAGTTTCATTTCTTCGGTAATGCGTGCAATTTTTGCATCAGCATGGACATCATTGTAGGTCAGCTCCAGACGGTGACCATTAGGATCAAAGAAATAGATCGAATGGAAAATACCATGGTTGGTGACACCGAGCACCTTGACCCCGTTTTCTTCCAGATGTGCTTTTGCTGTCATCAATGCATCTAAGTCTTCAACTTCAAAGGCAATATGTTGCACCCATTGTGGTGTATTTTCATCACGTCCCATTTCAGGCTGGGTCGGGAGTTCGAAAAATGCTAGTACATTGCCTTGTCCGGCATCGAGAAAGAGATGCATATAAGGATCAAAGGCTTTGGTAGACGGCACATGGTCTTCTGCAAAGGCCAGAATGAAATCCATGTTGAGCATTTTTTTATACCATTCCACGGTTTCTTTGGCATCTTTACAGCGATAGGCCACATGGTGAATTTTTTTAATTGCAAAGCTCATGATAAAACTCCTTTTATCGCTATTCCCAATCTGGTTGTTGTTCTGGTGCAGCATGTAAAAATGCTGGAAGGGTTAGACAATGTTGATAAATCGATTCAATTTTTGGAAAAGCGCTTAAATCTATTTTGAAGCGCTTGGCGTTATAGACCTGAGGAATCAGGCAACAGTCAGCAAAAGTGGCTTGTGTGCCAAAACAGAATTGCCCATTGGAATGCTGCAACTGTTTTTCCAGACTTTTAAAGCCTTCAATAATCCAGTGCTGATACCATTGATTTTTTTGCTCATCGCTGACCGCAAGATCATTCTTGAGATATTTCAACACTCTCAGATTATCCAGCGGATGAATGTCACAGGCGATGACCTGAGCAAAGGCCCGTACTTGAGCGCGCTCAATCACATCTTTAGGCAACAGTGGCTTTTCCGGATACTGTTCTTCCAGATATTCCAAAATACTGAGTGACTGGGAAAGCGCATGATCCTGATCAATCAGCGTAGGAACAAGTTGGCTCGGATTCAGTGCAACATAATTTGCCTGTTGCTGTTCATTTTTGACCAAATGAACAGGCTGGGTTTCATAGGCAATCTGTTTCAGGTTCAGCGCAATACGGACACGGTACGCGGCCGAGCTACGAAAATAGCTATACAGTTTCATAGCGCTCGTCCTTTTGTTCATTAAAAGCAAAGTGACGTGCGGGTAAAATGGTATTGGCAACTTCGCCAAAGCCCACGCGAATGCCATCTTTTTCACAATAACCTTTCATGACCACACGATCGCCGTCTTCAAGGAAACCACGTGTTTCACCGTTGGATAGCTGAAGTGGCTTGGTGGTATTCCAGGTCAACTCAAGCAAGCTGCCGTAAGAGTTTTCAGTTGGCCCTGAAATGGTACCAGAGCCCATTAAATCGCCAACCTGAACATTACAGCCTGCAATGGTGTGGTGGGTCAGTTGTTGTGCCATCGACCAGTACATATATTTAAAGTTGGTCTGGCAAATCACTTCTGCTTGTTGTGTTTGAGGGGTTTGCACTTCAACACTCAGATGGATGTCATAGCTGTTGGCAACATTTTCCTTTAAATAAGCAAGAGGTTGCGGTTGTTGTTCAGGGCCTTGCACTTTAAATGGCGCTAAGGCTTCCATGGTGACGATCCAAGGAGAAATCGCGCTGGCAAAAGTCTTGGCATTGAACGGGCCTAGCGGAACATATTCCCATTGCTGGATATCACGTGCTGACCAGTCGTTTAAGAGCACCATCCCAAAGATATGATCCCATGCATTTTCAATCGCAATCGGTTCACCCAGTTCAGTCGCTTTACCCACCACAAACGCCGTTTCCAGCTCAAAGTCGAGCTTGCGTGTTGCTGAAAAAACAGGACGTTCTTCATTCGGTAACTTGATCTGACCAGAAGGGCGGACAATATCTTTGCCACTGACGATTACAGAGCTGGCACGACCGTTATAGCCTACTGGCAGTTCACTCCAGTTCGGGAGCAGTGCATTTTTCGGGTCTCTAAACATGGTGCCCACATTGGTGGCATGTTCTTTAGATGAGTAGAAATCGGTGTAACCAGGCACATGCACAGGTAAATGCAGGGTAATGCTGTCTTGTTTGAATAAGGCTTTCTGGCGTAAATCTGCGTTATCGCGTAATGCCGGATTTTCAGCAGACAGTAAGCTTTGTAAGGTTTTACGAACGGCTTGCCAGTTTTGCTTACCGGTCTCGATAAATTTATTCAGTGTGGTTTGATTAAAACAGTTCGGCACACTGCTGTGGAGTAGGCCATCTGCTTCCAAAGCTGCAAGATCGAGTACCCAGTCACCAATCGCAACACCAACACGCTGATTGCCTTGTGCTGTTTCGCTAAAGATACCGTACGGCAAATTATGAATTGTGAAATCTGATTGCGGATCAATCTCAAGAAAACAGGTTAATTGTTGTGCCATGCTGTACCTTCCTTGTTTCTCATTCTGTAAAAACGATTAAATTTTTCATCTTGCTTGGTTCAAGTTTTTGAAAAAACGACAGATATTTTTCGTCTTATCTATTGAGCAGCTTGGGCTCAAACAAGAAATATTGACTTTATGATTTCTATCATACTGAAAATAATTAATTACGCAATACATAATTTAATTACATTATTCATAATATTTGTTATTTATTGAATTTTCTGTTTATATGCGCGGTTATCTGAAAAGTAAATCAATTATTTTTTGATTTGAGGTAGGCATTGGTGATTAATTTATGATATACGTAATTTTAGACAAAAAAATTACGCGACAAGGACGAGAATAATCATATGTCAAATCAGGAGCAAGGAAACCTGAAACATGGTCTGAGCAATCGGCACATCCAGCTTATTGCGCTAGGTGGTGCGATTGGTACAGGTCTGTTTCTTGGAATTTCCCAATCAATCAAGCTGGCGGGTCCCTCAGTCATATTGGGTTATGCGATTGCAGGACTGATTGCATTTCTTATGATGCGTCAGCTAGGTGAAATGGTGGTGCAAGAGCCAGTCAGTGGTTCATTCAGTCATTTTGCCTATAAATACTGGGGCTCATTTGCAGGCTTCATGTCGGGCTGGAACTATTGGGTACTCAATGTTCTGGTGTGTATGGCAGAGTTAAGTGCAATTGGCCTGTATATTCAGTATTGGTGGCCTGAAATCCCGACCTGGGTTTCGGCACTGGCTTTCTTTATTTTAATTAACGGTATCAACCTGTTACACGTCAAATTTTTTGGCGAAATGGAGTTCTGGTTTTCCATTGTCAAGATTTTGGCAATTTTGGCCATGATCGCCTTTGGTTCCTATTTGCTTGCAACCGGCACAGCAGGACCACAGGCCAGCATTAGTAACCTTTGGGCATTGGGTGGATTCTTCCCGTTTGGTGTTGAAGGTTTAGTCATGGCGATGGCAGTCATTATCTTTGCCTTTGGTGGAATCGAGTTGTTTGGTATTACTGCGGCTGAAGCGCGTGAACCAGATAAAACCCTGCCAAAAGCCGTCAATCAGATTATTTATCGTATCTTGATTTTCTATATTGCGACACTTTTCATTCTGTTTGCATTATTCCCTTGGAACCAGATGGCACAAGGCGGAAGTCCATTCGTGATGGTGTTTGCCTCACTGGACAGTCAAGGTGTGGCGACTTTGCTTAACTTTGTGATTCTGACTGCAGCCGTATCAGTTTATAATGGGACCAGCTATTGCAGCAGCCGTATGCTGTTAGGTCTGGCTCAACAAGGCAATGCACCGAAATTCCTCAAGCATATCAATAAGCGGGGGATTCCAACCAATGCCGTTTATCTTTCAGCTTTCGTGACGGTTTTATGTGTATTGTTGAACTACGCATTTCCTGAAAAAGCATTTGGTCTATTGATGATGCTGGTGGTGGCTGCCATTGTGATTAACTGGGTGGTGATTTCGTGGACACATCTCAAGTTCCGTAAAACCATGCAGGCTCAAGGTGTTACAACCAAATTCCCAAGTATTGCCTATCCATTTAGTAATTATCTTTGCATGATCTTTATGCTAGGAATCTTGGTAGTGATGTCATTAACACCAGATATGCGTATTGCGGTGATGATGATTCCTGGCTGGATTCTGTGTTTAATGCTGGCGTATTATTTGAAGCAGCGTAAGTTGAAAAATGCGCAACCCAGTGTTGCCTTGAATACAGATGCATAAATTTTGAATAAATGATGTAAATAAAAGGGCTGAATTTTCAGCCCTTTTTGTTAAGAAAAATAAGATTGAATTTAAATTATTTTTAGAAAATTCTCTTTGCAAATAACAGATCAGGTCCTGTTGATGGATAAATGAGTGAGATTCTTTTTTAGAAAGGGCTTTTTTTATACATGTATATCGTATACGATATTCAAAATGTAGAGTAAGCCAATTTATCTAATATTCGTTTTTAAATTGGAAGCACACGAATGCATAACCATGAATGGTTTTAATCTTGATGATAGAGGAATAATTATGAGCAATATTTTTACAGGATGTATCCCGGCGTTGATGACTCCATGTACACCTAACCGTGAGCCTGATTTTGATGCGCTTGTGAAAAAAGGGCGCGAACTGATTGAAGCTGGAATGAGTGCGGTTGTATATTGCGGCTCAATGGGGGACTGGCCGTTATTGACCGAAGCTCAGCGTCAGGAAGGTGTCGCTCGTCTGGTAGCTGCGGGTATCCCGACAATTGTGGGAACTGGTGCAGTGAATACTAAAGAAGCAGTCTCTCATGCGGCACATGCTGAAAAAGTGGGTGCACACGGATTGATGGTTATTCCTCGAGTGTTGTCACGTGGCGCTTCTCCAGCCGCACAAAAAGCCCATTTTTCTGCCATATTAAAAGCTGCACCAAATCTGGCTGCGGTCATTTATAATAGCCCATATTATGGCTTTGCTACTCGCGCTGACTTATTTTTTGAGTTACGTCGTGAATTCCCGAATTTAATCGGTTTCAAAGAGTTTGGCGGTGCGGCTGATATGCGCTATGCGGCGGAGTTTATTACTTCGCAAGATGAGTCTGTCACCTTGATGGCGGGTGTGGATACCCAAGTCTTTCATGGTTTTGTGAACTGTAATGCAACAGGGGCAATTACAGGGATTGGCAATGCATTACCGAAAGAAGTTTTACAGCTGGTGGATTTAAGCAAAAAAGCTGCAGCAGGTGATGCGAAAGCACGTCGCTTGGCTCAAGAGCTGTCTGGTGCTTTAGAAGTACTTTCATCATTCGATGAAGGAACAGATCTGGTTCTTTATTATAAGTACTTAATGGTACTGAATGGGGATAAAGAATACAGTTTGCATTTCAACGAGACAGATGCATTAAGTGAATCTCAGCGCAAGTATGTTGAAACGCAATATGCATTGTTCCGTACCTGGTATCGTAATTGGTCTGCTGAGATCTGAGTAAGCTCTGTTAATTTTAAAAAAAGGCTAGGAAATCTAGCCTTTTTTAGTTCTGATAAGCTGGTTTAGATCTCAGTCCTTTTTTTTGGTCAGCACGATCACGCATAGCAAAATCAAGACTAGTCCTAAATAGCTATTAAACGTCAAGCTTTCCCCGACTAAATGGACAGCCAATAAGGTGGCCACTGGAATTTCTACCAAAGCTAAAGTCATGGCTTGGCTGGCAGGAATACGTTTTAGTCCAAAGCTAAAAAATAAATAACCCAGAAACATGGGAACAAGGGGAATATAGAGTGCTACCCAGATATTCGTTGCATAATCGAATAAGTGAGTTGCTGTAATGAACAGGGTTGGAAATAAGAGAACCGCTGAAATACCAAAAATAACGCCCATCGCAGCCCTTGAATCCACTCCCTCATGAATGAGATTTTTCATGATCCAAGAGTAAGTCGCATAGCTGAGACTGGAAAGCAGTCCAAAAAATATACCTAGAATATGCTCAGAAGAAATAACCTGATCTTGAGGGGGATGTTCACTGGAAAAACAAAGAAAAACAATTCCAGTGAAACCGAGAACAAAGCTGATGAACCATTGCAGAGAGAGCTTACGTTTGTCGAAAAACCATTCCAGCAAAACTGAAAATAAAGGAGCGCAACCAATTGAAATGACAGTTCCGACCGATACACCCGCCAAAGAGACAGAGGAATAAAAAGCAAAGGGGCAAAGGATTGAAACAATAACGGCGATGCAAATCTTGGTCTTGAAATTAACCAGTTTTAGGTAATTTTTTTGAATTGCTTTAAAACTGAGACATGCGTGAATTAAGCCGCCGAAACATACTGAAAGGCTAGCGATGACGATTGGGCTGATCCCCTTAGCAAAAGAAGCTGCTGTGCCTGCGCTTCCCCATAAAAAAGCAGCAAATAATACAGATAGGAAACCAGTGTAATAATTGAGGGAAAAAGCTGGTTTGGTTGGCATATTCATAAAGATTGGCTCAAACGTGAAAGCTTTTACGCAGACATTGTTGTACAGGGTAAAATGGTTTACCGTGCATAATTAAAGACTGAGTTGAGTGCTAAGAGAGAAGTTGACGTTTTCCCGTCATAAGAAATTAGAGTATGCCTGTGTATTACGATTTTAACTTGAATAAAAACTTCATCTTGATGACGATTTCAGCATAGTGAATAGTCATTTTGTCAATAAAATTGTATAAGGTATACTTTAACCAATGGTTCATTTTTTAAAATATCTGTTCATGTCGCAGGTCAAAATGATTAATAAAATTGATTTGATCAATGCTAAACTAGATTGAATAAATATGTTTATAAAAAGCTATGATTTCAATATATTGGATGAGTTCAAAGCTTTTCTTTTTTGTCATATCTTGAGGTAAAGAGAATATCCGTGACGCTACCATCTTTTAATGTATCGGATTTAGGTGCACTACCTTCAGTGTCTGAAGTGATTGTGAAATATATTAGAGAGGCAATTATTGCTGGACATATTGCTGAAGGTGAACCAATTCGTCAGGATGAAATTGCCAAGCTTTTTAATGTCAGTAAAATCCCGGTTCGTGAAGCTTTGAAGCAACTTGAGACAGAAGGTCTGGTTGAGTTCAAAAAGAATCGTGGTGCTATTGTTACCCGTATTTCTGAAGAGGAACTGGCACAGATTTTTGAGGTACGGGTGATGCTGGAAACCAAACTGATCCAGTTGGCTGTGCCGAACATGACCGAACAGACTTATCGCAAAGCAGAAGAAATTTGTAATGCTTTTATTGACACGATGGATATCGGAAGCTGGACCACACTAAACTGGCAATTGCATGCCTGTCTGTATGAACCAGCACAACGTCCCTATATGCTCAGTTTGATCCGTTCGATTTACGACAAGATTGAGCGTTATCTCAGGCTACAAATGAATGTCTCATCCGGTAAATCCAGAGCCAATGATGAACATAAAGAAATTGTGAAAGCCTGCAAAGCGAAAGATGTTGATTTGGCGGTCAGGTTGATTGAAGAGCATATTAATGGTGTGTGTCAGTCATTATATGAACATCTGCCACATTACAAGGCGAACAAAAAATAAGTGTAGTTGATGTTTGTCCCTTATTGCTATGAGTTAAATTAGGTCCAATGACCTAATTTTTTTGTCTTTGATTTTTAAAAAAGTTCTCGTCTAAAACTATGCTGATTTCGTCATATTTTAAGTCGAAAATGATCAAGCCTGATATGTTCTGTTGAGTCATCCTAGAAAAAAATGAAAGGATATTCAGATGAAAACAGTAAAGGTTTTGGATTCACATACAGGTGGAGAACCGACCCGATTAGTGCTTGAGGGTTTTCCAGATCTGGGCTCAGGCGATATGGAAAGCCGCCGTAAGATCTTGTCAGAACAATATGATCATTTCCGTACAGCGACCATGTTGGAACCACGGGGTAATGATGTTCTGGTTGGTGCTTTATTATGTAAACCTGTTAACCCTAAAGCCAGTGCTGGCGTGATTTTTTTTAATAACACAGGTTACTTGGGCATGTGTGGTCATGGAAGCATTGGCTTGGTGGCTTCCTTGGCACACCTGGGACAAATACAAGTAGGCACCCACTTAATCGAAACACCTGTAGGAGATGTTGAGGCGACCCTGCATGAGGATGGTTCAGTCAGTGTCCGCAACGTACCTGCATATCGTTACCAAAAAGCAGTCGAAGTTGAAATAGCACAGTATGGAAAAGTGACTGGCGATATCGCTTGGGGGGGAAATTGGTTCTTCCTGATCAATGATCATGGTCAAAGTGTTACAAGTGATCATCTAGAACAACTGACTGAATACGCATGGACCGTGAGACAAGCACTAAACGCGCAAGGGATCACAGGCAAGGATGGACAGGAAATCGACCATATCGAGTTATTCACAAGTGATACCGAGGCGGACAGTAAAAATTTTGTGTTGTGCCCTGGAAAAGCTTATGACCGTTCACCCTGTGGAACCGGAACCAGTGCAAAAATTGCGTGTTTAGCGGCCGATGGCAAACTCGAGCCAGGAACGTTATGGAAACAGGCCAGCATCATTGGAAGTCAGTTTGTTGCGTCTTATGAACAGGCTGGGGAATATGTGATTCCGACGATTCGGGGTGAAGCTTATATGAGTGCCGAAGCCATTTTGTTTATGGATGAAAAGGATCCATTTGCCTGGGGCATTCAGCTATGAGCACCGATGTAATTGTCATTGGTGCAGGTATTGTCGGAGCGGCCTGTGCTTATGAGTTGGCACGGCAAGGACTAAGTGTCCTTGTTTTAGATGCGCGTATAGGAGGTGCGACAGCCGCAGGCATGGGGCATTTGGTGATTATGGATGATTTGGAAGCCGAACTCCAACTCAGTCATTGGTCGGTTCAGTTGTGGCATGCATTGGGAAAGCAGCTTTCAGAAGAATGTGCCTATCGTCAGATTCCAACCTTGTGGCTTGCGAGCGGCGCTGAAGAAATGCAGGTTGCCGAAGAAAAATACCAACGACTTAGCGCACAAGGCGTCAGGTGCCAGCTCCGGTCTAGCGAAGAAATTCGCCAGCTTGAACCTCATTTGAAACAGGGTGTTTATGGTGGATTAGAAGTGTTGGATGATGGGATTCTATATGCACCCTGTGCTGCCGAATGGTTACTAAAACAATTTCCACAGCAGATTCAGTACCAACAAAGCAAAGTGACTGTCATTGAAGAAAATCGGGTTCAAGTGAGTGATGGAATCTGGTTGGAAGCAGAACATATTATTCTGGCAAATGGCATTCATGTGACAGATTTTTTCCCCGAGTTACCTATTGAGCCTAAAAAGGGGCATTTGGCTATTACCGATCGTTATCCTGAATTAAAGGTACAACATACACTGGTGGCCTTGGCCTATGCTGCCAGTACACAAGCCACCAGTGGTATCTCAGTTGCTTGTAATATCCAGCCTAGGCCGACAGGCCAGCTGTTTATTGGCTCATCGCGCCAGTTTAATACTGTCGATCCGACAGTCGAGCCAGAAGTTTTTACTCGTGTACTTAAAGAAGCGGTGGACTATTTTCCAGCATTGGCCGATCTCAATATTATTCGGGCATGGACGGGTTTTCGTGCAGCAACACCAGATGGCATCCCAGTCATTGGGCGGCATCCGGCTTTTCGGTCCGTTTATTTAGCCGTAGGTCATGAAGGACTCGGGGTGACCACGGCTACAGGTACGGCAAAGCTGATTGCTTCACATATCTGTAGATTACCTTTCGGTATTGATCCTGAACCTTTTTTACCTGATCGTTTTATTGGAGCTGTATAAATGATCCAGCTTTTTATTAACGGCAATTGCTTGACTGTGATGGATGGAATGACCGTTGCTGCTGCTCTGGCTCAGGCAAAATCCTATAGCCGTGTGTCTGTTTGTGGGGAGCAACGTACTCCTTTTTGTGGTATGGGCGTTTGTCAGGAGTGCCGTGTCAAGATTAACGGGTTTAGAGTATTGGCTTGCCAAACATTGTGTCAGCAAGGTATGCAGGTGGAAACGCACTAATGAAAACAGAATATGATATTGTGATTGTCGGTGCCGGTCCCGCAGGCTTATCCGCTGCCATTGCAGCTGCTGAAAGCGGGGAGCGTATATTAATACTGGATAATAATCCTCAGGCCGGCGGTCAGATTTGGCGGGCAGGGCCGATTTTTCCAGATCCAGAACTGGCGCAACAAACATATAGGCAGATCCAAACCAAACCTAATATTGAGTTTATGTTTGGTGCCAAGATTGTCGCAGCACCTTTTACTGGCCAATTACTGGTTGAGCGCGCGCATGACAGTCTGAATGTGACTTATCGCCAGTTGATACTATGTACAGGTGCCAGAGAACTCTTCTTACCTTTTCCCGGCTGGACATTGCCGGGCGTAACAGGCGCAGGTGGTTTGCAGGCTTTGGTCAAGGCCGGTACGCCTGTACACGATGAGCGTATTGTTATTGCCGGATCAGGCCCCTTGTTATTGGCTAGCGCAGATACAGCTAAAAAAGCTGGAGCGCAGGTATTATATGTCGCTGAGCAGGCGAATCATTCGACAGTACGAAAGTTTGCTCTACAGCTTTGGCGTTGGCCTGCAAAAATCTTTCAGGCATTGTCATTACCTCATCGCTTATATCAACCTGACAGTTATGTTGTGGAGGCCATTGGACAAGAACGCCTTGAACGCGTACGACTGCAAACTCCAAAAGGCATTATCGAGGTTGAGTGTGATCGTCTGGCTTGTGGTTTTGGCCTGATCCCAAATATCCAACTCGGACAGTTGCTGGGATGTCAGATCAAAGATCAGGCCATCGTTGTCGATGAATATCAGCGTAGTTCACAACCACAGGTTTTTGCGGCAGGTGAGTGTACCGGTTTTGGAGGGAGTGAATTGGCTATAGTTGAAGGGGCTATTGCTGGTTATGCTGCAATTGCTCAATATGAAAAAGCAAGGCAGTTCTTTGCCAAAAAACAGCGTTATCAACGATTTGCCACTTTGCTTCAGAAAAGTTTCAAGTTACGTTCTGAGTTAAAAACATTGGCCCGTCCAGAAACGATTTTTTGCCGCTGTGAAGATGTAAGGTTTGATCAGGTTGCTGAAAGAGCGAACTGGATCGATGCAAAGTTGCATACACGTTGTGGAATGGGTGCTTGTCAGGGAAGTACCTGTGCGACTGCAGCAGCTTGCTTATTTGACTGGCCACTTTCTAGTGCTCGACCACCCTTACTGCCGACACGGGTAAAAAGCTTAATGTCGATGACGACATGTTCTTTAAATCAAAAATAAAATGTTCTAGAGTAGGACAGTGATTATTTCGGTTCTGCTCTAGCTCATGTCCTTGGCTCATATTCCTCAACTCACTTCAACATTAGACGATTTTCTAAAGAATCTGGAAAATATAGAACCTTTATTCGATGCTTTGTCTTCAGTGGTTTTTTTTATTAAAAATACGGAAGCACGCTATGTGTTTGTCAATCGAACTCTGGTCAATCGGTGTGGGTTAAAAGAGAAAGCAGCCTTGCTGGGGAAAACTTCGGAAGAGGTTTTCCCCCATTCACTCGGTAAAATATATACATCACAAGATCTGCAAGTGATTCGCCGTGGTAAAAAACTTTCTGAGCAGCTTGAACTTCATTTGTATGCGAAAAACCAGTCAGGATGGTGTTTAACCTATAAAGAGCCTTTATTTGATCCTGCTGGCAAGCTGGTGGGGATAGCTGGAATTTCCAATGATTTGAATGTGCCAGAAAATACCCATCCCGCATTTTATAAAATGGTGCAGGTTGAGGAATATATCAAAAAAAATTATGCTGAAACAATTACTTTGGCTCATTTGACTGCAATTGCCGGGGTGTCGGTTGCACAGTTGGAACGGTACTGTAAAAAAATTTACCATTTAACGCCACGGCAAATGATTAGCAAGATTCGTTTGCAAGTCGCAACAGAACTATTGGCAACAGATTTAGCCATTACCGAGATTGGCTTACGCTGTGGTTATACCGACCATAGTGCATTTTGCCGTCAATTCAAACTACATACAGGCATGTCGCCGACTTTATTTAGAACGACATATAGAGCGAATATAATGAAATAACCCTAAACTGGTCAGGATTATTTCATTTAGAGGCTCACGATTTTAAAAATTATAACGCACCATGGCTTCCAGACGGTTGTCTATGCCTTTCTGATCATTAAAGGTCTTACGTTCACCATAGATATACTCCAGACCGAATGTGATCGGAGTAATAGGGCTATACATCATATACAACCAACCTTGTTGTAAACGCTTGTTCTGATTTTGATCTAAAAGAATATCCTGTTGGGCAAAAGCATTATTATCTTTTGCAAACATAGCACCGTAGCCTAGGGTTCCCTTGATCTTAGGAGTAAACTGATACGAAACCCCTGTAGTAAAACTGTCAAATTCATTTAAATAAATCTGTGTCTTGTTATCATTCATGAGATAGGCATTATTGGTATAAAGTAAGAAACGATCATCACCTTTTACATGTGAATAATCACCCATCAGTTTTAATTTTGGACTTAATTGATAACTGGCGCCAATTGCGGCTCCCCAGCTGAGTTCCTTTTCATTGTTTGCATCAGGTGCACGTAACTCTTGAATCATGGCTCTTGTAGAAATAGACCCATCTTCAAAATCATATTTTAGTTTTCCTGACAGTGTCGGAAGACGGTTTTCATCACGACCTTTTTCTAGGCTTATGAAATATTCTGGTCCAGCGCTAAGCTTATTGTTATAGCGAACGAGTGGTGTACGAAAAGTACCGATCCCTAAAGGAGACCCGAAATCCAGCATGTCTGGCTGTAAATCAGTTGCCAAGAAACTAGAGGTGGTTTGTCCAAATAACCAATTGTTATAGGTCAGGTA
Source organism: Acinetobacter sp. 'aerobic (ED)' (assembly GCF_904886855.1). Classification (NCBI taxonomy): domain Bacteria; kingdom Pseudomonadati; phylum Pseudomonadota; class Gammaproteobacteria; order Moraxellales; family Moraxellaceae; genus Acinetobacter; species Acinetobacter sp. 'aerobic (ED)'. The sequence continues at coordinate 180,405 of NZ_CAJHGI010000001.1, forward strand.
AACATGGCGTAAGCGTAGGGTGTCATTATTGACTCCTCCACGAAAATCCACTTCTAACTTCCCACCAATTTGTTGTCCTTCTATAGGTGTTTTAAAGTCCAGACCAAAACGAGTTGTGGTTACTGTATTATAAAAGCGATCCGTGTTTGTTTCTTGGCCGTCTAGATCCACTTTGTGGATACGGTTAAAAATACCATTCCCCCCTTTAAACTGGTAAGAAGAGTCACCCCGGATAAAGCCATAAAGCTGGAATTCTGCTCCAGATTTTGTGGTTAATTTGAGTGATTTTGAGGCAGTGTTTTCTGCCGCTCCTGCCTCAGTGGGAGTCTGATATTCAGAGCTTTTGACAGCTGATATATGCTGTTGCCGAATTAAAGCTTTTAATTCATTTACTTCTTTACGAAGCTGTTCAATTTCTAATGAGCTCTCCAGACTGGCTGAATGTCCACAGAGTGGAAGAGCGACGCTTAATGCAATAAATATGCATCTCGAAACCCTCGTTTTTTTAAATAAAAAAATCATATACCTATCCTGAGTATCTATATTGCTGATCCCTCACCATGACGAACGCTGGTGTTCAGCTATTTGGAAATAATTATTGGAAAACAAAAGCGATCTAAGCTTAGATTATTTTGCTTGATAAAGAATATCGTATACGATATTCTTTTGTCAAAATGTATTATCATTTTTAGGGTTAGGGGGAAAATGTTCTTGCTTGAATATTTTTTCTATGTAGAACAATAACTAAGATTAAAATTTAATGGAGAAATTGTTATGGACTACTCAATTTTCTTAGATACGGCGCATATGGCAGCAGACAGAGCGCGTTATATATTAAATGAACATCGTCAGAATTTTCGCTATCAGCATATACTTTTTGAAACCAAAGACGATGAAAGTCCGGTGACGGAAGTTGATCAATATGTTGAGCGGGAAATCCGAAAGATTATTGAAAAATTCCATCCTGATCATGACATTCTGGGGGAAGAGTATGGGGGAGAAAATCATCAGGCTGAATTTGTCTGGGTGATTGATCCGATTGATGGAACAAAACAGTTTATTTCAGGCTTTCCAACCTTTGGAACATTAATCGCACTGTGTCATAACGGTGTTCCGGTGCTTGGGATTATTGAACATCCTGCTGTGTCTGAACGTTGGGTCGGTGTCAAGGGACATAAAAGTACCCTGAATGGTCACGAGATTTCTACCCGTAACTGTACGACACTTGAAGCTGCATTGATGTCGTCAAGTAATACCGAACCTGTTTTAGCTGAGCACCGCAATGGTTATCAAAATATCATTTCCACGACCAAATGGCGTGTTTATGGCGCTGCTTGTTATGCCTATGCGTGTCTGGCGACCGGAAAAATTGATTTAAGTATCGATAGTGGTGGCATGCGAGAAGTAGACTACTGCGCATTAGTTCCTGTGATAGAAGGAGCGGGAGGCACAATTTCAGATTGGGAAGGCGCGCCCTTGACGATTCATTCTGGAAAAACAGTTGTTGCTGCCGCAACCAAAGAATTACACGAGCAAGCGATTCGATTTTTAAAACAGCATAAGGCTGAACAATAACAATAAACGGATTAAATATCCCAGTGTATTGGATATGGAGATTTATATGTTTTCCTGGATGAAAAGTGCCCCACCTCAGCCTGTATTAACCGATCAGAAAGAAATCGATGCGCTTTATAAATATTGGCGTATTCATGTCATGATTGCCTTATATCTGGGATATTCCACGTTTTACCTAACCAGAAAAAGCTTTAATTATGTTATGCCCGAAATGATTAAAGATTTGGGTTTAAGCCTTGCCGATGTCGGAATTTTAAGTACTTCTTTTTATTTGGTTTACGGGATTTCAAGATTTGCATCGGGGGTGATGAGTGACGCGGCTAATCCACGTTATTTTATGGGTCTGGGGCTAATTGTAACGGGCATCCTGAATATTGTATTTGGGATGAGCTCCACTTTATGGATTTTTGCCATTATATGGATTCTTAATGCATTTTTCCAAGGTTGGGGCTGGCCACCGTGTTCAAAAAGTTTAACGACTTGGTATTCTCGCAACGAACGCGGTTTCTGGTGGGCTTTGTGTAATACCTCTCACAATGTCGGTGGTGCTTTAATTCCTTTACTGGCGGGTGGCCTTGCTGTGCATTACGGTTGGCGTTATGGCATGTATGTTCCGGGTGTCATTGCTATTATTATGGGAGTTATTGTCTGCTTTCGCTTGAGAGATAAGCCAACCAGTTTAGGGCTGCCTTCTGTAGGAGAATGGCGTAATGATGAGTCAGAGTTAGCACAAGAAGCCAGAAGTAAAAAAATGAAGGTATGGGATATTCTCGTCACCTATATTTTTACCAATAAATATATCTGGCTGTTGGCCATGTCATATGTTTTGGTCTATATCGTGCGGACGGGTTTAAATGATTGGGCCAATCTGTATTTAGTCAAAGAGTATGGCTGGGGATTGGTGAAGGCCAACTCGGCATTAACCTTTCTAGAGATTGGTGGCTTCATCGGTACAATCGTTGCAGGTTGGGGGTCTGATGTTTTATTCAAAGGAAATCGTACCCCAATGAATATTATTTTTATGATCGGGATTGGCGCTGCTGCGGCTATCTTATGGTTTTTTCCCAATATTGGTTATGCGCTCACTGCGGGTTGTTTTTTCTTTCTCGGTTTCTTTATTTTTGGTCCACAAATGTTGATTGGGATGTCTGCTGCCGAAGCTGCCCATAAAGATTCAGCTGGTGCAGCAACAGGTTTTGTCGGTTTATTCGGATATCTGGGTGCTGCTTTATCAGGCTATCCTCTTGCCAAGATTATTGAATGGGTCGGGTGGAATGGTTTCTTTATTACCATGATTGTTGCGACTTTGGCCTCCGCAATTCTACTCTTACCTTTACTTTCATCAAAGAATCCGAGTAGAGCGAAGTAAGCTAGAAAATTAAAAAGATAATTTATAAAAAGAGAGTTCACGATTTAGGTGAACTCTCTTTTTATTGGATCACAAATTAATATCAATCGAACAATTTGGGTTTTATGCCAAAAATTAAATTCTATTAAGCTTGAAGATAGGATGTTGTTTAAATTATTTAATCTCTTTGAGCTTTGACTTAGAGAATACTGATTTCAATCAGGAACATTCAGATTGGGGAAGAAAATGATGATATTAATACTTAAAAGAATTCAAGTAGGCCAAATTATATTCTGGCCTACTGTGTGAAGGAATACAGGCTATAAGGCAGTTACTTGCTATCCTCGAATGCCAAAGAGCGACCTTTTGTTTCTTTAACCAACAGAATTGAAATAATGGAAATTAGACTGGCTGCAACCAGATAGAGTGAAATTGGAGTCGAGCTATTAAATTCTTTCAATAAACTAAGGGCAATCAGTGGAGCGAGTGAACCCGCCATGATCGGGGCAACCTGATAGCAAAAAGACAGTGCGGTATAGCGAATATGAGTGGGGAACAACTCTGTCATGAGAGCTGAATAGGGTGAGTAAGTCATTGATTCAATAAACAGGCCAAGCACAATCGCCAGCATAATGAGCCAGTCATTACCCGTATCCATTAAAGGAAAACCGATAAATCCCCAAAAGGCGGTGAGAACCGCGCCAATCAGATAAATCGGTTTACGTCCGAAAACATCACTTAAATGTCCCATCAATGGAATAATGAAGAAATGAATCAGATGTGCCCCAAACATCAAGAGTAAAATCTGGGAAGTGTCTTTATGGACGACCAGCTTTAAATAACTGATCGAAAAGGTCACCACCATATAGTACAAGATGTTTTCAGCAAATCTGGCTCCAATCCCCGCAATCACTGATTTCTTATGATATTTTAAGACTTCAATAATCCCCAGTTGCTGATTCTCAATAAGTTGCTGTTTTGCTTGTGCCTGCTTAAATACTTCGGCATCGTCAACATTCTTACGAATCCATAGACCAATCAGTACCACCACGGCCGAGAACCAGAAGGCACAGCGCCATCCCCAATCTAAAAATTGTTCTGGGGACAGGTTTTTAGACAAAAGTAGGAGCACCAGCGTTGCAACCAGATTTCCCAAAGGAACTCCGGTTTGGGGCCAGCTAGCCCAATATCCGCGTCGATCATCAGGACTATGTTCGGAAACCAGAATAACTGCGCCGCCCCATTCACCGCCAAAAGCAAAGCCCTGGATTAAGCGTAGGATCACCAGTAGCGTCGGAGCCCAATAACCAATTTGATGAAAACTTGGAATGCAGCCCATTAAAAAAGTGGTTATGCCAACAATAATCAGGCTGATTTGTAATAGTTTTTTTCGGCCAAATTTATCACCATAATGACCGAATACTAAACCACCAATAGGCCTAGCCAGAAAGCCAACAGCGTATAAGGCAAAGGCTGCCAAAATACCATCAATAGCGCTGCCTGTTTGTTGAAAGAACAGTTCGCCAAAGACCAGGGCTGAAGCTGTGCCGTAGAGAAAAAATTCGTACCATTCTGCAACGGAGCCAACCATAGAGGCGGCAACCACCTTTTTTAAAGTTGTCATAGATTAATATCCTTATTCAAACGCTTCTCTACTGATGAGAGCTGTATGGGTTTGAGTCTCTTGTTTTGTATTTTTTATTTTTATTGGTATACAGATGAATCACCTGTAATTCAGATTTTTAGATTGAAATAAAAAGGAGTTCATTGTCGGCAATGAACTCCTGAATCATTTTAAAGTGCAGCTGCGGTCATTGCTCCATTGACTAAACGCAGAATCCCAAGCGGATTGGCATTTTGCAGGGCAGGTGGCAGTAAATGATCAGGGTAGTTTTGATAACACACCGGGCGAAGGTAGCGTTCAATAGCCAGAGTACCGACTGAAGTTCCGCGTGCATCTGAAGTGGCTGGATACGGTCCGCCGTGTACCATGGCATCACAAACTTCAACACCCGTTGGATAACCATTAAGCAGCAGACGTCCAGCCTTTTCTTCTAACAATGGAATAAGTACGGAGAGGTCATTGAGATCTTGTGCTTCAGCAATTAAAGATGCGGTAAGTTGACCGCGCAAACCAGCCAGAGCAAGGCTCAGTTGTTGGGCAGTTTCAACTTCAATTACAATCGTTGTTGGTCCAAAGATCTCTTCTTGTAATAACTCATCCTGTTCAAGTAACAGGGATACATCTGCTTTAAACAGCTGAGGATGGGCCTGGTTTCCCTGTTGTGCCTGCCCCGCTAAATGTTGGATTTTAGCATGGGCAAGTAATGCATCCAGTCCCTGGTGATAGCTCTGTAAGGTACCTTTGTTCAACATGGTTTGTGCCGGCTGCTGTGCCATATGCTGAGTGAACTGGACTAGGAACTGACTAAATTCAGGCGATTTTATACCAAGAATTAAACCCGGATTTGTACAGAATTGACCGCAACCTAAAACAACCGAAGCACTCAGCTCTGCCGCAATTTTATCACCACGGACCTTTAGGGCCTCAGGTAGCAGAATCATCGGGTTAATGCTCGACATTTCTGCGAATACTGGAATCGGCTCAGGGCGTGCAGCTGCAAGATCACATAAAGCTTGCCCTCCTTTTAAAGACCCTGTAAAACCCACAGCTTTAATCAGTGGATGTTTAACCAAGGCCTCACCTACACCTTGCCCATAGATCATGCTGAATATCCCGTCTGGTAAGGCACATTTTTTAATTGCAGTAGTAATGGCCGTTGCAATATATTCTGCAGTTGCCATATGGCCGCTGTGCGCTTTGACAATAACAGGACAACCTGCGGCAAGCGCCGAGGCAGTATCTCCGCCAGCTGTCGAAAATGCCAGTGGAAAATTACTTGCGCCAAATACCGCAACCGGGCCAATACCAGTTTTGTATTGGCGTAAATCTGGACGGGCTAAGGGTTGGCGTTCTGGCAAAGCCTGATCGATACGTGCTCCTAAATAGTCACCACGACGTAGCACTTGGGCAAATAAACGTAACTGGCCTGTGGTTCGCCCGCGTTCACCACGGATACGCGCTTCAGGTAGGGCAGTTTCCTGACAGACGATGCTGATGAACTGATCATCTAGTGCATCTATTTCATTGGCAATGCTTTCAAGTAAATGGGCACGTTCAGCGGGAGAGGTTTGTTTAAATACGGCAAATGCGACATATGCGGCTTGAACTGCTTGATTCACTTCTTCTGCTGTAGCCTGAGCAAACTGATAAGGTAGGCGCTCACCAGTACTTGCATCATAACTGAAAACAGCTTTCTCGCCTGCGCTTGAGCGTTGACCTGCAATAAAGTTCTGACCTGAAAGATTAAACATATTCTTCCTCATGTGATGGAAATGAAAATTAATACGAGGCCTTCTTTTAAGATAAGTTTGAAAGAAGGCTGTGTTTATGTTGACGAATCGATTGAAAATTTTTGAGAGGCAGGGTTGCTCAGCGTATTTCATATACAATGCTTGGCAGCTACAACATCTCGACAATTGGCTTTCTCAGTAAGGATCGTTATTAAGCTTCGTTGTCATCTTTAATCATGGCTTTTGGCAAACCTGAATTGATACCCCAGTAGTAACAAGTGATCGCAATCACCATAACCAGTAGGGTATCCATAGGTGCTGCAAGCACATGGGAAGCACCTTCACCAAAACTACCTAAATAGGATGCAACGATCATTAAAATGTAATAGCTAATGAGCCAGCCAGAAGATTTCAATTGTTGAGCCAAACTGACTTCATGTGTTGGTACATAGCGTTTAAAGAGCACATAAAGAACAAACAAGACAATTTGTGAACCAAGTAACCACGAAATCACATTCCAGCCAGACCAATACACAATAAATGAGGCAATGATGAAAGAAACCGGACCCAGAAATGTAAAGCCTTTTACGAAGAATGGGCGTGGTAAATCTGGTGCATTACGGCGTAAAGCACCGACAGTAATAGGGGCAAGCGCATAACTGAGAACCAATGCGGCTGAAACTACAGAGATAAGCTTTTCCCAAGAAGGAAATGGCATGGTCCAAAACAGTGATAATGCAAAAGTCAGCCATAATGCATAACGCGGAATACCTGATTTCGGGTCCACTCGAGTAAAGATACGGAAAAATGTATTACTGTTTGACCAGGCATAGATGACCCGTGGCGTGGCTGCCATATAGATATTACCGCAACCGGAAGGTGAGATAATGGCATCGGATACGACCAGTATGGCTAGCCATCCTAAACCCAGTAACATGGCAATATCACGATAGGGAAGCGGGAACTGATTGCTTAGGCCTTGCCAACCATGATTTAACATTTCTGTTGGTACTGCCCCTAGGAAAGCAACTTGTAAGACCACATAAATCACGGTGGCCAGGACAACAGATAAAATCAAGGCAAATGGAATGGTGAATTGTGGGCGTTTTACTTCACTTGCAACAGAAATAATAGGCGTGAGACCGAGATATGCAAAAATAATCCCACCTGCTGAAACAGCGCCTTGTACGCCTTGTGCTCCCATTGGTGCAAATTCAGTCATGCTAAAATTTGCAGGTTTAAAGTGATACAGGAGGGCTACAATGACTAAAACTGGGACTGCAAACTTTAAAATACTAATAATATTATTGGCGACAGCAAAAGTTTTGATACTGAAATAATTGAGCGCAAAAAACAGACATAACAGTGCAAATTGAAATAGCCAACCGATAACACTCGGTGAGCGGATACCATCATGGATAACTGTCAGTGAGGGAAACCAGGCGGCTGCATATTCGCGGGCTGCAACCACCTCAATGGCGATCAGGCTTGAAAATGCAATGACCGTAATTGAACCAAGCAGATATCCTTGCAAGGGGCCATGGGAAAATACCGGATAGCGGATAATCCCTCCAGCTCTAGGCAGAGCTGCGCCGAGTTCACAATAGATAATCCCTAAAATGAGAACGGCAAAACCGCCAATCAGCCAGGAAATAATACCTGCGGGACCGGCTTGTGCCGCGACATGGCTAGCAGAAAATAACCATCCTGAACCAAATATGGCACCTAAACCAATGAAGGTGAGATCCATGAGTGAGAGTTGTTTCTTAAATTGACCTGACATCACGTTTTCCTTAACGGTATCGCTCTAGTTATTTTGAATATCGTATACGATATAATTTTAATGGTAAATAGAAATGTATTACATTTTTGAATTTGATCATTAATAAATCATTAAGCAATTGAAATTTATTGTTAAATTTACAAGTAGATCAGAGTAAGGTGAATCGGCTAAGCTGGTGTTTTAGGGCAATGGCAAAAAAGACAAATAAATTTGCTGTAGCAAAAGTTTATAAAGAATCTGAAAGAGATATGGCATCTAGCGTATTTCAAGGTATCATGCATTTCCTGAAGCCGATTAAAAATAAAAGCATTTTTATTTCATTGGCTGGAATTTTTAGCTTAGTGTACCTAGTTCAATGCCATCACTTACAATCAATACTCGGCTGTCAGGCTTCTATTTTTTCTACTATGCCATCGTTGGGACTTTCATGCCGTATTGGAACCTGTATCTGCAAGATCAGGGGTTCAACTATCAAGAGATTGGCATTCTTTCTTCCATCGCCATTATTACCCGTTTTTTTGCACCGCTGATCTGGGGCTGGATTGCCGATAAGTCTGGCAAACGCATGCTACTGGTACGTATTGCCACCTGGATGGAAGCCTGTATCTGGTTCGCTATATTTGTGATTCCAAATAGCTTTCAATCGGTTGCATTATTGATGCTGATTTTTAGTTTCTTTCAAAATGCCATTCTGGCGCAGTTTGAAGGCGTGACCTTATTCTGGCTGGGCGAGAAACGGGCTGAACTGTATGGCAAAGTACGGAAGTGGGGTTCAGTCGGGTTTATTGTCGGGGTATTTGTGATTGGCGCCTTACTGGAGATTATTCCGATCTCCATGCTGCCAATATTACTTTTAGCGATTTCATTTCTGGCCTTTCTCTGGTCATTTAGCATTAAAGAACCAGAGCATGCGCCGAGCTCGCAAAAAAAATTACAACCCTTGTGGCCTGTTCTAAAAAAACCTGTTGTGGCCGCATTCTTTAGCATTGAATTTATTTTATTATTTTCATTGGCGCCATTTTATAGTTTCTATAGTAATTTCCTTAAAGAGATTGGATTTAGTACCACACAAATCGGTAGTTTATGGGCGATGGGGGTGATCGCTGAGATTGTCATGTTTGCGGTCGCGCAAAAAGTCTTTTTTACCCGCTTTTCTTGGCGGACACTGGTGGTGGTTTGTCTGTTGCTCACCAGTCTGCGCTGGTGGCTGGTGGGGATATTAGAGAGCAATTATATTGGACAATTACTCACGCAATGCTTACATGCCTTTAGTTTTGGCCTGTTCCATCTGATCGCCATGAAAATCATTTTCCAGAATTTTTCGGCAGAGCAACAAGGCCGTGGACAAGCGCTGTATAGCACCATGTGGGGCTTAGGTGTAGCGTCTGGCAGCTTATTGGCAGGGCACTACTGGCAGATGCTTTCAGGCATGACCATCTTTTTCTGTGCCAGTGCTGTGGTGTTGCTGGGGCTATTATTGGTGGTATGGCTACCGAATCAGCTTGAAACGGCAGCCAAAAGCTAGTCTAGAGCCGGATATGCTGATATTGAAGCATCCAGGGTTGTGCCTGTTCAAGCTGTGCTGCCAGTTGTAGCAAGCGATCTTCCCGTCCAAACGGCGCGATAAACTGACTACCCAGTGGCAAGCCTTGTTTATTCCAGTAGAGGGGAACTGACATGGCCGGCAAGCCGGTGACATTGGCTAACTGGGTAAAAGGGACCCAGCTCAGGTTGTCCTGTACCATCTTTTCGACCAGTTTACCTTGAGCGAGATAATGCGCTTTGCCCAGTTTTAACAAGCCTTTCAATATCGGTTTCTGCCAGGCTGGGGTCGCAACTTCACCGTTCTTTGGCGCCACCGAAGCAGTGCTAGGGGTAAGATACAGGTCATATTGTTCAAAGAAAATATTCATCTGGGTGCTATAGAGGCCCCAATTATCAAGGGTATGAATATATTCTGTTGCCGTAGTTTTGGCTCCAAAAGCGGCTAATGCGATTGAATCCAGTTCAAAGTCTTGATCGGTTGCCCCATATTGCTGTTTGATTTGTGCCTGCATATAAGAAAACTGGCTAAACCATGTGGTCACGAAGTCTTTTGCCAAGGCCAAACCATCAATTTTGGGTTGATCTTCCACCACCATATGTCCCAATGATTCCAGCAGTTTTGCGGTTTTCTGCACTGCTTGAATCGCATCTTGAGAGACTTTGGTGCCAATTGGGGATCGGGTATTAAACGCGATTCTGAGCTTTTTAGTAGGTTGTTGAATGATGTCGCTGTATTTTTGTGCTGGCGCTTCAATTCTAAATAGTGAGGTTTGTTCAGGGCCTTGCTCGGCATCAAGCATGGCAGCACTATCACGTACAGTTTTGCTTAGAACATGCTGCATGGCTGCGCCGTGCATGGCTTCACTAAATTGTGGTCCCCACGGCGTACGTCCGCGACTTGGTTTTAAGCCAAAGAGACCGCAATAAGAAGCGGGGATACGGATTGAACCACCGCCATCACCTGCACCCGCAATCGGGACAAGACCTGCCGCTACCGCAGAGGCTGAACCGCCTGAAGAACCGCCGCTATTATGCTTTAAATTCCACGGGTTATGACATGCACCCCACGCATCAGGTTCGGTAATGCCTTTTATGCCAAACTCTGGCGTGTTGGTCCGGCCAAAAGTGACAATACCGGTATTTTCCCAGCGATTGACAATTTCAGCATTAAAATCAGGGACGTAATTTCGATTTTTAAGGGCATGGCTACCATAGGAGGTCGGGATGCCTTGGTATTCCTGAAACAGATCCTTCACCAGAAACGGAACACCTGCAAAGGCGCCAGAACGTTGTTGGCTTGCGCGCTGTTTTGCATGTTCGTACATGGGAATAATCACAGCATTGAGCTTGGGATTGACCTGTTGGGTGCGTTGTAGTGCAATGTCCAGCAATTCGGAAGCCTGGACTTGTTTTGTTTTGACTAGTTGGGCCAGTCCAAGACCATCGTATTGCACATATTCTGAAAACTTCATGGCTTTTATCCCTAAAGCTAAATTGTTATAAAGTAAAAATAAATATAAGTTGTAAAATAGAATACCTGAAAAAATAACAGAACAATCAATTAAATTACATGCCAAAAATATTGTGTTTATATGGTTATGAATGCGTGTTTTTATCAAAAAATATGCTAATTTAAGCGCATGCACCGTTTTAGATGACGACTTAATTAAATCTATGAAAAATATTTATATTATTGGATTATTATGGGCTTGCTCAACATGGACTATGGCCGAGACGGTCGTAAATAACAAGACAGCACCAACGCCTCAGCAAGTGGCTAAAGCGAATGCGATTCGTGTAACCACGCGCCCTGAAATTATGGGGTTATGGGGAATGGAAATTCCAAATAATAAGAAATGCGTGGAATACTATAATTTTCGTGGTTCCAGCGATGTAGTGATTAAAAGCGGACAGGAGTGGTCGTACGGTTTATATGATTATCAGCCTTCTGAAGATCATCAAGAGCGCTTACCCGCGCTGATCTTGCAGATCAAGTATGACAATAATGAAAAAGATTGTTCTGGCCAAGCTCAGGATCAAACAGGCGAGGTTTCCCAATATTTCGTAAAATGGTCAAACGATCACACCATTGATTTCTGTGCCAGCGAGAAGGGCGATAAATGCTTTGCAACCTTACGCCGCGTATTGCCTTAATCAATAAACAGATATAAAAAAGCCTCTTAAATAAGAGGCTTTTTTATTTAGGCTTTTTCAGCTTGCGGTTCAAGCTGTTTGAGCAAGTGTTTTTCGAGGTAATGAATATCCATTGCCTGTTCACAGAAGTTCTTATCTTGCAGGATAAGATCTTTATGCAAAGGAATATTGGTTTTAATTCCTGTCAAAATCATTTCATCTAAGGCTTGGCGCATACGGGCCAGAGAGGTTTCACGATCTTTACCATGGGCAATCAATTTTGCAATCATTGAATCATAGTAAGGCGGAATGCTATAACCTTGATAAATATGTGAATCTAGGCGAATGCCCGCACCACCCGGTGCATAGAAGCTTTCAATCTTGCCTGGTGAAGGCAGGAATGTAGTTGGATCTTCGGCATTGATACGACATTCAATCGCATGGCCTTTGACTTCGATTTGTTCCTGTTCAAGCGCTAAGCCTAAACCCGCAGCAATACGAAGTTGCTGTTCAATAATGTCCACGCCTGTCACCATCTCAGTCACAGGATGTTCAACCTGAACACGTGTATTCATTTCAATGAAGAAGAATTCACCGTCTTCAAACAAGAACTCGAATGTTCCCGCGCCACGATACTGCATCAATTTACACGCATTGACACATGCTTCCAGAATATCCGCACGCGCTTGTTCTGGTAAGTTTGGCGCAGGTGCTTCTTCTAGCACTTTTTGATGGCGGCGCTGTAACGAGCAGTCACGATCATATAAGTGAATCGCATGACCATTCCCATCACCGAGAACCTGTACTTCAACATGGCGAGGTTTCTGTAAGAAACGCTCCATATACACGGTATCATCACCGAACCACATTTCAGCATCACGCTGTGCAGCCTGAACTGATTCCAGCAGGGTATCGACACGTTCGACAATACGCATACCACGACCACCACCACCAGAAGCGGCTTTTACGATCAATGGAAAGCCAATTTCTTTGGCTTCAGCAAGTGCGTTGTGAATGGTAACCGCATGATCACAACCTGGTACGGTTGGAACACCCGACTTTTTCATGGCAATAATGGCAGAAACCTTATTTCCCATGAGGCGGATATGTTCAGGGCGAGGACCAATGAAAATGAAACCTGAGCTTTCTACAATTTCAGCAAATTCAGCATTTTCAGACAGGAAGCCATAACCAGGATGGATTGCATCTGCACCTGTAATTTCTGCAGCAGTAATAATTGCAGGAATATTTAAATAGCTTTCACTTGTGGTACCTGGCCCAATACATACTGCTTCGTCAACGAAGCGTAAATGCATCAAGTCTTTGTCGGCATCTGAATAGATACCTACTGTTTTAATGCCAAGAGTTTTACAAGCCCGAGTAATTCGTAAAGCGATTTCACCACGGTTTGCAATTAATACTTTTTGCAACATCGGAATCCCCAGACAAATTAAGCACGGTAGCGGAAAAGTGGTTGACCGAATTGGATCACTTCGCCATTTTTCACTAAAATTTCTTCAATGACACCGCTCTTGGTTGCTTCGATCGGGTTCATGATTTTCATCGCTTCGATGATACCGAGTGTTTCACCCGCAGAAACTGTTTGACCTACATTTACAAATGGTGCTTCACCCGGGCTTTGTGCGGCATAGAACACACCTACCATTGGTGAAGTTTCAACTGCACCACGTGGTGTTTTTGCTGCTGGCGCTGCTGGGGCAGATGCTGCTGGTGCTGCTGCAACCGGTGCTGCTGCATAAACAGGTGTAGGACGAGTTAACGAGATGGACTGGTCACCTTCCTTAACTTCAATCGCCTGTAAGTCAGATTCAATCATCAAGTCGATGAGCTTCTTGATTTTACGGATATCCATGAGTGAGCATTCCTAATGTGTTTAAAATTAGTTAGAAGATTGAATTTTTTCGATAGCGTAATCGAGTGCAAAGGAATAACCCTTCGCACCTAAGCCACAAATCACGCCAATGGCCTTATCTGATAAATATGAGTGATGACGAAATGCTTCACGCGCGTGAACATTTGACAAATGAACCTCAATAAACGGGATCGCAACGCCGAGTAGGGCATCGCGTAAAGCAACCGATGTATGGGTCAGGGCAGCAGGGTTGATAATGATGAATTTCACCCCTTCAGCTTGTGCCTGATGAATGCGATCGACAATCGCACCTTCCCAATTGCTTTGAAAAGAATCTAGTGTGAGTGATGCGTGTTTAGCCTGAGCAGTGAGTTGCTGGTTAATATCCTCTAAAGTGAGATAACCATAAACTTCTGGTTCGCGCTTTCCTAGCAAGTTCAAATTCGGTCCGTGAATCACCAAAATGGTTGAGCTCATTCAGCCTGCTCCAATTCTAAAACTGCAAATGTTTTTTGCAAGATGTCTGCAAAGTTTGCTTATTATGGCATAAAATTCTGCAATTTTTTTATAATTTGTTTTAATCGATGAAGAATATTGCATACCAAGCATGGTGCATATAATGAAAACTTTGCAAGGAATTGGCAATGTTAAAATATGACAAATTTCAGCGTATTTTCGTTTTTTTGTATTTTAAACTGAATTACCCCATTTCGTTCATGGGATTTGTGTAACTCAGCAGTCAATCTGGCGGCTGGCTGTTGATTTTTATATCGTATTTTAAACACTAAGGGATGGTCGGGTTGCTTTGAAAAGCTGAATACAGCTTTGGCTTTTATTTGTATAAGCTTATGTTTTTAAAATATTTAATTTGGGTGTTTGGTCGTGCATTTTCCTGCTATGGGATCAGATAAAGATTGATTTTTCATATAACCAGCTGTGCCTGATCAAGTTGGAGATAAAGGCTGGATTGTTGGTAGGCATACTGCTTATGGATTGAACATTAGGGTTGTGATGACCATTGGCAAAAATGATGAAAACACGGGTTTTAGATGGCAGTTAATGACATAAAAATGTCCGAAAAAGATATGCATGAGTTCCATATCATAACAATCACTTAAGAGCTGACTTTTGATTGGCGTCTGCTCTTATGGGTCTTTCAATGCTGTCTTGGAACTTCAAGACAGCTTTTTTTTGTCCTAGATTTAACTTGCTTGGGCTGCCTGATAAATCGATCCTAAGATACAGTGCTGTGCCTGCTCAAGATAAGTGCTTGGTTTCGGCTCCAAATCATTCCATTTATGCATTTGCTGAAACAGCCATTCAAAATCTTCTACTTTAGGTTCAGCGCTGTTTTGCACTAAATTCCGGATAATCTTCTGAATGCTGAAATATTTCTCGACATGAATCTCCGCTGAACATGGAAATTGAATCACATCAAACTCCACCAGCATTTGCCATACCTGCCTAAAGTCTTGCAGTTCCCGTAATTCCTGTTGGGCTTTCAGAATGGCACGACTGAGTGCAATTAACGTATTAGGATGTTGTCTGGCCCAGTCCTGTGTCACGGCAAGCACCTTATCTGCAACACTCGGGATGATTTGTTGGCTGGAGCAGACCATATGGCTCAGGCCCTGAATTTCAGCTTGTGTATTCCAGGGTTCGCCCACACAAAATCCATCGATCAGATGATTGCTGATGGCTTCTACCATATACGGTGGCGGTAAGATTTTCAGCTGAATGGATTGTGCCAATTCAGGACTGGCTAGGGCCAACCATTCTCTTAAGCAGTAATGATGAATTGAATACTGAAATACATGCGCGAGGGATAAAGGGTGATTATTCTGGATATATTCAACGATTTTTTGTGCAGAAGACTCGGCCGAATCGTGAGAATCAATATTCAGTTGATAGCAAAGTTTCTGGCTGATGCTAATGAAAGCGCGATTTTCACTCAGTACCAAAGGTGTTTGCAGTGGGATACCAATCTGGTCAGCCCCGATGGCCGCCGCAGGAAGCATTGCCGATAAGCAATGCGCTGCATCCAGCAGGCCAAAGGCCAGTCGATCGCGTAAACTGGCCCAAGAAGCTTCTTTGACCAGATTTACTTCTAAGCCGATTTCAGCAAAAAAACCACGCTGCTTGGCCCACAGCAGGGCAACACAGTCGAGTAAAGGAATATAGCCCAGTTGTAATTCAGTTTTTTCTAATGCGACAGAATGAATCATTTACTCATCCTTTAATTGATTATTTAACAGTTGCTGGGCATCGAGCAGGCGCCGTGCCATTTCTCCGATGGTCATACGATGGCTCATGGCATTTTTTCTGAGCAGTTGAAAGGCGGTATCTTCAGTCAGCCCATGCAATTGCATCAGCAACACTTTGGCTTTTTCAATATCTTTACGATCAGCCAGTTTGGTCTTGGCATCTTTGAGGTCACCTTCCAGTTTTTTATGTTTCTTATATTGCTCAATTGAAATATCCAGAATGGTATGTAAGCGGCTTGGATCAATACCATCGACAATATAGGCGGTAATGCCCGCGTCAATGGTTTGTTTAATGGTGTCCTTATCTGCATTTTTGGTGAACAGCACGGTTGGAAGGTCAAAGTTGCTGACACAACTTTCAATCACATCACGATGTGGATGATCCATATCCAGCAGAATCACATCTGCTTGCAGGTGTTCCAGTTTAAATAGATTGAAGTGATCCAGCGTAAAACAAGCCACCACATCAAAGTCATGTTCAATCAAGCATGCTTTTAGGTATTCAGCCCGAGCCTGGTCGTCATCAATAAGAGCGATCTTGAGTTTCGGCATAAGTATAAAGGTCAAAGGCTAAGTCAAAGCACATCTAAAGTCATGTGCGGTATAGGGTAGAGACGATTGTTTTGAAGCAAATTTAATGCCAGTCAATAAAGGGTTAAATCTGGAAATGCATTCATCGCCAGATGCTTAATAGATAGGAGTGTACTGCAATTAATACAAAGAAAAATGAAAAAGCATTGACCCGCTAATACAAAATAAATTTGCGCATTCTTGGTGCAAAAAAAGAGTTTTTTTGAAGCAATTGTGATTTTGCCTTAAATCAGATTATTTCCTGTTTTTAGTCCCCTCATTAGTAAAAAGCCTAAGTGTTTAATATGCTTATTCTGTATAGATTTTATATAAAACAAATGGTTATTGGTTTTTTATTTAATCTTTTAAAAAGTTGGCATAGCAATTGCTAAATATTCCATGAGTCAAAGATGACTTAGAAATGTTTAAGACGGCCAACGATGTCCGATCTGATCGATTTGTTGACACAACCTGATGTGTCAGCAAAGCAAATTACGTTCAGTATGGGAGATGGCAATGTCTATAGATTTATCTGCTAAAAAAGCAACTTCAATCAAGTTATTTAACTTTTCTGCACCAGCAATGCGGGCATTCCACATGAGCTGGCTGGCTTTCTTTGTTTGCTTCTTTGCCTGGTTTGCCTGTGCGCCGTTAATGCCAGTGATCGCAGGTGAATTCCATTTAAGCAAAGACCAGATCGCAAATATCAATATTGCTGCTGTTGCAATCACGATTGTAGTCCGCCTTATTGTCGGGCCGCTCTGTGATAAATATGGCCCACGTAAAACCTATACTGCTTTGTTGCTGATTGGCAGCATTCCAGTATTTGGTGTGGCCGCTGCTAACAGTTATGAGTCTTTCCTGTTCTTCCGGCTACTGATTGGTGCCATCGGTGCCAGCTTCGTGATCACGCAATACCATACCAGCATTATGTTTGCGCCCAATGTGGTGGGAACCGCCAATGCCACTTCAGCGGGTTGGGGGAATGCCGGTGGTGGTGCTACACAAGCTTTGATGCCATTGCTATTGGCTGCATTGGTGATGTTTGGTGTTGAACAAGCCATGGGTTGGAGAATTGCGCTGATCGTCCCGGGTGTGATGATGGTGATTGTCGGTATCCTTTACTGGAAACTGACCCAAGACAGCCCTCAAGGCGACTTTAAAGCATTGCGTGCACAAGGTGTGGTGGTTGGAAATGATAAAAAAGGCGGTGTTGCGATCTTGATGCATGCTGCACGCAACTATCGTGTCTGGATCTTATTTGCCTCTTATGCCGCGTGTTTCGGTATCGAAATTTTCATGCACAACATCATTGCGATGTATTACGTCGAGCACTTCAATTTTGGCTTAAAGGAAGCGGGTCTGGCTGCGGGAATCTTTGGTTTATTGGCGCTGTTTGCCCGTGCGCTGGGTGGGCTGGTTTCAGATAAGGTTGCTCTGAAAAAAGGACTGGATGGTCGTACTAAAGTGCTGTTTATCCTGATCTTGGGTGAAGGCTTATTCCTGATGCTGTTTTCACAAATGAATAGCGTTGCGCTTGCCATGATCAGTATGACGGTTTTTGCGTTGTTTACCCATATGGCTTGTGGTGCAACTTATGCTTTAGTGCCATTCATTGATCGTGATGCTTTAGGCGGTGTGGCAGGCATTATTGGCGCAGGCGGCAATGTCGGTGCAGTTGCAGCGGGCTTCTTGTTAAAAGGTATGGTCGATATTCAAACCTGCTTGATGGTGTTAGGTGGTCTGGTGGTGTTTGCCGCATGTTCAGTCATGTTGATCCGCTTTTCAGTCGAACATAAAGAAAAAGAACAACGCCTGTTTGAACAGGCCGTTTTAGAACGTGGCTCAGAACACAGCAGCATAGCTTAATCATTGGACAGATTTTGGGAGAAACACAATGAAATTAGTGATGATTGGTCACGGTATGGTGGGGCATAAATTCATCGAAGCCATCCTGGAAAAAGCGGATGATGAACTGGAAATTACCATTCTTGCTGAAGAACCACGTATTGCCTATGACCGAGTTCATTTGACTGAATACTTCTCTGGTAAGACAGCAAAAGACTTATCACTGGCGCGTTTTGACTTTGCCGATGCGCATGGGATTGACCTCCGGTTAAATACTAAAGCGGTTGAGATCAATCCTGCTGAGCAAACGGTGACCACCAATTTAGGCGATGTGATTCATTATGACAAACTGGTCTTGGCGACAGGTTCATATGCCTTTGTTCCACCAATTTCAGGCAATGATCGTGAAAACTGTTTTGTCTATCGTACCATTGAAGACTTGGATGCGATTCGTGCAGCAAGTCAGAATGCGAAGACAGGTGTGGTGATTGGTGGGGGTTTATTGGGTCTGGAAGCAGCTAAAGCGCTACGTGATTTAAATCTAGAAACCCATGTGGTGGAATTTGCGCCGCGTTTGATGGCGGTACAGATCGATGATCTTGGCGGTAAAGTATTGCGCCGTAAAATTGAAAATCTTGGGGTTAAAGTCCATACCCAAAAAGCGACGCAATGTATTGAAGCGGGTGAAAGCGCAACCCATGTGATGAAATTTGCTGACGGTAGTGAACTGGAAACAGATATTATTTTATTCTCAGCAGGTATTCGCCCACGTGATGAATTAGCGCGGGTGAGTGGTTTAGCGTTGGGTGAACGTGGCGGGATTAAAATCAATGATTATTGCCAAACCTCAGATCAACATATCTATGCGATTGGTGAATGTGCACTGTGGGACAATAAAATTTATGGCTTAGTCGCACCGGGCTATGACATGGCACGTATTGCCGCAAAACATATTCTAGAAGAAGAAACCCATTGTTTCGCGGGTGCAGATATGAGCACCAAGTTGAAGTTGATGGGGGTTGATGTGGCATCTGTGGGTGATGCGCATGGCATGACCCCAAACTCACTCAGCTATTTCTATGCGGATGAGGATGCACTGGTTTATAAAAAGATCGTGGTGGATGCAGACAAGACCAAATTGCTTGGTGCGGTCTTGGTCGGTGATGCCAAAGAATATAATGACCTGCTACAAATGATGCTGAATGGGCTGGCACTCCCGGAAACCCCTGAAAGCTTGATTATGCCTGGCTTTGCCGATTCAGGTGCCAAAGCAGGCGGCAGTGGTGTCGATTTATTGCCTGATAGTGCCACCATTTGTTCATGTAATAACGTTTCTAAAGCTGATATTTGCCAAGCGATTTGTGACGGTTCAACCTCACTCGGTGCTTTGAAAAAATGTACCAAAGCAGCGACGGCGTGTGGCGGCTGTGCGCCGTTAGTGACGCAAGTGTTGAAGTCCGAGTTACAGCGCCAAGGCGTAACGGTGAATAACCATGTCTGTGAACACTTCCCGTACTCACGCCAAGAAATTTATCACCTGGTTCGTGTCAATGAAATCAAGACCTTTGATGATCTGATTCAGCAACATGGTCATGGTCTAGGCTGTGATATTTGTAAACCGATGGCAGCCAATATTCTGGCATCCTGCTGGAATGATTTCGTACTTGAACCCAGCCATGCAGGTCTACAAGACAGTAATGATTACTACTTGGGTAATATCCAAAAAGATGGTTCTTACTCGGTGGTGCCGCGTATGGCAGGTGGCGAAGTCACGCCAGATGGCTTAATTGCTGTCGGTCAAATTGCCAAGAAATATAAGCTCTATACAAAAATTACCGGTGGACAACGTGTTGACTTATTTGGTGCGCAAATCCATCAACTGCCGTTTATTTGGGAAGAGCTTAACGCAGCTGGTTTTGAATCAGGTCATGCTTACGGTAAATCCTTACGTACCGTGAAATCATGTGTCGGTAGTACCTGGTGCCGTTATGGCGTCGATGATTCTGTGGGCTTGGCGATTGAGCTCGAGAACCGCTATAAAGGCCTACGTTCACCGCATAAACTAAAAATGGCGGTGTCGGGCTGTACCCGTGAATGCGCCGAAGCGCAAGGTAAAGATGTCGGGGTGATTGCCACCGAGAAAGGCTGGAACCTATATGTTTGCGGCAATGGCGGCATGAAACCACGTCATGCAGAATTATTGGCTTCTGATCTTGATACCGAAACCCTGATTCGTTATATCGACCGTTTCTTTATGTTCTATATCCAGACTGCCGATCGTTTACAACGTACTAGTGTCTGGCGTGACAATATGGAAGGTGGCCTGGATTATCTCAAATCAGTGATTGTCGATGACTCCTTAGGATTGGCTGAAGAACTCGAAAGCCGTATGAGTCATGTGATTGGGACTTATCAAGATGAATGGCGTACCGCAGTTGAAGATCCTGAAATCCGTAAACGTTTCCAAACCTATATCAATGCCAGTGCAGAACAGCAAGCTGATCCACATATTCAATTTACTCAAGTACGTGATCAGATTCGCCCATTAAATGACGCTGAACGTTCAGTCGATCGTATCCCCATGGTTGAAGCATAAGGAGAACTCACATGACCAGTTTAAAGAACATCAATATGCTGCCAGAAAATCAATGGGTTGAGGTCTGTGCGTTGGAAGATATCACACCAAATACAGGTGTCGGCGCATTGATTGAAGGTCAATCGGTGGCGCTGTTTCGTGTCGGTCACGAAAAGCGGATTTATGCGCTTAGCAATAAAGATCCATTCAGCCAAGCCAATGTAATGTGTCGCGGCATCATTGGCGATTTACAAGGTGAACGCGTGATTGCATCGCCGATTTATAAGCAACATTTCAGTTTAGCGACGGGTCGTTGTTTGGAAGATAAAGATCAAAAGCTGTTAGTTTTTCCAACCAAAATTGAAAATGGTCGGGTGTGGGTCGGGGCTGTTCCGCAAAAGACTTATATTACCAACAATGGTGTTGCTCAAGAAAAGCTGAAACTGGTGTTGATTGGTAATGGTTTGGCGGGGATGCGCTGTCTGGAAGACTTACTGGATATGGCTCCAGAGCGTTATGACATCACCGTGATTGGCGAGGAACCTTGGGGCAATTACAACCGTATTATGTTGTCGCCCGTACTTTCCGGTGAAAAAACCATTGACGACATCATGCTGCATCCACATGCATGGTACAGCGACAAAGGCATCAAATTTATTGCCGATGACCCTGCAATCAAGATTGATCGTACTCGCAAAGTAGTACATACCGAGAAAGGTGAAAGTGTTGATTATGACCGTCTGATCATTGCCACAGGTTCATCGCCGTTTATTCCACCTGTGCAAGGTGTAGACCTAAAAGGTGTGATCAGCTTCCGTGATATTTATGATGTGAATACCATGATCAAATATTGTGAAAGCAAGAAGAATGCTGTGGTGATTGGTGGCGGTTTATTGGGTCTGGAAGCGGCATATGGCTTGAAACAACGTGGCATGAATGTGACCGTACTACACCTGATGGATCGCATCATGGAACGTCAGTTGGATGGCCGTGCCAGCCGTATGTTGCGTCATAGTATTGAGCAAAAGGGCATCAATATTATTACCGAAGCCAATACTGAAGCATTGCTTGGTGTAGACGGTCATGTCAGTCAAGTCCGACTTAAAGATGGAACGGTATTGGATGCCGATTTGGTGATTTTTGCGGTTGGGATTCGTCCAAATATAGCTTTGGCTCAACGTGCAGGACTGCGTTGTAACCGTGGCATCTTGGTGAATGACACCATGCAAACTTTTGACCCAAGTATTTATGCGGTAGGTGAATGTATCGAGCATCGTAATCAAACCTTTGGTCTGGTTGAACCGCTATGGGGACAAGCCTTTATCTGTGCAACGCATTTGGCTGAACATGGCAGCTTAACCTTTAAATCACCGACTGTACCAACGCAGTTAAAAGTCAGCGGTGTCGATGTGTTCTCTGCCGGGAACTTTGAGCCGAAAGAAGATTATGAAGACATCATCCTCAATGATGACAAGCGTCAAATTTATAAACGCATCATTATCCAGAAAGACAAAGTGATTGGTGCGGTTCTGTTTGGTGATACGGAAGATGGGATGTGGTATGCCGAGTTGATTGCAGATCAAACCCCTGTTTCTAGCTTTAGAAATAAGCTGTTATTTGGTAAGGATTTTGCAATGAAAAAGGCAGGGTAAAAGCTAACTTTTTCGTGAAGAATAGGTTATGCATTAATGGCATTGCCGCATATTTCATGTATGGGCTGATGTTATTTGTAAAGGCATTGCCTTACTTTTCAAGGATGAAAAGTAACAAAAATCCTTTGTTGAACTGACGGTACGTCCTTGCTACCGCAGTTCAACAAGGCGGCATCCATGCCGCCTGTCACGGTAGTGTGTGATGAGAAAAATCTAGTTTTAGAAAGATTGTTTAAGCTGAAACTGGAGAAGAACTCAGAATGATTTTTTAGTTGACTGTAAAGTTCAGCGGATTAACTAGGTAAAAGGGGCAGTCATGAACAGTATTCAAAATTTAGAACACAGTCGCTCCGATCAAGCAGAAACAATTATTACCAAAACAACCTGTCCTTATTGTGGTGTGGGTTGTGGTGTGGATGTCAGTGTCCAACATAAAACGCATGGCACAACAGTACAAGTTGCAGGAAGTCTGGATCATCCTTCCAACTTCGGACGACTCTGCATTAAAGGCAGTAATTTGGCCGATACGCTAGGCTTGGAAACCCGTGTCTTGCATCCGATGTTTGGCCGTAAAAACCATCGTCAAGTGACGACATGGGATCAGGCGATTGAAAAAATTGCAGACCAGTTCCAAGCGTGTATTGATCAATATGGCGCTGACAGCGTTGCATTTTATGTTTCAGGTCAGTTGTTGACCGAAGACTATTATGTGGTGAACAAGTTTGTAAAAGGCTATTTGGGTACTGCCAATATTGATACCAATTCACGCCTATGTATGTCGTCTGCAGTTGCAGCGCATAAACGTGCTTTCGGTGAAGATATCGTCCCTGCCAGTTATGAAGATTTTGAACATACCGATATGGTGATTCTGGTTGGTTCTAATACGGCATGGTGTCATCCTGTTCTGTATCAACGCATCATGCAAGCCAAGAGCAACAATCCTGATTTGTTTGTGGTGGTGGTCGATCCCCGTTTTACCAGTACTTGTGAGCAAGCGGATTTGCATTTGCCGATTCTACCTGGTCAGGATGTGGCCCTATTTAATGGCCTGTTTCAGCATCTTTATCATCATGATTACACCGACCATCATTTTGTAGAGACCTATACCGAAGGTTTAGCGGCATTGGTAGCTGCAAGTGAAAGCGAGCAAAATGTTAATGCTTTGGTGAAACGTACCGGAATTTCTGCAGAAAAATTACAGCTGTTTTTTGATAAGTTTGCTCAAACAGAAAAGGTGATCACCTTGTTTTCGATGGGGGTCAATCAATCTTCTCAAGGCGTGAATAAAGCCAATAGTATTATCAACTGTCATTTACTCACTGGAAAAATTGGTAAGTTAGGTGCAGCGCCATTTTCCATGACCGGTCAACCCAATGCCATGGGCGGTCGTGAAGTGGGAGGATTGGCCAATATGCTGGCAGCACATCTGGATCTGGATAATCCGTCACATCAACATCTGGTGCAAAGCTTCTGGAACAGTCCTGTGATAGCCAAACAAGCGGGCTTAAAAGCAGTGGATCTATTTCAAGCGGTAGAGAGTGGCAAAATCAAGGCCATCTGGATTATGGCGACCAATCCGGTGGTGAGCCTGCCCGATGCAGATCAAGTCAAATGTGCCTTGGAAAAATGTGAGTTTGTGGTGGTCTCGGATATTTGTGTAGATACCGATACCACGGCTTATGCCGATGTATTATTACCCGCGCTAGGTTGGGGTGAAAAAGATGGCACAGTCACCAATTCTGAGCGCCGTATTTCGCGGCAACGTGCCTTTTTAAATCCACCCAAGCAAGCCAAAGCGGATTGGTGGGCGGTGGCACAGGTTGCAAAAAAACTCGATTTTACGGGTTTCGAGTTTAGCAATGCTTGTGACATTTTTAATGAACATGCGGCTTTATCGGCCTATCAAAATGCCAGTGTTGATCAACGTGAGCAAGTTGAAAATTTCCGTTATTTCAATTTAAAAGGCTTAATGAATTTAAGTCTGGATGAATATAACCATTTACGTCCAACACAATGGCCTGTGTGGGAGAAAGGGCAAAGCATCGCGGTGGAACAGTTATTTGATCGTGGCAGTTTTAGTCATAAAAACCAAAAAGCTAAACTGATTCCAACCGTTGCCATCGATCCAGTGCATGCGATCTCCGAAGATTATCCATTGGTGTTGAACACGGGACGGATTCGTGACCAATGGCATACCATGACCCGTACCGGTTTATCGGCAAACCTGACTACGCATCGTGCGGAACCATTCTGCGAGATTCATCCGAATGATGCGTTAAAATTCGGTATCCGTGATAAAGCTTTGGTCGAAGTTCGCTCGGAATGGGGCCGTTGCGTGCTGCGTGTGACCTTGGCACAAGGTGTGCGTCGTGGCCAAATCTTCGCCCCGATTCACTGGACTGAGCAAGTCGCTTCTGATGCGCGGATTGGTAAAGTGGTCAATCCTGTGGTGGATGTGATTTCAGGTGAGCCAGAGTTTAAACATACCCCTGTAGCCATTCAGCCCTTCCATACCACTTGGCAAGGGGTGCTTTATGTCCGTGAAGGCTTTGAACATCAGATTAAAGCATCCTTACAACGTTGTGCTTGGTGGACCAAGATCAAAACCGCAAAAGCCATTCGTTATGAACTGGCCGATCGCCAAAGTCTTGACCAAACCCAAAAGAATTTAAAAAGCTTTTTGCCTTTTGTCGATGAAACCTATGAATGGTTAAGCCTTGAAGATATTTCATCGCAACTCAGTCATAGTGTGATTTTAAAAGACGGTATCCTGATTGCCAGTTTATATATTGCACCGGCTGAGTTATTGCCAAATCGGGATTGGGTGGCGAGTCTGTTCAAACGTGAACGATTAAGTGCCTTGCATCGTAAAGCCTTGCTGGCGGGTATGCCGATGTCCGCTGCAAATAATGATGGACCACTAGTTTGTAGTTGCTTTAAAGTGGGTAAAAATAAGATTATCGAAGCCATCAAGACGCAAAACATCAGCCATGAAAAACAAGTCACGGCCTGTTTAAAAGCGGGTGGAAATTGTGGTTCTTGTTTACCTGAGATACGCGGCTTGATTAAAATCTGTCAACTGGAGGCAGAAGCATGAATATCGAATATCCCGCTACAGATTTGGTGATCTTGGCGGGGGGGCAAGCGCGTCGAATGAATGGCGTGAACAAGCTGTTGCAACAGTTTGATGATCAGATTCAGCTGTTAAAAATTTCTGAGCACTTTAAGCATCAAGTCCAGCAAATCTGGGTGAATAGCCATCGTGACCGTTCGATTTATCAACAGATTGAACCAGATATTCAATGCTATGCCGATGATCAGCAGGGTTTTTTAGGCCCATTAATGGGTATGAAAAGCGCATGGTCGCATATTAAAGCTGACTATGTTTTATTTATTCCCTGTGATGTGACTTATATTCCCAATCAGGTTTTAGCCAAATTGCATCGAGCTTTGCACAAGACTCCTCAAGCACAGGTGGCCTACGTCACCATCAATGGAGATGGGTTATATCCATTTTGTTTGCTAAAGCGTGACAGTCTGCCCGTGCTGGAACAAGCAATCACTGAGAATAAACTCAGCTTGCGACCTTGTTTCCAACAACTAGAGGCGCAGACGGTGGCATTTCAGAAGCAGAGCCTGTTTTGTCATAGCATTAACTCCTTGGATGAGCTACAACAATACAAGCAGATGAAGGTTTTTTAAATCCTCTGTTTCAGCTTAATGAATCGTCTTAGTTGATTTAAGACTCATCAGTGTTGCAATCAATAATGCAGTCGCTGCGGTGATGAGTGAACTGTTGAGCGTATGGTAGATGGTGAATAGGGCATTTGCTGTGATTGGCCCAATGATCTGACCGAGGCCATACACCACGGTCATGATGGCAATTAAATTACTTTTGCTTTGTTTTGTGATTCGCTGTGCTACTGGCATGGCAATGGTCACCGTTCCCATAAAGGTTCCACCCACCAGTAGCGCGCTTAACAGATAACCCCATGCGGTTGGGATAATGATGGGTAATACTACACCGATGGCCTGTAATCCCAGATTAGAAGATAAAGCGACTCGTGTCCCCAGTCTGTTATGGAGATAATGCCAGAAAAAACAGGAAGGAATCGCACCCAAACCGAAGATTGCCCAGATGTGTGCTGCCTCAATATTTGGTAAGGCCTGTTTCACTAGCAAAGGTAAATAGGTCGCTGTGATAATGTAGCCAAAGCCTGCCAAGGCATAGATCATAATCAATGATATAGCTTTGGGTGTTTTAGCATAGTTATGAGATAGATTCGATTCGAAAGCTGGTTGGGGCTGAGCTCGGGATAACCCTGCAATAGCAACCAAACCCAGTATCAAACTCGATGCGCCAAGAAATAACCATAAGCTTTTACTCTGCCAACCCAGTTGTGTACCAAAAACCAAAAGTTCAGCGGACAAGGCAATCCCAAGCCCTACACCAGCATATAAAATAGGGGCTTGATGGCTTTGTTTCTGTTGTTCTAGCAGCCATAACGAGGCTGAAACCATGGCGAAAGCACTCAATACACCGGCAAGACCACGAATAAAAATAATCACCGAAGCTGAATCCACATAAGCAAGCAGGATGAGGCAAAGTGTCGTACCTATAGTGGCAAATACTGTGGTGGCATAGCTATGCTGTGACTGAATCTTAATTGCGAATAAAGCCCCGAATAAATAGCCTGCGTAATTGGCCGATGCCGTGATACTGGCACTATGCAAACTCAAGATGCCTTCCGCAATCATATGTGGATAGACTGCCGTAAATGCAAAGCGGCCAAAACCCATGCCAATCGCCATTACCAGTGCTGCACTGAATGCTGATTTAAGCGGGCCTTGCTTGGAGATTGTTGTATTCATCGTGCTCATTTTTTCAATATCACGATTTAATCACGAGAGTTGAGGTGATCTAAGGGCCGTGCTTTGCCAAACACTTTGGTGTCCACTAAAAACAGTCCATAGCTCAAACCGCTTAAAATACAGATTAAAAATATAAGTTTAGAAGCGTTCATTCTGTATCTTCTCTAGATCCCGAAAAATTCAATAAGATTTAAACAACAGATGTTAATCATGTAAAATGATTTGAATTGATACCAACTATCTTTAATAGTGATAGCGATGCAGATTAAGTCTTTAGAAATATTTATGCGGGTGGTAAAGCTAGGTAGCTTTTCTGAAGCGGCGAAGGTCCTGCATACGGTGCAGTCCAATGTCACCAGCCATATCAAAAAACTGGAAACAGAACTGAAGGTTGAACTGTTACATCGGCAAAATCCGGTGCAGCCCACCCGAGCAGGTATGCAGTTATATGGCTATGCAGAAAAAATGCTCCACTTACAAAAAGAGCTGCTGGATACATTTGCTCATCATCAGCTTGCTGCCAATTTCCCTTTAGAGATTGGCAGTATGGAGACAACGGCGGCGGTCAGGCTTCCTGCCTTGTTTCGTAATCTGCAAGAATCAACGCCTGATTTTCCTTTTGCATTATCAACTGCACCCAGCAGGGAGCTGATTGATTTGGTGAAAGCTTCAAAGCTGGATTGTGCATTTGTTGCCAATCATGCCCCGATTGAAGGCATGTTTAATTTTCATGTCTGGACCGAGAAGCTGGTGTTAATTTCTTCAAAAAAAGCACCCCCACAACTTTCTAAAGAATATCTACTGCAAAAGAAATTTATTGCCTTTAAGCAAGGTTGTAGCTATCGCAAAGCAATAGATTTATTTCTGTCTTCATACCATCTTCCGGCAGTCAACATCATTGAAATGGGGAGTCTGGATGGCATTGTGAGTTGTGTCAGTCTGGATGTGGGACTTGCGATTTTACCGATCAGTTATGTACAGCAATCGCATTTTGCCCAGCGGGTGCAAATTCACGCTATAGATTTGCTTGAAGACATGCACACTTATCTTATTGCCGATCTTGATACAAACAAATGGGCAAGCAATATGCATCAATTCTTTGAGCATTTACAAATGATGTCTTTGCCGGATCAGCAAAGTGAAATAGTTCACTCTTAGCCTGGCGTTGATATTTGTTTTTAATCAGGCTTTGAATAAGTTGAGGGTTATTCGAGTATAAAATAACATCATCTCGTTTTATACTCGAATCACTTATTTGAAAGTTCGAGCTATTTTCTTTCCAGATATTTTACCACCTGGTCATAAATAGACTGTAAGTAAGGATTTAATGGAATCAAATCCTGTCCCGATTTACTGCGAACATATTTAAAATAAGGGGTTAAAGGATACTGTGCACTTTCACAAACAATCACTTTAGGGAACCATTCTTTATGAAACTGATCGGCGGTAAGATCAAGAATGACCCCATTAACCACTAGGTAACAGTGCGCGATTTCTGGTGTGCGTGAAGAAATCTGAACTTTTCCCACCCGATAATCAGACTTAATATAATGGACATTAAGTAAATAATATTGCAACAGATCACAAGCATCCGAACCACATTCCTTGGGAAATTTACTAAACGCACCGGTAATAAAGCCATTGGTTACGTGATCCAAAGCTTCGCGAAAGGTGGTAGCGAGATGGGTTAAAGTCTGTATTTCATTTTGATACGTCATTGGAACTTATTCTTCAAGTCATCAGCATTATCTCTAGTAAAACCTGAATAAATGTAAGATTTAACTAAATTTATTTATTAAATTGTTAACACTATTATCACATGTAACTTCAAAGTTGTTCCGGCAAATTCTTTGTTAGGTGCTACTCAGCATTGAGCGAGAATTAGCTTGGTTGTCTCATCTCTATAAAAGCTATACGCTTCACCATTTGTTTCACCCAGATAGGAGCGGGTTTGCTTTAGTTCATCCTTTGCCAAAATTTTTGCTGATTTTAGAGCAGCTGTTGCAGGTACTTCAACAGTGGCAGTAATCGGGTTTTAATAAATGTATTTATTATTAATCTGGCTTTACGAATATAAATTATGTTTATAAAAAATTAAAATCGTTATCGTAGTTTCGTTGAGGCTTTCTTATGGCCGATTTAAACAAATATAAAAATTATTGGACTGAATTATTTAAAAATGTTTTTTTGTAAAGTTACACGTCCTATTGATTATACTTGAATATGAGTTGTTAATAAAATGTATAAGCCGTATTTTTAATTGATCTCTTTGTCCTATTATATAAAACAGCGCTGGTTTATGGATTGGAGAGGACAATGAATAATATACAAAAGCTTAAACAGAGTATAACCCGGCTGGGTATAGGTGAGTTTTTATTCATCGGATACGGCTATGGCATCGATGAGATGCAAAATATTCTTCATTTTCTAAACAATTTAGAAAGTCAGCAAATATTACAAATTGTTTATCAACATAAAGAACAGGAAAGCGGAAATAACCTAACCGATATCATAAAGATCCAAAAGTGTTAAAAGAGTCACTGTTTAAAGTGTGGTTCTAGCCGAATCCTGAGTCAGCCGCTCAGGATTTTTCTTATACATTACAGTTACATAGTAAAAATAAAACTAAACAATCATTACAAATGATAACTAGGATATCTCCATAATTTACCCTGTGTAGAAAATATGGAGGAGATAACAAATGCCACAATATTTGCGTATAGCGGAAAAAGTGTATAACAAGTTTAAAGATGAAAAAAAGTTTACGCAAAAACCTGTTGAGTATTTAAATTTTTTAATTAAAGAAGTGCGCGAGGAAATCAAGGGGACAGAAATGAAATTGCTGTACCAGTATATCGATTTTCAGGAAGGTTTCCAAAAGCCGCTACGTGAAGATGCCCTGAATATTGATGTTAGCCTTGTGCCACATCATCAACATCGGGATGAATTCATTTTATGGTTAGCAGGTTTTATTGAAAGAATCACCATTGGCGGTAAGAAAAAGCTACCTCCAATTCTGGAAAATATTCCACCTGAATTTACGGTTCATTATGAAATTCAGAAACCGGTTCGTCCGCAGCCAGAGGATTGCTATGACGAATTGGTCTCCTATTTTAAAAGCGAAGAATTCAAACAACATTCAATGAGTTAAACAAGTTGTGCTAAAGAAGTATGAGGCTCCGAACCCCTCATACTTCTGCAATCGCTGGACTGCAGCGTACCGTCTTTATAGGCGGTATTTTTTTGCTTAAATAGACAGGAGATGGTCATTTAAGGATGTGAAGATACGGTTAGACATCATTTTATCCCTATGTTAGGCTAGCGCCACAATTCATTCTGATCTGTTCATTCATCTTATGCAGCTTACGCCACCCTAGTTGATTTTTCTTGCTTGAAAATTAACTCATCACTTTGACTAGTGATGTGGTGTAGTCGTGTGCATGTATATATCACATCACTGGCCTTTATTTAAAAATATACCAATAGGCTATTTCTATGTTATCCAATGTTCGGGAACAGTGGTTCTCCAATATTCGCGGGGATATTTTGTCCGGGCTTGTGGTCGGTCTGGCACTTATTCCAGAAGCGATTGCATTTTCCATTATTGCGGGTGTCGATCCAAAAATTGGCCTGTATGCTTCTTTCTGTATTGCGGTGGTGATTTCATTTGTTGGCGGTCGTCCAGCCATGATTTCTGCTGCAACAGGTGCCATGGCTTTACTGATGGTCACGTTGGTCAAGGAACACGGACTGCAGTATTTACTGGCAGCCACCATTCTGACAGGTGTATTCCAGATTATCGCCGGCTATCTCAAACTGGCCAAGTTGATGCGCTTTGTTTCAAAATCTGTGGTTATCGGTTTCGTCAACGCCTTAGCCATTCTGATTTTTATGGCTCAGTTACCGGAACTGATGCATGTGACATGGCATGTATATGCTTTTGTTGCCCTCGGTTTAGCCATTATCTATTTATTTCCCCTGATTCCGAAACTCGGAAAGCTGCTGCCATCGCCGCTGGTGTGCATTATCATCATTACCCTGATGGCAATGTCTATGGGGCTGGATCTCCGAACAGTTGGTGATATGGGCGCATTACCGGATACGTTGCCGGTGTTTTTGTTACCTGATATTCCTTTAAACCTTGAAACATTGTTGATCATCCTGCCTTATTCCATTCCCATGGCGGTGGTCGGCCTGCTGGAATCGATGATGACCGCCACGATTGTCGATGAAATGACCGATACGCCCAGCGACAAGTTTCAAGAGTGTAAAGGGCAGGGTATTGCCAATATTGCCTCGGGCTTCATGGGCGGCATGGCCGGTTGTGCCATGATTGGTCAATCCATGATTAATGTAAAATCAGGTGGACTGACCAGATTATCGACCTTTTGTGCGGGTGTGTTTTTACTCATTCTGGTGGTGTTTCTGAGTGACTGGCTCAAAGTCATTCCTATGGCGGCTTTGGTGGCTGTGATGATCATGGTTTCGATCAGTACCTTTGAATGGAAGTCGATTACCCAGTTCAGTACCAATCCAAAGAGCAGTAATGTGGTGATGATCGCAACAGTTGCCGTAGTGGTGGCCACGCATAATCTGGCTTTAGGGGTATTAACCGGTGTGCTGCTATCGGCATTGTTCCTGGCCAACAAACTGGAAAATGACATTCATGTGAAGACCTCATTTGAAGGTCCGGCACGTTTATATGCACTGCATGGACAAATCTTTTTTAGTTCATCCGAAAAGTTCTTACACTGTTTTGACTTTAAAGAAGGGGTAAAACAGGTGGTTATTGATTTAACCCATTCGCATATCTGGGATGTGACTTCAGTGGCAATGCTGGATACTGTAGTGAGTAAATTCCAGAAAAATGGCGTCGATGTCACCGTTCGCGGATTGAATGATGCCAGTTCAATCATGATTGATCAATATGGCACCCATTCCAAAATCTAAATGGGTGTGGTTAAAATAAACAAATAAAACCTCTGCGCTGGCAGGGGTTTTTGCTTTTCAGCGGCAGATTTTTATCTTTTAGAAAAATAAAGCTTTGTAAGGTTGATCTGAAACTTTTCGTATACAAACAACATGCTTCGCAATTTTATATAAATGCTAATTAAGCCATGAATATGCTTCGATTTATTATTGAAATTTTTTTGAAAAATCAAAAAGACCTTAGAAATAAGCAGTTTAATTTTATTGTAAATATGAAATTAAGTAATTGAAATTTAATAATTTTATATTTGTAAAAAAAGATGTTTTTCATGTAATTTTGTGTATAATTTCGCCATAAAAGCCTCTGTGAATTTATAGAACTGCTCTATAGATCCACAGGGGTTTTTCTATGGAGATTTATCTGAGATGGAAGATCTGAGTTAATTTGTGTGGATGGTATTAAATGATCCTTTTTTCCAGAGCTGCCCTTGTTGATCCTGAAATTCAATTAAGTGCTCAACGTCTTTCAACTCGTTTCAGCTTTTTCGGCTTGGGTTTTGCTACGGCTGCCTGGGCACCGCTGATCCCTTTTGCGCAACAGCGTCTGCATTTTAATCATGCAGATTTCGGCTTGTTGTTGTTATGCGGTGGCTTAGGTGGCATGCTGGCTATGCCTGCGACGGGCAAAGTCGTCCAGCGTATTGGCTGCCGTGTACCGATTGGCTTCGCTTTATTGTTGCTCGCCGTTTTGCTGCCAAGCCTGAGTTTATGCAGTACCCCTTTAATGATGGCCATCTCTTTATTCTTATTTGGCACGGCCTCAGGAAGCTTGGGTGTTGCGCTTAATATCCAGGCTGTGGTGGTCGAGAAGAACAGCCTGAAATCGCTGATGTCCGGCTTTCATGGGATGGCCAGTCTGGGCGGATTGGCTGGCGTACTGACCATTACTGCATTACTGGCCTTGGGTGTTTCACCGCTGGTGAGTGCGCTGGCAGTGAGCTTGCTGTTGGTACTTATCGCCGTTCTTTTAGCGCCACTCAGTATCAAAGCGGTGGAAAATACAGTACCAGAAGCATCCTCGACCGTTAAAAAGTCGCTTCTCCAGCGTTTGCCACAACCTTTGATTGTGCTGATCGGGTTGGCTTGCTTTATCATTTTTATGATGGAAGGCGCAGCAATGGACTGGAGCGGGATTTATTTAACCCATGAATATGGGGTAAATGCTGCCTTTGCAGGATTGGCCTATACCTTTTTTGCGATTGCCATGACCACAGGACGTTTTACCGGACACACTCTGATCCGCTACTTCGGTGAGAAAAAACTGCTCAGCTATAGCGCGATTTGTGCCGCCTTGGGTTTGGCGCTGGTCAGTATTGCACCGCATTGGTGGCTGGTATTACTGGGCTATACTTTAGTTGGTGCAGGATGTTCCAATATCGTACCGATCATGTTTTCACGTGCCGGGCGTCAGACCGTCATGACAAGCGCAGTCGCACTGTCTTGTGTGTCAACATTGGCCTATACAGGCATACTAGTCGGGCCTGCTATGATAGGAATGATTGCTGAGCTGTTCGGGTTAAGTACGGTTTTTATGGCTTTATCAGGCGTATTATTGCTGATTGTGGCATTAAATCGTTGGACTTACGTGAAATAAGATACAGGTAAAATTGAACTGGCAATATCTGGATATTGCCAGTTGCTTGCTAAATGGCTGTTATAAATTTTGATAAATCGGATTAACGTTACGCATTCCCATAAATCTGAAATCTTGTAAAGCGGTTTTGTACTGTAAGTCACTAAGAAATGCATTGCGCCAGTCATTAATATCAAAATCTTTTAAACCTTTCATTAGTTGTTTGTAGCGTGAAATACGTTCTTGACGCGGCATTTCCAGCGCGGTTTTTAAGGCATTGACCATCGCCGTTTTATCGGTCGGGTCTACCAGAATTGCTTCTGACATGTGTTCGGCGGCGCCTGCATATTTAGACAATATTAATACGCCTGGATTAGACGGATTTTGTGCCGCAATATATTCTTTTGCGACCAGATTCATACCATCACGAATTGAACTGATCCAGCATACATCGGCCTGACGATAGATTTGCATCAAGTGATGATGTTTCATTGCATCATAGATACATTCCACCGGTTGCCAGTCTTCTTGGGCAAATTCCTGATTAATCATCTCGATCTTAATTTTAAAACGCTCAAATAAACGTTGATAAGCAGGGACTTCCAGACGACACGGGCAAGCAATCTGCAAATGTTGAATATGTTGATGATATTCAGGATATTGCTCTAAAAATTCTGCATAGGACAGGAAACGTTCCAGCAAACCTTTTGAGTAATCGATCCGGTCGACGCCAATAATGGTTTTCGCGGCATTCAGTTCCACAGGACGGGTAATGAAATCCTGAACATCGATAAACTGTTGGGCTGCTTTTTGGATGGCTGTTGGATTGACCCCGATCGGATAGCATTTAATCAGGGTCAAACGTTGATGGTAACTTAATAAAGTTTGCTGAATCTTTTGTGCTTTCAATAAGGATGTGCAGACTTGCATACATACTTTCTGATCTTTTTCGGTTTGCAGACCCACCACATCGTACTGACACAAGTCTTCAATCAATACTTGTGCGCATGGAATTTTTTGCCAGATAAATAAAGGAGCAAAAGGGATATGCAGGAAGAATCCAATCTTGTTTTGCATACCCAATTCACGGCAATATTTTGCTACGCTCAAGAAATGGTAGTCATGCACCCAAATGGTATCGTCGGGTTCTGCAATTTCTGCAAGTTTTTGAGCGAATAAATAATTAACTTGCTGATAACCTTCATACTCCGATGATTTATATTCAATCAGGTCAGAACGATAATGCATGGCTGGCCAAAGTGTATTATTGGCAAATCCGGCATAATAATCTGAATATTGCGACTCAGTTAAAGGGCAGGTGATATATTCAACGTCATCTTTACGAAGTAAATTAAACTGTACCTCATCTGGTGTATTGACTCTTTCTCCGTTCCATCCGAGCCATACACCGCCAATGTCATCTAAAGCATCCTGTATCGCCACAGCAAGTCCACCTGCCGAAGCCTTTTGCCCGTTTGGAATACTGACACGATTGGATAAAATAATTAATTTAGACATATTTTCTCTCCACCTAAGTTGTTGTTGCCCTTAATGTTGTTGATATTGTTGTCATGGTTTTGAACATGCTCTAAAAATAATTCTAAAAAATCATGAACTTGTTTTGTGTCTTCAAGTTGGTATCTGGCATGGGTCAATCCTTGGCCTACTTTGATTGAAATGCCTTGTTCAATCTGATTGACAACATAAAAGCCATCTTCATCCGTAACGTCATCGCCAATAAAAATGGGTGCATAAGCATCTTGTTGCTTGAAGTGCGCCAAAACTTCCTTAATTGCCTGTCCTTTATTGGCTTGTGCGGGAATTAACTCATAAACGAATTTGCCTTGAATTAATTTCAGCTGAGGAAATACTTGCTGGGTTTCCAATATTATTTTTTTTGCAATATTTTCCAGTTCAGGCGCTTTTCTATAATGTAAAGCGATTGAAGAGCTCTTATTTTCAATCAGTAAGTCAGGATAAGAGCTACATGCTTTAGTTAACATATTATAAATATAAGAAATTTCTAAAAAATTCTTCGATGTTTTTAATTGTTTTTCTTTACCTAGATATATTTCTAAGCCATGTAATGCAGCAATCGGAAGATCAATCGTTTCAAATAGTTTACGTGCAGATTCAATGTCTCGTCCCGTTACTGCGACCACTGGAATTTGTTCTAATATTATTTTATTTATAATATCTAAAGTACTCGATGGAATATAGCAATCATTAGGATCTAATTGGAAATCCGATAAAGTCCCATCTATATCCAGAAACAGGCATGGCTTATTATTATTCGAGCTAAGCTTATCTCTCAGACAGGTTAAATAATCTGATGCTGAACTTATTTTATCTGTTCTATTGTTCAATTTTAATATCTCTTATTACCATTTTATTTTATTATAGAGCGATAAAAAATTTATAATAGTTGAGTTGTCAATAAGCAAACATAAGCAGAACGTAATTTACATTAGTAATGTTTGTAATACATCGTAAATTTTTCTTACATTTCTCATATAGAATGTTTGGGTATTTAAGATTTATATAGTGCATGGCTCTGTTGTAGTACATACTTCAATATATTAATTTTTAATAAACTGTATTGAGTCTAAGGAGATGAATATGCAAAAAGTATCTGACTATTATGATGATTTTCCTGAATTTAATCCTGCCAATTATGATCAGGAAGGAAATTACAAACCTGAATATATGATTAAAAGAAGCAAAATATTTCAATCAAAAGATATTAATGAGAAGTTATATAACGAGAAAAAAGACCTCTTGGTAAAACATAAGAAGTTAATATATTGATGAGTATTTTGTGATTGAGTAATCATTTTTAGGTCAGTTTGTTATTATATGTCTCATATAAAAGGGCTTTTACATAAAGATGAAAAGCCCTTTTTATTTTGGATTAAAATACTTTTGTGAAAGTGTAATCGTATGAATTTTAATAAAATTTTATTTCTATAATGCTGGGTTGAGTTTTATTTCATTTAAATTTTTATAAAAAACAATAAACCTCAATATATTAATGCGTGCTTTGTTATCATAATTGTAACTTAAATTGTCTTATATTAAGTTGTTATAAGCTTGTCATCTCAAAGTCATGCGGCTATCCATAGATTTTTTTAATTCAGATAAAAGGTCTTGACCTTCAGCTTATCGGGTTCTATTTTAGAACCTGATTGAAATTTAAGCACGGCGAGAGTATTGCAATTCAGATCATCTATTGCCTTATTGTCGTCTACCTCATGAAAAAAAATAACAGGAATAAGGAGTTGGAGATGCGGACAGTTCATTATCAGCAGATTCCATTGCAATTTTTATTTGAGCATCAGGCAACCTTGTCTGGGCTTGGAAAAATATTCTTACGAAGCTTTAAAAAAGCCAAAGCACCGCAAAGTGATTGGCAAGCCCTTGCATCCATTAAAGAAATTATTAAAGCGCCGAGTGATGAATTGGTGAATCACTACATTCAATGGAGCGGCGCGCCGCTCAGTAAATATTCCAATACAATTCCGGCACATATGGTGTCCCAATGGGGACTGTCATTTGCAACCCGTCTACTGCTACAGACTGCTTATCCGCTCAGTCAGGTGATTAATCAAGGGGTGAGTTTAAAAATTTATGGTGATATTCCAAGAAATGAAAAGCTGCTGATTCAGGCCAAGATCGCCACTGTAGATGAACGAAATGGTCTGGCACGTCTTTCCGTGCAAATCATTACCGGGACTATTACCCAGCCAGAATTAGTCGAAACGGTATTACACATGGCATTTATGTTGCCGCATTTTAAGAAAAGC
Source organism: Acinetobacter sp. 'aerobic (ED)' (assembly GCF_904886855.1). NCBI lineage: Bacteria > Pseudomonadati > Pseudomonadota > Gammaproteobacteria > Moraxellales > Moraxellaceae > Acinetobacter > Acinetobacter sp. 'aerobic (ED)'. Next base: position 218,162 of record NZ_CAJHGI010000001.1, read on the forward strand.
AAACGTACAGAATCTCGCGATGAAAAAAACTGGCAAGCTGTGGGAGAGTGGTCTGCGACAGCGGATGATGGTTTTAAGTTTGCCTTGCTGACGGGTGACTTTAATCCAATTCATTGGATCGGGCCGTTAGCGAAAATGTCGAGCTTTGGACAAAAAGTTTTACATGGCTTTGGTATGTTTGCACGCAGCTTTGAATTACTTCCTGAACCGATCCAGCAAATTGATGTGCGCTTTTTAAAACCGGTTAAATTGCCTTCAGAACATAACCAAGTCGAAATCAGCAGCGAGCAGGGGCAGAATCATGTCCGTTTAGTGGGAGCAGAAGGACAAATCTGCTTAACAGGTCAATATTCATAAAACAATAAATATTAAGGTGGAAAATAATGACTGGCATGGTACCCAGACAGGATGTCACAGCTTGCATATTATGTTCACGTAACTGTGGGCTGAGTGTGGACATTGAAAATAACCAGTTTAAAAAGATCAAAGGTGATGTAAACCATCCTTTTTCACAAGGTTATATCTGTCAGAAAGCAGCGCGATTGCAACATTACCAGCAACATGCAGACCGTTTGACAGCACCATTAAAGCGTCAAGCTGATGGTTCCTTTCAGCAGATCGGCTGGGATCAGGCGATTCAGGAGATTGCCGAACAGCTGGTCCAGATTCGCGATACCCATGGTGGAACTGCATTCGCTACTGTCGGTGGCGGTGGGCAGGGCAATCATTTGGGCGCTGCTTATGGCCGGCAACTGTTATATGCCATGAAAAGCTTTTATGCTTATAATTCCTTAGCCCAGGAAAAAACAGGAGATTTCTGGGTTAATGGTCGTTTGTTCGGTAGCCAGGCCTGTCATACCACCGAGGATGTGGAGCATGCCGATTATGTGCTGTTTATTGGAACCAATCCCTTTCAGGCACATGGCATTCCCAATGCCAGAGACACCTTGAAACAGATTAAAAAAGATCCGGATCGCACCATGGTGGTGTTCGATCCGCGTGTCACCGAAACAGCCAAACAGGCGGATATTCATGTACAACTGAAACCGGGAACGGACGCTTATTTGATGTCTGCCATGATTGCGATCCTGTTGCAGGAAAATCTTTATGACCAGCAGTTTATAGATCAACATACTCATGGTTTTGATGAAGTAAAGCAGGCTTTTGCGGCGATTCCGATAGAACAATATATCCACAAAGCAGATGTTCCGGTTGGGTTGATTTATCAGATCGTACGTGACTTTGCTCAAGCCAAACGTGGTTGTGTACGTATTGATTTGGGAATTCAACATACCTTAAATACCACCTTGAATGGCTATTTAGAGAAACTTCTATATCTCCTGACAGGACATTTTGGACAGCAGGGAAGCAATAATCTGCATAGTATGTTTATTCCAATCCTGAGCCATACCGATGAGCGCAATCCCAAGTATCGGCGTACAGTTCACCATAAAATGTTTCCTATTTCCGGTTTCTTTCCCCCGAATATCTTGCCAGATGAGATCCTAAAGGCAGGAGAAAAACGGATTCGTGCCGTATTTGTGGATAGTTGTAATCCTTTACTGACCTATCCTGATACGACCGCTTATGAGCAAGCCTTCCGGTCACTGGAGCTTCTGGTCGTGGTGGACGTTGCGATGACAGAAACTGCACGTCTGGCCGATTATATTTTGCCGGCGCATAGTCAGTTCGAAAAATGGGAATTTACCGGATTCAATTTGGAATTTCCTAAAAATGGCTTTCATTTACGCCATCCACTTTTTAAAGCCCAAGGGGATACTTTGCCTGAGGCCGAAATTTATACCCGATTACTGGAAGCCATGCGGGTGATTCCGCGACAGTTTCCCATCCTGAGCAAAATTGCGCAAAAAGACAGTGCAAAAACGGCTTATCTTGCCTATTTCGGAGCGCTGGGGGCCAGTTTTGTTCAACATAAGCAACTGATTCTTTATGCTGCCTCTATCGTTTATCGAACTCTAGGTAAAACATTGCCGGATGATGCCGCCTCGACCGCTTTATTGTTGCCCTTATGCATGCAATATGCGGCACAGCATTTTAAAGCGGTGAAGCGGGCGGGCTATGCAGGCAATCGTCTTAATCTTGGGGTCAAGCTGTTTCAGGCCATTTTGCAACAGCGTTCAGGCGTGGTGCTGTCGCAGCATGATTATGCCGATGTTTGGGAGCTAATCGCCTATAAAGATAAAAAGATCCGTTTAGCAATTCCGGAAATGTTTATCGAGCTGGCGCAGTTACAGCATCAGAAATTTGCAGCCACAGCAGACTATCCTTTTATCTTGCTGGCTGGTGAGCGACGTAGCTACAATGCCAACCAGATTTATAGAGATCCCGCGTGGCGTAAAGTCGATGCAGAAGGGCGTTTAAGAATCAATCCTGATGATGCCGTGGCGTTAGGCGTTGAAACAGGGCAAATGCTGCAATGTATTTCTGAGCATGGCCAGATTCAGGTAATGGTGGAACTGGATGAAGGGATGCGCAAAGGCGTGGTGTCATTACCGCACGGTTATGGTTTAAGTTATGCTGGCGCTGCTCCGGTTGGACCACAATTGAACCGTCTGACCTCGACACGGCATTGTGACCCGTTATCCAAGACGCCCTACCATAAATATGTACCTGTACGTTTGCAGCTAGTAACGGTTTAGACCATCAGGGTATTGATTTTATTATAATGATGCACCAAATTTAATCACTGCTGAGCAAATTGCCTGAAAATAGTGCATGCAATTTTGAACAAAAATATGCAAGACATCAGATATTTTTATGCGTAAATTGAATGTTTTGCTGATTTGTAAGAATCAGCAGCAGCAAGCTTGAACACAGGATGTGATTGGAATAATTATTGCTGTAATAAAAAATACTTTGATTCAATACATCAACAGGCCTGCACAGAACCTGTGCTGGGCCAGTTAAAAGATCTACAAATGAGTGCGTATGATGAAGCATGAAAAACTTGAAACGACTTTACCGGTTCTTCAGGACCAGTATGGTCGTATTAAGCGTAAGTTACGGATTTCCGTGACCGATCGCTGCAATTTCAAGTGCATTTATTGTATGCCTGAGCATCCTGAATGGATGAAAAAACAGGATTTGCTCAGTTTCGAAGCCTTATTCGCCTTTTGCCAATATATGGTCGGGCAAGGGATCGAGAATATTCGTATCACGGGTGGCGAGCCGTTAATGCGTCAGGGCGTGGTGCATTTTATTGCTGATTTACAACGGCTAAGAGCGTTCGGCTTAAAACGGATTTCAATCACCACCAATGCCCATTATCTGGCGAAGTACGCACAAGCTTTGAAACAGGTGGGTTTAGACGATCTTAATATCAGTCTGGATAGCCTGAATCCGGCCCAGTTCAAGCAACTGACCAAAAAGGAACTTGCACCCGTACTCCATAGTATAGAGGCCGCAAGAAAGGTTGGACTGCCTTTTAAACTCAATTGTGTGTTAATGAAAGGTCAAAATGATGACCAGATTGTGCCGATGGTACAGTGGGCAAAACAACAGAACATCCCATTGCGCTTTATCGAGTTTATGCCACTGGATGGTGATCGGCACTGGACGAATGATGCGGTGCTCACTGAAGCGGAAATTTTAGCGCAACTCCAGCCACATTATGAGGTTCAGCTTTTACCACAGCAGCATGAGCCTGCACGGATCTATCAACTCGATGGCGATTATCCGCTTGGCATTATTTCGACCATTAGCCATTCATTTTGCGGCGATTGCGATCGAATCCGTTTAACGGCTCAAGGTGAACTGTATAACTGTCTATTTGCTCAACAAGGCTTAAATATCAAGCCTTATTTACAGGATATACTTCAACAGAATAATGAGTCAAAGCAGCTTGCGTTATTGCAACTCGAACAACAGCTTAAGCCTTATATCTGGCATAAAGCCCAAGGATATCATGCTATACAACAGCAAAACGCCCGTAAAATCAGTATGCATATGCTGGGTGGTTAAACCCGCATGTGATCTGGAGTAAATATGCAAACCATTGAGATTAAAATTGAAGCTTTTGGCGCAATTGAACGATTGTTACCTAAGTCGCTAGCATTCGAGTTTGCAGAACATCAAAGTGTCAAAGATGTATTGACCCGGATAGTAAAGCTTTATCCAGCAGCAGATCAGGCGATGGAAAAATGTGCCTGCGCAATAGGAGAAGATATGGTGACGCGTCAAACCGCATTAGATAGATCTTGTACTTTAGTACTGTTGTCGCCAGTAGCAGGAGGCTAAATATGCGTGAATTTGCCCGAGTACAGGATCAGGCGCTAAGCCTTGACAGCTTTGATCCTATTCAATCCTTTCCTGAATGTGGGGGGATTGATATTTTTATCGGCACAGTGCGTAACCATCATGAAGGTAAAGCGGTCAAGGCCTTGAAATATACCTCCTATACGCCCGTTGCTGAAAAGATGATTCGTGAAATCGAACAGCAAGTCAAAGACAAATATCAGGTTTCTTATGTTCGGGTGATGCATCGTATCGGTTATCTAGAGGTCAGCGAAACTGCAATTATTGCCATTGCCTATGCCGCGCATCGCCGTGAAGCTTTTCAGGCCTGTGAAGAAGCTGTAGAACGGGTCAAACATGAGGTTCCGATCTGGAAAGAAGAGTTTTTCATGGATGGCACCAGTCACTATGTGGAAGGCTGTTGTATCCGCAAAGATACGGCTGAATCAACGTCTCAGGCTGAGCGGCATCAACATGTTCATCATTCAGAAAATTGCACACATGCGCATACACACGAATAAAGTCTCAGGAAGTTAAAATGAAAAATGTTGGGATGAAACCCGAAAGTTACCGTGTAGCAGAAGCACAAGCAATTTTACATGCACCCGCCCATTGTATTCAGTTACTTCGTGATGGAAATACCGAAAAAGGCGATGCCCTAAAAACCGCGCGTATTGCGGGCATCCTGGCAGCGAAACGCACAGACGAGCTGATTCCGCTGTGTCATCCCTTACCGATTTATCGTGCTGATGTGGAATATGAGCTGCAGGATGATCATGTAGTGATCTTAACCACAGTTGAAACCATCGGACCAACAGGTGTTGAGATGGAAGCTTTGACGGCTGCCAGTCTGGCCGGATTAACCCTGTATGACATGCTGAAACCGCATTGTGAACCTGAAGAGCTGTGTCTGGATCAATGCAAATTGCTGAAGAAAAAGGGCGGTAAATCCCACTTTAAACGCACCTTGCGTCAGCCTGTTTCTGCAGCTGTGATAGTGCTTTCGGATACCGTGTCTGCGGGACGTAAACCGGATACGGCCGGTAAGTCCGTGGTTGAGACCTTGACCGAAGCGGGCTTTGATCCGATTCATTATCAAATTCTGCCTGATGAAGCTGACCAGTTAAAAGATCTGGTTCTAGAACTCACTCAATCCTATGCCTGCATCATGACGGTTGGCGGAACAGGAATTGGCAAGCGTGATATTACGGTGGATACGCTTGAGCCGCTGCTGGAAAGAAAACTGGATGGTCTGATGGAAGCGGCACGTTCATTTGGTCAGAAGCGTACGCCTTATGCGGCGATGTCACGTGGTGTTGCAGGGTTTATTGATCGTTCGTTGGTGGTGACTTTGCCGGGCAGTCGCGGCGGTGCCAGTGAGTCCATGGCAGCGATTTTACCTGCATTGGTACATATTTTTGATGTCTGCCGAGACTTACCACATCCGGGAGGTTATGAATAATGTCTGGATGTGGTGCTGAAAAAGGCTTGATCAGTATTGATGATGCATTCGCACTGATTCAAGCTCAAACCAAAATCTTAGCCACTGAGACCTTGCCTTTGGGCGAGTGTCTCAATCGTTATCTGGCTCAAGTGATCACTTCTCAGGTGAATTTACCGAGCTTCTCACAAAGTGCAGTGGATGGCTATGCAATCCATAGCGTTAGTGAAAACTTGCAAGATGCGACTTTCTCGGTGATTGGCGAAATTAAAGCGGGCAGTGAGTCTGATGTAGAGCTTAGGGATGGACAAGCCGTTCGTATTTTTACTGGCGGGAAAATCCCGGAAGGAACCACTCATGTGGCTCGACAAGAAATTGTACATGTTGAAAGCGAGCATCTGATCCGTTTGACTGAGCATATCAAGGCTCAGGCCGATATCCGTTTTACCGGAGAAGAAGTGCAGTGTGGGCAACAACTGGCGGAGCCTGGTCAACGCATTAATATCGGTGCTTTGGCAGCTTTAAGTATGGCAGGCGTGAAAACACTTGAAGTATTTAAACAGCCCAAAGTTGCTGTGGTGATTACCGGTGATGAAGTTGCTGAAACTCCCGATGATCTACAGGCGGGCAAAGTGTTTGATGCCAATGGTCCGCTGTTAAAAGCCTGGTTGCAAGACTATGGGCTAGCGGTAGAAATACGTCATATAGCGGATGAAGCAGAACAGGTGACACAATGCTTTGAACAGCTCAAACCGCATTATGATGTGATTATTACCACAGGCGGTGTTTCTGTAGGGGACTATGATTTCGTCCGTCCTTGTGCCTTTGAAGCAGGCTTTGAGCAGGTGTTCTGGAAGGTCAAGCAAAAACCAGGCAAGCCTTTATTTTTTGCTGAATATACGGCTCCCAATCATCACTGCTATATACTCGGTTTGCCCGGTAATCCGGCAGCCGTGTATGTGTGTATGCAAATGTATGGCAAGGTTCTATTCGATGCCTTACAAAACCAGACTCAATCACTGGAATGGTTTAACGCAATACTGACCCATGATTTGAAGTCGGATGCACGTGAGCGATTCTTACGCATGCATGCCTATTTTGAACAAGGCCAACTCAAACTAAAAAGTCTTGCCAAGCAGCAATCGCATATGCTGAGTAATCTGATGCAGGCCAACTGTCTGGTACGTATTCCTGCGCATATCCAACCTGAAGCAGGAATGGAAATGAACGGAGTATTCATTCGTAATTAAAGGTTCAGCAGAAATGATTAAAATTTGTGAATATTGTCACTTTTCGCCAAGTGCCAATATTGCATCTGATGGATAAGGTAGTTTAGTGTATATTTTATATTGTTTAGTTTCTAAACATGACGGTTCAAGACATAGATTCCATGTCTGCAAAAACTTTAAAAAAATGATTAGGTGATAATAATGAAATGGGAAGAAATTGGCGATCAGCCATGTTCAGTAGCTCGGACGCTTTCAGTATTAGGTGATCGTTGGACAATGCTCATCTTACGTAATGCATTTATGGGTGTACGCCGTTTTGATGACTTTCAACGAAGTCTGGGCTTAACCCGTCACGTCCTTTCAGAACGTTTAAAACGTCTGGTCGAGCACGAGATTTTAATCAAGGTCCCGTATGTCGACCGACAGGAACGCTTTGAATACCAACTGACTGAAAAAGGTTTAGATCTGTATCCGATCCTTCTGGCGATGGTGCAATGGGCAGATAAATGGATGGATATGGGACTGGGCAAGCCGCTTGAATTTACGCATAAAAGCTGTGGCAAGAAAATTAGCCCGAAAGTGATCTGTTCAGAATGCGATGAGCCGATCCATGTCAAAGATGTGCGGGTGGCTGCTGGTCCGGGCTATTTTGCTTTTATCGAACAGAAACAAAAAAGTGCATAATCAACCATGCTGATGTGCTATCTGAATTGCATGAGATAGCACCTCGAAAATTTTTGGGTTCTGGCATTGCGTCACATTAAAACGAATAAAATTTTTAAACTTCTGGCTTTGGCTAAAAGCATTGCCAGGTGCCAGAATTACACCTTGTTCCAGACAGTATTGAGCAATTCGTGCGGTATCCAGATGTTCAGCTAATTCACACCATAGAAATAGACCTGCCTGAGGTTTCACCCACGGCTTGATGCCCAGTTTCTCTAATTGTTTGAGGGTTGAGTCCATGGCTTTTGCCAGATCTATTTTCAATTCATCCAGATATTTACGATAGCTGCCATCGGTTAAAGCTGAAAATAAAATTTCTGCGCAAAGGTTATTGCCGCCAAAGCTGGTCGCAATCTTGATGTCCGTTAAATCCTCGATCCACTCTGGTTTGGTTGCGATATAACCGGTGCGGACTGCACCCGATAAAGTTTTAGAAAAACTGCCAATATGAATGACGCGAGACAGACCATCCAGTGCTGCGAGTCGTGGCGCCGTGTGGAGTTCCAGATCTGCAAAAATATCATCTTCAATCACAATCAGGTTGGACTGCTCAACCAGTTTTAACACCTGATAGGCTTTGGATGCGGTGAGTACGGCACCGGTCGGATTATGAATGCCTGAATTGGTAATGTATAAGCGGGGATTATGCTTGTGAATCGCTTCCGAAAATGCCTCAATATCAGGTCCGGTTTGCGTATAAGGCACACCAATGATCTGAATCTGGTGAACTTTGAGTAAGGCGTGAAAATTAAAATAACAAGGATCATCCACCAGTACCACATCATTGGGTTTCAGGAAATAGCGGCAAATTAAATCAATGGCCTGGGTGCCGGAGTCTGTCAATAGAATCTGATTAGGAGTCGCTTCAATTCCTTTGGTCAAAATTTTACGGGAAAGCAATTCACGTAACGGTGCCAACCCTAGAGGAGTTGAATAATCAGTCAGAATACTTGAATGAGCTCTGGAGACTTTGCGCATTGCTTTGCGTATATTTTCATGCGGCATCCAGTTATCTGGTAACCAGCCACAGCCTGGTTTGAGTACCCCTTGTTTTGCTTCCAGTGCTTGTCTGGAAATCCAGAGCGGGTCAATATTGCGGTCAATTTTAGGGTGAATTTCCGAGATTGATAACGGCGCCAGTGGCCCGGCTACAAAGAAGCCTGAACCTGTTTTTGCTTCGATCAGGCCTTGTGCCGCCAGACGTTCGTATGCTTCTACAATGGTCGATACAGACAGATTCAAAACAGCAGCCAATGCACGCACGGAAGGAAGACGCGAGCCAGGCATCAAAGAGCGATTTTTAATCTGATCATGAATATGTTGTATCACAGAATCAATTTTCGTACTTTTCATAGGTTTGAGCCTGACTGTAGTGGATTTCATACCAGTACAGTTATTTAAAATTGTACTGTAGTGTGTATGGTGCATTCACCTTAGCACAGTTTAAATTCTGCATATAGATCTGGAGAATTTAAATGAAGTCTTTAAGCAGTGGCTGGATCAATGGCTTTATTGGCGTGATCATATTTGCAGGTTCTTTACCTGCCACCCGTGTGGCGGTCATGGATTTTAGTCCGACCTTTTTAACAGCGGCAAGGGCTGCGATTGCAGGACTTTTAGGCTTGGCACTGCTTCTATTGTCACGACAAAAATTGCCTGAGAAAAAACACTGGCTGCCCTTATTTTATGTCGCCCTTGGCGTGGTGGTTGGATTTCCATTATTTACTGCGCTAGCTCTTCAATATGTCAGTGCTGCCCATACCATTGTATTTGTTGGGTTATTGCCGTTGGCGACTGCGATTTTTGGTGTATTGCGGGGTGGAGAAAGACCCAACCTCGCATTCTGGTTATTTGCGATATTAGGCGGAGTGCTGGTTTTTGGTTTTATGGTGTTTCAGACCGGTGCCTGGTCATTTGGTTATGGTGATGTTTTCATGCTATGTGCCATATTACTCTGTGGTTTTGGCTATGCAGAAGGTGGGCAGCTATCAAAGTATTTAGGGGGCTGGCAAGTGATTTGCTGGGCACTGATCATAACCTTACCGATCATGTTGTTACTTTCCTATCTCTACTTACCAGTCAACTTTGCACAGGTTTCAGCTTCTGCAAAGCTGGGCTTAGCCTATGTCTCGTTATTCAGTATGCTGATCGGTTTCTTTTTCTGGTACAAAGGTCTGGCGCAAGGCGGGATTGCCACTGTAGGCCAATTACAACTCCTGCAACCGATATTTGGCCTAATCATTGCTGCGGTACTGCTGCATGAACAGGTCAGCATCGCCATGTTTGCGGTTACGGTTGCTGTAATTATATGTGTAGCCTGTGCCAAGAAATTTGCTTGAAAGTGATTATAAACAGTTTGCAGGTTTGGGTACGCCCGCTAAACGGCTTAAATGGCGGGCAACCAGACCGGTATTAAATCGTTGCTGTAACTCGGCATTATTAATCTCGGGACCGACCGTCTTTATTAAAAACTTAATCAATGGGCGGGTCGCGGGTGAATGCCCAAATTGCTGATAAAACTGACGTACGGCATGGAGGACCTCAAAATGCCAGTCAGTCAGTTCCAAATCCAGTGTTTTCGCCAGCTCCTGAGCCACTTCAGGGTTCCAAATGGTGTAATCGACCAGATGACCGTCTTGATCTAACTCTAATTGCATAAATAGCCTAAGTAAAATTTAAATAAATCTGATTAAAAATTATTTTAAGGTGATACAGCGTTTAAATTGCAAAACTAAATCTGCAAATGCTGCGTAATCAATCACTTTAATAAGTTCGCGATTCTCAATACTCAACAAGCCCAGCTCATTTTCAAGACAGTAGAGATGAGCATGACTACTAAAAACTGTCGCTGGAATAGCCAAGCTAGCATCACCCATAATCACGATATGGTCATCAGATTGTGCCATTTGTGCTAACTGCTCCCAGATTTTATCGAGATTGTTATAGGACGATTGGATTAAAAATAAAGCACTATTTTCCATAGTAAAAGTCCTTACCAATACAAGACATGATCAAAAGAATGGATGAATTCAGGGCTCATATTGATAAATTCAATTTCCTGATCGGTGTTTTCCATGATACTAAGTTGTTGATTTTTATATTCAACCAGAATTGGGGTTAAATCATAGAATTCAAAACTGTCGACCATGTTGGCGGCGATTTTAAAGGCGTGTTTGAGCTGATCAAATTCTAATTTATTATTCAATAAACTCAATCCGGCGTCTCTTAATAATACTTTGACAGAAATACCAAAGGTTGCTAAAACCATAGTTGCAGACAGACTTTCATTGGTCTGCAAATTCGTTAAATTAGGCTGCGTTAGGATGACAAGTACAGATTTCACACAATTTACCTTTTTAAAGCAACACTCTATTAAAGAACTTAAATTAAAATTGAATTAAACGAGAACAGCTTTGCACTGCATCAGCAAGCTCTCCAAGCCCAACCAGCTCAAAACCTTGTGCCAAGTTGTGATGTTGAAGTGAATGACGCTGTGCATTGCCAGCATCAGTGATACCCCGAGCAAGGGCAGCACTGACACAGACAGGGAGTCGAATGCTCAGTTTTTGCCATTCCTGTTTCAGGTTGCGTTGATCGTCAGGAAACCACTGTAAATCGTTCGCAACGTGAACACCGTCTTGGTAAAAGAAAACACGAAAATCTTCATGCTTATTTTGTAATGCTTGGGCTAAACCGAATGCATGCCATGCAATCACAGACGTAGGCGGAGAAGTAATTAACAGTAGTGTACTCATTGAACATTCACTATGGTCATAGTAGGCAAAATGATGATGGACAGATTAAAAAGAAGGTAAGTATACAATGATTTTGGTGACAGGTGGTTTAGGCTTTATCGGTTCACATATTGCCTTGAGTTTATTGGCTCATGGGCAAGAGATTGTCATTGTTGATAACCTGGCTAACTCAACTTTACAAACTCTGGAACGTCTGGAGTATATTTCAGGCATGTATATTCCTTTTGCGAAACTGGATGTACGGAATACGCCTGCATTAAATAAAGTATTTGAACAATATTCAATTGATACCGTCATTCATACGGCAAGTTTTAAGTCTTTGGAAGAATCTACATTAAAACCACTCGAATATTATAATGATAATGTCAGTAGTATCATGAGCTTATTACGTGCCATGCAACGGATGGGCGTGAGACAGTTAGTCAATATTTCCAGTCTAGCCGTCTATGGTCAGTCTGATCCAGCACTTTCAGAAGAAACAGCGTTTAATCATAACTCTGCCAATCCTTATATCCGCTCGCAGCAAATGGTCGAAGATATTATTGCGGATACCTATAAGGTCGATCCTGAATGGAAGATCGTCAATCTACGTTTATCTAATATTGTGGGTGCATTCGAGCATGGTGTTTTGGGGGAGTATGTCACCCAGTTACCTAAGAATATTGTACCTTTGGCGCTACAAGTCGCTGCTTTACAACGTGATTGTATTGAACTGCAAAATCAGGCTCAAACGCAGGATGGCACCGTTGAACGTAGCTTCTTACATGTTCTGGATGCGTGTGATGCGATTTTAATGACCTTGAATTGGCTAAAAGCTCAGTCTGGATGCCTGGAATCATTCAATATTGCGCATACACAACTGACCTCAATTCAACGTTTGCTGGACGAAATTTCCACGGTCACTCAGGCTGAGGTCCGTGTACAGCCTGCAATCTATCAACATGATGAATTAGCTCAGCTGGGTGCCAATATCGAGAAGGCGCAGCGTATTTTAAACTGGACACCGAAACGGTCTTTGGCACAAATGATTGAAGATGAATGGCGTTTTTATCTAAATACTCTAAAAGGTAATTAAGATAATGATTCTTATTTACATATTTGACTGGTTTGATTAGGATAAGTTGACCAGCCAAAGCATTACTTTGCTTCAGCCCGTGAAAATTTTAACCAGATAGAGCAGAGGTTGTTTATGCAAATGCGAATTGAACACGACACCATGGGTGAAATCGAGGTTCCGAACGAAGCCTTATGGGGTGCGCAAACGCAAAGAAGTTTACAGAACTTTAAGATTGGTCAGGAGCGTTTGCCACGTCCGATGATTCGTGCGATGGGCTTAGTCAAAAAAGCGGCCGCGATCACCAATGCTGAATTAAAGCAACTTCCTGAAGATTTAAGCCAATATATTGTCGGTGCTGCGGAAGAAGTAATTGCTGGGCAGTGGGATTCACAATTCCCACTGGTGGTCTGGCAAACCGGTTCGGGTACGCAAAGCAATATGAACTGTAATGAAGTGATTGCCAATATTGCCAACCAGAAATTAGGACAGGTATTGGGTGCACAAAAACCCGTTCATCCGAATGATCATGTCAATCGTGCGCAATCAACCAATGACTCTTTTCCGACCGCGATTCATGTGGCTGCCAGTCTTCAGATCAATGAACTCCTGATTCCTGCGGTTGAAAAGTTGAAACAGACCTTACAGCGCAAATCAGAAGAATTTGATGATATTGTCAAAATCGGTCGTACGCATTTACAAGACGCAACACCTTTAACTTTGGGACAAGAGTTTAGCGGCTATGTATCGCAACTGGAACATGGTTTAAAACGCTTGCAACAGGCATTGGCTGGACTGTACGAGTTGCCTTTAGGCGGTACCGCAGTCGGAACCGGTTTAAATGCCCATCCTGATTATGCGGTGAAAGCGGCTGAGCAATTGGCCATCTTGACGGGTTTACCGTTTGTGACCGCGCCAAACAAGTTTGAAGCTTTGGCTGGCCGTGATGCAGCGGTATTTGCATCGGGTGCGTTGAAGACATTAGCTGCAAGTTTAAATAAGATTGCCAATGATATTCGCTGGTTAGCGAGTGGGCCACGTTGTGGTTTTGGTGAAATCCGTATACCTGAGAACGAACCGGGCTCGAGTATCATGCCGGGTAAAGTTAATCCCACCCAGAGTGAAGCCATGACCATGGTGGTTGCTCAAGTTCTAGGCAATGACACCACCATTAACGTTGCGGGTGCATCCGGGAACTTCGAGCTAAATGTGTTTATGCCCGTGATTGCTTATAACTTATTGCAATCGATTCAGTTGCTGGGCGATGCATGTAATAGCTTTAATGATCACTGTGCAGTGGGAATTGAACCGAATCGCGACAAGATTGATCACTTCTTACATAACTCTTTGATGCTGGTGACTGCGCTAAATCCTGTGATCGGTTATGAGAACTCTGCCAAAGTGGCGAAAACTGCTTATAAGGAAAATAAAACCTTGAAACAGGTCGCTGTGGAGCTGGGTTTGGTCACTGCAGAACAATTTGATGAAGTGGTTAAACCTGAAAATATGGTTTCTCCGAATAGTAAATAAAAATCTTTAATCGGTAAGATAAAAAATCCTTCTGCTCGTGGAAGGATTCTTTTATGAGTAGTTTTTATAAAGTGAACTGCGTACAATATACTTTTGATTTATCTGACTGTTGCTTCATTATGCTCAATATTTATTTAACGGATACTAAAACCAACATCCAGTTTTCTGATTTACCCAATGAAAATCCTGTTAAGTTTCTGTTGAATTTAAAGAAAATTTTTCCAAGTACCGCTGATTTACTATTACCGGTATTGCCAGAAGACAATAATCTAGAAAATGTAACCTGGGAAGCAACCTCAAAAGATTTTGACGTGTTTAAAAAGTTACTGGAAGGTTGGGGTGTGATTGAGCTTCGTCTAAGTGCAATTACCACCTATAAAGATAAGAATTTTGCCAATGAGCTGGTGAAAAAAGCACAAGTTAAGCGTAAGCAGATTGCCCAGACACAACCCCAATTGTCTTTGATTGCACTGGATTATGTGCTAATGCATGAGATTCATGCCTTGATTGATGCTGAACTGGTCATGATTGGTGAAAAATTCTATTTGCCAACATTGCGCGAACTGTGGAAAGCTCAATTCTCCGAGCAAATTTTGCAATGTAAATTCTAAGATTTAAAAGCAGACTTCGAGTCTGCTTTTTTATACTCGATGAATAAATGCAGACGTATAAATCTTGATCTACAAACATTTACAAGATTTTAGTGTGCGTATTTTGGAGCGGCATATATATTGCTTATAGGAATATAAATATTATTGCGGGAGAGAAGTTCTTCAATGAACTCGCCGAAGGAGCAACGACCCCGGAAACTCTCAGGCAGAAGGACTGTAATAATAGACATAAAATCTGGAGAGCAGTGCTCAATTTGTAGGAACACAGGACTAATTTCTTCTACGATAAACACTCACCGAAGGGGAAGGCTTCATGATTAATTGGTAATCATCTGCCGAAACTCTCAGGTACCATGACAGATGGGGCTAAGCATTATGAAATGTTATGCATTTCAGGGAGTTTGCTATGCCACATGTTGTTGTAATTGGTGCGGGGATTACGGGTGTAACGTCTGCTTATGAATTAATTAAACTGGGCTATGAAGTGACGGTGATCGATCGCCATCTTTTTCCGGCCATGGAAACTTCATTTGCCAATGGTGGACAATTGTCTGCCTGTAATGCAGAAGTCTGGAACCAGAAAGCCACAGTGCTGAAAGGCATTAAATGGATGAGTAAAAAAGATGCACCATTATTGCTCAACCCATCCTTTAGCGCCCATAAATATCGCTGGTTGATTGAGTTTTTAACCCATATCAAAAATTATAAAGCCAATACCATTGAAACCGTGCGTTTGGCATTGTTGGCCAGACAACGATTATTTGAAGTGGCTGAAAAAGAAAGTCTGTCTTTTGATCTGGAAAAACGTGGCATTTTACATATGTATCACACCAGAGAAGACTATGAGATTGCCAAGAAGGTCAATGATGTGCTGGTTGAGGGCAAACTGGAGCGCAATGCGATTACTCCAGAGGAAATGAAGGCGATTGAACCGACTTTAACGGGTGACTATTTCGGTGGTTATTATACCGCGGGGGATGCAACAGGAGATATTCATAAATATTCCGTGGGGCTGGCAGAACGGACGCAACAATATGGGGCAAAGTATTGTTTTGGCCTGGATGTGGTTGATATTCAATTCAATCAAGATAAAGCAATTGTTCACTGTAAGAACAGTTCAGAAAATGTAAATCCAACTGCGGATGGGATTACCGAAATTATTGCAGATGTTGTACTGGTCTGTGGTGGAGTCGGCAGTTATCAATTGGCAGATATGTTAGGCGATAGTGTCAACGTTTATCCGGTAAAGGGTTACTCGATTACAGTGCAGCTTAAAGATGAGCGCAGTGTCAATAATGCTCCATGGGTCAGCTTGCTGGATGAGAGTGCAAAAATTGTTACCTCGCGCTTAGGTGCAGATCGCTTACGGGTTGCCGGAACAGCTGAGTTTAACGGTTATAATCGTGATATTCGTGCTGACCGTATTCAACCGCTGATTAATTGGGTCAACCAGAATTTTGATATTTCGACTGAACATGTGGTGCCATGGGCAGGATTACGTCCAATGATGCCGAATATGTTGCCTGTGGTTAAACAAGGCAAACAACCAAGTGTATTTTATAATACCGGACATGGGCATTTAGGCTGGACCTTATCGGCTGCAACGGCAGTGCTGATCAGTCAGGAAATTGCGCAAAAATTTCCAAGCTAAAACTAAAAAAGCCGGTGTGATCACATCGGCTTTTTTTTAAACGGTTGATAGCTTAGTCGTAAGGACGGTAAATCCCGGTAAAACGTTCACAGCCTTTTTGCGCAGATTTGATCACCAATAATGCTTTTTGAAAATCAAACTGATATTGGCACTTTTTTTCATTATCGGTGATCTGGTTGCGTTGTTCTGTCGTGCTATAAGCAAGTAATGATAAGGTTTGTGTTTCTGGTCGGTTATTCGGATTGCGGTAAGCGATCCCTTCAATTTTTAACTTGTCTTTATCCAGTTGATGAATTTGCAGATGAACAGGTTGAGCTGCGATTTTGCCATGTTCATATTTTAAATAATGTTGGGTCAGGGTCTGGTTCATCGAGGTATAAAAATTCAGGTCATCCAGACGCACCTCAAATTGCTGTTCATAGCAGGCTTTGCTTTTGCATTGCTGAATCTGGGTGAGCCACTGGGTCTGTGTATCGTGTAACAATTGCAAGGGCGCATCCGTCACCAGATACGCCGTTAAGAATTTGCTATTCAGCTTTTGGCGCTGTTCTTTGTATTGCTTGGTGCATATTTTTTGTGCTTGCAAAGCAGTGCTATTGCAGTCAATAGATTCCGCATAGGCAAATGTTGAGCAAAAACAACTCAATGTGATGATATAACCAGATTTCTTTAATTGATTTCTTACAGTGTTAAACAGCATAATCACTTATACTTTCAGTCTAATTTGCTCAACGTACTATAGCGAAATAGAAAGCCTGAATACAAGATTAGTTCGGTATATTGTAAAAGGAAAATCATATGGTTGCTCAAATCCGTATTGGACAAGGGATTGATGTACATGCATTTGAAGACGGTGACTTTGTTACTTTGGCTGGGGTTAAAATTCCGCATACGCATGGTTTAAAAGCGCATTCAGATGGAGATGTGGTATTGCATGCGTTGAGTGATGCCTTACTGGGTGCTTTGGCGCTGGGTGATATCGGACAGCATTTTCCAGATACAGATCCAGAATATAAAGGCGCAGACAGTCGTGTGTTATTGAAACATGTATACCAGTTGATTTTAGATCGTGGTTATCATCTCAATAATGCAGATATAACAGTGGCTTGTGAACGTCCGAAGTTAGCAAAACATAATCTGGAAATGCGTCAAAGTATTGCAGATGTATTAAAAGTGGATGTGACTCAAATCAGTATTAAAGCCACAACCACAGAGAAACTTGGGTTTACCGGCCGTCAGGAAGGCATCCTGGCAACGGCAACCGTATTGATTTCACATCAGGCAAAATGATTACTATTGATGAGTGACTGTTCTAATTCTTGTGTTGCTTTACGGCCTTGCAGTTGTAAAGTCAGACTATGAATGAGTCCAGTCCAGGTCTCGTTCGGCTCCCAGATCTGGTGAAGTAGTTCTTGCGCGCTAGGCAGATCCACATTCATATAAAACTGGCGATATAAATACATCAAGCTACTGACCCGCTTGTTTTTCGCACAGTGCAGCCAGACGATCTCGTTTTGAACCAGATGGTCAATCAAGTCCAGAATCAGCAAGCATTGTTCAGAGCAGGGCACATCCCAGTCAATCGGGATGTGAATATAGTTCAGGCCTAAATCCAGACAGATTTGATCCTGTTTGGCCAAGTAATTTTCTGATTTGCTGGTTGCAAGGTTAATGACCGTACTGCAGCCATATTCCTTGATCTGTTGCAGTTGTTCAGCCGATGGTTGAGCTGAGCTAAACAGATGCTCATGCACCAAAGAGAAACTTGGTATTTGAGATAATGCTTGTTCGAGTGAAGTCATGACGTCCGCTGTGTATTGAGTGAGGTTCTCATATGATGAGAAACTTATTCTAAAAGGCTTAGCCTACTATAATTGTTTTTATTTCACTGTTCAATTTGGAATACATAAATAAAAACAGCATCATTTGATGCTGTTTTTGGATGACTTAATCTTTTTTGAGATTCTCATTGAGTAAGAATTCCATCAATGCTTTTTGTGCATGTAAGCGGTTTTCAGCTTCATCCCAAACCACAGCATTTTTATGATCCAGCATATTTTCTGAAATTTCTTCACCACGATGCGCTGGTAAGCAATGCATAAACAGGCAGTCAGGATGTGCCAGGTCCATCAGTTTTTCATTGACCTGAAAATCTGCGAAGGCTTTCTCACGCAGCTTTTGTTCTTCTTCCTGTCCCATGCTTGCCCAGACATCAGTCACGATCAAGTCGGCATTGACAGCGGCATCTTCGGCTTTATTGAAGACTTCAACACAGTCTGCAAATTCAGCTAAAAATTCAGGTTTTGGTTCATAGCCTTCAGGCGAAGCAATTTTAAGTTTGAAACCCATTAAATGTGCAGCTTCAATATAAGAGTTACACATATTGTTGCCGTCACCAATCCAGGCAACGGTTTTGCCTTCGATGCGACCACGATGTTCTTGGAAGGTTTGCAAGTCTGCGAGTAACTGGCAAGGATGATGGTCATCAGTTAGACCATTGATGACAGGAACTTTTGAATATGATGCAAAACGTTCGACGATGTCATGGCCGAAAGTACGGATCATCACAATGTCTAGCATGCTTGAGATGACACGAGCCGAGTCTTCAATTGGCTCACCACGTCCTAATTGTGTATCACGTGGAGAAAGAAAGATCGCACTACCACCAAACTGGCAAATACCTGCTTCAAAAGAAATACGGGTACGGGTACTCGATTTCTCGAAAATCATTCCTAAAACTTTACCTGCAAACGGCTGATACAGCGTATGACTATGCTGCATGCGTTTCAGTTCTTGCGCACGGTCTAAAATGCGTTGCAGTTCTAGAGTGGATAGGTCACGTAAAGTTAGGAAATGCCGAAGCGCCATAGCTACTCCCACAATAATTATTGAGAGAAATCAATAATTAATTGTTGTTTGACGAGTGGTGGATAAAAAAGAATTGACTACTATACTATAGCTTCAGAAAAATGCAAAAGAATTAGACCTTCTGATGAGCCTTTAAAAACAGGTCTACAGAATAATCAATATAATCAATTATTTCGATATCATCTTCTGGTACATCCAAGCCCATTAAATTGCGCCATTCAACATCTCTAAGCGTGCCAAAATACATCATGGCAGAGAATTTGGGTTGGGCACAGAAAATTTCATTGTTGACGTGGGCATGCTCTAAGGCATAGGCAATGGTATTCTGAATATTTAAGGCGCATTGATCATAGAAATAATGAGCAAGCTGGATATCTTTTTGTGTTTGTTCGGTAAACATGCGCATAAAGGCAATGTTTTCAGGCTGAATAATATGTTGATAAAACCGGTATAGGGTCTGGGTCAGATAAGTCCTGAGATCGGTTTTTTCCGGGGTGTAGGGTAAGCACACGCCCTTAAAGAAAACTTCACGACGATAATCACAAATGGCAGTGAACAGCCCTTCTTTATTACCAAAATATTTATAAATCGAGGTTTTGGAACCTCCGGCATGATTGACAATATCATCCAGAGACACTGCCTCATAACCTTTCTCAAGAAATAAATCGGTTGCGCACAATAACAGGGCAAGACGACGTTCTTCTCCACGACGAGTTTGAGGTTTGGCACAGCCTGGATAGCAAATATCAGTCATTATCTACTTTGAGGTAATCGGGTTGTGCTTAGTATAACAAAAACCATATCACTTGTATGGCTATGAAATTTCGGAGTGTTTCAAAAGATCTCAAAATGATTAAAAAAGCGAGTCATTTTAGACTCGCTTTTTAGGGGGTTAAGCCGTGCGACTTTCTTCTTCTTCATCGTCATCCGCAGAATCCATACCCAGCTCTTTGAGTTTTCGGGTCAGGGTGTTACGTCCCCAGCCCAATAGCTCTGCTGCATGGCGTTTACGACCGCGGGTCTGCTGGAGTGCTGCATTAATTAGCGTGCGTTCAAACATGGGGGTGGCAATATCAAGAATTTTCATTTCGCCATTTTTAAGTTTCTGGATGGCCCATTGACCTAATAATTCATCCCAATGATGGACTGCAATGCGTTCAACGAGTGCAGGGCTCGAGCTTGGTGCAGCTTGAGCATCACTGGTCTTGTGGACAGAGGCTTGCTTAAGTTCTGCTGGCAGGTCTTCAGGGTAAACTTCACGCCCCGTAATCATAACGGTTAACCAGCGACAGGTATTCTCTAGTTGACGCACATTTCCCGGCCAAGGCAGTTGCTGCATATAGTCAGTGGTTTCAGTACGCAAGATTTTTGGACTGACACCAAGCTCTTTGCCTGCGCGTGCCAAGAAATGCTGCGCCAGCATCGGAATGTCTTCGCTACGATGCGACAGTTTTGGAATGTGAATGCGAATCACATTCAGGCGGTGGTAAAGATCTTCACGGAAACGACCTTCATTAACCAGTTTCTCAAGATCTTGATGGGTTGCCGCAACGATACGTACATCGACCTTAACTGGAATATGTCCGCCGACACGATAGAACTCACCATCTGCCAAAACACGAAGCAAACGTGTCTGGGTTTCAAATGGCATATCACCGATTTCGTCCAGAAATAAGGTACCGCCATTGGCTTGTTCAAAACGACCTTGATGTTGGGTGTTAGCACCTGTAAAGGCACCTTTTTCATGGCCAAATAATTCGGTTTCGATCAGGTCTTTGGGGATTGCCGCCATGTTCAGCGCAATAAAGGGTTTGGCCCGTCGCGGTGAATGCTTATGTAAGGCATGCGCCACCAATTCTTTACCCGTACCGGATTCACCATTAATCAGGACAGTAATATGTGATTGCGACAAGCGACCGATGGCACGGAACACTTCCTGCATGGCAGGTGATTCACCGATGATTTCGGTCGACTGCAATGGTGAAGCGGCTTTGGTGGCTTCTTGTTGCTGTAATTTATTAATGTGCAAAATGGCACGATTGACCAGCGCCAATGCTTCATCAATATCAAAAGGCTTAGGTAAGTATTCAAATGCACCAGTTTGGTAACTTGAGACAGCAGACTCTAGATCTGAGTGTGCAGTCATGATAATGACAGGTAAGTCAGGATGGGTATTTTTAACCTTCGATAAGAAGGTTAGACCATCAATCCCTGGCATGCGAATGTCGGTCAAAATGACATCCGGTGCATCGTCATGCAAGCGTTCAAGTGCAGTTTGGGCTTCTTCAAAGTTGGTGACATCGAAACCTTCCTCTTTAAAGGTTTTCTCCAGTACCCAACGCATGGCACGATCGTCATCTATTACCCAAATTTTATTTCGTGACATGGTTTAACTCCCAAGGTAGATATAGGCTAAATACGGTTTTTCCCGGAACTGACTGACACTCAATCATTCCGTTGTGTTGATGCATAATATTTTGAGCAATACTGAGTCCCAGTCCTGTCCCTTTAGCACGCCCTGTGACTAATGGATAGAAAACCGATTCCAGAATACTTTCGGGTACGCCAGGGCCATTGTCTTCAATATCAATACGGACGGTTGAGCGATTAAGGACGCCATTAATGGTCACAAGGCGCTGGATGCGGGTTCTCAGCAGCAGTTCTGGTTCTGAGTCGGTAAAAAAGTCTTTATTTTCGGTCATGGCCTGTACGGCATTGACGCTAATATTCAGCATGACCTGAATCAGCTGATCTCGATCAGCCATCACGTCCGGTAAAGACAGGTCATAATCACGGGTAATCTTGATTTTCTTTTTGGTCTGGTTGGCAATCAGCGAGCGAACCCGTTCCAGTGGTTCATGTACATTGACATGTTCATAGCTCGGTAATTGACGTGAACCGAGCATGGTGTCTGCCAGATTGGTCAAACGATCGACTTCACTAATAATAATGTCAGTAAATTCGCCGTAACGGTCATCATTTAAGCTGCGTGCCAGTAACTGGGTTGCACCGCGGATGCCCGCTAATGGATTTTTGATCTCGTGCGCCACGCCACGGACCAGTTGACGTGCTACCTGATGTTGTTGTACCAGATTTTCTTCTTTGGAAATCTTTAACATGCGGTCAATCGGATTCAGTTCAATCAATAAAAGCGGGTGATAGCTTTTGCCTGCATTCAGTTGAGAAGCCGTATAATCCACATGAATCGCTTTAAAGTTTACATTGATGACAGCCTCACGTCGGGTATAGTGTTGGCCGCTTTCTAAAGTGTTTAATAACGCTTCATGTGTGTTGAAGGTATCGTCGTGTGCATGTAACAAGTTAAGAACAGGCTGGCCTGATGCGCGCAGCAGACTGATATCAAATAATGCTTCACAAGCAGAATTTAAATAAAAAATATTCAGCTGACTATCGACCAGTAAAATGGCAGTGCTCAAATTATCTACTAAGAGCCGATAGTCGATAATGTTCTGTTGATCCATTTGTGAATCATCCTGTTTTAAAATGGCGCAATAAATATAAATTTTAATGAATAGCCATTAACTTCTAAAATGTACTTTATGCAAAATACAAGCCAACTTTGTATTAATGAAATTTCAACAACTTAATTCTTAAAAAAGGGATTTATGCAGTATTTTTCACATACATGCAGGGATTTCAATAAATTATTATGCTCCAAAATAGTGCGCTTGTGGATTTTATTTAAAATTTTGGTCGTATTTTGGTGCATTACACAAAGAGATGGCTTTGCAGCTATGCGTAAGCCAAGAAAAGTCATACAATACGCCGATTCAAGTGGAGCGCAGATTCATGAAGACCCCCAAAGTCGGTTTTGTATCTTTAGGTTGTCCTAAGGCATTGGTAGATTCTGAACGAATTTTAACTCAGTTAAAGACTGAAGGTTATCAAGTTGCATCAGATTATGATGGTGCGGATCTGGTCGTTGTAAATACCTGTGGTTTTATTGAATCTGCAGTACAAGAGTCTTTAGATGCGATTGGCGAAGCCATGAGCGAAAATGGCCGAGTTATCGTTACAGGCTGTTTAGGTAAAGATGAAGACAAAATTCGCCAGATGCACCCAAATGTCCTTAAAGTGACAGGTGCAGCAGCCTATCAAGATGTAATGGAAGCAGTACATGAATATGTACCGGCACCGCCAAAACACAACCCATTTATTGATTTAGTCCCTGAGCAAGGTGTTCGTTTGACACCAAAGCATTATGCTTATTTGAAAATCTCGGAAGGCTGTAATCACCGTTGTACATTCTGCATTATCCCAAGTATGCGTGGCGACCTTGTGTCTCGTCCGGTCGGAAAAGTGCTGGATGAAGCTGCTGCATTAAAACGTGCCGGTGTAAAAGAAATTCTGGTGATTTCTCAGGATACCTCAGCTTATGGTGTAGACACCAAATATAAGCTGGATTTCTGGAATGGTCAGCCGGTTAAGACCAAATTCTATGACATGTGTGAAGCGCTGGGTCAGTTAGGCATCTGGGTGCGTTTGCATTATGTGTATCCATATCCACATGTGGATGCTGCTATTGATTTGATGGCGCAAGGTAAAATCCTGCCTTATTTGGATATTCCTTTTCAGCACGCCAGTCCGCGCATCTTAAAATTGATGAAGCGACCAGCGCATAGTGAAAATACCTTAGAGCGCCTTAAATTGTGGCGTGAAAAATGCCCTGAATTGGTGATTCGTTCTACATTCGTGGTGGGTTTCCCGGGGGAAACTGAAGAGGATTTCCAAATCTTGCTGGAATGGTTAAAAGAAGCGCAGTTAGATCGTGTCGGCTGCTTTACCTATTCACCAGTTGAAGGTGCAACCGCAAACGATCTTCCTGATCATGTACCAGAAGAGATCAAACAAGAGCGTTATGAACGCTTCATGGAAGTGCAACAGGCCATTTCAGCAGCAAAGCTGCAAAAACGTATTGGTCAGAAAATGACAGTACTGGTGGATAGTCTGGAAGATGAGTTTCCAGTTGCAGTTGCCCGTTCTTATGCAGATGCCCCGGAAATTGATGGCAACGTTTTTGTTGAAGATATTGATAAGAGTGTGATTAAAGCAGGTGATCTGCTTGAAGTCGAAATTACCGATGCAGATGAATACGATTTATTTGCAAAGTTAATCCAGATTAAATCTGCTTGATGTTGAATTAAATTTAAGAAAATTTTGAGATTGGTCGGTTTGGAGTAAAAGTATGTCAGCTTCTAAAAATCCACGTTATGCACGAATCTTGCTCAAGCTTTCTGGTGAAGCTTTAGCAGGTAATAAAGATATGGGTATTGATGCCCAAGTATTAGATCAGATGTCACTTTCAATTGCGCACCTGGTTGGTTTGGGCGTGCAGGTCGGTATCGTTGTCGGCGGTGGTAACTTATACCGTGGTAGCCAGCTTCAAAAAGACGGTCTGGTTGGACGTGTAACTGGTGACCAGATGGGTATGTTGGCAACTGTGATGAACGGTTTGGCAATGCGTGACGCATTGGTGCGTCGCAATATCAAAACTCGTTTAATGTCGGCGTTATCCATTGGTACAGTGGTTGAGCCATACTCAAGCCGTGACGCAATTCGTCATTTAAGCCAGGGTGAAGTGTGTGTGTTTGTTGCGGGTACAGGCAATCCATTCTTTACCACAGATACTGCAGCATGTTTGCGTGGTATCGAGATTGAAGCGAACCTGATCTTGAAAGCGACTAAAGTTGATGGCGTTTATAATAAAGATCCAAGCAAATACGATGATGCAGTTAAATATGACAATTTAACTTTCGACCAGGTGCTTGATGAAAAACTTGGTGTAATGGATCTTACGGCAATTTGTTTGTGCCGTGACCACAATGTGCCATTACAAGTTTTTGATATGAACAAATCTGGCGCATTACTTTCTGTCGTCATGGGCGAAAAAGAGGGTACTCACGTAACGAATTAATGTACGTGAGCCAGAAAGCTCTTTATACTATTGTTTAAATATTTTGTAATACCTAATGAATAAGTAAGGAAGATCATATGATTAACGATCTCAAACAAGATAGCGAACAGCGCATGCAGAAGTCGCTTGACTCTCTAGAGTTAGGCTTTGCCAAAGTTCGTACAGGTCGTGCGCACCCATCTATTTTAAATGGTGTGATGGTTTCTTACTACGGCTCTGATGTTCCATTGAATCAAGTGGCAAATATCGGGCTTGAAGATTCACGTACACTGTTGGTTCAACCATTTGAACGTTCAATGGTTGCTGCGATAGATAAAGCGATTCGTGAAGCAGGTTTGGGCTTGAATCCTATTACTGCTGATGCAATCCGTGTACCAATGGCTGCGTTAACAGAAGAAACTCGTCGTGATATGCAGAAAGTTGCGCGTGCCGAAGCTGAAAATGCCAAAGTTGCGATTCGTAATATTCGTCGTGATGTATTAGGTGATCTCAAAGCATTGTTGAAAGAAAAAGAAATTTCTGAAGATGATGATCGCCGTGCATCGGATGATATCCAGAAAATCACTGATAAATATGTTGCAGAGGTTGATAAACGTCTTGCAGCAAAAGAAGCAGAATTGATGAAGGTCTGATTTTATGACCTCGCAAGAAGAACAGCTTCTTCCTCAACATGTTGCCATCATCATGGATGGCAACAATCGTTTTGCCAAAAAAAATCAAATGCAAAAAGGCGATGGGCATCGTGAAGGCAAGAATGTCTTGGATCCGATTGTCGAGCATTGCAAGAAAGTTGGCATTCGCGCTTTAACCGTTTTTGCATTTTCAAGTGAAAACTGGAACCGTCCTCAATACGAAGTAGATTTGTTAATGAAATTGTTGGAAGAAACAATTCATGAGCAACTGCCGCGTATGGAAAAGTTCAATATTGCACTGCGCTTTATTGGTGACCGTTCTCGGTTATCCAGCCAACTACGTGATCTGATGCAATATGCCGAGCAAAAAACTGCAGCCTATGGCTCCATGACCCTGACCATTGCGATTAGTTATGGTGGAATGTGGGATATGGCGCAAGCTGCGAAAATGATTGCTCAAGATGCGCTTGCAGGAAAGCTTCAAGCAGATCAGATAAATGTTGATTTATTTGATAAATATGTCAGTCTAAATGATCTTCCAGCGGTGGATTTATTGATCCGTACCGGTGGGGATTATCGTTTGTCTAACTTCTTACTCTGGCAAGCTGCTTATGCAGAACTGTATTTTACCGATACTTTATGGCCAGAATTTAGCATAGAAGAGCTAGATCATGCCTTTCGTGTTTTTTCAGGACGTGAACGACGCTTTGGCAAGACATCAGAACAGATTCAACAAGCGAAAATAGAGAATTAATAATGTTAGAGCGGATTATTACCGCATTGGTGTTAGTTGCTGTTGTTTTAAGTTGCATGTTTGCAACGCAATCACATTATCCAATGTTTATGCTTATGATTTTAGCTGCAGGGGTTGCAGGCTACGAATGGTTTAAGCTTATGCCACGTAGTGTAACCGCTGTTTCAAAGCCGAAGGCTTGGGTATATGGGGGCTGTGTTGCAGCAGTATCAACACTGGCATTATTTTTTGATGATGTTGCGCTTTTACTTTGGGCAGCATCGATTCTTACTTGGCTGGGAAGCATCTATTGGGTCAAGAACTATCCTGAATCGGATAACTGGTACAACCCGTCTCTACATCTGATTGGATTTATCCTGATTTCTGCTGCTGTCACTTCGCTCTATGCCGTCTGGCATAGTTCGCCTTGGTGGCTCATGTATCTATTCCTGCTGGTATGGGGCGCGGACAGTGGTGCTTATTTTGTTGGACGTAAGTTTGGCAAGAAAAAACTTGCTCCTTCTGTGAGCCCGAATAAATCGGTTGAAGGCTTTTATGGTGGTGTGGCAACAACCGTGATTATTATGCTGGTTGTGCAATATTTCTATTTAAACTTAACCGCAATACAGCTAATCTTATTCTTAATTCTTTCGATCATTACCGTGTTCGCATCTGTGCTGGGCGATTTGTTTGAGTCCATGATTAAGCGCCGCGCTGGAATTAAAGATTCTGGTCGCGTACTTCCAGGACATGGTGGTGTGCTTGATCGTATTGATTCTTTACTTGCTGCTGCACCGATCTTTGCAACAGGTATGTATATATTAAAACTTATTGGTGTAGATCTTTAAATGACTCAAGCTGTTTGTATATTGGGTGTTACTGGTTCAATTGGTCAAAGTACTTTAAAAGTGTTGGAACAGCACCCAGACCAATACACCGTATTTGCAGTCTCTGCATATAGTCGTTTAGATGAACTTTTAGAAATTTGTAAAAAATATCATCCAAAAATTGTTGTTGTTCCCAATGAAAAAGCACTGGAGTTGCAACAACGTCTCAAGCAAGAAAAATTAAACCATATTGAAATCCTCACAGATGAGGCTGGCCTAATTGCAATTGCCGAGCATGCTGATGTTGATATCGTCATGGCTGCTATTGTTGGTGCGGCTGGTTTGTTACCAACGTTGGCAGCAGTAAAAGCGGGTAAACGTGTCTTATTGGCCAACAAAGAATCATTGGTGATGTCGGGTGACATCATGATGCAGGCAGCACGCGAGCATCATGCGTTATTGTTGCCGGTGGATTCTGAACATAATGCGATTTTCCAGTCTCTACCGCATGACTATCTCAATGCAGAACGGACGGGGCAGCCACAACTAGGCGTGTCCCGTATTTTGTTGACGGCATCAGGCGGACCTTTTCTCAATCATTCTTTGGCACAATTGCATGAGGTTACACCACAACAGGCATGCAAGCACCCAAACTGGTCAATGGGACAAAAAATCTCGGTTGATTCGGCGACCTTAATGAATAAAGGTCTGGAATTGATCGAAGCTTGCCATTTGTTTTCAATATCAGAACATTTTGTTACAGTTGTTGTTCACCCACAAAGTATCATTCATTCCATGGTGCAATATGTGGATGGATCAACTTTGGCACAAATGGGTAACCCAGATATGTGTACGCCGATTGCACATGCATTGGCATGGCCAAAACGGTTGGCAACAGATGTGCCTGCACTCGATTTATTTGAGACGGCTCAACTGAATTTTCAGCAACCGGATATTGTCAAGTTTCCAGCATTAGACCTGGCGCGTCAGGCTATGCGGGCCGGTGGTTTGGCACCGACGGTATTAAATGCGGCCAATGAAATTGCAGTTGCTGCTTTCTTGCAACAACAGATCCGATTCACCGAGATTCCTCAAGTGGTGGATCATACTTTGCAAGCTGTACAAAATGCTAAAGCAGAAAACATAGACATCATTTTACAGACTGATATGATCGCTAGACAGATTGCAGAAAAGTATATTGTGAGTAAGGGAGGCTAAATCGTATGAATGCACTATTTATGATTGTTGCAGCGATTTTATTGCTTGGTCCTTTAATCGCAATTCACGAATTTGGTCATTATTGGGTGGCACGTAAACTTGGTGTCAAGGTTCTGGTCTATTCAATTGGTTTTGGTCCAACTTTATTAAAATGGCAGTCTAAAAAATCAGGGATTCAATACCAGCTTTCTGCTTTGCCACTTGGTGGCTATGTCAAGATGCTGGATGAGCGTGAAGGTAATGTTGCTGAGCAAGATTTACCGTATGCCTTTAACCGGCAGTCTCCGTGGAAACGCATCGCCATTGTTGCTGCGGGCCCATTGATTAATCTGTTTTTTGCAGTGTTTCTGTTCTGGATTTTGTTTCTGCCGGCACAAGAGCAGTTGAATACCCGTATTGGTAAAATTATGCCAAATACACCGGCTGCTCAAGTTGATCTGAAGGTGGGTGACAAGATTGTCAATGTTGATGGTCAAACAACACCAACCTGGGAAAAACTGAATTATGCGCTGGTAAATCGTGTCGGTGAAACTGGGCGGGTTTCGATCATCGTTGATCGTGCGGGTATTGAAAAGCAGGTGAGTCTACCGATTAAAGATTTCCTGAAAGACCAAAGTCAGTCTCCTTTGGATGTGCTAGGTTTCTTGCCTTACCGTCCGGTTATCCCGGCTAAAGTCAAAGAACTGAGTGCAGATGGTGCAGCAGTACGTCAAGGCATGAAAGTGGGTGATCAGATCGTTGCAATCGATAATGTTGCAATGAAAGACTGGTTTGATGTGGTTGATGTTGTTCAAAGTTCACCAGAAAAGTTGCTGAATATTGATGTGTTGCGCCAAGGCCAGATTGTGCATTTGCAGGTCATGCCGCAAGGTCAGCGTGACAATATGGGCAATACCACGGGTGTACTGGGTGTGAAGAGTGATGCAGGCAAGATCACGATTCCAGCTGAATATAAACAAACCATTCAATACTCACCGATTGAAGCTTTAGGTGTTGCCGTTGATAAGACCACTCAGCTCTCAGGCATGATTTTTAATTCAATTATCAAGATGGTACGTGGCTTAATTGGTCTGGATAACCTGTCTGGTCCAATCACCATTGCTAAAGTGGCTGGTCAAAGTGCGGAAATGGGATGGCAAACCTTTATCTCATTTATGGCGTTGATGAGTGTCAGTCTAGGAATCCTGAATTTGTTGCCGATTCCGATGCTGGATGGTGGTCACCTGGTGTACTACTTTATCGAAGCAATTCGTGGTAAACCTGTTTCTGAACAAATACAGATGTTTGGTCTAAAAGTTGGTATGGTACTGCTCGGTAGCATGATGCTTTTGGCTTTATTTAACGACTTCATGCGTTTATAACAACGCAAATGGAATTTAACTTACTGGAAAATATATGGGCATGCGTCACACACATTTATTAATGCCTTTGGCACTGGTTAGTGCGATGGCAGTGGTACAACAAGCATACGCTGCAGATGAGTTTCTTGCGCAAGATATACGAATTGATGGCTTAGTGCGTTTAACACCTGCAAGTATCTATTCTATGTTACCAATAAATAGTGGCGATAGAGTAAGTGATCCGATGATTGCTGAGGCAATTCGCACTTTGTATGCTTCTGGTTTATTTGATGACATTAAAACTTATAAAGAAAATAATGTTTTAGTCTTTAAGGTGGTTGAACGTCCAGTGATTTCAAAGCTGGAGTTCAAAGGTAATAAACTGATTCCAAAAGAAGCCTTGGAACAAGGCTTGAAGAAAATGGGAATAGCGGAAGGTGAAGTTTTCAAAAAATCTGCTTTACAGATTATTGAAACTGAGCTGGAGCAGCAATATACCCAGCAAGGTCGTTATGATGCTGACGTCACTGTTGAAACAGTTGCACGTCCAAATAACCGTGTTGAGTTGAAGTTAAACTTCAATGAAGGTACGGCTGCTAAAGTATTTGATATTAACATTATTGGCAATACGGTCTTTAGTGATAGCGATATCAAGCAGGCTTTCGCGGTAAAAGAAAGCGGCTGGGCTTCTGTGGTAACCCGTAATGACCGTTATGCACGTGAGAAAATGGCTGCCAGTCTGGAAGCTTTACGTGCTTTATACCTAAACAAAGGTTATATCAATTTTAATATTATCAATTCACAACTGAATATCAGTGAAGATAAAAAGCACATCTTTATCGAAGTTTCAGTAGATGAAGGCAGCCAGTTCAAGTTTGGTGAAACCAAATTCTTGGGTGATGCACTTTATAAACCAGAAGAGCTCACGGCACTTAAACTGTATAAAGATGGCGAAACTTATTCGCAAGAAAAAGTGAATGCAGTTAAACAACTTTTGCTTCGTAAATATGGTAATGCAGGTTATTACTACGCTGAAGTGAATGTTGTACCTGAAATCAATAATGAAACAGGCATTGTTAACCTGAATTATTATATCAATCCAGGTCAGCAAGTGACTGTACGTCGTATCAACTTCACAGGTAACAGCAAAACAGCAGATGAAGTGTTGCGTCGTGAAATGCGTCAAATGGAAGGTGCGTTGGCGAGCAATGAGAAAATTGATCTTTCCAAGGTCCGTTTAGAACGTACCGGTTTCTTTAAAACAGTTGATGTCAAACCGGTTCGTGTACCAAACTCTCCTGATGAAGTTGACTTAAACGTTAATGTTGAGGAACAGCATTCGGGAACAACTACACTGGCTGTCGGTTACTCACAAAATGGTGGTGTAACCTTCCAGGCGGGCTTGAGCCAAACTAACTTTATGGGTACAGGTAACCGGGTTTCGGTAGACTTATCCCGTTCAGAAACTCAAGATTACTATAACTTGAGCGTGACTGATCCGTACTTCACCATTGATGGGGTGAGCCGTGGTTATAACGTTTACTATCGTAAAACCAAGTTAAATGAAGACTATAACGTTAACAACTATGTAACCGATAGTATTGGTGGTAGTTTAAGTTTTGGTTATCCGATTGATGAAAATCAAAGTTTAAGTGCCTCTCTAGGGGTTGACCAGACTAAGGTACGTACAGGTCCAAGTGTTTCGACTTATATTCGTGATTATTTATTGGCCAATGGTGGTAAAGCAACAGGTACTGGTACCTGGTGTCCGTCAGGCGTAAATGAAAAAGACGATGATCAGAAAGATATACCAGGTACGTGTAAGGATGGGTTCAAGCCATACGATAATGCTTTTGAAGGCACATTCTTAACCTATATGTTAAACCTTGGCTGGTCTTATAATACGCTCAATCGACCAATTTTCCCGACATCGGGTATGTCGCATCGTGTAGGGTTAGAAGTTGGTTTACCAGGTAGTGATGTTGACTATCAAAAAGTTACTTATGATGCGCAAGCGTTTAAATCGTTAGGCGCCGGGTTTGTATTACGTGGCTATGGTAAATTGGGTTATGGTAATGACCTACCATTCTATAAAAACTTCTACGCTGGCGGTTATGGTTCAGTGCGTGGTTATGATAACAGTACCCTGGGCCCGAAATATCCGAGTGTGATTTTCCAGAAAACGGATAAAAACGATCCAGACCCAGAAGAAGTCGGTGGTAATGCACTGGTTCAGTTTGGTACCGAGTTGGCCTTACCTTTACCATTTAAAGGCGATTGGGCACGTCAGGTTCGTCCAGTATTATTTGCTGAAGGTGCACAAGTCTTCGATACCAAGTGTGATATCGCAACTGGAACAATGAAGATGAATGGCAGCGATATTGATATCAAACAATATTGTAAAGACAACTATAATTTTGATTTCGGTAATATGCGTTATAGCGTTGGTGTCGGTTTTACCTGGATTACCATGATTGGACCATTATCACTTAGCTATGCATATCCGTTAAACGATAAACCTGGCGACGATACTAAATCGATCCAATTTGAAATCGGTCGTACTTTCTAAGTACGGCCTCGCTTAGCGCTGTAAAATATATAAAGGATGCAATAATGAAAACATTAACAAAGCTGATGTTAGGTTTGGGATTAACAGTTTCTGTGACGGTCAATGCTGCAGGACTGGCTGTAGTTGATTTGGCTAAGGTTGTAGAAAGTAGTACTTATCTTAAGCAACAAAATGCAAGTTTGAGCCAGTCGGTAAAACCGACTTCGACCCGTCTTGAGCAATTAGGTAAAGAGCTGGAGTCTTTACAACAAAAAGCACAGACTGATGGCCAAAAAATGAATCAGGCCGATATTCAGAAGTTAACTGCTCAATATCAGTCAAAATTGAGTGAATTCAATTCAACTCAGCAAGGTTTACAAACCAAAGTTCAGTCGAGTTTGCAGGCGATGAATACAACTTTTGAAACACGTGTGAAGCAAGCTGCTGAACAATTGCGTAAAGAGAACAACTTAGACTTTATTTTGAATAAAAATTCTACGATTGCCTCTGACGCTCAGTATGATTTAACTGATAAAATGATTCAAAAGGTTAATTCAATTAAATAATCAATGAATAGACGTAGTTATCGTTTAGAAGAAATTGCTCACCTTGTCAAGGGTGAGTATTTCGGTGCACAAGATTTTCAGATCTCGGGCTTGGCAAGTTTAGAACATGCGCAAGAAAATCAGATCTGTTTCGTGAATGGCGAAAAATATCTAACTCAGGCTGAAGCCAGTCAGGCGGGTGCCTATATCGTCACAGCCTCGCTGAAATCACAACTGATCGATAAACAAAACTTTATTGTTGTCGATAATCCTTATCTCGCATTTGCAACTTTAACGCATATATTTGAAAAAAAGATTAGCCAACGCGGTATTGAAAGCACCGCCAAAATTCATCCCTCTGCAATGATTGCCGATGATGTATATATTGGCCATTATGTTGTAATTGGTGAGAACTGTGTGGTGGGTAACAATACAATTATTCAGGCACATGCTTTTATTGATGATGACGTCGAGATTGGACAAGATTGTTTTATTGATGCACATGTCACCATTACCGGTGCTGCAAAACTGAAAGATCGCGTGCGTATTCATGCCAATACGGTGATTGGTACAGA
Source organism: Acinetobacter sp. 'aerobic (ED)' (assembly GCF_904886855.1). Classification (NCBI taxonomy): domain Bacteria; kingdom Pseudomonadati; phylum Pseudomonadota; class Gammaproteobacteria; order Moraxellales; family Moraxellaceae; genus Acinetobacter; species Acinetobacter sp. 'aerobic (ED)'. The sequence continues at coordinate 251,631 of NZ_CAJHGI010000001.1, forward strand.
AGGTTTTGGTTTTGCACCCTATCAAGGCAAGTGGCATCGTATTGCACAACTGGGTTCGGTTCGGATCGGAAATGATGTGCGAATCGGTTCAAATTGCAGTATTGACCGTGGTGCACTGGACGATACAGTTCTGGAAGATGGTGTCATTATTGATAACCTTGTGCAAGTTGCTCACAATGTGCATATTGGTGAAAATACCGCCATCGCAGCGAACTGTGGAATCGCTGGCAGTGCACGGATTGGCAAAAACTGTATCATGGGCGGCGCCTCAGGGGTGGTTGGACACCTTACAATTGCAGATAATGTGACACTTACTGCAATGTCAATGGTCACAAGAAATATTTCTGAGCCTGGAACGTATTCTTCTGGCATGGGACTTTTTGAAAATAGTCACTGGAAAAAGACGATTGTGCGTCTTAGACAATTAGCAGATGTGCCATTGACCCAAATCACTAAAAGGCTTGATCATATGCAAGCTCAATTAGAGTCCCTTGAATCAACCTTTAAGTTACGTAAATAATTTATTATGACTGAGTCTACATCTCCAGCATTTACGATGCCTGAATTACCCATGGATATTCTTACCATTCGTGAATATTTACCCCATCGTTATCCATTTTTATTAGTTGATCGCGTTACGGAAATAACTGAGAACAGTATTGTCGGTTATAAGAACGTCTCGATTAATGAAGAGTTTTTCCAAGGGCATTTCCCGACTTATCCAATTATGCCTGGTGTTCTAATGATTGAAGCATTAGCACAGGTTTCTGGAATCTTGGGTTTTGTCTTAACTAATCAAAAGCCGAAAGCAGGTTCACTGTTTTTATTCGCAGGTGCAGAAAAAATCAGATTTAAAAAACAGGTTGTTGCAGGTGACCAGCTTGTCTTAAAATCTGAACTTGTGATGCAAAAACGTGGCATTTACAAGTACAATTGTACTGCTAGCGTTGATGGCATTGTTGCTGCAACGGCAGAGATTATTATTTCACACCAGAAAATAGAGCAGACATGAGTAGTCAAAATTTAATACATCCCACAGCAATTATTGACCCGTCTGCAGAAATCGCATCTGATGTACAAATTGGTCCGTATTGCGTTGTGGGTCCAAATGTAAGTATTGACTCTGGTACAAAATTACATTCACACGTTGTTATTGGCGGTTTTACGAGAATTGGTAAAAATAATGATATTTTCCAGTTCTCGAGTATTGGGGAAATTTGTCAGGATTTAAAATATCAGGGCGAAGAAACCTGGTTAGAAATCGGTGACCACAACTCGATTCGCGAACATTGTACCTTGCATCGCGGTACGGCTCAGGATCATGGCCTGACCAAAATTGGTAGCCATAACCTGTTAATGGTAAACACGCATATCGCGCATGACTGTGTGATTGGGAACCATAATATTTTTGCCAATAATGTCGGTGTTGCCGGACATGTCCATGTTGGCGATCATGTGATTGTCGGCGGTAATGCGGGCATTCACCAATTCTGCAAAATCGATTCATATAGCATGATCGGCGGCGCAGCGCTCATTCTTAAAGATGTACCGGCTTATATCATGGCTTCTGGTAATCCAGCGCGTGCTTACGGTATGAATATCGAAGGAATGCGTCGTAAAGGATGGTCTCGTGACACCATTCAGGGTTTACGGGAAGCTTATAAACTGATTTATAAATCGGGCTTAACCACTGAACAGGCGATTGAACAGATTCGTAATGAAATTCTGGTTAAAACACCCGAAGCCCAGCTGTTCATTGATTCATTGGAACAATCCACACGCGGTATCGTGCGTTAACCAATGACGAGAAGCAAAAAAAAGACACATGAGTGTCTTTTTTTATGCCTGATTTTCTTCCTCGACAAATAACTGCCGATATTGTTTGGGCGAATGTTCGAAAGTACGTTTAAAGGCCTGGCTAAAAGCAGTTTCTGAGGAGTAACCGACTTTATTGGCAATCTGCTGAATTGAGTAGTTACTTTTACGTAGGTATTGGCTGGCCAGACGCATACGATGTTGCTGCAAATAGGCCAGAGGTGATTCATCAATTACCTCATGGAATAAGCTGGCAAACTTGGAACGTGACATACAGCATTGTTCTGCCAGTGATTCCACTGTCCAAGCATACTCAGGATGGTTATGGATTGCCGCCAGACTATTACTGAGTTCTGGGTGATTTAATGCACTAAGCCAGCCATGCTGGCTTGAGATTTGCTGGATATGATCACGGATACATTTAATGAGCAGGATATTGACCAGATGATCGATAATAATATCCCGACCGGCCTGAATATTCTGTGTTTCTAAAGCCAGGAAATGTAAGCCGATTTGTAGCCATTCCGGTGCATTGGTATCGCCATGCTGCAGATGGATTATTGGCGGCAAGGCCTGAATAAAAGGGCGTGCCATAATGGTATCAATCTGACAGCGTATTGTCAGAATCAGATTTTTTTCAGCGGAATCAGTACCAAATTCGATAGCGTCTTCTTGATGTCCATCAAACAGTTTTGATATATCTACCGCATCGACCAGTTTGGTAATGGCATTGTCTGCTCCTGTATGAGCTTTACCTGAAGGAATAACAACAATTTCACCCGCATGGGCAGTTAAACTATTTTGTGCATCAATTTGAATAAAAACAGAACCTACCAGAACAATATGAACAAGCAAAGCCGTTTGATCTTGGCAAATGAAACTCCATTCTCCTTGGGTTTTCAAGTAGATATATTCAGTGTGGTTTAAATGAATATCCGCAAATATTTTACTTAAAGCATCCATATGATTTTTTAACGATGTATTCATTTAAATTATAGAGAGCTGCGCCAATAACTCAATATGTGTTTATAGGACAAAAACAGGGGGGATGATGCCAAAGACTTTGACATAGCTTTTTTGGACGCTTGCAACTGTCATGAATTCCATAATTCATCAAAATATACTTATATATACAAAGACATGGATAAGATGATGAATGCGCCAGTAAATGTTGAGCAAGAACTTACGCCAGTAAGCATTCCAAAGTCAAAAACTCAGTTGGATCGTAAACGTTATTTATGGGCGATTAGCCCGGCTTTACCTGCCATTGGGATTGGTATTTTAGCAGGTTATCAATTTGCACCACGTCCATTGAAAAAAATCTTTGCTTTAGGTGGTCCAATTGTTTTACACATTGTGATTCCAACAATTGATACGATTATTGGGAAAGATGCCAATAATCCAACAGATGAAGATATTAAGCTGCTGGAAAAAGACCCGTATTATTCTCGTTTGGTGAAAAGTTTTATTCCCTTACAATATGCCGCCAATGTCTATGCCTGTTATTTAACCAGCCGTAAAGAAACCTCATTCTTAGACAAAATCTTATTGGGTATTTCAATGGGAGCTGTCAATGGGATTGCAATTAATACCGCACATGAGCTGAGTCATAAACATGATCGTATTGATCATATCTTGTCACATCTTGCATTGGTGCCAACGGGATATAACCATTTCCGTATTGAACATCCTTATGGTCACCATAAGCGTGCTGCTACGCCTGAGGATCCAGCATCTTCACAAATGGGTGAAACCTTCTATGAGTTTTGGCCACGTACCGTAATCGGATCTTTCAAATCTGCAATCGAGATCGAAACCACACGTTTAAAACGTAAAGGCAAAGAGTTCTGGTCAACTGAAAATGAATTGCTCCAAGGCTGGGGCATGAGTGCTGCATTTCATGGTTCAATGATTGGCTTGTTTGGTAAGGGGGTAATTCCTTATTTGGCCACTCAAGCGTTCTATGGCATTAGTTTGTTTGAAATTATTAACTATATTGAACATTACGGCCTAAAACGTCAAAAAGACAAGAATGGTAAATATGAACGTACCATGCCTGAGCATAGCTGGAACAATAATAATATTGTGACCAACCTGTTCCTGTATCAATTGCAGCGTCATTCAGATCATCATGCTTATCCAACCCGTCCATTCCAGGCATTGCGTCATTTTGATGAGGCGCCAGAGTTGCCAAGTGGATATGCGAGTATGCTATTGCCTGCCTTGATTCCACCACTATGGTCAAAAATGATGGATAAGCGCGTATTTGATCATTATAAAGGTGATTTGAATAAAGCGAATATTTATCCAAAGCGTCGTGCCAAACTATTTAAAAAATTTGGTGTAGTGGATCAATCTTTACAACAACTTTCGGTTGTGACTGAAACGACTGAATAATTCAAAAAGTATCTTCAAAGCAAGGCACTGATGAGTCATCATCAGTGCCTTTTTACTTTCTTGTATTAAAACTTTAACCAAGTACGGATTTTACATATTCTTGCTGTATATCTATGTATAACTTAAAAATAATCTTATCAGCGATGTATGAGGCAAAGATGACAAAACATTATGATTATATTGCGATTGGTGCTGGAAGTGGCGGAATTGCCTCGGTAAATCGTGCCGCCATATACGGAAAAAAGTGTGCCTTAATTGAAAAAGCCGAGCTTGGGGGAACCTGTGTCAATGTAGGCTGTGTACCTAAAAAAGTGATGTGGTATGCGGCGCATGTAGCTGAGGCCATCCATAAATATGGCCCAGATTACGGTTTTAACAGCAAGATTGAATCTTTCGACTGGCACACCTTAATAAAAAATAGACAGGCGTATATCGATCGTATTCATCAGTCCTATCAAAATAGCCTAAGCACTAATAAGGTTGATCTTATTCATGGCGCGGCTCATTTTATTGATAAGAATACCATTGAAGTCAACGGTGAGCAATTTACTGCAGATCATATCCTGATTGCAACAGGCACTCAGCCGTCATTACCCAACATTGAAGGGGTTGAGTATGGTATTGATTCCAATGGATTCTTTGAACTGACCGCTTTACCAAAGACCACTGCAGTGATCGGTTCGGGCTATATTGCGGTTGAGCTGGCGGGTGTACTCAATGCTTTGGGCTCACACGTCGCATTGTTTATTCGTAAGGATTTACCGGTAAGACGTTTTGATGCATTTGTGAGTGAAACCCTGGTCGAAGTTATGCAAACAGATGGCATTGCGGTTCATACTCAAGCTGTGCCAACGAAAATCACAAAAAATGCCGATGATTCCGTTACCTTATATTTAGAAAATGGTGAAAGCCATACGGTGGATTGCTTGATCTGGGCTACCGGACGGGAACCGAATACGACCAGTTTGAATCTGGAGAATGCCAATGTGCTGCTGGATGATCGCGGCTATATTCAAGTCGACAAATACCAGAATACCTCACAGCAAGGAGTTTATGCGGTGGGCGATATTACCGGGAAAATGGAGCTGACACCGGTCGCTGTGGCTGCGGGGCGTAGACTGTCTGAACGTTTATTTAACCATAAACCGGATGAGCATCTGGACTACGACAATATTCCGACCGTGGTGTTTAGCCATCCACCTATCGGCACCGTAGGAATGACTGAAAAAGAGGCGATTGAACAATACGATCAACAAGCGGTAAAAGTCTATAACTCATCTTTCACTGCGATGTACAGTGCCATTACCCAGCATCGTCAGCCAACCAGAATGAAACTGGTTTGTGTCGGTGAAGATGAAAAAATTGTCGGTATTCACGGGATCGGCTTTGGCATGGATGAGATTTTGCAAGGCTTTGCTGTTGCCTTGAAAATGGGAGCCACCAAGCAAGATTTTGATAATACTGTTGCGATTCATCCTACCTCTGCCGAAGAATTTGTGACGATGCGGTAAATGGCTGGAATCGAACATCATGCTTGAGATCGGAATCTGGTTTGGCTCATGCTTAAACTGGATTTCGAATTTAGGATTTATTTGGTTAATGTCATTTCTATAAATAACTGTTTTTCTTGGCTATTAAGTCTGATATCCACCTCATTAAAATGAATATTATGGGGTTGATTAAACGATTCCAGCGTCCTGAGTAATTGTTGCTGATCTTGATAGATATATAAGCTTTGGGGCTTTGCACATACTGTTTCTATTTGCCTGATATATTTATTTGTTCCATACACGATAAAGGAATCGTGCACTTTGTAATCATAGTGGTGCTTAAACATCTCAGGTGGGTGAACATAATGAAAAGTCAGATAAGGAAAACGCCATCTGGTTTTAATCGTCGGGTTTATACAGTTAAACATTTTATTTTCAAAAAAATAGGCTGGGTTTTGTTAGAAATTGAGCCTTGAATTGGCTGGTTGTCGATGTATCGAGTCGATAGATGGTAATAAATTTTCGAATACTGACATCTTGTTGCGTATATTGGATAACCGGATCATTCAATTTGATAGGCAGAAAAATATATTGATTGATTGAGGTCATTTGCCTAAATGCTGCCTTAATATAGTCAGCTTGCTGATAGCGATAAGACATATATAGGCTTAAACAGGCAAAAAAAATCAAAGAACAAATAACCAAGATAATAATCAATATATTTTTTATGATTAGAATTAAGAGGTCTTCAAATCTTTGCAGTTTCGGCATAGCAAGATATTTTTATTATAGAAGTTAAAAGCTGGAAAAGACTTTAACGCCTTTTCCAGCTCAAGCAAAGTTATTTCAATTCACTTGATGATTTGCCTAATTCACGACGGGCAATGATCAATTGCTGGATCTGTTGTGTACCTTCAAAAATATCCAGAATTTTTGAGTCACGTGCCCATTTTTCCAGCAATTCATCTTCGCCATAACCGACACTGGCAGCCAACTCGACACATTTCAGCGTAATTTCATTACCTACACGGCCTGCTTTGGCTTTGGCAATCGATGCTTCTTTCGAGTTCGGCTTTTTATTGTCTGCCATCCAGGTTGCCTTGATCATCAATAAGCGCGCAGCTTCCCACTCGGCTTCCATACGATAGATTTGTGCAGCTAGGTTTGAGGTCTGTAAGTAGGGAGTTGCATAGTCAGGATCAAGCTGATCTTTAAAAATTTCCTTGATACGCTCTAAAGAGGCTTTGGCACACCCAATTGCCATTGCTGCGACCAGTGGACGGGTGTTGTCAAAGGTTTCCATTACACCAGCGAAACCTTTAGCCACATCAATTTCAGGGTTGCCCAACAAATTGGCAGCAGGCACACGACAGTCAATAAAGCTGATTACCGCTGTATCTGAGGCTTTAATCCCCAGTTTGTGCTCAAGACGTTCAACTTTCATGCCTGCTGTGCCTTTCGGTACCACAAAAGACTTGATCGCAGCACGACCTAATTTTTTATCCAAGGTTGCCCAGACCACAACAGAATCTGCACGTTCACCCGAAGTGACAAAGATTTTTTCACCATTCAGGATATAGTCATCGCCATCTTTGGTCGCCGTGGTGCGGATTGCGGCTGAATCTGAACCACAACCCGGCTCGGTAATTGCCATTGCTGCCCAGGTTCCTTTGAAGCGTTCAAGTTGTTCATCATTGGCGACTGCCGCGATGGCAGAGTTCCCCAAGCCTTGACGCGGCATACTCAGTAACAGGCCTGTATCGCCATAGCACATTTCAATAATGCCGAGCGCTGCTGACATATTGCCACCATTCACAACCGTATCTGGGTTTACCGTACCACGTTTGCTGGCATTGGCTGCACCGACACCTTCACCACTTTCATTCATACCATCCAGCAAAGCTGCCAGCATATCCAGCTCTTTAGGATAGGCATGTTCAGCTTTATCATATTTACGTGAAATAGGGCGTAAAACATTCAGCGCAGTTTCGTGTGCCTGATCTACCAGCATTTTGAATTTTTTCGGATTTTGTAAATTCATTATTGTTCTCCAAAATTAAGCATGTAGGCCAGAATGCAGGATTGCAGTCGCACGCAGGTCACGATACCAACGCTCAACAGGATGCTCTTTGGTAAAGCCATGACCACCCAGAATTTGTACGCCATCCGTTCCGATTTTCATTGATTTTTCAGCACAGAGCAGACGTGCCAGATAGGCTTCACGATGGAAAGGCTGTCCGGCTTCTGCCAAGCTTGCAGCATTGAGCACCAGCATACGCATGGCATCAATTTCGATAGCCATATCTGCAATCATAAAAGCGACACTTTGACGATGTGAAATGGGTTCACCGAAGGCAGTACGTTCATTGGCATATTTAATACAGTAGGCTTTAATTGCTTCACAGGTTCCAACTGCCATGGCACACCACATCAGGTTGCCCAGATCAACAAAAGCAGTGTAATCAAAATCAGCATCGCCTAAACGTAATGCTGGGGTCTGATTGAATTGCAGCGTCGCCGTTTCAGCAGCTTTTAGGCCCATTGCAGGATTGGCTTTGATTGCGATTGTTTCATTGGATTGCACTACAAAAATGTCAGGCTGGCCGTTAAACTCTGCACTGACCAAGAAAACATCAGCAATATCACCTAAAATGACCAAGCTTTTTTCACCGGTGATATAGAACTGCCCATTGGCCTCAGTGGCCGTGGTTTTTAACTGGTATGGATTAAAAGCAGGAGTTGCCTCCTGAAATGCGAAAGTCGCCGTAACATCAGTATCTTCTGCAAAGACCGGTAAATACATCGATTGCACTTGGGTTGAGCCCCAGCGGGTGATTGCATTGATAACACTAAAGGTACTGAGCAAACCTGCGGTTAAACTGAAATCACCTTTAGCCAGATTTTCTGCGATCAGGATATTGCTGACAATGTTTTGTTCTGCTGCCACACCGCCCAATGCCTCTGGCAAAGCGTAATAGTTAAGTCCTAAATCAACCAGATGTTGCCACAACTGTTCAGGGAATTGGGCCTGATGATCTGCCTCATGCGCCAAGTTGTATAGGACTTCTTCAGCAAATTGTGACATCGCGTCAACCGTCATTTGCTGTTCTTCAGTCAGGCTCAGATCAAACAGATTCTTGTTGGTCTGGTTGGGGAGACGCTGTTTATCGAGTGGTTGCGGCTTAAATGCTTTTTGTGTTTTATTCAGTACCTTAAAGCCTGTTTTTGAACCCTGATATAATGATTTTTCTACAAATTTTCTTAATTTGAGTTGATCAAGCATTTCGCTTCCTGCGAGTTTGGTGATCAAAGATAGCCCAAGCCCTTGAGCCTTATTCATCATGTTTGACATGGTTATATCCTAGAGGATGGTTGTAAATTTATGCTGACATGCCCAAGCTTAAAAGACTATGTCTTGTGTGACGGGGGAAGTGGAGAAAGATAAAGGGTAAAATGAGACTTTAATGTTATTTATGTAGTTGTTTTTTATTATTTAAAAAAAACAGGAAGAAAATAATTTTTTATAAAATTGACTTAAATGACAGGGGACTGAGTCAGCCTGAATCGCTTTATTGTTCAGTCGATTCAATCCGTTATTGCTCGGTTAGGGTTTAATCCAGACCTTCGGTTAAGATGACGATATAGTCACCAGCCAAATCACGATGCTTTTTGGCTTGCTGATAGGCATCGCTGTGATACCAGTCCTGAGCTTCCTGCATCGTGCCAAATTTAATGATGGCAACGCCGTCGCTTTCAATATTTTCCAGCGCAATTGATTGTCCATAAAAAACAATCGGTTCAGCTGAAAAACCTTGACTGGCCTGGCGTGCCAAAGTGGTGTAGGTTTTCATTTCATCTTTATTTTTTAATTCTTTACGAATAAGAATGATATAAGCGCTCATGGATTTTCCTGCATTAAACTGAGGGTGAACATAGCCTATTTTGAATGGGCTTGATGGATCGTTAAGGGGACCCATCAAGCACTAATTTTAAGCTGCGCGGGCAACCAAAGTTAAAATATCATAGGTTGCCACCAATTCATCTCGTTGATTTTTCACCTTGATATCCCAGACCACTACACCGTGTTCAGATTGAGATGGATCTTTTTGAGGTTTAGGTGTTTTCTGCTTACAGGTCAGTTCAACACGAATCGAATCACCAATTTTAACCGGCTCAACAAAACGTAAGTTGTCCATACCATAATTGGCAATCACAGGGCCTTGGGCTGCATCGACAAATAATCCCGCTGCTGCCGAGACAATGAAATAACCATGGGCGACACGCTCACCAAAGAACGAATCAGCCGCAGCAATTTTATCGGTATGCGCATAAAAATAGTCACCGCTGAGGCAGGCGAAATTGACAATATCTGCTTCGGTCACGGTACGGCGTGCAGTCAGTAAACGCTCGCCAATCACCAGCTCATCAAATGATTTTTTGAATGGATGAACGCGGTCTTGATTGATATTTGCACCTGCAGTCCATGAATGCGTGACTTGAGTCAGGCTATTCGGTGAACCTTGAATTGCGGTACGTTGCATATAGTGTTTGACTGCACGAATGCCACCCAGTTCTTCACCGCCACCAGCACGGCCTGGGCCGCCGTGAACGAGGTGAGGTAGTGGAGAACCATGTCCGGTACTTTCTTTGGCAGATTCTTCATCCAGAATATGGACACGCCCGTGCCATGGCGCAATTTTCTGGATGATCTGTTCAATATTTTCATCCGTATTTTTTACTACTGAGGCCACAAGACTGCCTTCACCACGAGCCACCAGATCAGCCAGTTCATCGATGGATTGATAAGGCATCAAGGTACATACCGGGCCGAATGCTTCCGTGGTATGCACTGAGACGGCTTCTAATGGTTTTTCGCATCGTAAAAGTGTTGGTGGAAAGAAGGCACCTTTTTCTGGATGGTCCGCATTAAATTTGAATGCGCTATCTCCTCCAAATACAATTTGGGCTTCTTTTGCCAGTTCAGCTACTTTGGCGGCCACATCCAGCTTTTGTTTCGGGCTGGCCAATGCGCCCATCGTCGTATCCGGTTTTTGTGGATCACCCACCACGACTTTTGCCAGTTTAGCGCTCAGTTTTTGCTGGACCTGTTCAAGCAAGGCCTGAGGTACAAAGGCACGGCGAATGGCGGTACATTTTTGTCCAGCTTTGGTAGTCATTTCACGGAACACTTCGCGCACAAACAGATCCAGCGTCGCCTCATTTGCTTCTGGACTGAGAATCGCGCTATTGACTGAATCCGCTTCCATGCTGAATGGAATTGAATATTTGTTTAAATGTGGATGATTACGCAGCTTTTGCCCTGTATAGGCCGAGCCGGTAAAGGTCACACAGTCCTGCGGGCCTAAATAATCAAACAGATCATTAATTTGACCACAGATCAGTTGTAGTGAACCTTTCGGCAAGATGCCTGTTGCAACAATCGCCTCAACAACTGCTTGGGTCAGTTGGGCACCCTCAGTCGCGGGTTTGACAATACATGGCACGCCAGCCAATAAGGTTGGTGCAATTTTTTCCAGCATGCCCCAGATCGGGAAGTTAAAGGCATCGATATGAACAGCAACACCGGCTTTAGGGCTTAAAATATGCTTGGCACCAAAAGTGCCATTTTTAGAGAGCTGAATCCAGCTATCTTCGGTAATGATTTTTTCATCATTCAGTTCACGGCGTACCAGACTTGAATAGGCGAATAAGGTCTGAATCCCGCCTTCGATATCAATCCAGGCATCTTTACGGGTTGCACCAGTGGCATGCGCCAAGCCGTAGAACTGTTCTTTTTGTTCAAGTAAATGCTGGGCGATTTGTTTTAAGGCATGGGCACGTTGATGAAAAGTCCAGTTGGCCAGTTCAGTACCATTCTGCTTGGCATACTTGACCACTTGCTGCATGTCGATGCCATGACTACTGACGGTATAGATCGGCGCACCTGTAATCGCATGGACAACCGTACGCGTATCTTCATGGCTGGAATGCCAGGTTCCATAGACATAAGACGCCAGTCTGGTTAATGGCTGGCTTGAGCTTTGTTCATCAATATCCTTGGCTGTTTCTTCTTGGTGTGCTTGTTCAAGCATGATCAAACTCCATTTTTATGTGATATATCAATTCTAGAAATATTAAAAATATGATTCATAATTTCATATTGAATGCGTTAAAAGTCAACCTTATTTTGTTTTCAAGTCGAAATAAAATTTTTAATAATTTAATTAAAATTAAATAAATCAATATTTTGAATCTTGTTTTATGGTTGATTTTAATTTGATACAAAAATATTGATTGACTTTGTTTTATGTGTATCGAAAAATATATTCATGGATGAACTCCTCAAGGAATTGACATATGGAAAATAATTATCAGAAATTTGAGCACAATATTGCCAATGACATCACCATCGAAGCCAAGGATGCAATGCCTGAGGCCTATCGTAAAACTTTGATTCGCCAGATTGGACAACACGGTCATTCGGAAATTGTAGGCATGCTGCCAGAAGGTAACTGGATTACCCGTGCACCGACCTTAAAACGTAAAGCGGTATTACTGGCGAAAGTTCAGGATGAGGCAGGACATGGTCTCTATCTTTACAGTGCGGCTGAAACCCTGGGTGCAGACCGTGATGAGATGATGGAAAAACTGATTGATGGGAAAATGAAATATTCATCGATCTTTAATTATCCAACGGTGAGCTGGGCTGATGTCGCGGCGATTGGCTGGTTGGTGGATGGTGCTGCAATTGTCAATCAGGTGGCCCTATGTCGTACTTCTTATGGGCCGTATGCGCGTGCCATGGTGCGGATCTGTAAAGAAGAAAGTTTCCATCAGCGTCAGGGTTTTGAAGCCATGATGGCATTGGCCGCTGGTTCACCGGAACAAAAACAAATGGCGCAAGATGCGGTGAACCGTTTCTGGTGGCCAGCTTTAATGATGTTTGGTCCAAGTGACGAGCATTCCCCAAATAGCGCACAAAGTATGGCCTGGGGAATCAAGCGTTTCAGTAATGATGAATTGCGCCAGAAGTTTGTTGATAACACCGTGCCACAAGTATTACAGCTTGGCCTAACAGTGCCTGATCCTGACTTGAAATGGAATGAAGCAACGGGTCATTACAGCTATGGCGAGATTGACTGGCAAGAGTTTAATGAGGTGATTGCGGGTCGCGGGCCTTGCAATCATGAACGCATCGAGGCACGCCGCAAGGCTTGGGAAAATGGCAAGTGGGTGCGTGATGCAGCCGTGGTCTACGCCAAAAAACAGCACAGCCAAGTCGGTAAAGTCGCTTAAAACAGCATTGATGGAAAAATTTAAGGATATCGCAATGGAAAATAAGAATAACTGGTCGCTTTATGAAGTGTTCGTGCGCAGTAAACAGGGTTTGAGCCACCGTCATGTGGGCAGTTTACGTGCACCGGATGATGAGATCGCACTGCAACATGCCCGTGACGTTTATACCCGTCGTAATGAAGGCATCAGTATCTGGGTGGTTCGTTCAGAACTAATCAAATCATCACAACCGGATGAAAAAGCCGAGTTTTTTGAACCTGCACTGGACAAAGTCTATCGTCATCCGACGTTTTACCATATCCCTGACGGTATTGAGCACATGTAAGGGAGTATGCAAATGAATAACCCGATTTTATCGAAGTTTTTATTACATATTGGCGACAGCCAACTGGTGTTGGCACAACGTCTGGCCGAGTGGTGTGGTCATGCGCCAGAGCTGGAGATTGATATTGCATTGGCCAATATTGGTCTGGATTTACTGGGTCAATCCCGAAATTTCCTGACCTTGGCTGGGCAATATGAAGCCGAAAAGCGTGATGAAGACCAGTTGGCCTATTTTCGTAATGAACGTGAGTTTCTGAACTTACTATTATGCGAACAACCGAATGGTGATTTTGCGCAAACCATCGTGCGTCAATGGTTAATGGATCATTACCATGTGCTGTTATTAACCGCTTTAGCTGAATCGGCAACGCCAGAAGTCGCGGCATTGGCGGTGAAATCCTTAAAAGAGGCCAAATATCACATTCGTTTCTCTACCAGCTGGATGGAGCGTTTAAGTCTCAGCACAGCAGAGGCGCATCAACGTGTGCAACAGGCATTAGACAATTTGTGGCGCTTTAGCGCTGAACTGTTCGAACTCACTGCGGAAGAACAGCTACTGGTTGAGCAGGGCATCATTGCTGATTTATCCGGCGAAAAAGTGCAATGGGACCAGGTCGTAGCTGCCGAGCTGAAGCGTTTTGAACTGAGCATTCCTGCAAATGGTGCCTACCGCCGTGGTGCTAAACAAGGTTTGCATACCGAACATCTGGGTTATCTGCTGGCTGAAATGCAATCCATTCAACGCAGTTATCCTGAAATGACCTGGTAAGGCAAGGAGTGTCGCCATGCATATGATTCGTCATTGTATTGACCAATGTTGGGATGTTTTACACAAGGTCAGCGACCCAGAGATCCCAGTGCTGTCGGTGGTGGATTTGGGCATGATCCGTGGGGTGGAGTTGAATGAACAGCAAGAAATTATTGTTCGATTGACACCAACTTATAGCGGTTGTCCAGCTACTGACCTGTTAAAAGCACAGATTGTCGAAGCACTGACAGCAGAAGATTTGATCCCTGCAAAAGTCATCATTGATCTATCAGAAGCATGGACCACGGACTGGATGTCGGACGCAGGCAAACAGAAACTGCAAGCCTATGGTATCGCCCCACCAGAAGGTACGGCACAACAGTGCGGAACGCATGTGCATCTGAGTGATGGTGTGGTTTGTCCTCATTGCAAGAGTCGAAAAACCCGACTGTTAACCGAGTTCGGCTCCACTGCTTGCAAAGCCTTGTACAAATGTCAGGACTGCCTTGAACCCTTTGATTATTTTAAATGCATTTAAAGTCTTGGATAAGGAAATCAGCCATGAGCCAATTTATTCCATTAAAAGTAAAAACAATTACACCACAGACCGATCAGGCAATTTGTATTGCCTTTGATCTGGCCGTAGAACAACAGCAACAGTTTCAGTTTCAGCCAGGACAGCATCTCACCATTCGCCATTTAACCGAAGCTGGGGAAATTCGCCGTTGTTATTCAATCTGTAGCTATGCACCAAAAGAAGACATCAGTATTGCGGTGAAAAAGATTGAGCAGGGCCAATTTTCCAACTGGGCCAATGAACATTTAAAAGTAGGTGATGTGCTGGAAGTCATGCCACCGCAAGGGGTGTTTTTTCAGAAAGCGGCGCGAACTGGCGGTCAGGCGTATTTAGGTATTGCTGCGGGTAGTGGCATTACACCGATTCTGTCAATTATCAAACAGGTGCTGTTCGAGCAAGACTCGGCGAATTTTACTTTGTTATATGGCAACCGTTCGTGGAAACAGACTATGTTTTCCGAGCAGATCATGGACCTGAAAGACCAGTTTAAAGAACGTTTTCAGCTCATCAATATTTTCTCACGCGAATTCAATGACAGTGAGTTATTGAATGGCCGGATTGATGAAGACAAGCTCAAGCAGTTATTTGAACATGACGTGTTAGAACCAGACTTTGACCATGTCTTTGCCTGTGGTCCTGATGACATGATGGACACAGTTGAACGCCTGTTACCGGATTACGGGGTGGCTAAAGAGTGCATTCATACCGAGCGTTTTAATACCGGGCATGTCCGTAAACGGTCAGCGGAAGTCGATGCCAATCGTAAGGAAGAAAAAGTCAATATCGTACTCGATGGACGAGAGTTGATTGTTGCGGTTGGACAAGAAGACGAAAGTATTCTGGATGCTGCCTTACGTGCAGGTGCAGATTTGCCTTATGCCTGCAAAGGTGGCGTCTGCGCAACCTGTCGCTGCAAGGTACTGTCAGGTGAAGTGGATATGTTCCTGAATTATAGCCTTGAACAGGATGAGGTGGAAAAAGGCTATGTGCTGAGCTGCCAGACCTTACCCAAAGGCGCGAATGTGCGTTTAAGTTTTGATGAGTAGGGAAACAGCGATGCAAACATTAATTCAGGTTGAAACACTACTTGAGGGTGTCATGCTGCTGAGCTTAAACCGTCCAGAAAAACGCAATGCCTTGAACAATGCCACCTTACAGTATCTAGGTGATTTGCTGGAACAAGCAGAACAGAATCCTGCCGTGAAAGCGGTTGTGCTAACCGGCAATAGTAATTGCTTTGCTGCTGGTGCAGACCTGAATGAATTGGCAGTAATGGATGCGGTGTCCTTACAGCTCGATATTCGTCCAAAGCTGTGGCAAAAAATTGACAGCTTTAGCAAACCTATTATTGCGGCAGTGAATGGTTATGCCTTAGGTGCAGGTTTTGAACTGGTGTTGCATTCGGACATGGTGATTTGTGGTGACAATGCCAAATTTGCCTTGCCGGAAATTGGTTTAGGCATGTTACCCGGTGCGGGCGGAACACAGCGTTTAGCCCGTCTGGTGGGACAGCAACTGACCATGCGCTGGGCCATGACGGGTGAAATGATCTCGGCTCAGGAGGCACAGCAATATGGTATCTGTAGTGAGGTGGTACCGGCTGCGCTCACCGTGGAATATGCCATTCAACTGGCAAGCAAGATTGCCAAACAGGCGCCTTTGGCAATTCGGGTGATCAAGCAATCGATCAAAAGTATTCATGAAACCACATTAAGTCAGGGACTGAAATCCGAACGGCAAAACTTTGTCTGGTTGGCAGCAACCAAAGATCGAAATGAAGGCATTAATGCATTTTTTGAAAAAAGAAAACCAGTGTTTAGAGGTGAGTGATGGACTATAACAATATTATCGTGGAAGAAAAAAATGCGGTGGGTTACTTAACCTTTAACCGTCCACAGGCCTTGAATAGCTTTAATGTAGACATGCACCGAGAAGTCGCAGAAGTTTTGAATCTCTGGGCGAAAAAAACGGAGGTTCGCTGTATTGTGATCAGCGGCGAAGGTCGTGGTTTCTGCGCAGGACAGGATTTGGGGGATCGTGTCGTTGATCCGAACGCTGCGGCACCCGATCTGGGATATTCGATTGAAACTTACTATAACCCGCTGATTAGAACCCTTGTGAATATGCCGAAGCCGGTGATCTGTGCCGTAAATGGCGTGGCGGCGGGTGCCGGAGCAAATATCGCCTTGGCCTGCGATCTGGTGATTGCGGCCAAATCTGCCAACTTTGTGCAAGCCTTTTGCCGTTTAGGTCTGGTACCTGATTCGGGCGGAACCTGGTTCCTGCCACGTGCAGTCGGTCATGCGCGTGCTATGGGGCTCGCGTTGCTGGGTGATAAATTGCCAGCGGAAACTGCCAAAGAATGGGGCATGATTTGGGATGTCGCTGAAGACAGTGAATTAAAAAGCCAGGTCACAGAGCTGGCGGAACGTCTTGCCAAGCAACCGACTTTTGGTCTGTCACTGATCAAAAAAGCGCTGCATCAATCCAGCAACCATAGTTTTGATGAACAGATGCATTTAGAACGCGATTTTCAGCGTATTGCTGGGCGTTCGGAAGATTATCGTGAAGGGGTTCAAGCCTTTATGAATAAGCGCGAGCCAAATTTTCAGGGGCGTTAAGCATGATGAGTTTCGATTTATCCCATGCCAAAATCGCCGTGATTGGCTCGGGGACCATGGGAATTGGGATTGCCCAGTTGGCAATCATCAATGGTCACGCTACGATTCTGTATGATCTCGATCGCGAAAAGGCTCAGCAGGCGGTTGATGGATTACATCAGACTTTTGCCAAACTGGTTGAAAAAGGCAAGATAACGCATGAGCAGGCTCAGCAAGCATGTTCCCGTCTAAGCATTGCCAACGGTATAGACGATTTAGCAGATGTGGATTTAGTGATTGAGGCCGTGGTTGAAAAACTGGAGGTCAAGCAGGCATTGTTTCAACAGCTTGCAAGCATTTGTACTGAACAGACTGTTTTTGCCACTAATACCTCTTCAATCTCAGTCACTGCCATTGCAGCAGGGATTCCACAGCCTGAACGTGTGGTGGGTTTACATTTTTTCAATCCTGCACCAGTAATGAAACTGGTCGAAATTGTCCAAGGTTTAAAAACGCCATTTGCCTTATGTCAGGCCTTAAAAGCCTTGATGCTGGTTTGGAAAAAAATCCCGGTACTGACCAAATCGACACCTGGTTTTATTGTGAACCGGATTGCCCGTCCATTTTATGCAGAAGCATTTCGTGCCTTGCAAGAACAGGTCACCAGCTATGATCAGCTGGACTATGCCTTAAAGCAGTGTGGTGGTTTTGCCATGGGGCCATGTGAGTTAACCGATCTGATTGGGCAGGATGTGAATTTTTCTGTGACCCAAAGTGTGTATGAAGCATTCTTTTATGAGCCACGCTACCGTCCGAGTCTGGTACAGAAGGAACTGGTCGATGCTGGCGCATGGGGACGCAAATCAAAACAAGGTTTTTATCATTACGATGCAAGAAACCAGTATTCGACATTTCAACCTCAAGCCCTGAGCACCAAGCCTTTTCAAGCACAGATACAGGTTAAAGGTACATGGTCTCAGTTACCTGAGTTACTCACACGCCTGGCACTCAATAGCGGGACTGAACATGAACAAAATATCATTCAGATAGACGATATTGATCTGCGTTTAAGTCAGGGTGAATCTGCCCACCTGAACTATCTAAGCCGTAAAACGGTATTGATGGACTGGCATCATGATTTTGCGCAGGCGCAAGCGGTGGTTCTGAGTCATAACCCGTTATGCCAAGCCGATGATCTGGCAAAAGTTGAGGCATTTTTTGCCCAATATCAGTTTCATGTGATCTGGATTACCGACCATCCTGCATTATTAACTTTACGTACCCTTGTCCTGTTGATCAATGAAGCCTGTGAGGCCAGCCTGCACGGGATTGCCACTATGGAAGATATTGATAATGCCATGCGATATGGGGTCAATTATCCTAAGGGGCCGTATCAATGGATGATGCAATTGGGCGCAGCGTATGTGCTACAAACCCTCAATAATTTATATGCCATTTATGGCGAAGAAAAATATCATGCAAGTCTTTATCTCAAGCAATACGTGGCAAAGCAACAAAGCCTAGCGCTCGATGATTCAAAAGATTTAACCGCATGTGCATAAAAAGGAGTGATCATGGAAGACGTGTTAATTTGTGATTTTATTCGCACCCCGATTGGCCGCTATGCTGGTGCGCTCAGCTCGGTACGTACGGATGATCTTGCGGCATTGCCTATCAAACATTTAAAAGAAAAACATGCGCATCTGCCGTGGCAAGATTTAGATGAAGTCTATTTGGGGTGTGCCAATCAGGCGGGTGAAGATAACCGTAATGTGGCACGCATGGCAACTTTGTTGGCGGGATTACCAGAAGCAGTTCCTGCGATGACCGTGAATCGTCTTTGTGCTTCGGGTCTGGATGCAGTGGGCTTGGCAGCACGTTCGATTAAATCGGGCGAATCACAATTTGTACTGGCGGGCGGGGTCGAGTCGATGAGTCGGGCACCTTTTGTGCAAGCCAAGCCAACCGAAGCTTTTGGTCGTAGCCCTGAAATTTTTGATACCACCATTGGCTGGCGTTTCATCAACAAAAAGATGAAAGCTGACTATGGGACGGACAGCATGCCTGAAACCGCTGAGCATGTGGCTGAAAAATACCAGATCAGTCGTCAGGATCAGGATGCATTTGCGCTTCGGAGTCAACAAAAAGTGGCTGCGGCACAACAAGCCGGCTTTTTTGAGGGTGAAATACTGCCTGTTGAACTGGCCGATCGTAAAAAGAACATCACTGTCTTTTCAAAGGATGAGCATCCGCGTGCCGATACCAGTCTGGACAGCTTGGCAAAACTGAAAGCTCCATTCCGTAAAGAAGGTGGTTCGGTGACGGCGGGTAATGCATCGGGTGTCAACGATGGCTCGGCCTGTGTCTTGCTCACCAATCGTCAGTTTGCCGATACACATGGCTTAAAGCCCTTGGCACGTGTGGTGGCGATGAGCAGTGCCGGGGTTGAACCGAAATATATGGGTATTGGACCAGTGCCTGCAGTACAAAAATTGTTGAAACAAACGGGGCTCAGTCTGGATCAAATGGATGTGATTGAGCTGAACGAGGCTTTTGCCGCCCAGTCATTAGCTTGTATGCGAGAGTTAGGTCTTCAGGATGATGATACGCGTGTTAATCCGAATGGTGGTGCGATTGCACTCGGCCATCCGCTTGGGATGAGTGGCACGCGTTTGGTGATGACCGCAACCAGAGAACTGCAAAGACGCCAAGGTAAATACGCGCTTTGTACCATGTGTGTCGGTGTTGGGCAAGGTGTCGCCCTGATTTTAGAAAATATAGCTTAATTTAATTGAAACGGTTCGAATAATATAACGAAACAGGAGAGACGGCAGTGGATAGCCTCATCACAGAAGACGTAGAAAAAATGACGCTTGCGGAGTTGCGAGCGCTTCAAACCCAACGGTTAAAACAGACATTGACTTATGTTTATGCCAATAGTCCGGTCTATAAGAAAAAATTTGATGATGCAGGTGTGCATCCCGATGATTTCGTGACACTGGATGATCTGGCCAAGTTTCCATTTACCACCAAACAGGATTTACGTGACAACTATCCCTTTGGCATGTTTGCAGTTCCGCAAGAGCAGATTGTTCGTTTACACGCATCTTCAGGTACGACAGGAAAGCCAACAGTCGTGGGTTATACCCAAAAGGATATCAATACCTGGTCGGATATTGTGGCGCGTTGTTTGCGTATGGCGGGCTTGAGTGCCAAGGACATGATTCAGGTGGCTTATGGTTATGGCCTGTTTACCGGTGGTTTAGGTGCACATTATGGTGCTGAACGCTTGGGTGCCACCGTGATTCCGATGTCAGGTGGTCAGACTGAGAAACAGGTACAACTGATTCAGGACTTTAAGCCAACCGCAATCATGGTCACACCATCGTATTGTGTCAGTATTATTGAAAAACTTGAGCAGCAGTTAGGCAGTGCGCGTAATACCTCGTTAAAGGTGGGTATTTTTGGTGCAGAACCCTGGTCAAAAGAGTTACGCCGTGAGATCGAAGAGCGCCTGAATATCAAGGCACTGGATATTTATGGCCTGTCAGAAATTATGGGGCCAGGTGTCGCCATGCAATGTCTGGATGAAGGCGAAGGGCTGACCATCTGGGAAGATCATTTTTATCCTGAAATCATCAATCCTGAAACCGGTGAAGTGTGTAAGGATGGCGAACTGGGTGAACTGGTATTTACCACCATTACCAAAGAAGGTTTGCCGATTATCCGTTACCGTACCCGTGATTTGACCCGTTTGCTGGCAGGCCAAAATCTGGCGATGCGCCGTATGGATAAAATTGTAGGACGTAGCGATGACATGCTGATTATTCGTGGTGTAAATGTATTCCCGACCCAGATTGAAGAGCAGATTTTGCAAGTCCCAAGTCTGGTGCCGAACTATGAAATTCTGGTTGCCAAGCAAGGCCATATGGATACCTTGCATATTCGTACCGAGATGTGCCATAACTGCGACTTACAGGCGCAACAACTGGCTCAGCAACTGATGCAGCGGATTAAAACCATGATTGGTATTTCCGTGACAGTCGAAGTGGTGAATGAACTGACCTTACCGCGCTCGGAAGGGAAGGCAAAACGGGTCATTGATATGCGTCAGATTGCTTAACATTATGATCATTCAGGGTATAGTATCGTCTATATCCTGAATCTAAACGCCAAGATAAACCTATGAGTGTAAAGTTACAGCAAATTATTGATTCGATCATCCAGAACGAAACCTTAAGTGGCACGTCTCTGATTACAACCATTTTTGGGGATTCAATCCTGCATCGTGGCGGTAATATTAGTCTTGCCAGCTTGATCCAGTTGATGGAGCTGTTCAATTTTAATGATCGTGCTGTCAGGACTTCGGTTTTTCGTTTGGTCAAAAATGAATGGTTGGGTTCAGATAAAATTGGTAGAACCAGTTTTTACCGGATTACAGATGCTAGCCGTTTCAAATACTTACAGGCTGAGCAACGGATTTACAATGACCAGATGAAGGAATGGGATCATTGTTGGGATCTGATCCTGATGTCGAGTCTGGATACCGACAATAAGGCTTTTCTCAAGAAAGAACTGGAATGGCTGGGCTTTGCCAATATTTCGACCAACCTGATGGCGTACCCGGGTTCGAATCGACTGCAATTGCAAAAACTGCTGGTTGATCTCAACATGAGTGAGCAGGTGGTGGTGTTTAAGGCTGAGACCTTACAGCTGTTTAATAACTCGACTGACACCATCAGCCGTATGTTGGAGACCAACTGGCCGATTGATGAGCTGCGTCAACGTTATTTACAATTTCTGGATATGTTTCGGGAGATTGGCGCAATTTTGATGCAAGAGGATGAACGTATTGAACCAATTCAAGCCTTCCAGATCCGGACCTTGCTGATTCATTATTATCGCCGGATTTTACTCAAGGATCCTGCTTTGCCGTTAGAGCTGTTATCGACAGACTGGCCTGCAGTCAAGGCACGAACTTTATCCATGAATATTTATAAAAAAGTCTTTGAAGCTGCAGATGAGTATTTCTTGTCGGTTGCGGCAACCTCGGAAGGGCCTATGCCCAATGCGACTGCACATTTTTGGCGGCGTTTTGGTGGCTTGAGCCAAAATAATGAGAGAGTGGCTGATGCCTTGTTACAGTATTGATGGGGTAATTCCTGTCGTTCATCCTGATGCATTTGTGCATCCAACCGCTGTTTTAATTGGTGATGTCATCATTGAAGCCGGCGTCTATATTGGTCCTTTTGCCTCATTACGTGCTGATTTTGGCCGGATCCATATCAAGCAAAATGCCAATGTCCAGGACAATTGTATCATTCATGGTTTTCCGCAAAGCGTCACCCTGATTGAAGAAATGGGACATATTGGTCATGCTACGACCTTGCATGGCTGCCGTATCGGCAAGAATGCCTTGATCGGCATGAACAGTGTGATACTGGACTATGCCGAGATTGGTGAAAACAGCATTATCGGTGCCAATAGTCTGGTGAAAACCAAGGATCATATTCCAGCCAATGTACTGGCTATGGGCAGTCCTGCAAAGGTTGCACGTGATTTATCAGAACAGGAACGTGCATGGAAAATCAAAGGTACGCAAGAATATATCCAGCTGACACAGCGCTGTTTACACAGCATGACCGAGGTTATGCCCTTAACAGCCGATTCATCTGAACGTAAAACCTATCAGGATTTTCAGTCGGAGCATCAGATTAAACCCGGTACCTAATTAGCCTGAGGTGAAGATAGTCAGACATGGTTATTATTGGTGTCAGGGGATGGGCTATGGGTTCACATTCTAATTCAAACTATCTAAGCATCTAGATTGAAATAGCCAGCCGAACATTTCTTTTAAATCACATTGCGCAGCTCATTGGCGGTATTACGTAACAAAGGCAGAATTTGCTGAACCAGATAATCCTCTTGCACCCGATTGGTTTGCGACATGCAGTTAAGCGCCGCAATGGCTTGACCTTGGGCATTCAGTACCGGTACTGCAATTGCAATCACACCCAGCTCATGCTCTTCTTTCGATAAACAATAGTCTGACAATGAAATGCTTTTCAGCACGTCTATAAAGGTTGATTCATCGATAATGGTGAAAGGCGTTAAGCGCTTTAAGCCATAGTTTTTGACCCAATCGCGCTGAGCCTGCTCAGACAATGCCGCCAACAACACCTTTCCTGTAGAGGTGGCATGTGCGGGTAGGCGGTTGCCTAGATGCATGCCATAAGGACTGACCCGCAGGTTGTCATGTTGGGGAAGATAGCTACGGGCAATCGGAACTACCTCATTATCATCCAAAACGACCAAAGAAAAAGTCAAAGAGGTCTGGGCACATAAAAGGTTGAGAAAAGACTGGGCAATTTTAGGCAGATGGGCAGAACTCAGATAAGAGCTGGAAAAACGTAATACCCGATGGGTCAACCAGAAATAATGCTCATCGGTGTCTAAATAGCCTAAGTACTTTAAGGTTTTTAAATGTCTACGTGTGGCTGTGCGGCTAATACCTGCCCGTTCTGCGACCTGTGTGACATTCAAACGTTGACGATCAATGCCAAAGGCTTCAAGTAAAGCCAGACCTTTGGCCAAACCCGCAATATAGTCTTCCTGACGAATACGTTCATGAGAACTCGGGTGCTCTAAAAAAGCATCGGTAGAGGACATCCTTTCTTCCTTGTTATTTTGTATGTTTTGTCCGCTAATCGGACAAGTTGAATGATAAACGGTTCTTTTCGATTTGCATACATCGTATCCATAATTGAAAAGCAGTAGTTTAAAAGTCAGGACATATAACAAGGAAGATGTAATGGATATTTTAAAGACACAAGTTGCAATTATCGGTTCTGGCCCAGCGGGTTTGTTACTGGGGCAACTGTTATATAAGGCTGGCATTGAACATGTCATTATTGAGCAACGTAGTGCTGAATATGTCGCTTCACGTATACGTGCAGGCATTTTAGAGCAGGTATCAGTTGACTTACTCAAACAGGCAGGTGTCGATCAACATTTAAAAGAGAAAGGCTTACCACATTCAGGGATTGAGATCCTCACCAATGGGCAGAAACATCGTGTTGATTTGTCTGCACTGACAGGCGGTAAACAAGTCACGGTTTATGGACAGACCGAAGTCACCAAAGACCTGATGGCTGCGCGTGAAGCTGCACAGCTGACCTCGTATTATGAGGCGCAAAATGTGCAGGTGCACGGTTTTTATGATGCGCCAGAAGTTCATTTTGACTATCAGGGCAAAGCCTTTCAAATCCAATGTGACTTTATAGCCGGTTGCGATGGCTATCACGGTATTTGTCGAGCCAGTGTGCCTGAGGACAAGATCAAAACTTTTGAAAAAGTCTATCCATTTGGCTGGTTAGGCGTATTGGCCGATGTACCGCCAGTGGCAGATGAACTGATCTATGTACAGTCTGAACGTGGTTTTGCTTTATGTAGTATGCGTTCAGAAACCCGTAGCCGTTATTATTTACAGGTGCCATTGACGGATCATGTCGAAGACTGGTCAGATGAGCGATTCTGGGAAGAATTGAAATGTCGTCTAGATCCCGAAAGCCGTGAACATTTAGTCACTGGCGCATCTATCGAAAAAAGTATTGCGCCGTTACGTAGTTTTGTGACTGAGCCAATGCGTTTTGGTAAAATGTTCTTAGCTGGAGATGCGGCGCATATTGTTCCGCCAACCGGGGCCAAGGGTCTTAATCTAGCTGCTTCGGATATTGCCTATCTATCGAATGCATTGATTGAGTATTACACTGAGGGTTCAAGTCAGGGGATTAATGAGTATTCAGAAAAATGTTTACAACGCGTCTGGAAGGCTGAACGTTTTTCTTGGTGGATGACCCACTTGCTGCATCGTTTTGAAACCGAAAGCGAGTTTGACCATAAAATTAAGCAGGCTGAACTCAGTTATATTCTAGGATCGACAGCGGGCAGAACCACTTTGGCAGAAAACTATGTGGGACTGCCATATGAAATTAAAAAAGTAGCAGAAACCGCTTAACAGCATAACTTTTAATAAATAGCGATAAAAAAGCCTGTGCATAAGAATGGACAGGCTTTCTATCATGTCACTGGAAATGATCGATCACGTAAATTGACGAATCATTTTGCGGACATTGGTTTTTGCATCAATCACAGTCATAAAGGTGTAGGCACCAATGAATTTACGGCTAATGAACATAAACTCTTTCGGTGGAACCGAGAAATAACGGGATGCCATCGATTGCCCAGCCTGTTGCATCACACGGCTATGCAACTGACTTTTTTTCCAGTCATAACGGTCTTGATTATCCATAATCCCCGCAGGCATATCAGGATTATTTTCTGGACAGCTAAAGGCTTCCGTTGCAATCAGGAACACATCTGCCATACCCGGTTTGACGCTTTCTGGCATACCATCAAAGAATTCATAACCCTTCATAGCTTTGACCATCGCAGTTTTGTCGTGATCATAACCCGCCTGAATCAGGTTGCGCGCCACAGTCAATAAATTATTGTCAAACTGACGAATTGCACCGAAGTCGAGTAAAACGATTTTATCGTTCACTTCATTGCCATCACCCAAACGAACCAGATAATTACCAAAGTTCGGATCGGTTTGCATTTCACCCCATTCAAACAATTCACGCACTGCAATCTCTAAAGAAGCTTCGCCCAACTTGTTTCGGCGTTCTTGCGGGAGAGAAAGCATCACTGGACTATTCACAGGGACGCCACGTTCAAAAGTCATACACAGTACTTTTTCAGCGCAGAATTCATCCACAATCTGTGGAACGATATAACGCGGATCATCTTTCAAACGTTCAGCAAAACGACGCGTAGTCGCTGCTTCAATCGCATAATCCACTTCGCGATGCATCATGTCGCGAACTTCGTCAAACCATTGATCAAACTCACGGGTTTGCGGCACCATCCGAGTCAGTTTCAGCATATTCTTGAACAGATTCATGTCTGAGTCGATCGCTTCTGCCACACCAGGATACTGGATTTTAAGCACCAGTTCCTGACCATCTGATTTACGGGTCGCACGATGAACCTGAGCTAGTGAAGCGGTGCCAATCGGTTCATGATCGATGGTTAAATCATCAAGTTTTGAACCTAACTGATCTTGCAAATGTGCCTTGATTGCAGGCCAAGCAAGGGCTACGGTCTGATTATTCAGGGTATTTAATGCTTGGGTAATTTCTTCAGGCAAGAAATGCTCGCCATATAAGGCCATCATCTGGCCAATCTTGACGATTGAACCTTTAAGTTTGCCGATTTCAGAAACCAAATAATGCGCCTGTTCAGCCATGGCTTTTTTACGTTTCTTCTCTTTTTCTTCTTCACTGGAGAAAAGAGAAGTTGCACTTGCAGTTGCCCAACGTGTTCCAGCAAGTAAAGATGCTTTTGCGATAGATAAGCGACGATCCACCGAGGAGGTTTTTAGATTCTTAAGCTTATCGTTCTGATCTGACATGAAAGAAAAATCCTATGCTGAAATCGGAGGGTTGAAAGCCGAGATATGAATTGTAGCGGATATTACCGCTTTTGAACGTATTAAAACAGTTCAATCTCTTGAATTATCAGTCTAAATTTGTGAAATAGGGTAATTGTATACAAATAGCCTAAGCATATATCTTATTCCTATTTGGTATTCATATACATATGTCCTAAATTTTAAACTGAATTTTTAATGTTGCCCGTTTCATCAGTGCGGCTCGATGAGTATGAATATGTTTAATCAACATTCGTTTAACCTGACTGTTGTGAAAACCGAGTGCATACGCTTTCACAATAATAATACTGGGCAGGGTAAAGAAAAAATACTTGGTGTCATCCGGCGTTGCTTCTTTAAACACACCTTCTTCTATCAGTAGATCCTGCAAGAACTGTTTTTCAGCTTGCACTGTAGAAGAAGATTCGTCATCCCAATAATTCTGGCGCATGGCCATCAAATTGTTATGTTTATAACTCATGAATTATTTGAGCCTGTTCATTTCATCTTTAGCCAATATATGAGGTTGTCTCAGGATTTATCAAGAAGAGATTTATATCCGAAATAGCCTAAGCAAATTTAAACTTTTATTTTTAAAGTGCTACACTTATCCTAATTTTATTCCGAAAGCAAAAATACTGAATAGATATGACACCCGCTTGTAAATTACTGGAAAAAAATAAAATACCATTCTCAATTCATGAATATGAACATGATGTCAATGCAAAAAGTTTTGGACTGGAAGCCGCAGAGAAGTTAAATCTCAAGGTTGAAGAAGTATTCAAAACCTTAATGGTGACAGATGAAAAAAATTATTTCATCGCCATTTTACCGGTCCATCATCAACTTAATCTGAAAAAAGTAGCAGCAGCAGTCGGTTGTAAGAAACTGCAAATGGCAAATCCAAAAGATGCCGAACGTTTAACTGGCTATCTGGTCGGCGGGATTAGTCCATTGGGACAAAAGAAACGTCTTAAAACCGTGATCGATGCCACGGCGCAAAGTTTGGCAAAAATTTATGTCAGTGGGGGCAGAAGAGGACTGGATATTGGATTAAATCCTCAGGATCTGGCTCAATTACTGGGCGCTGAATTTGCTGATATATTGGATGTTTAAAAATAAGGCTATTCGCAATTTAAACATTAAAATGGGTTAATGCTTGGAACAACGATAGATATCAGCCGATATCTATCGTATTTATTTGATGTTGAAAATTACCACTTGTGCGTATAAGAGACTTTCGCGGTTACGCCACTCGCTAATAGGTGACTGGTGTTGTTACTATTTCTCATGAGCTGGCTATAGAGCGGATAGTATTCACGATTGAACATATTTTCGATACCAATCGTCATCGTATCCTGTTTATTGATGGCAAAACTGCTGATTAAATCCGCTGTGGTATAGGATTTGACATCATAGCGTCCAAAACCATTGTTACCATTGAGGCGGTAATCTTCTGCGCCGAAATATGTCGCCTGTATACGGTTAGTCCAGGTATCGGTCGGGCTATAGGAAATATAGGCGGTCACTTTTAACGGCGGAATACGGAAACCTGTCATATCCTGTTCAGTATGACTATTTTGCGGGGTTTCACGTCCTTTCATCCAGGTTACACTTCCGCCAGCACCCCAGACTTTGGCATCTTCAAGATAATCCAGTGTCGCTTCTACACCCGTTACTTTTTCCTTGGTTCGGGTCAGAATTAACCCGTTACCAAAGGATTGCACGCCACCAAGATCGGAAGTTGAGTGGAATACGGCTAGACTGGAACTGAAATTGTTGAAATGGCCATTCCAGCCCAGTTCATAATTATCCACTTTGACGGGTTCTAAGAATGACGAGCTTAAGTCAAATTTTTTTCCTGCATTACGAATAACCACACCCACATCAGGTAGCTGGAAGCCTTGATTAAATGAGGCATAAATCGAATGTTCATCGCTGGCTGCAAAGGTAAGATTGGCATTGTAGAGCCATGCATCCGCTTTTACTTTTCCACCCTGAACGGTATAAGGAACAGATTCTTTTAACTGGGACAAGGGTACAAAGCTGTTAATTTTGGCAAAACTGTCTTCATAGCGTGTGCCAACTTCAGCCGACCATTGATCGTTAAAACGATGCTTCAATTGCACAAATCCACCCACGCTCTGGGTGGTGAGTTCAGGTAAATAAATCAGCTTTCCATTTTTGACGAATTCCAGCCCACCAGATTGATCATAGATATCTTGATCGAAAGTATCTAACGGCATTTCACTCTTTTCACGGCTAAAATCACCACCCCAGACCAGTGAACTGTCACCCAGAAACTCGAGCGGCGTTGTAACGGTTAAGCGACTACCCAATACATTATTGTTTTGGTAAACCTGATCGACCTGTCCTCCGCGTGTCGGTACTTTACGCGCATCAAAGGGTGCAAAGCGGGTGAAAAAGTCGCGGTAATAAATCTGGGCATCAAGTTTATGACCAAATAAATCTTTATGGCTATAAGTCAGATTATAAATCTGGTTTTCATTTTTATTTTGTTGTTTTAATTTCAATCCTTTAATGGCTTTTGCCGGGACACTACCAGGCGGTAATTGGGCTACACTCGGATCGGAAGCATAGTCGGAATCCTGTTCGGCATTATAATAGTTTGCAGCCAGTTGTAGATACTGATTATCGTCCAGGTGATAGCCGAGTTTAGTACCGATACTATAGGCATCGGCATCAAACAGATCACCCTGACTAGGTTCGGGTGCAACCCGTTTTCCTCTTGCATCATAGGGGCTACCAATTCTTTGATAGCCAAAATCCAGAGCATAATCGAAGTCATTCAGACTGCCTGAAAAATATTGATGAATATCGCCACTGAAAGCATCGGAACGGATATTGGTGAGTGGACTCTGTAAGCCGATCACGGTTTTAGCAGCAGGTTCACCGCCAGCCGCTTTAGTGGTAATTGAAATGGTGCCACCCGCTGCGCCGCTGCCATAAATCGCATTACTGCCGCGTATGACTTCAATACTACTGATACTTTGCGGATCAATCGCAGAAAGTCCTCTGGATGTGTCCCGCGTTAAATTCATCGGCACGCCATCGACCAGAATCAATGCATTACGTCCACGCAGGGTTTGTCCGAAATCGGTAATGGTGCGGCTTGAATCGGATAAGCCGGGGACTGCCTTGGCCAGCACAGTCGCGAGATTGCCTGATGAAGCATTTTTTAAAAGTTCAATTTGCTGTTCATCCAGTCGTGTGACTTGTTTGGCAGAAGAGGAGAGCTCATCGGAACGTGAGGCTTGCACGGTAATGGTCGGTAGTTGCTCTGGTTTTCCGCCAGAGAGAGTTGCTTCAGTGGAAGCCGCTGCAAAAGATGCATTGGAAAATAAAATGAATCCCCCGATCGATAGAAAGGGAATAATACCTTTTGCATCTAAATTTTTATCTAAGCTTTTATAGCGCTTCATCATCGTTCCTGTGATCTCAGCCTGAGATTGTTTTTAAATTTTCGGCATTATAGTGGAGAGAATAGTGACCAGCGCAATAGGCGAAATCATCATTTTATTCTTTAACGTTGTTAGTGGGAGTTGTTGGATCTGCGGAACACAGTTTTTGATAATACAGGCACACAAATGCATCATTTTGGGATGTATTTCTCTAATGTGCTGTAATTTAAGAAATTTTAAAATCACAAAAAACTATCAATATTGAGTGAATCATCATTTTATTAAATGAAAACGATTATTATCTTTTTGTATCTGATTTCACTTGAGATTAATAAAAAGCAAATCATTTCAATGCATTGAATTGTTTTATAGTGGCAAAATATAGAATTGAAAATATAAATGATAATAATTATCATTAGCTACATCTTAAACGGACCTAAGTTCCGTTCAGGATATGTTTATGGCCTAAAACATTTCGAAAAATAAATCAGATCTCTGGATAGAGGATACAATCGGATG
This sequence comes from Acinetobacter sp. 'aerobic (ED)', assembly GCF_904886855.1. NCBI lineage: Bacteria > Pseudomonadati > Pseudomonadota > Gammaproteobacteria > Moraxellales > Moraxellaceae > Acinetobacter > Acinetobacter sp. 'aerobic (ED)'. The sequence continues at coordinate 282,312 of NZ_CAJHGI010000001.1, forward strand.
CAATCACTTGCCAATCGGTTGGCGATACAACATTTCGTCAACGCCTACACGCAAGAAACAGGCAAAGGTCACTTGCTTAATAAAAATCAGCAGAGTCCACAACAGCAAGCGTTTAGCCAAGGTTTGACGCTGTTAACCATTCCGATCCACTCCATTCAAGCACAATGCTATTTCCCGTTGGCCTATGTCAGTCGAGTCGGGCGACATCGCTTGGCCGATTTTCCGCAAATTATTGTTCATGGACAAAGTAGAGCCTTTAGTTCCGTTGCCATTGTCGGCCTGTTACTGGAAGAACTGGTTTTTGAGTCCGAGCTTGCATTAGATGCAGCTTCTCTAGTGGAAAAATGGATTCAGAGCCGCGATGCTTTACAGCAGTTTTTAGTCCAGCGTGAACATGACTTCGATGATCTGGTCAAGGCAGGACAGAATTTCATTGAATCTGAACAGGCTTTAGTCCTTGGGCATAGCATGCATCCTGCACCAAAGAGCCGGACGGGTTTCGTACATGAGGACTGGTACAAGTTTTCTCCGGAAAATAAGGGACAAACTCAACTGCATTACTGGTTTGTGCATCAGGATTATATTGCTGAAGGTAGCGCGACTGATGAGGCTATTTCAGCCCAGCTTAAAAGCGCGTTGCAATGGTATTTATCGGAACAGGATCTTAAGCTGCTCAATACCCATACCGAATATAAATTACTGCCTTTACATCCTTGGCAGGCACGTTATTTGCAAAGCAAGCCGTGGTTTGAGCGTTTTAAACAAACTGGACAGCTGATTGATCTGGGTTTACGTGGCTGGCAATTTGCACCGACCACTTCAATTCGGACGCTGGCAAGTTTTAATGCGCCGTGGATGGTGAAACCGTCACTGTCGGTGATGATTACCAATTCAATCCGTGTCAATCTGGCAAAAGAATGTCACCGTGGTGAACTGACCCATCGTTTATGGCACAGTGAGTTTGGCCAGAATATCTTAAAAAACTGCCCAACTCTGAAAGCGGTCAATGATCCTGCATGGATGGCTTTGCAAATTGATGGTGAAGTAGTCAATGAAAGTATCTGTATTTTCCGTGATCAGCCTTTTGGTCCACAACAGCAAGTGACCTGTATTGCCTCATTGTGTCAGGACCATCCGGGCAAGGCTTTAAATCGTTTTAATGCGCTTTTCGCAAACATTGCCAAAGCACATCCTGAAATGGATCTTTCCGAGATTGCACTGGACTGGTTTAACCGTTTCCTTGAGGTGAGTTTGCAGCCATTGATGTATCTCTATCACCGTTACGGCATGGCATTCGAATCGCATCAGCAAAATGTGTTGCTGGAAATGGAGAACCATTTTCCCAAGACCCTGTGGTTACGTGACAATCAGGGCTTTTACTATATTGAAGAATTTGCTACTGAAATTTTAAAGGCCTTACCTGAGCTGAAAGAAAAAGCATTTGCAGTGGGGCCGAAAGATTTCGTTGATGAGCGTTTCAGCTATTATTTCTTTGGCAATACCTTATTCGGCATTATTAACGCAATTGGTGCAACGGGCCATATGAGCGAAGATGTGCTGCTTGAGCATTTGAAAGTGTTCTTGCAGGATTTATTGCAGCAGTATCCTGATAGTACCTTGTTACAGGGTTTATTGTTTAATGAAACCTTGCCATATAAAGGTAATTTGCTGACACGCTTGCATGAGCTGGATGAATTGATTGCGCCTGTTGAGCATCAATCTGTGTATGTGCAATTGCAAAATCCGCTGTTTATTGAGCAGAAGGATGTGAGCTATGCTTGATTTTATCGGCATTGGCTTGGGGCCTTTCAATTTAAGTCTGGCCAGTTTGCTGCAAAACAAAAGTGACCTTCAATATCGCTTTTTTGAGCAGAAAGATGGTTTTGACTGGCACGCGGGCATGCAGCTACCCAATGCTTTACTGCAAGTGCCGTTTATGGCGGATCTGGTCAGTCTGGTTGAACCGACTAGCCCTTATAGTTTTCTCAATTATTTAAAGCATCAGCAGCGTTTATATAAGTTTTACTTCCGTGAAAACTTATATATTCCACGTCAGGAATATAACCACTATTGTCAGTGGGTGGTGCAGCAGCTCGAGCATATCCGCTTCAACAGCCGTGTTCTGGATGTGCAACCGATCCAGGGCGGTTTTGAGGTTGAGGTGTTGAGTAACGGCGAAACGCAACGCTACCAGACACGTCAATTGGTACTGGGAATCGGCACAGTGCCACATTTACCTGAAAGTTTGCAGCAGGCCTATCCAAAAACAAAGCAGTGCTTACATTCGGCTGAATATTTAAAGCACTGCCCAGCACAGTTAAAAGGCAATGTAGTATTGATTGGTTCAGGCCAGTCCGCGGCAGAAATTTTTATTGACCTGTTCGATCGCCAATATGCGCAAGGGAAAACAACGCCTGATTTCCATTTGCATTGGCTGACACGCTCTGCGGGGTTTTTCCCAATGGAGAATACGCCATTAGGACTAGAGCATTTTAGTCCTGACTATATGCAGTATTTCTATCATTTACCTGCAGGATTAAAGGCTACATTACCTGCGCAACAAGCCAATCTGTATAAAGGCATCAGCAGTAAAACCATTCGTGATATTTACGAACGACTGTATCACCGGAGTATCGGCGGTCAGCAGACTGATGTGAGCTTGGCTGGACATCACCAGTTGCAACATGCGGAAGTGCTGGAAAACCAGAAAATCCGTTTGCGTTTCGAGCACCAACAGCAGGGCGAGCATTATGTACTAGATGCAAATAGTGTCATCGCGGCCACAGGTTATCGTTATCCTAAACCTGCTTTCCTGGACAACCTGCAAAACTTGATTCGCCTGGATCAAACCCAGCGTTGGCAAGTCAGTGCCGATTTTGAGGTGGACTATCAGGGCGATGGACGAATTTTCCTGCAAAATATGGAAGTTTTCCATCATGGTGTCGGGACGCCAGATCTGGGTTTGGGGGCGCATCGGGCCGCTACCATTGCCAATCAGTTATTAGGTGAAGAGCTGTTTAAGCTGGATCAGGCCCAGTCTTATCAGCAATTTGGTGTAGCACCTATTGCACAGTCAGATCAACCTGTGCGAAATCCTGTGCAACTGGCCGATTCAGGATTAACCCGTGTTATGCATAAATCTGGTCAGCTTCGGCATACTTCTCCCGCTTTTTATGCACAAGTAAAGTTGTCAGAGCACATTGACTAAGGTCAACAGAGGAATCGCACATATGGAACGGTCTTCTGTACCCATCAATCAGGCGGCACACGCGGGCTTGCAGCGTTATGTTTTACTCACGGTCATGTTAGGTACTGGTACCGTCAGTTTAAACAACAGTAGTTTTAATCCTGCCATACCTCAACTGATGCAGTATTTCCAGATTGGTGAAGTGTGGGCAAGTTGGGTGGTGGTCGCATTTTTACTGGCGATGAGTATCAGCTTGCCACTGGCGGGGTATTTCAGCCAGCGTTTTGGCAAAAGAAAAACTTATCTGACGGCGTTGTTATGTTTTGCCTTGGCATCAACACTCGGCGGCTTATTCAACCAGTTTGAGTCGGTCCTGATTGCAAGAGCGCTGCAAGGTTTTTGTAGTGGCCTGATGATTCCATTGTCACTGGGGCTGATTTTTTCAGTCACGCCAAGCCAACAACGGGGTGGGACCACAGGTTTGTGGGGCGCCATGATCATGCTGACTTTGGCGATTGGGCCGATGTTAGGCGCACTGGTTCTGGTCTGGCTCGACTGGCAGGCTTTGTTCTTTATTAACCTGCCAGTTGCCTGTGTCGCATTATGGTTGGGATATCTGTACCTGCCTAAAGAACAAGGCGATATCAACCAGTCTTTTGACTGGATCGGTTTTGGTTGCCTCAGTCTGAGCATTATTTTGTTATTAGGTACTTTGAGCCAGATTCATCGACTTGAAGATATCGCACAGCCGTTCTATTGGTTATTACTTGCATTGAGCATCTTAACATTCTGGCTATTCGCCAGAAGGCAAAAAAATCAGACCAGTCCATTGATTGAGCCGGCATTGTTTGCGGCAACAGGTTTTCGCTTTAGTTTGATGATCTGTGTGGCGCAAACGGTGGGCCTGTTTATTGGTATGTTGCTGGTGCCGTTATGGATTCAGCAGAGTTTGCAACTTAGCCCACTCTGGACAGGGTTTGCCTTGATGAGTAGTGCCTTGGTGACCGGTTTATGCAGTCAGCCCGCAGGTAAATATCTCGATCGTTACGGCGCTGCAAGAATTATGAGTCTGGGCTTGCTCATTACCGCATTGGCTTTTGCCTTGCTGGCATGGGCACCGGTCAAAAATGTCTGGTTCATTATCTTCTGCATGATGTTGCATGGTCTGGGCATGGGACTGTCCTATATGCCATCGACCACGGCAGGGCTCAACAGCTTACGTCAGCAACAACAGCATCTGGTTACTCAGGCGGCGGCCTTAAACAATCTGTTCCGTCGGATCTTTGCCGCAGTTGCCGTGGTACTGGCTGCCTTGTATCTGCAATTACATCAGGATCTTTTGCACACCACTCCTCATACCGCACTGGATTCATTTAAGGGCATTCAGGACATCTTTATTTTTTGTACGGTCCTGATCCTGTGCGCTTTGCCCTATGCATGGCGCTTTCCAGATCAACACAAAATCAATGAATTCAATAATTAGGAAGACAAATATGGGACAATTACATCCAGTTTTATCCAATACACATATGCTTCAAAATACCTTTCAAGCCTGGCAACAGCCGCAACCGGAGCAGGCGAAAGAGATTGAACAACGTGTGATCAAGCAACTGTTACAAGCTTTGATTTTTGAAGAAATTATTTACGCTGAGCATGATGGTGAAAATTTCGTGATTCAGGTACAGGATCGTCAACAGCAAGCGGTTCAGTATATTGCCAAAGGGCAACGCCAATACAGCTATAAGCTGGTGCGACTGGCAAGTGATCAGGAGGTACTTCGTCAGGATGCCCAAGGCAATACACAGCCAGCACGTCTAAATCAGGTCATTGATGAGATCCTGCGCTCGATTGCCGATGCTGCCAAAGTGGAAGATTTTATTTTTGAATTAAAGCGTACCTATATTCATGACGTGCAATCACAAGTCTGTTTTGAAAACTACAGCTTGCCTGCAATTCAGTATCCATACGATATTCTGGAATCTTATTTGATGGATGGGCATCCTTATCATCCATGTTACAAATCCCGTGTCGGTTTTAGTCTGCAAGACAATGTCCGTTATGGGGTGGAGTTTGCCCAGCCGATGGCTTTGGTCTGGTTAGCCGTACACCGGAAGCTGGTAGCACAAAACCATTCCAGTCACATTGAAACAGAGGCATTCTTTAAAGAACAATTGAATGAATCGGACTTTATCCAGTTTCAGCAACAGTTGAATGAGCAAACTCAAAATGCCGCTGAATATGTCTGGATTCCAGTCCATCCTTGGCAATGGGAAAATCACCTGATCTCGATTTTTGCACAAGAAATTGCCGATCAGGACATCATTTATTTAGGGCATAGCCATGACCGTTATCTGGCCCAGCAATCATTGCGAACTGTCACCAATTTACAGCACCCGGAAAAACCGTACATCAAGCTTTCCATGAGCTTGACCAATACCTCAAGTTCACGGGTACTGGCAAAACATACGGTTATGAACGGGCCCATCATTACCGACTGGCTGCAACGCCTGATTGATCAAAGTGAAACGGCGCAACAGCTCGATTTTGCAGTGTTGCGTGAAGTCTATGGTTTGAGCGTTGATTTCACCCGTTTACCTGCTTCGCATGCGCAACAGGCCTATGGCACCATTGGTTGTTTATGGCGTGAAAGCGTGCATCAATATTTACGTGAAGGTGAAGATGCGATTCCACTGAATGGGGTGAGCCATATTCAAAAAGATGGACAGGCCCTGATTGCACCGTGGTTACAGCACTACGGGGTTGAGCAATGGACACGTCAATTGTTGAAAGTGGTCATTACACCATTGATTCATTTGCTGTTTGCCGAAGGGATTGCGACTGAATCGCATGGGCAGAATATTATTCTGGTGCATCAACAAGGTTGGCCAACCCGTGTATTGCTTAAGGATTTCCATGATGGCGTACGTTATAGCCCGTCACATCTGGCTCATCCGGAACTGGCACCTGAACTGGATCAGTTACCACCTGAACATGCCAAAACCAATAGCATGTCCTTTATCTTGACGGATGATCTGGACGGGATTCGTGACTTTAGTTGCGCCTGCCTGTTCTTTGTGGCCTTGACTGATATTGCGATTTTTCTCAATCAGACCTACGCCATTGCTGAACAGGATTTCTGGCAATGGGCTGCCGAAGTCATTCTGGACTATCAACAACAACATCCTGAACATCATCAACGCTATCAAATCTTTGATGTCTTTGCCGAAAAGTTACGGATTGAATCATTAACCAAACGCCGTTTGTTTGGTGATGGTCGTATGCAAATCAAGTTTGTGGATAACCCGTTGGCGCCGTTTAAAGCGCAGGGCAAGTGAGGTTATTGATGAATGCACTTCAACCTGTCTATCAATTGACTGACAGAACCATTTTACAAGACTTTGTAAATGCCTTACTGGTGGAAGCCCTGATTCCTGAACAGTATATTGTGGATGATTCAACCGCACAGTCCAAACTGGATGTATTCGATTTTGACTTAAAACAGCAGTTTAATCATAGGCCTGAGCAGCAGTACGTGGTGCTGTTGCCTGAGCAAACATCACACTACTGTGTTGTTTTTGCTGTACAGTCAGGCATTACCCAAGCGTGGTCTTTTGCGGCTGAGTCGGACATTTTACGAATTACAGCAGGCAATCAGCACACGCAAGTTCACCCGATTGAATTATTTGAGCTGTTTGAATGTCTGCAACAGACCGGACTGTTTCAACACTGTCAGGCCGATAAGCTGCAGGTCTTTTCTGAGCAAATCCAGAAATGTTTAACGCAATATCGTTTGCTGCAACAGCATCAAGTCGATGCCCATGATCTGATTCATCGAAGCCCGGCGCAGGTGTTTCGTGTTTTAGAGCAATATGCGGGCTATCGGGATCGGCCATATCATCCTTTATCCAAGTTAAAGGAAGGATTGAGTCAGCAGGAATATTTGCAATATTGTCCTGAATTTGCTCAAGAACTGAGGATTCACTGGGTGGCTGTGCATAAAGACAAAATGATGTTTGGTGCGGGTGTCGAGGATATTTTTACCCAGCAGCCGAGCCAGATTTTCATTAACCGTGCCGAACGCTATCAACTGAAACAGGAAATGTTCCAGCGCGGATTGAGTGATACGCATATCGCCATGCCTGTGCATCCGTGGCAGTTCCAGCATTTATTTCAGCAATTCTTTGCTGAGGATATTGCGTCAGGTATCTGTCAGCCATTGAACTTTGTTTCAAAAGGCATGTATGCCAGCGCTTCGATGCGTAGTCTTTTGTCTGAGGATATTCCACAGCAAAGCCTGAAACTGCCAATTGGCATTAAGGCGCTGGGTTCATTGCGTTTTCTGCCGATTGTAAAAATGATTAATGGCGAAAAAAACCAGAAGTTATTGCAGCAGGCACAGCAAAAAGATCCCGTTCTGCAGCAAAAGTTATGGCTGTGTGAGGAGACACAATGGTGGTCTTATTTGCCAGAAAAACAAGATGATCGAAGTGCGGACAATGAATGGCTGTTCGTAGAGAAGCCGACTCATCTGGCCGCTCAACGCCGTCATATTCCAGCTGAACTGCTGCAACAGCCTTATCAACTGATTCCGATGGCTAGTCTAGGACACATTATTCCAGGGCAACCTGCCGTGTTTGATTATATTTTACAGCTGCAGCAGCTGGAAAATCATCCGGAACATGTGCTTGAGCAATTTGCCCAATTATGTGCCTGCTTCTTTGAAGTGAATTTACGCCTGTTCCGTCTCGGCTTGATGGGCGAAATTCATGGTCAGAACCTGTGTCTGGTGCTTAAACATGGTCAATTTGATGGCCTGATGTTCAGGGACCACGATTCATTGCGTATTTACCTGCCGTGGCTACTGCACAATGGTCTGGATGATCCGGACTATTTAAGCCCGCATGATTTCAGGAATACGCTTTATCACGACTCGGTTGAAGCCTTGCTGTTTTATATCCAGACGCTGGGGATTCAGATCAATTTAGGCTGTATTGTCGAGGCACTGGCAAAATATTATCAGATTGCAGCAGATCAACTCTGGTATGTCTTGGCTGAACAGTTACAGCTGGTGCTAAACAGTCTGGATATTGAACCTGAAATTCTAAGTCAGTTACAGGCCTTACTGTTTGAGTCACCAAACTGGCCTTATAAACAGCTGATCCGGCCTTTGCTTGAGCAGGATACCCGTATTGGCAGTATGCCATCAGGAATCGGAGAGACCCGAAACCCACTTTGGCATGTTTTAGCTCGATCCGCATAAACTGCAATGAAGATGTGTCAGTATTTTCAAGCAGAGTTGGAAACTTCTTTTTCAGTGCTGCAACAGCACCTGAAACTGGAAATACATGGTTCCAACCAGCAGGCAATCACACTTGCTGACCTGTTCGACGACTCGATCTGTCGGCAGGTGCTGCAGGATTTTGCGACACGTATTCATGCTACGAACCAGAGATGTGCCACCTCATTATTTATCAAATACTGGGCCACGCTCTGGGTGTTGCCTTTTTTATACTGTCAGGCGGCATCGCTTCCTTTTGTGAAATGGCAACCTTCGATCTTTATCGTAGAGCTACCTGAAACATGGAACTGGGAGCGACGAATCCAACTGGCTGATTCAGCGAGTTACGCCTGTCACAGCATGTCTCTGCCGGAGCTTGATGCCATGTTGCTACAGTTCAATGGCCTGTTACAACAGATTGCCCGCGTGGGGCGTGTGTCGTATGCCTTGCTCTGGGAAAATGTTGCTGTGCGCATGCTGCAGTTTTATCGTTCTTTAGCGCAGCAAGATTTAGACAATGACATGCGTAATCGGTTGCAACAGCAACAACAGCGGTTAAAAGCAAAATCGGCACAAAGTTTTAACCTGCCGGAAAATCCCTTTCTCAAGTTATGCAATAACTGGCATCCCGAATACAACACCTATATGCGACAAAAGTGCTGCTTCTATTTTCAACTAGAGGAAGCCAGTGGGGAGCTATGCCGAAATTGCCCCTTGCAGCTGAAAAAAACAACAGAGATGAAATCATGAATCAAGTTATCCAGCCCGAATGGCTGGTTCAAGCCTATAAAAACATTGCCACCTCGACCATCGGGCATGTACTGGATTTGGGACATGTCCCACAGATTTTTCCGATGTCCCCACAACAGCATCTGGTGGGTCTGGTCAGAACCGTGCGCGTGCAATCCAAGAATGCCAGTCAGTTGCGACAGGTATTGCTGAGCTGCCAGCCCAATGAAGTTCTGCTCATCGACGCCAGATATGACTTGCAACGGGCATGCTGGGGAGAGCAGCGAAGTGTCGCCGCGATTCATTGCGGTTTGGCTGGTGTGGTGGTGTTGGGTGCGGTCACGGATCGTCAGGCATTACTGCAGCTCAAATTGCCGGTTTTCGCTCAATCCGTGAGTTGTCTCACCACACGAAATGAAGGAGAAAGTCTGGTCGAAATGGATATCGGCATCGAGCTCAATCAGTTTACGGTGCAATCCGGTGACTTACTGATTGGTGATGCAGATGGAGTTTTTATTTTAAAACCAGACATGGCGCAAGCCTATCTGGAACAGTTCCAGCAACTGGAGCAGGCAGAAAAAGACAGGAAAAACAATTTTTTTAAACAAGAGAGGAAAGAAGATTATTATTTTTAATAAAAATCATTCTCATTAAAAATTAAATTTAGTATGATGGCGTGCCTTTTGGATATTTTTTGAGTGATAGAAGGGCTCTGGAGAAAAGAGAAAATGAAAGTCAATAATGAGTTTAGGGCAAAACAAGTACTGTTTAAAATGACACCATGTTGCCTTGCTGTTCTGGCCATGTTTGCACAGCATGCCCATGCTGAAACTGCTGTATCGGGGGATATTGCAGTAAGCGCAGCGCCCACACAGAAGCCTGTTGCACAATTAGAAAAGATTGTCGTCACAGCAACGCGTACACCAAAAAATATTGCAGAAATTGCCGGTACGGTTCAGACCATTGACCGTCAGCAGATTACGCAACAGGCAACCGCGGGACGCAAGGTTGCCGATGTTTTGGCACAGCTGGTACCGTCTTTGGCACCCAGCAGCGGGACCACCAGTAATTATGGTCAAACCATGCGTGGCCGCAATGTACTGGTCATGATTGATGGGGTATCACAAACCGGTTCACGTGATGTCTCCCGTCAGTTGAACAGTATTAGCCCAAGCATGATTGAGCGGATTGAAGTAATCTCTGGTGCAACCAGTATCTATGGTTCTGGCGCAACGGGCGGCATTATCAATATTATTACCAAACGTGCAGATACTTCAAAGCCACTCAGCTTTGAAAGTAAAGTGGGCATTACCTCTTCAGATACTTTCCGTGGGGATGGATTGGCGTATGAAGTTGGACAATCGGTGTCGTTTAAACAGGGCAATGTTGATGGTTTTCTCGGGGCAAACTTTACCAGTCGTGGTTCTCAGTTTGATGGCGATGGTGACCGCATTTCTCTGAGTCCTTGGCAAGGCAGTACCATGGACAGCGATACGATTGATGTCAACGGACGTTTGAATGTTAATCTGACCGATCAGCAAAGCCTGAGCTTTGGTGCACAATATTATAAAGATAAGCAAGATACAGATTACGGCCCGGACTATTCATATTTGCCGACCACGGGCACAAGTAATGATATGGGAACACCAAGCTATAAAGCCATTAAAGGTTTAAAGCTGAGTAATCCACTATTTACTGAACGCTATGCAGTGAATTCACAATATCAGAATCAAGATTTCCTAGGTCAGGTATTGAATGTGGAAGCCTACTATCGAAATGAAAAATCAAGATTTTTCCCCTATGGTTTAACCACTAAATCAGTTAAGACGGTAAACCAGTCGCAATCTGAAATCGAAGTTGCAGGCCTGCGTTCGACCATGCAATCAGACTTTAATATTGCCGATCGAGCGCTGAAATTAACCTATGGCCTTGATTATGACTGGGAAAAAGACAAGCAATATATTGATATTCTGGCAACCGAATATCCTTATTTAGTCTATACCCCAACAGGTCAGCGTAAAGGTTATGGGCCAAACACCGAGATCCAGAATATTGGTGCTTTTGCCCAAGGTGACTATGCTATTAATGATCAGTTGAATATTCAGGCCGGCGTTCGCTATCAATATATTCAAGCAGATACTGACGCATATATTCCAAGCCGTGAGTCGAATATGGTACCAGCAGGTTCGACCCATGATGATAAACCGCTATTTAATTTAGGTGCGGTGTATAAACTGAATGATGCACAGCAAGTCTATGCAAATTTCTCACAAGGTTTTAGCTTCCCGGATGTGCAGCGCATGCTGCGTGATGTTTCGACCTTTACGGTTTCAACTTCGAACTTGCAACCCATTACGGTCAACAGTTATGAGTTGGGCTGGCGTTTAAATCAGGAGGATGGTTTAAATCTGGGTTTAACAGGTTTCTATAATAGCTCTGATAAAACTGTTCAGTTTAATAATCGGGCAGCGAAAATTGTCGATACTGACCAGCGTGTTTATGGAGCGGAGGCCACTGTAAGTTATCCATTCATGGATAATTACAAAGTGGGCGGAACACTGGGCTATACCCGTGGTCAATATAAAGATGCTGCAAACCAGTGGCATGAACTTAATTCATTTGCAGTCGCGCCAGTAAAAGGGACTTTATTTGCTGAATGGGACAACGATGAAGGTTATGGTCTTCGAGTACAGATGCAGGCAATTAAAGGGACTAATAAAGCCTATAATGATGATCGTGACTTAGCTGCGCGTGCCAATGCCAGTCAAGACGATGCATTTAAAGCAGCTGTAAAAGCAGATGCCAATACCGCGGCAAAAATTAAGGGCTACGCCACTATGGATGTATTGGGACATGTGCCTGCCGGAAAAGGTCGTGTAGATTTTGGGGTATATAATGTGTGGGGTCTGCAATACAACACGGTATTCGCCCAGCAGGCAGCGGTTTCAAACGGGAATCCATTATTGGCGATCCCAGCGGAAGGCCGGACCTATGGTTTAAGTTATACCATCAGCTATTAATTGGAACATCGGAAGAAATATCTGTGCATATGCTGATATTTCTTCATTTTATTTTGGCTTTTACAGATTAAGGCAATACCGATGCGCCGTACAGAACAACAAGAACCTTTTAACTTAACTTATCGCAGCGTTTTTTTTATCTGCCTGGCTGCCTATTGTTATAGTTCCTGGCTCAGTCTGGTTTTAGCGGATTGGCTTCCTTTTGCCAAAGCTGAAAATGTCTATTTTGCAGTTTTTATCAGTTTCATCTTTTTTATCGTTTACGTGATAGTGGGCAGTGCAATTGTGTCTAGACGTTGGTTCTGGATCATCAATAGCTCAGGCATATTATTACTGGCAAGCTACTGGCTCATGCGCAAGTGGGGAATCAGTTAAGATGGGTTTTCGTCAAATACAGGCCATTCTGCATCGCTGGTTTGGCATTATGGTGTTATGGGTCATCTTTTTTATTTTCTTAACCGGGTCGATTGCCTATTTTCGTACAGAAATTAATGTCTGGGCACAACCTGAGGCGCTCAGCCAGATTCAGAGCCTACCGACTCCCCAGACTTCGGCACAAACGGCATTTAACTATCTCAACCAGCACGCCGCTGATGCAAAAAGATGGCGTGTGACTGTTGCCAGTGAACGTATGCCGGTCAATTTACTGCAATGGCAGGATCAGACAGGCAAACACCAACAATTACAAAATCCCGTGACAGGAGAATTACTCCATCCCGTACGGCAGACTCTGGCGGGAGATTTCTTTTTTAAATTGCATTACACCTTATATCCTCTGCCGAGCAAGATCGGCAGTTTCATCGTGGCCATTGTCGCCCTGATCTTATTAATCAGTTTGATTACAGGGGTGATCACGCATAAAAAGATCATTAAAGAATTTTTTGTGTTTCGTGCCTTCAAAGGTCAGCGTTCCTTGCTTGATCTGCATCATATAACGGGAGTGATTACATTTCCTTTTTATCTGGTGATGGCATTTACCGGGCTACTGATTTTATTTTATCTGGTCTTGCCGTGGGGGCTATCCAAACACTATGCGCAAGACGGTATACCCCAATTCTATAATGAGATGCAGTTTGTAAAGATGGCAAAGCCACAAGCATCTCCGTCTCAGCACAACATGCAGCCATTTGAACGCTTTATTCAACAATTGCCCGCGCAGGCACAAACAGGCGCAATACTCGATAAATTTGAAGTACAGAAACCCAATACGCCAGAGGCGATGATCACTTTTGATTATAATTATAAAAATATTATTACCTTAAATACGCCACAATATATTTTTGCAGCCCATAGTGCCGAACCACTGGCTCAACCCCGAAACTTATCTGCCATAGCTCAACTGGCTTCATCTTCTTACGGAATTCATCTGGGTTATTTCGCCTCGTACTGGATGCGTTTGATCCTGTCGGTGATGGGGATTATGGGATGTGTAATGTTGGCTGCAGGTGCCTTGCTGTGGCAGAAAAAACGCATGAAAGAAGCCCATGCTTTTAGCTATACGCTGGTCCAGCATCTCAACTTTTTTACTTTCCTTGGGCTGCCGCTAGCCTGCGCCAGTTATCTATTGGCAGGAAGACTGTTACCTGCAGCATTTGAACCGAGGGAGAGTTATGAAGTCTCTGCCTTTTATCTCACTTGGCTGTTGAGCTTGCTTATCAGTCTGCTGCTGCGTACCCGAATGGCTATGTTACTGGTATTGGCAATGACAGCGGCGGTTCTCTTCCTGATTCCTCTTAGTAGTTTTGTGAGGGTACCAGAGGCTGCTTTATGGCAGAGTCTCAGCCATTCGCGTTGGTCACTGGCTGGGGTAGATTTGGTGTTGCTCGTTATGGGTGGACTTTATCTCGGTGCAATTCATTTTTATCTGTCCAGATTTAAACCTGCAGGAGCCTCAACATGAGTTTTGCAGCACTTTGCTGGGCCTTGGTTGCTTTTATACAAGGTTGCATGCTGAGTCAGTATGGTCAGAAGCAACTGCAATATGCCTGGTTGAATGCAACCAGGAGAAAGTTGTTAGTTTTTTCGGCCATTATTTTTCTAGCATGCTCTTTGGGACTGAACTGTTGGTCTGAAGGCAGCTCGGTTGGGCCACTCAGCTGGGTATTTGTGATCTTACCTGCAGCCTTCTTTTTACAGGTGCTGGGTTTTTATCTGTTTAGAAAATACTTTGTACAGATCTGGTGCTGTGCAATGCTGGCTGCGCTTATTTTTAGCTTAACTGGCAATTAAAGGTGTGGCGTATTCAATGACCGAGGGCTATTTAACGATTTTTTTACTGGGTTCAGTTCATTAACAAAAAACAAGAAAAACAACGGTTGTTGTCTTAATAAAATTGATTATCATTATCATTTAATATTAAAGGCAAGGAATATCTGCATGCTTACATTGTCACAAAAACTTCCTGATTATTTTGAGTATTATGAAGACGGGACACAATATTACTTACGCCAGGTTCAATATCCGCAGGATATTCCTTTATTGCATCAATGGATGCATGAACCACATGTGATTCCACAGTGGCAACTGAACAAGACTGAACTTGAGCTGCAGGTCTACTTTGACAAAATGCTGGCCGATGACCATCAACGCTTACTGATTGTCGGTGTCGATGGGAAGGATGTGGGTTATACCGAAATTTATGAGGGGAAGCGTGATCGTTTAGGCCGTTACTATGAAGGTGATGATACTGATCTGGGCTGGCATTTATTGTTCGGTGATAAGTCGGTTTTTGGTAAAGGCTTTTTAAGACCAACCATCCGTTTATTGAGTTTCTATATTTTTGAAAATTCGCCTGCACGCAAAATTGTAGGGGAGCCAGACCACACGGTAAAACCTTATGCAGCGGTTGTTGCTGATCTTTGTTATGAAAGTCAGCGCCTCATCCCGATGCCTGAAAAAACAGCCATGCTTTATTACTGTTTTAGAGAAACGTTTTATGACAAGTTTGGCGAGTATTATACCGCCTCAAAACAACAGCATAGCCTGCAGCAGTCTCAAGATTTAAGCCTGACTTAAACTGAATTTAAGCGTTAAATTGAAAATAAGCCTCAACGGATGTTGAGGTTTTTTATGTGGAAAACATCATCTTAAAAATAAACAATATATTGATATATAAAATTAAAAAGTATTTTTGATGAATAAAACAACATATTGTCATTTGCTGAATTTACGAATATCATAACTAAATTACGAATAAAGTAATAATGGATTGAAAAATTATAGTTAAAGCAACATGGAGAAGGAATCACCATGAAAGAAGTTGCATTAAATGATTTGATTGACCAGCAACGTGTCGGACCTTATCAAAAATTTATTCTATTTACCTGCTTATTGCTGATGATCATGGATGGCTATGACATTCAGGCCATGGCCTATGCCGCGCCGATGATTATCGAGGCGTGGGGTGTCGAAAAAACCATGTTGGGTGTGGTGTTTAGCGCCAGTTTGTTTGGATTGTTTGTGGGTTCATTTGTTTTAAGTTCACTTTCGGACCGTTATGGCCGCCGTCCAATCTTGTTGATCTCAACGCTAGTATTCTCTGTACTGATGTTATGGACACCCCATGTTGCCAATATTGAACAACTTGCGGTCATACGTTTTATTACGGGCATTTTCTTGGGCGGCATCATGCCGAACGCCATGGCCTACAGCTCTGAAATTGTGCCCAATAAATATCGTATTTTGACCATGATGGTGATTTCTTGTGGTTATACAGTCGGTGCCATGCTGGGAGGAGGGATTTCTGCTTTACTTACGCCCATAGGTGGGTGGCAGGCCATTTTTTATTTTGGCGGTATTATTCCGCTGGTCATTTTCTTTATCATGCTGTTTAAGTTACCAGAATCACTGTATTTCTTAGGCGAAAATAAAAAGAATGAGCAAACGATTCTATTCTGGCTGAAGAAGTTTTATCCGGCATTGGAACTCAATACAGCAACTCAAATAATTGGCAATAGCGGCCCTAAAATCAAAAAATCACCATTAGAGTTATTTAAAAATAAGCGTGCTTTTTTTACCTACTCGATCTGGGTGATCAGTATCTTGAATATGATCAGTCTGTATTTCCTTGCCAACTGGTTACCGACCTTATCCAAAGAGTCAGGACTCTCCTTGAACCATGCCCTGATGATTGGTTCAACCTTGCAACTGGGCGGGACCATTGGCAGTATTGTGATGGGCTTAAAAATTGACAAGATCGGTTTTTATAAGGTTTTAGTTCCAGCCTTTCTGGTCGCCGCTGTCAGTGTGGCCTTGATTGGTTATTCGGTTACTCATATTGCCTTACTCTATGTGGTTATTTTCATTGCTGGTTTTGCCATTGTCGGCGGACAACCTGCCATTAATGCCTTGTCTGCCAGCTATTATCCAGTTTCATTGCGCACTACAGGTGTGGGCTGGAGTATTGGCATTGCCCGTTTAGGTTCAGTGATCGGGCCTTTATTCGGTGGATATCTGGCTAAATCACTGATCATCACTCATTTATTTGTGATTGCAGCCGTTCCATCTGTCTGTGTGATTGTGATGTTACTGGTTCAAGCCAAATATCGGGTAGAGGTCTGAATTTTGAGGCCGCCTTGTGCGACTTTTTGTTTCCCAACTGAATCCGGTTATTTGGAGCAGGGTTAAATCTTTATCACTCATAAGCAATATTCAACGTTCTGTATCTCATGGTTGAGTGGTGATTGTTTTGGTGGAAGTCATCTTATAAAACAAGGTGAATAAAAAACGATCACTATTTTGTAGCGGATGCAAGTAATCTTTACAAATTTAGTCAACAATACGCCGAAAAAAATAACTTTAGGTTGATTTTTAATCAAATTTATTTCATTTGTTTACCATCGCTAATTTGTCATGTTTTTTTGGTTAACCTAAGGAACGCAAGAACAAAACAAAGGAGTAAAGATGCTGATTTTTCACGATTATCCTGTTCAGGGAGCACTTTTTGATATGGATGGCACAATGTTTGATACTGAGCGATTACGCTTTCAGACATTGAAACAGGCCTCTCAAGAGCTCATTGGACAGGAATTTTCCGATGAATATTTAATGCAGTGTCTTGGACTCAGTGCACAAACAGCCGAACAGCTTGCCCAAAGCTTTTATGGTGAAGATGTTCCGTATAAAGCCATCCGAAAACGAGCAGATGAACTCGAACTGGAATCGGTTCGTCATAATGGTGTACCCATTAAGAAAGGTCTGATTCAGGTACTGGAACGACTACGCAAATCTGGCCTGCGTATGGCTGTAGCGACATCCAGTCGCCGGGCAATTGCCGAAGAATACCTGATCAATGCCAATGTCTATAAATTTTTTGATCTGCTGGTCTGTGGTGATGAAGTCGAAAAAGGCAAACCACATCCTGAAATTTTTATCAAAGCTGCACAAAAATTAAATTTGCAACCGCAACAATGTCTGATGTTTGAGGATTCGGAAAACGGGATCTGTTCAGCCTGTGATGCGGGCGGCATCACCATTTTATTTAAAGACATCAAAGAACCGAATGACAGCATGCTGGCCAAAGCAAATTTCTATTATCAGGATATGTATGAATGCCTGAATGCGCTGGACCAGTATATTCCTGAAATGGGCATGCCGCAGTTGCAAGAACCATTTCCGCAAAGTATCAATCAACTCACTGTCGGGATTCATGGTTTTGGCGCGATTGGTGGCGGATATATCGCACAGGTATTGTCACATTGGGATGGGTTTACCCGACCCCAGCGTATTCTCGCTTCGACCAGAAACCGCCTATATCTGGAATCGGTCAACAGCTTTGGCAGTTACAGTATTCGTTATGGACAGTCCTCTTATGATGAACGGATTGAAAACCTGACGGTGATTGATGCTGACAATGAACAGCACATGCTGGAGATGTATATGCATTCCAGCCTGATCGCGCTGTGTTTGCCTGAACAGGCCATTGCATCCGAAGCCAGAACAATTGCGAAGGGGTTATTGGCACGCTTCATGTCGCAAGATACGCAGCAGCATGAGCCGATTACCTTTTTGATTATTTTGAATAAAGTCTGTGCAAAATATCTGGTATTGAAAAATATCCGTGAAGCTTTGCTTGAAATTACCGATGAGGATATCGCAGAGCACATCCTCAGTGAGCACTATTTTTGCGATACCGTAGTCAACCGAATGGTTGCCAAGCTTTCTGATCAAGCCCTGTATCGTCAGCTGAATATCAAGCATCGTTTATTCAAACAATACCAATCTGACCTGAATGAAGAAGCCATCGAACTTTCAGATGAAACTGCACTGACCGAGAAACAGGAACAGCAAATGACTGACTGTTTATCGGATATGCGTGGACAGTTTCAGGCGGGGCAGTTTTTGCAGAATATGGATCTGATCCTGTTCCATAGCGAAACTGATATGCCGATTTATGTGGAAAACCGTAGTCCGATCTTGAGTAAAATGCGGCAAATGATTCTGGTGGAGCAAATTTCTGATATCCAGATCATTAAAAACCGCTTATGGAACGGCTGCCATGCCATGACCGCCTGGTATGCCAGCATGCATGGCCATGACATGATCGGGATTGCGCTGGCAGATGCCAAAATCAAGAAATATGTAGAACAGCTGGTTGAGGAAGTCAAACTCGGTTTAGCCAATATTGTGCCCAATCAGGCCAAAGAGCTGGACCGGATGGCGGAAAGTTTTCTGCATTCCTGTCGCTCAGCCTATAAAGATACCTGTGAACGGGTGGCACGTGATCCGCTTAGAAAACTAAGCTTTAATGAGCGCGTATTCGGTAGTCTGGAAAATCATATTCAGCAGCAATTGCCCTATCAAAAGATTGTGCAAGGTGCAATCTATGGATATGTCTATGCCTTAAAACAGCTAGAAATTGAGGAGCTGGAGATTGTGCAGCATATTCGTAAAAATATTGAAATGATGGATATCAATACCAGTCAAAAGAAAGCAGTATTAGATATGTTGTATCAAGGTATTCAGGCTGAATTGCATGACGATACCTTTAGCTATGATCTAAATGAAAACCAAGCTAAGTCTGCGCTGGTTTAGCATTGCAATCCATAGACATAGACAAGCCAAGATCGTGAGCCCTAACACAGCTTTAAACCTATAAAGTTGTGTTAGCTCTACGGTGCTAGCATTGTCAATTTGAACGTTGGGCCAGATCATTCAACTGATTGCGCATGCAAATATGCTTGATTGACGTTATTCCTAATAAAAACTGGAACAATATTGAAAGAGATGTACAAATATTCCATTTTTTCCTAAGCTTATGTTTTAATCCTAGACTCTATATTCTTGACTGCATATTGTTGTGTTATTGCAATCCGCTACCCAAATATGTCCGACCATAGTTCGGGATTATCCTGAATGGCATCTGGGACGTTCAGACTATGCAATTTGGTATATTGAAGTTGATCAGCCCGAGCTAATTCAATATTTAGATGAAATTCAAACCCGGTTTTCAGACCTGCTTCTGCCGAAACAACAACGCCAATATCATATTACCTTATTCGTCTGCGGTTTCTTGCAGCCTGCTGTTAAACAATACAATGACGATTTTCAGATACAACAATTACAACAGCAGATCAAACTGCTTGAAGCCTTACCGCTCACAGCTTTTCAGCTGGAAATCGCACAGATCGATAGCTTTAGCAGTGCTTTGTTCTCACAGATCCAAGATCAGCAGGGCGTACTGGGCCAAATTCGTCAACAATTTGCTCAAGTCTCCGCAGAGATCGCAGCACTTGAATATTGTCCGCATATTACTTTAGGTTTGTATCGTGAAGCGTGGCCGATTGATAGAGTATTGCAGCGGATACAACAACTTCCGCTCAAAAGCATCAAGATTCAGGTCAAAAAACTGACTTTCGGCTATTATAAGGCACAGATTTTACAAGGATTACTGTATCCTTATCAGCAAATTGAACTAGGTTAGATATGTTGCAACTGATTTTAGGTGGGGCACGCTCAGGTAAAAGTCGTTTGGCAGAACAAATCGCCAAGGATTCGGGATTATCCGTTATTTATATGGCGACAGCGCAAGCCTTAGATGAAGAAATGCAGCAGCGGATTGCCCATCATCAACAACAACGTCCTGATCATTGGCAAGTGCTTGAAGAACCGATTTATCTTGCCGACCGGCTTTTGCAATTGGACCAGCCCAATCAGCTGATTTTGGTGGATTGTCTGACTTTATGGTTGACCAATCTATTGTTGGCTGAAGATCACGCCTTGCAGCAGCTACAGATGCAAAAATTATTCGAGGTCTTACCGCAACTCCACTCGCAAATTGTTCTGGTCAGTAATGAAACCGGGCTTGGGGTTGTACCGATGGGAGAAATCAGCCGCCGTTTTGTTGATGAAGCAGGGCGTCTGCATCAGACCTTGGGGCAACTTGCCAATAAAGTCATGTTTTGTGTGGCAGGCTTTCCAATGATTTTAAAAGAT
Source organism: Acinetobacter sp. 'aerobic (ED)' (assembly GCF_904886855.1). NCBI lineage: Bacteria > Pseudomonadati > Pseudomonadota > Gammaproteobacteria > Moraxellales > Moraxellaceae > Acinetobacter > Acinetobacter sp. 'aerobic (ED)'. Next base: position 302,959 of record NZ_CAJHGI010000001.1, read on the forward strand.
GAGAAATAACATGACTGAACAAGCACAATGGTTTTTAGCTGTAGTACAACAACCAGATTTAGATGCCAAACAACACGCTGAACAACGTCAACTGCAATTGACCAAACCTACAGGGGCTTTGGGGCAACTTGAGCAGCTAGCCATTCAATTGGCGAGCTTACAGGGCACGGGACATCCTCAGATTCAACAACCTTGGATTACCATTTTTGCAGGCGATCATGGGGTGGTTGCAGAAAATATTTCGGCTTATCCGCAAGCGGTAACCCGTCAAATGCTGCAAAATTTCGCCTCAGGCGGTGCAGCCATTAGTGTCATTGCCAAACATCATCATGCACATTTACAGGTTGTTGATTGCGGAACTGTAGGTGAAGCCTATGATTATGTCGGTGTTGAGCGGCATTGTATCCGTGCAGGTACTGCCAATTTTGCAAAGCAGGCTGCAATGACGGAACAGGAATGCTTAGCAGCCTTGCAACTGGGTAAAGACAGTGTTGACCGGGCCAAAGCTCAAGCTGCCGATATGTTTATTGCAGGTGAAATGGGGATTGGAAATACCTGTTCAGCTTCAGCACTGGCGTGTTTATTGTTGAATGAAGATGCCGCACAACTGACGGGTGTGGGGACAGGCATTACGAATCAACAGTTGCAACATAAAATCTCGGTTATTGATCAAGCAGTGAAACGACATCAAGCAGATGTTGCTGACGATGCTTTAAAAATCTTGGCTGCTGTTGGTGGTCTGGAAATTGCTGCAATGACGGGTGCTTATATCCGCTGTGCACAACTTGGTTTGCCAGGCGTGGTGGATGGTTTTATCAGCTCGGTTGCCGCTTTATGCGCGGTACGCATCCAACCGCAAAGTCGTGCATGGATGTTGTTTGGACATCAATCGGCTGAATATGGTCATCAGCGTGTGCTGAAAGCCTTAGAAGCTCAGCCTATTTTAAATATGAATTTGCGTCTTGGTGAAGGTAGTGGTGCCGGAGCTGCATTGTCGATGCTGCAACTGGCTTGCGTGTTGCATAACCAAATGGCAACCTTTGCTGAAGCTGCTGTAACAGGTGATAAAGTTGCACCTTGATTTACTGCGGCACGGTGAAACCACACTGAGCCATACCTTGCGTGGGCATCTCGATGATGCCTTGACTGAACATGGTTGGTTGCAAATGCAATCCACCATTCAGCAGTATCTTGATGCTCAGGTACACTGGGATGTGATTATCAGCTCGCCTTTGCAACGCTGCCAAAACTTTGCGGCAGCATTAGCCGAACAACTCGAATTGCCCTTATTACTCAAGGCTGAAATCAAGGAAATGTATTTTGGTGATTGGGAAGGCAGGTCCACTCAAATCATTTATGAAAATGAGCCTGAGTTATTGGCAAATTTCTGGCAATTTCCAACGCAATATCATGCGCCGAATGGGGAATCGTTGAATCAATTCCAGCAACGTGTCCTGCATGGTTTTAATGAAATTTATGTTCAAATGCAGCAACACAACTGGAACAAGGCATTGATTGTGACACATGGCGGGGTGATTAAGTTGCTGACTTGTCTGTCCCGTCAGCAAAAGCTGGATGATCTATTAACCATGCCCGCAGAGTTAGGCAAACTGTATGCTTTAAATCTAACTCAGGTTGACGCTCAACTTCATTTTTCTGAACGGATAGCAACTTAGTAGTCATAAAGTCTTATTTTATTTCCAGTATTTGCTTGGTTGATGTAATCGAACTGTCATTGCCACTGCCTATGATACAGGACAATTTCTTGAGCAATAAACTAATCATCCATGAAGATATTATTAAAAAGCAGTATGTTATGCACGAGTATTTTATTGGCAGCCTGCAATAACGATGACCAGCAACACAACCCGACATTCTCTGAAACCAGTATCCCATCAAAATATTATCAAACTAAAACCCCTTATCAGCCTCAGCAAGACCTAAACAAATACCAAGCGACTCCACCAGGCTTTCAGCCTGTATTTACTGAATTGGTTGCACGTCATGGTTCGCGCGGTTTATCCAGTATTAAATATGATTTAGCGTTGTATAACCTTTGGAAACAAGCCAAAGCTGAAAATGCACTCACACCTTTAGGTGAAAAGCTGGGGGCAGATTTAGAAAGCATGATGAAAGCCAATATTCTGCTGGGTTATGGGGTAGAGGGCATTCGTCAGTTTGGCTATGGTAACGAATCCATGACCGGTATTCAGGAGCATCGTGGAATTGCAGATCGCTTATTAAAACGCTTACCCGATCTATTTAAAGCTGCCTCGACCCAACCAGCTTCAATTTTAGTGCAAAGTTCAGGCGTAGACCGTGCGGTGGACAGTGCAAAGTTCTTTACTGCTGAACTGATTCAACAGCAACCACAATTAAAGACCCACCTCACCCCAATTTCATACACCAGTTTAGCCAGTAGTAGTGTGCCATCAATTGAAGATGGCGGGGTGGACCGTTTTAAGCTTTATTTTCATAGTTTGAATAAAGAACAAGATTTAGTACAGCCTTTATCAGCACAACAACAGGCCATTTACGATGCCAGTCAGGCGTATCAGCATTTTGAAGAAGATGATACAGATCTGGCCAATAAGCTGGATGAACTTGCGAAAAATAGTCGTGCTGAACAGGTGGCAAAGAGTGTATTAAATCCATTGTTCAAAGCAGAATTTATTCAAAAACTGGGAAGCACAGGCTATGTGTTTAGCAATACCGGTTCATATAGCGTCATTTCACCTAAAGGTGAAACCATCACTGAAAAAGGTAAGGGCAAAAATAGCATTGCCAGTGCCGTGGATGCTGCGGCCTATGTATATGAGTTATATTCAATATCAGGCAGTATGAAAACCGAACTGAAAGGTGTGGATTTTGATCGGTATATGCCTGTAGATGCAGCAAAATTTTATGCTGAATATAACGATGCCAATGATTTTTATAGCAAAGGGCCAAGTTTTACCGAATCGAACAGCGTCACCAGTGCAATTGCGCGGGGTCTAAAGCAGGACTTATTTAAACAAGTCGATGCGATTGTAGATCAGCAGCAAGCACATCGTGCAGTATTACGTTTTGCGCATGCCGAAATCATCATTCCATTGGCGACCAGTTTAGAGTTGCACAATATGATGCAACCTTTGCCTTTACGTCAAACCTATAGCTACAACAGCAGTACTTGGCGAGGTGAGGTGGTGTCACCCATGGCAGCGAATCTACAGTGGGATATTTATCAAAACAAGCAAGGTACAACCTTGGTGAAAATGTTCTATAACGAGAAAGAAACCTTATTTAAGTCGAGTTGTAACTACGCACGTTATAGCAACAACAGTTTTTATTATGATTATTTGAAGCTTAAACAATGTTATCAAATTCAATAATTTAAAATATTCAACCTTTTCATTTGGGAATCGCTTGCTATTCCCAATTTTATTTCTTCATAATTCAGGCATGAAAACCCGTTGTCATTGAGAGGTTGCATGACGCCTTTTTGGATTGCCTTGCAGTTTTTGACTGTTTTACCCATTGAACTCAAAACGATGCCAAGCGCAAAGCAGAATGGTCAGGCCATGCTGTTTTATCCTTTGGTGGGTGTATTACTTGGACTCATTTTGTTTGCATCTGCCATGTTATTGGCAAAACTTCCGATCATCTTGAGTGCAGCACTGATTCTCGTACTCTGGATTTGGCTGACCGGTGGCTTACATCTGGATGGTTTAGCGGATACGGCAGATGCATGGGTCGGTGGGTTTGGTGATCCTGAACGAACCTTGAATATCATGAAAGACCCTGCATGTGGCCCAATCGGGGTGCTGAGTTTAGTTGTGGTCTGCTTGCTAAAATTTGTGGCCTTATACGTTTTGCTTGAACAGCACATGGCTGCTTTTTTAATTGTCTTGCCCATGCTTGGGCGCAGTGTGCCGCTGTTTTTATTCCTCACCACACCTTATATCCGTGCTCAAGGCTTAGGGCGATCTATCACCGATTTTATGCTAAAAAAGCGACTTTGGATGGTTTTTGTCATTACAATTGCATTGCTTTGTATGTTTAAATGGCTTGGCTTAATTGCCTTGCTGTTTTTTTTATTGATACTTTTCTACTTGCGATCATTGTTTATTAAGCGAATTGGCGGGATTACTGGAGATACTGTAGGTGCTGCAATTGAGCTGGCTGAAACGGGTGTGCTCCTCAGTACTGTGATAGCCTCGTTCTATATCATTTAAAAAATTACTTGCCTGAAATGGCGTGATCCTGCCTAAAAAAGAAGGATCACTTGAGTAATATTAGCGTTTACGCAATTGAACTCGGAAACCAAGTACAGCGAGTAAGGCAACCAGTGCCGCGATCGTAGCCAGAATGATATCTCGAAGCGTTTTATCTATCGGTAGCCATGTCCATTTATGCAAATAAGCAAAACTAAAGCCTTCCAAAGCATCCTGTTGCGTGACCTGAGCTGCAATCACACCGCTGCTCGGTTCAATATACAGTCTGAGTTGATTCTCTAACCGAGTTTCAACCTTAATCACTGGTAGCCGTTTGTTGATAAACCCATATTCTCCAGCAAAACTTGTCACCCATGAGGCCTGTTGAACCTGTTCGGGTTGTAAAGCTAAATAGCTTGCGGCTAATTGTTTGCTTTGTTCAAGGATATCAAGCCTTTTCCCATGAGCAGCATCGACAAACTGAATCGCGGGAGCTGCTGTATGAGATGCGTGATGATCATGTACTTTGCTTGCCGCCGTCATGCTACCTTGTAAAGGGCTTTGTCCGATGGCTTGAATCATCCATGCAGCATGAATATGTGTCTGGTTAAAGGTGGTTGGAACCAGATCCAGACGCTGAATGGGCTGCTGAGAGACCTGCTGCCAAGCCTCAGTACTTAAATCGGCAGTATGGAACACCGGTTGAAGATTTTTTATATCAGGCTTTTTTTGCCAGATATGATAGAAACCACTGAGCACCCAAAGCAGAATAAATACGCTTAAACTGATGCCTAAATAACGATGTAGAAAGCGGACCGGTTTTTGCCCTAGACGGTGATTGCGCCGATTATGAATCTTAAAGAATAGGCCAATGCCCATAACAAGCATGCACAGTATGCCAATCAAGGCGATCTGCATGAGGAAAGCTTGGCCAGTCCAGGCCTGATCACCCCAGGTCCAGGTATGACCTAAGCGGAAGATTTTTGCCATCCACATCTTTTGATCATTAGACAGCGTGGCCAGTCGTGCTTGTGCAGGATCGACATAGGCACGTAAACCGTTCTGAAAATCAACACGCCAAACAGGCAGTAAACGATTGACGTTCGGATAATCATCACTGAATGCGGTGATGATTTGGCTGGATACAATTTCCTGTTGAGATAGACCTGTATACCAGCGTGCCAAACGCTCGGCATCTTGTTTTTCCGCATCACTCAGCAATTGGCCGGTCTGACTATCATAGTATTCCGCCATCTTTTGATTGGGCTGTAATATGCGATAGGCAATCTGCTGAGCTTCTAATTCAATCACCTGTAAGGCCGAAAATTGCGATATGTGATGTTGCTTCAGAACATCAGTTGCTGCTAGGGCGTGTGTTAAATCCAGTTGTTGAGGTGGCGGCATTCGTTTTACAGGCTGGGGTTGTGTTGCACTCATGATTGGATGCAACACACCTGTTAAAGACCAGAGTAAAACGAGAACGCCCAACACCATCCCAAAACTACGGTGCAATGACAGTAGTTTTTTCAGTTGTTTGGCATTCATTGCTTATTTCCCAAAATGGTAACTTAAACCTAATAAATAGGTGCGTGGTGCAGCCGGGGTATAACTGACCTGGTTATTACTAAACGACGTACTTTCCGCATAATGCTGATCTGTGGCATTGAGAATTTGCCCATAGATTTCATAAGCATTTTTACGGTAATTGGCACGTAGATTGAGCAAAGTATGACCATCGTACTTTTCCGTGTTGGCATCATTGATCCAGTAAGCGCCGACATAAACTGCTTCCGCAGAAAGCAATAGCTCAGGTATTGGCTTGATCTGATATTCAAGCGTACCAAATGTTTTCGGCGCACTTGGCATGGTGTTGCCGCTATAATCTAAAACACTCGACGGTTGAAACTGCTGATACTCATGTTTGGCCACACTGCCTGAGAGCTTTAAGCGCTGATCATATAAATCACTGAGCTTCCAGGTTCCTCCAATTTCAATTCCTTGATGTAAGGTTTTACCTGTGTTGCGTGGTTCGCGTGTGTTATCTGGCTTGGTATAGCTCATCACTTCATCTTCGCCTTCTAAGCGATATATGGTGATTTCACCATCTAAGCGATCATCCAGTAATTTAAAGCGCAGACCTGCATCGATATTATTAAATGTGGCTTCTTTCAAGTCCGGTGTGACCAGATTCGCCCCATATAAACTGCTGACTTCGGGTGGTACAAAACCTTGTGACCAATTGCTATAAAGGTCAATCGCAGGCGTCAGGTTCCAGACAAAACCGAGTTGAGGACTGGCTTTATGAAAATCGCGTTTCTCATTCGGTGCGCCTGTGGTTTTTGACGGAGTTAATTTGTTTTCATAGTCATAACTGATCCAGTCATAGCGTGCACCACCGACGAGATTTAAAGTCGGTAAAACTTGCCAATTGGCTTGTGCATAAACCGCCTGATTATTGACGTCTACATTAAAGTCACGTAAGCGCTGGCGTTGTTGATATCCGGTATACACCAAGCTATTCGGGTCACGAAATACTTGGATATCATTGGTTCTAGCTTGGTTGGGAGAATGCTCAGCCATCGCCCCAACAATCAGTTTGACCTGATCCAATGTTGCCGAATGCTGGGCATTTAAACCATAGGACTGAAAGGCGTTATAGGTGGTTTGTCCGCTATAGGTGCCAGTCGGTTTGCCATTTTTAACATCGGTACGGATGTTATAACTTGGGTTTTGCTCGGTAGTGTTGTCTCGATAATACAAGGTGACTTGGCTTTGTTGCTGATCATTCTATTGATGGTTAATTTGAGAAGAAAGCCGCGTAGCATCCACTTCACGATAGGTAAAGGTTTGATAGCTGTATCCTGGACGTTTGCGGTAATCATCCAGATTTAAGCTACCGGTCATATCCGCTTTTAAATGATTATAGCTGAAGATATTTTTGATTTGGGTGGTATCAGAGATGCGCCAGTCATGTCTGAGCGTCACACTCTGTTTATTGCTTTCAGCATGATCTTGCCAGCTATCACCACGATCACTGGCATAGGCTGAAACTCTTAACCCATGCTCGCCCCAGTCGCTATCAAAGCTATTGGATGCACCGATATCGACACGGCGATATCCTTCAGAACTGGCACTGATGCCAAGATCGGCCGTGGGCGTAGCACTTGGTGCTTTGGTGAGAAAATTAAGGGTTCCGCCAATCGCATTGCTGCCATATAAGCTACTGGCCGGGCCGCGTAAAATTTCGATGCTATCAATGCCCGCCAGATTTACTTCATATAAGGCATTGTGGTTAAACACACCCACAGGGCGAATCGAGACACCATCTTCTAGATATTGATAAACGGCTGCTGTGGTCATCGGTTGGCGAATGGACATCATATGCTGTTCATTGCCCAAGTCGTTCATTAACACACCTGGAGTTTGATTCAGCACCTGTCCAATAAAGGTTGCATGTTTATCTTCGATGTCCTTGCTGTTAATTTTACTAATCGCAGCAGGGGTATTATTAATCGATTCACCTTCACGACTTGCGGTGACCACAATGGTGGCTAAGGTTTTGGTGGTCTCAGAAGGCGAAGTTTCAGCAAAAGCAGCGGAACTATAGCCAACAGACAGGCATGCAGCCGTTAATACAGACAAACGGAATTGAGTATTCATGTTGAACTCTATAAAAAAAGCAAGAACTAAGGACGTACCAACGTTATTTACGGGGCACGAAGTAAAATTTGCGATTTATAAAGCGAGTGGCGGGGCTTGTTTGATTGGAAAAATATAGAGGATGCGGGCGATGTGCAGATCTTCTGTCCACGAATGGCACAGGCTGCGAACGCGACTGAACCAAGCCAGTAGAAATATAATAATGAATGCAATCAGCGGGACGATCGCAGCAGCATCGAGGCCATGGGAACATAAAGGACAATGCTTCATGATCTGGCTTGCAAGCGCAAAAACTTGCTGTGCATATTCACTCAGTTGGGCATGTTTTGCATGCTGGAGCTGCGGTCCGTGATGCATGTCGTGCATGCTGTGTTGATGATGACCGGAATGGGTTTGAGACATCAACGAGACATTTTGTATTTCTGTGACCTGGCAATGGCTTGGCATTGCATAAAGTGCAGGTACGATGCCTGTATGGACCATCGTTGGTAAGAAGATATGCCAGAGTAAACATAGCAAAGTCACCGCGCCAAAATAGGCACGCCACTTAAGCAAATGTTGACGAAAACTGGACTTCATATCAGCGATACGTCGTAGGAGAAATGTGGCTGCAGTATAATGAAAATAAGAGCTTAGTTCAAAACATATCCGTGTAGTTCAAAACAAAAAACAGGCTCATAAGAGCCTGTTTTACATCTATTTAAAGATTAACGATTAGGTAAAACATCTTTTAATGCTTCATGCATTTCGAGTAGGGCTTTTTCTGTAGTTTCCCAGTCAATACAGCCATCAGTCACTGATTTACCGTATTCAAGGTCAGATAGGTTTTCAGGAATATCCTGACGACCACCTTTTAAGTGACTTTCAACCATAATACCAACAATGGATTTGTTACCATCCAGAATTTGCTCTGTAATGTTTTTCAACACCAAAGGCTGTAAGTAAGGGTCTTTGTTTGAGTTGGCATGACTGGTATCAATCATGATCTTGTTGCTGACTTTGGCTTTTGCCAAAGCTGCTTCAGCTTCTGCAACAGATGTTGCATCATAGTTCGGCTTGCCATTACCACCACGTAATACCACGTGTGCATAAGGGTTGCCTTTGGTATTGATAATCGCAACCTGACCATTTTCATTCAGGCCCAAGAAGCTGTGACCATGTTTAACTGACTGCATCGCATTGGTTGCAACGGTTAAGCCGCCATCAGTACCATTTTTGAAGCCGACAGGAGAGGAAAGGCCAGAAGACATTTCACGGTGAGTCTGGCTTTCAGTGGTACGTGCGCCAATCGCAGACCATGAAATCAAGTCTTGATAATATTGTGGTGAGTTCGGATCAAGTGCTTCCGTCGCGCAAGGTAATCCTTTTTCATTCAAATCAATCAATAAGCCGCGACCAATATGCAAGCCTTTTTCAATATTGAAAGAGTCGTTCATGTCAGGGTCATTGATTAAACCTTTCCAACCTACTGTGGTACGCGGTTTTTCAAAATAAACACGCATCACCAGATATAAGGTATCTTTTACTTTTTCGCTCAGGACTTTCAGGCGATCAGCATATTCATGTGCAGCTTTAGGATCGTGGATTGAGCATGGGCCAATCACGACAAACAAACGTTTGTCATTGCCATCTAAAATGTTGCGTACAGTTGCACGTCCTTGTAACACAGTTTGAGACGCAGCCTCAGATAATGGAAGATCAGCTTTCAATTCTGCTGGTGTAATCAGCGTTTGAATGCTTTTAATGTTTACATCATCGATATCGGGCTGAGAAACTGGATTTGACTGTAGAGTATTCATTGCTGTCACAAATTCAATCGAAAAAAGAGGTTATTTTGTCTGCGAATATAGCATGAAATGCCGACCGGTTAACTAGCAATAACGATAATTTATGCAGAAAGCAGCGGCATTTGTTCGCTTAAACAATTGTTGTTGAATGACTTGTCTGCTGTACAACGACAGCCTGATGCGTCTCAACTGGCTTCGGTTTGGTTTTTACCGGGTTCACAATAAAGTTCACGCCCAAAGCAAATAAGGTAATCCCTAAAATTTTACGAATCAGTCTTTCTGGCATCCGTGAGCTGATTAAAGTCCCGACAATAATGGCCGGGATCGAACCGACCAATAACCACGTCAACAGGCTAAAGTCGACATTACCTGAAGACATGTGGCTAAGGCCTGCAACTGCTGTCAGTAATACCGCATGAACCACGTCAGAACCAATGATACGGATCATGGGTAAATTCGGGAACATCAGGACCAATGCCATGATACCAAAGGCACCGGCACCCACGGATGACAGGGTAACAAAGATACCTAATACGATTCCCATAATGACAATGTAATGACGTTTGTGTTGCAAAGCATGTTGCTCGCTTTCCATATTCGCTTGCTCACGGTTACGGAAACGGTCAAACAGCTTTTCAATTTTTGCACGGAAAACAATTGAAATACCCGTCAACGTCAACATAAAGCCCAAGACCATGGTCAGCACAGCTTTATAATGCGTTGATTGGCTTAAGTAATGTTCGAGTACCCAAGACGTCGCAAATGATGCAGGAATACTGCCTAAGGCAAGCCAGAGGACAATAGGCCAGACAATATTCAGTTTTTTGGCATGAACAACTGAACCGCAGAATTTAGAGATTGAGGCATAAAGTAGATCGGTACCAATGGCAATATGAGGTTCGATCTTAAACAGACTGATCAGGATAGGGGTCATGAGTGAACCACCGCCGACACCTGTGATACCGACACAGAAGCCAACCAATACCCCAGCCATAATAAATTCTATAGGACCAAACATCGACAATATGCCTAAATATGCAAAAATCAGCATATCTTATGCTTTTTTGAGATAACTCGTTGTGATGAATAATGATTTGCTTATGCAAAAAAAAGCTAAAGAAAGCTAATTTTCTAGTTTTTAGGCCATCTTTATGCTGATCAGCTTGCGTTCTGAACTGCGAGTGGTTTATTTTGAGATTTATACACGGATTGTATGTTTGATCATTTCGCTTATGTCTATTTTCATTCGAAGTCTTATTTCATTGCTGATTGCTATGGGTTTAATCACCAATAGCTATGCGATGGCTGTGTCTATGAATGAGGTGAATCAACCTGTCGTAGAGCACGTCATTGCAAATCACGATGCAATGTCAGATTGTGGAATGTCTAGGATGACGGAGCATGACCGGATGGACAGTGGCAAAATGGATACATCACACTGTCAAAAGAGTCTGTGCTGTGTTGCTGCAACATTTGAATACAGCCATCATTCCATTGAACGAAGCATACAATCCATTAAAACAGCAAATTCAGCCTATGTAGATCAATTGACTTTAGGCATTTATCAGTTACCTTATCGCCCTCCAAATCATGTCCTGTTTTTATAAATTCAAATTTCTTATTTTTATTTCAAGGACATGACCATGTTTAATATTAAAACCGTATTGCTTTCAACACTATTATTGGCCACGACTGTACCTGCTTTTGCTGCAAGTGATTGCTGTAAAGAAAAACAGGCCACCACAAAAAAAGATTGCTGTGAAAAGATGAAATGTTGTGATGACAAAGATAAAACGGCTGCTCAGCAAGAGCATAGCCATCACGGGCATTAATTTTTAGCCCTAACGCTATCCTTGGCAAAAGTTAAGGATAGCTGTTGTATCAAGATTATTTAAATTTTTTAGCCGGTTTAAGCTCATTAACCCACAACACCAATAAAAAAGTGACGGGGGTCGCGAAGATCCACCAACTGATAAAGCCAATGGAACTGCCATAGGTAAAGCAGAGCAAACTACCTGCAGTCAAGAAGCAGGCATAAGCTAAGACTCTCAACTGGGTTTTATAGCGAATGAAAACCTGTTGTTTGGCTTTAGTGATTTGCTTAGCGCTACATTTATACAGCAATAACATCCCGATCAGGGTCAATACAAGGCTCAACAGAATCATGCGTTGACCTCTTGTTGTTTCGCTAACTTGGTTTTGATTTTCTGGGCAGATTTGGCTTGAATCGGCTGAATATTTCTAAAAATAAACATGGCAAATAGGGCACAGACCAGTAGGAATAAATCAATCCGTAGAAATAGCCAGTAACTTGGCCAATCCGTAATGAGCTGGTGATTGATTAGATAAATCAGGTTATAGATCGGTAGAAGCAAGGCCACTAATCCAAACATGAAAATCTGTGATTTCCATAAATATTGCTTTTGGGTGAATAAGGCGATGATAAAGCTTAATCCCCATACGCTAAAAAACGTATAAATTTCATAATTGGGTGAGGTGTTGCTCACCTGTACAAAGCGATTGGCAAATAGATAGCCCAGCATTGCGGTTGGAAGACCGACAAAAGCTGCAATATTTAAGCGATCCACCAGATAGTAGCCCAAATGGAATTGATCCGATTTATTTTGAATCTGACGTTTTAAGCTCCATAACAATAGGCCAGACGCAATCATCAAACAACCTAAAATGCCTGAACAGAAGAAAGCAAAGCGTAATAACGGTTGTGCAAACGTCGCCATATGCAGCCCATAAACACCCGCATTTAAGGTTGCAACCGTACTTTCATTTCGGGTATTGGCCAATATCTTACCCTGTCCATCAAAGGTAATTTGTGCCTGATTCAAGGTAATCGAACGATCTTCCAATTGTTTAAAGGTAATGATGGCCTGGTCTGTATTAGGATTTTTGACCTCAATGGATGCTAAGGCTTGATCTCCCCATTGTTGTTTAACTTGTTCTAATACAGTGCCAATCGGCAACATCTCCGCCTTTTGCGGTTCAGCTTGATGAGGCGTGCTTTTTTCCGTGGTTCGAATCTCGGTAAAGTATTGAAAAGGATTGTCTGGATAAAGTTTCTGCATGCCCCACGGCAAATACAGATAAAAGAAAATCGCCAATCCGGTAAAGGTAATGGTCAGGAAAAAGGGTAGTGCCAGTACCGAACACACATTATGAAAGTCCAGCCAGGAACGCTGCGATTTAAAGGTTCTGAGGGTAAAGAAATCGGTAAAGATCTTTTTATGGGTAATGATGCCAGAGACCAAAGCGATCAGCATAATAAAGGCAGCAAGACAGGCAATCAGCCGTCCAGCCATAATAGGAACACCATACAGTTGAAAATGGAAGTTATAGAAGAAATCCCCGCCTTGGGTTGCCGACAATTTTAACTCTTGCCCGGTATTGGCATCCAGACTACGGCTTTCATAAGCCCCACTGACTTGTTGCCAGTACATTTTATTGACCGGTTCTTCGTGATTGGCCACCTTGAGATACCATGATTTGGCATCTCCCGCATGCGTTTGCAGATAATTGGCCGCTGTAGTGATGGCGGTATCCTGATTGACTTGAACCTGCGCCAGTTGCGGTTGCATCCACAAATTAATCTGGTGACGATAGTATGAACTTGTTCCCATTAAAAAAATAGCAAACAAAAGCCAGCCAAAAATCAGACCCGTCCACGCATGTAACCATGCCATTGATTGGCGAACACCTTTATTTTGCATTTTTAATTTAAACCCACAGATAAGCCAAACATAGCGCCGGTCAACACCAGACTGGTCAAGCTGAGTTTCCACAGCGAATGTGCGCAAAAACTCAGAATGATAAAGCCCAGATAAAACAGAATCGAAATAAATGCGGCTAGATAGATTGCTTCTGCCTTGTCTAATATGTGGCTAAATAATGCGCCGAGTCCGAGGCTTAAATACATCATGCACAGATAACCCACCACAAAGCTCAGTACAAAGCGATAAAAAATGCTCAGTCGGTAGACAAGCGAAACAGATGCAGATTTAGCCATAACAGGTCTTGAAGCAAAAGGAGAGAGAAATAAATCACATATGGAAATGATTCTTGTTTATATTAAGTCTTCGTTCCATCTCAATCAATTCTTCATTCATCGTAAATCTAGATTGTGTTTTTAATAATAAATGTCATCTTAGATCAGAATTGATTTTCACCAATCATGAACAATTTGCATGGTTTGGGGTGATTCGATGTAAAATCATTCTGTTAGAATCTTTTAAACATTTCTGTGGGGCGTGGGTCTTGTTAAAGCAAAAACTAAAAATTGGTATCGTGGTGGGGGAAGTTTCTGGAGATACTCTAGGCGTGAAACTCATGCGCAGTTTTCGCGAACAAGGCATCGATGTCGAATTTGAAGGGATTGGCGGCCCACAAATGATTGCGGAAGGTTTCCATAGTTATTATCCCATGGAAATCCTGTCGGTCATGGGAATTGTGGAAGTTCTCAAAGACCTGAAAAAATTATTTGCTGTGCGTGATGGTCTGGTCGAACGCTGGAGCGAGCATCCGGTTGATATATTTATTGGTATTGATGCGCCAGATTTTAATTTACGTTTGTCCAAAACCATTAAAGAAAAGAATTTACCGATAAAAACCGTGCAATACGTCAGTCCATCGGTGTGGGCATGGCGTCAAGGCCGTGTACATGGGATTAAACGCAGTATTGATCTGGTTCTTTGTTTATTTCCATTTGAGAAAACCTTTTATGAAAATTATGAGGTTGCCGCTGCATTCGTCGGGCATCCTTTGGCGAAACAATTACCGTTAAAAAATCCAATTGCAGAAGCCAAACATCAACTGGGATTATCGGCACATAGCACCCACATTGCGTTATTACCGGGTAGCCGCCGTGGTGAGATTGAACGATTACTGCCGCTATTGACGGGTGCTGCAGAAATCCTGCATCGCAAGCATCCTGAGCTCGAGTTTTTAATTCCTGCAATTAATGATGCGCGCAAGCATCAGATTGAACAGGGCATTCAAAATCTAGATGCGAGCCTGAAAGCTAAAATTCATGTGCTGGAAAATAGCGACGCAGAATCCAAGATTGGCCGTATGGTCATGAATGCCAGTGATATCGTGGCATTGGCTTCTGGTACGGCAACACTTGAAGCAATGCTATTGCACCGTCCAATGGTGACTTTTTATAAGTTGAACTGGTTGACCTATATCATTGCCAAATTGCTGGTCAAAATTCCCTATTATTCTTTGCCCAACATTATTGCCGGCAAAAAAGTGATTGAGGAGCTGATTCAGGCTGACGCAACACCTCAGCATTTAGCCACTGAAATTGAACGTCTTATGGATCATGAAACGGCGCATATTCAGATGATGCAACATTTAAGCATGCATAAGCAGTTGATCTCGGGGAATACCGAGGATCCGGTACAGGCAATTTTGAACTGTTTAAAAACTGGATAAACAAAAAAGGTGGCAATCAAGCCACCTTTTTTATAGTGCGGATTATGCGCGAAGAATGAGCTCATAGCCTGTGTACTTACGGATATTGATCACCCCAATATCCATTAATAAATACTGGCCTTTGATGCCTTGCAATACACCACGAATTTTAGGCGTTTTATCCAGATTCAGCGATTTAATCTTTTCAGGATAAGCTTCGACTGGATAAATGAATTCCTGCTGTTTTTCGTTCTCCAAAAACTCCAGATTTTCATTGAACTCAAGATTCTGGTTAAACTCCTCACGAATACTTTGAATCTTTGGTGCAAATTCTTCCAGAATCTGGTCACGTTTTTCAATCAGGTTTAAGGGTTCAGCTTCCCCTTTAAGGAGTTTACGCCAGTCGGTTTTATCTGCAATCTGGGTACCAAACAAGGTTTCCAGATGACCAGACAGGCGGCGCGATCCGACTTTTAAAATCGGTAGCGCCTGAGTTGCACCCTGATCCAGCCAGCGGGTC
Source organism: Acinetobacter sp. 'aerobic (ED)' (assembly GCF_904886855.1). Lineage (NCBI taxonomy): Bacteria > Pseudomonadati > Pseudomonadota > Gammaproteobacteria > Moraxellales > Moraxellaceae > Acinetobacter > Acinetobacter sp. 'aerobic (ED)'. Next base: position 318,543 of record NZ_CAJHGI010000001.1, read on the forward strand.
GGCATGTTGACGATACGGGTGATGCCGATTTTCAAGGCGCTGGAGTTGGCTAAATACACGATATGCGGCTGGAAGCAAACGCTATGGGCAAACTCATCTTCACGGCAGGTGCCCAAGTGATAATGGCAGGTTTCTGGCTTCATAATGCACAAGTCGCATTCGGCCTTGGTTTTAAAACATTTAAAACAATGTCCTTGTGAATAAGACTTCGGTGTTTTTGAGCCGCACGAGGTACAAAAGATATTACCGGTCCATTCGATCTCGATTTCCTGTCCTAACACAAATGGTAGGTCAGTTTCTGTACGATCTAATATAAATTTATATTCAACATTTGCCTTGCTTGTTGATTGATCAGTTACACTATGCGTTTTGAGCGCTGCATGCATTTTATGACAAATGCCTTGTAGTTCCATGAATAAACTCTCATCTTTCTCAATCAAGGGTTGCAGTTATGGCTGAACAAAATGTCATCACTTCTATGCTAGACGATTTATCTCAAGAACAGCCCATTCATACTGCACTTTGTATCGGTCAGCAGATTGACCAAAATGCTTCAATTCAATGGCATTATTTTAACGTAACTGACTTTTTAAGTCTGCCATTTACGCAACGTTATGATTTAGGTTTTGTATTATTTGATACAGAAGAAATGCAAAATCTGACCGAAACGCAAAAAGCACAGCTGTTGGTGAAGTTACGTGACCTGATGGCAAAGCGAATCGTGGTGGTGAGCAAGCGTGAAGATGAAAAGCTGTTACGTTCGCTCGGGTTTACCCAACTGATTGATAAGACGACGCATGACAATGACTTTGCACTGTGGCAATTTAATATCCTGACTTATAAGCATGTGCCGGACTGGTTCAATTCCAAATTCTGGGCCAATCCGGAAAACTGGGATAAATTCCGCTGGTAAATGACCAAAGCCGAACTTTCAATCCGATTGATATTTCAGAGCAAAGATCAGCGGCAAAGCCTTGCAAAATTTAACAATTTATCTTTGTGCTGTATTTTCAAAGCAGCGTATGCTTTTGGAATAAATAATTCCAAAAGGAACGTTTAGGTTATGACAGATTTAACCAATATTGTTGAAATTTTAGCGAAGCAAGCTTTAGGCGGTGGTCAGCAACAGTCAGGTCAGGCTGGTGGTTTAGGTGGGATTTTAGGTTCGGTACTGGGTCAACTGGGTGGACAACAGCAGAATACGCAAAATCAGCAAGGTGGCTTAGGCGGTATCTTAGGTTCGGTGCTGGGTCAATTGGGCGGTGCGTCAGGTTCAACCCAAAGCAATGCAACCGGTGGCGGTAGTACCGCACAAACTTTATTGATTGCCGTGTTACCTCTGGTTTTAGCCTGGATTCAAAAACAAGGTGGTTTACAAGGTGCCTTGGATAAACTGAAAAATGCCGGTCTAAGCAATCAGGTACAAAGCTGGGTCGATCCACAACAGCAAAATGCCGAAGATGTTCCTGCGCAGAATATTCAAAGCTTATTTGATGATCAGGATGTCGAGCAGGTTGCTCAGCAAACCCAAGCGCCTAAACAGGCGATTTACGGTGCGATCGCTTCGGTTCTACCACAAGTGATTGATTCATTGACGCCTCAGGGCAGCAATACCAATCCTCAAGAAGCCAATCAGGATATTCAGCAAGTGCTGAATCTGGTGAGTGGTTTTTTAAAGAAATAATTTTTCCTTCAAAAAAAAAGCCTGCTTGATCTAAGCAGGCTTTTTTCTGGCGAAAAGTTTATGAATTCAGCTTCTATATCCACTGAAAATGGCTTAGTTTGAAATAAATGATGAATGACATTGCTGCTTTGAACTGTCAGTCGCGAATGTGGGGCCATATACCGAGCTTGGTTCAGGAAACAGTTTGAGCAGTAAAGTATAAAGGAGTGCTGCAAGTACAATACTAATGGGTAGACTGAGATCCAGACCGTTGAAAAAATTCCCCCAGATCCCAATAAACTGATCCGGTAAATGCACAAAGCATAAGCCAATCAGGGCACTTGGAATCCATGCAATGATGCCACGCCAGTTCCAGCCATGATGAAACCAATAGGCACCGCCTTTTATAGCAGTTGCAAATACATGTAAATCATCATTTTTATAATACCCTCGACGCGATATAAATCCGATAATCATAATGATGATCCATGGACTGGTACATACCACAATCAGGGTGGCAAAAGTCATGACGCTTTGAGTCAGATTCGCTGCAAAACGGCCTATAAAAATAAACAGGATCGAGAGCAAGCCAACACAGATGGTCGCTTTAACACGGCTGAGGGTTTTTGGAAAAATACTCGACATATCCAAACCTGTACCATAGAGCGCCGTGGTGCCTGTAGATAAACCGCCAATCAGCGCAATCAGACATAAGGGGATAAAATACCAGGCCGGTGCAATCTGAATCAGCCCGCCAATGTAATTATTCTGCTGCATAAACATCGGTGCATGAGTTGCGACAATGGTGGCTGTCATAAGACCAAATAAAAAGGGAATAAGGGTTGCAAGCTGAGAAGCAAAAACTGCGACCATGATTTTGTGTGACGGAGTCTCTTTAGGGATATAACGTGACCAGCCACCCAAAAAAGTTCCAAAGGAAATGGGATTGCTAAATGCAATCAATGACGCACCAATAAAGGCAGCCCAAAAACCAGCTTGTCCTAATTGGATTTTTCCTGCATAGGCTGAATCGAATTGTTGAGAAAAAGCAAAAATACCTAAAAAGAACAATAGGCTTGAGGCAATCACCGCAATTCGGTTTACCAGTAGCATAAAACGGAAACCATAGATACAAATCACCAGTACCAGTAAGGCAAAGCCACTATATACCAGCGCGTAAAGCCAGTTGCTTTGAGAAGAATGATCGAATAAGCGTTGCGTGGCCCCAATCAGCGCGTCACCGGAGCTCCAGACCGATAGTGAAAAAAATGCAATGGCGGTAAGTAAGGACAGGAACGAACCGACAATTCTGCCGTGAACACCAAAATGGGCAGCTGAGGCTACGGCATTATTGGTTCCCGTACGCGCACCAAAAATTCCCATGGGTGCTAAAATACATGCGCCAAATACAACGCCACATAAAATTGCTAATAAACCTGCCTGAAATGAAAGACCCAGCATAATCGGAAAACTTCCTAGTACACAGGTCGAGAAGGTATTGGCACCGCCAAAACTCAGGCGGAACAGATCGAATGGTGTCGCCGTACGGGCATATGCGGGTATTTCTTCGATACCAAAACTTTCAATGTGTGTGATTGATTTAGAATTCTGTTTGTTCATATTGTTTTTCCTGCTTTATCTAAGGAACTTCCCTGGTCCTAAAATTTATAATTTAGGCGGCATCTCTTGAAACCTGCTGTTCTTGAGTCGATAAAGAGCTACGCAATTGCTTCTTCCTGAGATATGTAATGCCACAAATACCAATCAGAGAAAGCAAGGATAAAAAACTAAACAAAAGCGCCAAAGGTAACCATTCACCAGCATAGCGTTGTGCAAGCAAAGTCCCAATTAAGGGCGTAGTGCCACTTGTGATCGCTGCAATCATTTGATAGGAAATGGAAATACCGGAATAGCGTACTTGTGCAGGAAAAGCTTCAGCCATAAAACCAGCCACAACGGAATATAATGAAGACAGCGCAATCACAGCCAAGGTAATGCCTAAAACGATCAAATAAATATTTTTAGTACTGACCAGCATGAACATGGGATAAGGAACTGCGATACATAAAATAGCCGCCCAGAATAAAAAACGATGCGAACCAATTTTGCTGGCATACCATGCAGCCACTGGCATAGCAATAAATTCAAATACAGTTACCCAAAATAAGGCATCCAGAATGGTTGGGCGACTGATCCCTACATATTGGGTGACATAGGTAATCATAAAGGTATTGGTAAAAAAGAAACCCGCGGTGCCGATCGTGATTGAGAGCCCTGCAAAAAGTACCTGAGGCCAGTAATGCTTGAGTAACTCCTTGATGGGAAATTTTACAATTTCCTGTTTTTCCTGCATTTGTTTAAATTCTGGCGACTCTTCGACACCTAAACGTATTGCAAGGCCGATCAACATAAAAACGAAACTGAGCAGGAAGGGAATACGCCAACCCCAAGTGAATAAGTCCTGTTCATCTAATGAAGTAATGGCCCGAAAGACTAGCAGGCAAAGGATCAGGCCCGCTGGACTACCCATTTGAGCAAAAGAAGCAAAAAAGGTTTTCTTGTGTGCAGGTGCATGCTCACTGGCCATTAACACTGCGCCGCCCCATTCACCACCTACGGAAAGTCCTTGTAAAAAGCGCAGTACAATTAACAGTACCGGTGCCCATATTCCAATATGGTGATAACTCGGAATCAAGCCGATTCCTGTAGTGGCCAAACCCATTAACAGCATGGTAAATAGCAGCATCTTTTTACGGCCCACTTTGTCGCCCAAATGTCCGAAAATGACCGCGGCCACAGGTCGGGCAATAAACCCAACCGCAAAAGTGGCAAATGCAGCCAGCGTACTGGTTACCGGGTCGGTTTCAGGAAAAAACACCAGACCCAGAACCAGTGCGGCGGCAGTGGCATAAACATAAAAGTCATAAAATTCGATGGTTGTACCCACGAAAGCTGCAGCAGCAGCCCGTTTTGATTGATCTATTTTCATCCTCTGAAATCCTTGAGTCTGTCTTTATTTGATTCCTATCTTTTGTGAATACAATTACTTATGTATGGTGACTCCGGGTAGAACACATAACATTTCATACAGGAGATTGGCACCTAACAGAGAGGTATTGCCCGTCGTGTCATAAGGTGGAGAGACTTCAACTAGATCACATCCCACCAGATTTAAACCTTGGCAACCGCGGACAATTTCCATGGCCTGGATGGTGGTCAAGCCGCCAATTTCTGGTGTGCCTGTACCAGGTGCCCATGCAGGATCAATCCCATCAATATCAAAGGAGAGATAGACCGGCCCGCCATCGACTTGCTGTCTGACTTCTTCCATCAATGGTGCAAGTGATTTGTGCCAGCATTCTTCGGCTTGTACCACGCGGAAACCTTGTCGTCGGCTCCAGTTAAAATCATCTGCACTATAGCCTTGAGCCCGTAAGCCAATCTGGACAACGCGCTGGCAATCGAGTAAGCCTTCTTCGGCTGCACGGCGGAAGGTGGTGCCATGCGCAATTTTTTCGCCAAACATTTCATCATTGACATCGGCATGCGCATCAATATGAACGAGGCCAACAGGGCCATGCTTTTTATAGATAGATCTGAGAATCGGTAAGGTCAGGGTATGATCGCCGCCAAGTGTCAGGGGAATAATCGGATGTGCCAGAATACGATCATAATGTGCTTCAATAATGCGTACGGCTTCAGCCAGATTAAAGGTATTAATCGGAACATCCCCAAGATCGGCGACATTCAACGACTCGAAAGGCGCAGCGCCGGTTGCCATGTTATAAGGACGAATCATCACGGACTCAGCACGGATTTGACGAGGGCCAAAACGGGTACCGGACCGTAATGAGGTACCAATATCTAAAGGGATTCCGATAAAAGCGGCATCAAGGTCTGCAAGTCCTGCATCATTGTCTACCACGGGCAGACGGAGCATGGAGGCAATCCCCCCGAAACGAGGCATTTCATTTCCACCGAGAGGCTGGTTTAACATCTTGTTCATGTATTTCTCCTTTTTCTTATTTATTCACCACCCGCAAACCGGGTTAAATCCTATTTTTAAAAAACTTAGTTCAGATTTTTCTAAACTAATCTGATCATGGATGTTTTAAAATAAGGCGAGGAAATAAGGAAAAATATGATGGAAGACGTGGCCTATTCTGATATTAAATTAATTCGGATTTTTGTCAGTGTGGTAAGGAATAAAGGCTTTGCCAATGCCCAGCAGGATTTAAATCTTTCCACCTCTGCGATTAGTACCTATATGACTCAACTTGAACAAGTCGTGGGTTTTAAGTTATGTGAACGGGGACGAGGCGGCTTTTCGTTAACAGAAAAAGGAGAGATGTTTTTACAGGAGGCTAAGCGTATCCTGCATGAACTGGAGAACTTTTCCAGACACACGGCCCAGATTAAGGGAGAGTTAACCGGGACGCTGCGAATCGGCATGTTGGATTGTATGGTAACCGATCAGAATATTCCTCTGGATCAGATGATTAGCCAATTTTCAAAACAATATCCGCAGATCTATATCAAAATCCAGGTGCAGTCGCCGTATGAATTGCAAATGGGGATTCTGGAAAACCGTTTTGATGTTGCGATTGGTTCATTCTTTATGAAAATGAATGGGGTCATGTACCAGCCTCTGCATCAAGAACAACAATGGTTATTTTGCAGTGATCAACATCCCATGTTCGCACAACAGAACCTGACTGCGGACGTTATCCGGCAGGGCAAAATGGTCAGTCGGGGATACTGGAGTCATACCGAATTGGCAAAACAGGGATTTAAGCATTCATTTGCGACAGTTGACTCCATGGAGGCTCAACTTATTTTGATTTTATCTGGACAATATATCGGTTATTTACCGGAACATTTTGCCCAGCACTGGGTGGAACAAAAACGTTTAAAAGTTTTACTGCCTGCAACGTTTGGCTATAACGCGCCATTCTCGCTTATTTTTAGACGCGGCAGAACACAGGAGCAAGTGATTCAGAATTTTCGTAAAGTGGTAAAAAGCTTTTTTAATGATCAGCCGGTCCGGCCCAAAAAATAAAAGGGCAGATCCATTGATTGCCCTTTCATTTTTGATTAAGAACTAACTTCAGATTAGAAGTTATATTCCATACCTAAACCGATGGTTGTTTTCTTATCATCTTTTACTAACCAATCACGTTTTTGTTGACCTACCACACCGTAGAAACGTGTTTGTTTGTTGATTTGATAGTCAGCACCTACACCATAAAGATCTTGTTTACGATCATCACGGCCATTAACTTCAGTTGTAGAAGAAATATATTCTGCTTTTAACTTCACCGGGGTTGAAGGGATGGTATAGGCTGCTGTTACACCATAAGCATCTTCTTGTAAGCCCTTGTATGAAACGGCTGGTGAGCCTACCATTACTGTATCATCTGTTGGTTGAGCTGTTTGCCATAATGCACCAAACACAAGACCGTCAACGCCAGCTGGTGTCAGGTCGACAGAACCTGTAACACGGATTGCATCAGAATAAACACTGTTGTCGCCGCTCAATTCACTATAAGCATTGTATTTAGAAGCAACACCAAAGTTACCTGCAACTGCTGCAGCTAGACCCCAGTCTTTATTTTCATAAGTTAAAGAGGTTGACACACCATCGCCAAATCCATCACGGCTGCCTTTTTGGCCCTTAACATCGTTCTTAACAGCTGATGATTCTTCACCTTGCTGGAACATGATGTTAAATCCTAAACCACCCAGCAGTTTTTTATCTGTTTCAAAACCAATCACGTTCTTTAAACGATCTTCACCCACAAGAACTTTGGTCATATCCAATTCATTGTGATCGTTAAAAATATCCTGATTATTGCCGGCAGCAGTTTTGAAGTATGAGTCAAACTGACCTACTTTTAAGGTACCGATCCCATCAGATTTAAGACCTACAAAACGGTTACGGTTGCTGAACACATCACCGTCACCATCTGCACTTACTTGCCATTCAATCAAGTACACTGCAGAAAGTTTATCAGTCAGTTTTTCTTCACCTTTTACACCAATACGAGAAGCGTTTGAATTTACTTTAGTTACGCTTTCGTCTTTAAAGCCATTTTTATCAATTTGATCCAAAGTCACATTGAGCTTACCATACAATGTTGGTGCTGCTTGCGCTGCGTTCATGGCTAAAGTTGCTACAGTAGCAGCAAGAAGCAATTTTTTCATTGATATTTCTCCAAAACACTTTTTTGTAAATGGCCGATGCCTTAGTTACTGTTATAAGCTTGCTTGTGTACATAAAGTTACACAGCTCACTGACTTGTATGCAGTATCGGTAAACTTTGTGACAGAGAAGTGAAAGAAAAATGACAGTTTGATGACGATTCATATTTGGTAATAATTATATTTCTTTTTTATTTTTAACGAGTTAGAAAATAAAAAAACGGAGTAATAACTCCGCTTTTGACTAAACTGACATTTAAAGCTCAGCTTTGATCTTTTCAGCAAATGCTTTGATTTTTTCCTGATCACCCATTTGTGCCGCATGGCGACCCAGCTCATGCACAGAACTTGGAATCAGATGAAAGTGGACATGGGGTACGGTTTGACCCGCTGCGGCGCCAGACAGTTGCATCAGTACAATACCTTCAACATCCAGAGCTTTTTCAATCGCTCGTGCAACTTTTTGTACAACTTGAATGGTATAAGCCGCTGCTTCTGCAGGCAAGTCGAGTAGGGTAACTGCAGGAGTTTTTGGAATAACTAAAGCATGACCATCAGCTTGAGGCATGATATCCATGAATGCGAGTACCTGATCATCTTCATAGATTTTGATTGCAGGTAATTCACCACGCAAGATACGTGCGAAAATATTTTGGTCATCGTATGCCATAATTCATCCTTAAATAGGGAGTAGGTGCTTTAATATTGAAAATGCAGACTCTTGTTTAGAGTAAAGCGGAGTGCTTACACTCCGCGCAAAAGTGCTTATTTACAGTTCAGTTCTTTTTGACGCGCCTTGATGTCATCTAGACGTTGCTGCTCTTTATCAGAAAACTTTGGCTTAGTGGTATGGCAGTTCTCGTTACCATATTTTGCCTTTGCATCAGCATCTTTAAAACAGAATCCTTTAGATGCATAGATGAGATTATAGTCATCTTGTAACTTTTTACATTCTTGTTCTGGGGTTGCAGCGTGTACACTAACACCAGTAAGGGTAATTAGGCCTGCAAAAACTGCAACTGTTAACTTATTCATGAGGTGTTCCTCTAATCAAAAAGGTATAAACCAGTGCTGTATGAGAATAGATTCATATGGCTATTGGTCGCTACGTATATACCAATATAAGGTTTCTTAATAAAATTTCAATAAAACTCTATTATTTGAGTGTAATTTTACTCCACAATTTATCCTTATATTGATAAAAATCCTTTAATATCAAAGGTTTTTGTGTAATACCATATAAAATAAACAATTATGAGGATATTAATCGAACGTTATTACACTTAACTGAGTGCTATATAGCTATTTTTATTGAACTATTTTGATATTTGCCCAGACACCGATGTATTAACAAATCTAATCCTAAATATTGAATGAAGTATTTATTCAGATCACGATGAAAGGCTATAAAATCATTCAATCTATCGTTTTCAGTCATCTGAAAAAATGATCTATCCGTGGATAAACTGTTTGGGTGACTTTCTATGCATGGACTTAGAATATAAATCAACAAAAGAAAATTAATCTTAAAAAATGGCCTGAATGGTCAATAAAAACTGAATTACCCAACACATTAATATCGAAATGAGAAGGTGCTGAATATTCATTCAAGAGATTATATCCGTTGTTATTTTGAACAGTGCCCATCTGACATGATGATGATACTCCCAAAGGCTGCAAGTACAGCCTTTGAAAGGAAAATGGTTAGGCAAGGACGAGATACGCTACTGCCTTGATCGGGCTTAAGTCGCATTATATTGCGCATTACGAAAGTCGATACGCTGTTCTTTGCTGTAGCGCATTGTTTGGCTGTCAGCATTGCGTTTGATGGCACGGTGGTAGTTGATAATCCTTTTCAGATTACTCTTGAGCCATTTCATGGCCAGTTCATTTGAGTGAATCGGGCGGGGCTGACTGTCTATGGTATCTTTTACCAGCACCGTATTCCAATCAAAAGGCGCAGCCTGAATCCCACCAAAAAACTCGGTATCAAATTCAGGGGTGTAGTTCAAAGAAACTTTGAGCAGATAAATTTTGGGACCTAATCGAACATTAAAAAACCCATTTACATCTTTGCCCATATATTGGGCGAAAGGGGTTGTATAGCGTTGCTTTTGCATCACATGCTCCACAAAAATAAATTTTGAGCGGTGTGAGTTCGAGAAATGATGTCTTAAAGAAAAATAAAGTAGGGAGAGAGGAATATATTTCAGAACTCACCTTATTGATATGGTGATGAACTGGTCATATTTGCAGCACTTTGAAGTGATAGTGCGTCATAACTTGTCGGTTAGATTTTATCCAGTTGATAGTAAAATTGTCGGGCTAAAACATTGAATTTGAAGTTTCATATGGTCTAGGTCAATAGAAAGAAATTATAATTTATCTTATTGAAATAAAATAAAAAACATTTCATACTTTGGGGTTAAACAAATCTTATACGTCTATTTTTAGGCTATAATGATGCCATGCTCATTAAAATGAGTACGCTATCAAACACTCAATTTCATCAAGAAATTAAAAATGCTGACATATATTAAAAATAACTTTCCTGTTTTTATACTGCTGGTCATTGTTGTTGCAGGGTTGGGTTCTCCTTTTTTCACCGGACGATGGATTCTGGCTCCCAGATTAGTGGAAGTGGATAGTGAGTGCTACGGTGTAGATGTTCCGCAAAAGATTGAATATTCTAAAGTACTGCATTTTTGTTCATGTATTCATACCATTGCCATTGAAAATAAAGCAGAAAAGTATCGATACTGCACTCATTCCATAGAAAAATAATGCAATAGCGCTTAAGTGATGAAATGATTGGCTTGATGGTTTATCATAAGCTAAGTATTTATTTAAATTAGAGTTTATCTATGTATATTGTATTTATTATTTTAACGATATTTCTGGTCCTAGGCTGGATAGCGAAGATGACTAGAAAAAAATAAGCTTTGCTAGGAATCGACTAGGCAGTCAAAGTTTATATTGTGTAGCTGGGCTTTAAAGTTGCAGGCTTATTTGCATATTTTTGTTGATATGCGTCACACTTTGCTCTATATTCGCTTTGTTGTTTCATTATAACTAAACAACAATAACCCTCATTCAGCGCAAAAGAATAAAGGGCAAGCCTACTCCTCTGGAGTGGGCTTTTTTATTGATCAAAATAGATTAGAATATGGGGATGAAAAGATCCCGCCTTAAACCGACACCCGTCACCTCAAACTGGACCACCGAACAGGACTGTTTTCTGATTGAAAATAGTGGCTTGCCTATGGAGAAATTAATTTTAGATTTACCTTTTTCGGAGGACGAAATTTGGGCACGTAAAGCAGTGCTGGGATTGGTCCGTAGACAGAGACAAATGCAAAGAATCTAAAATAAATATTTAATTTATCAGTATTTTTTTATTGTATATGCTATAACAGCTCTTTATCAGGGGATGGATATGGCAATTATCACATTAAGAGATATCGAGACGAATAATAACCTCCGGGTCAAGTCAGTGATTGATCCGGGGATCAAGTTTGACGCCAGTGGGAAATTTGAAATTATTAAGAATATCAAATGGATGTTTGAAGATACAGAACTTGAAGTGCCCACAGAATTTCATGATACCTTGAATCACGCCAAACTCGACCAATATGTAGGTTTGCAATATGTGATAATCAAGATTGAAACAAACTGATTACTGTGTTTTTCATCTTCTGCAAGCCGTACTTTTAGCCCGGGCAGCCAAAAAGTCAGCTTGTTTATCAAATTAAGCATTCGCTAAATTAGCCGCAAGCTTAGGACTAGCTAAGTAATTTTATAAATCAGCAAGGCGAATGGTCGATATATACAATTTTCTATCCACCTGTGAATGTAACAAACTTATAGCAAATACAGTAAATCAGGCGCGCAGGCGCCTTTTTTATCGCTTAAACATACATTCTGAAGCATTGGTTACACAAATGATGTGTGTTCACTGTTGAATCTCCTGATCAATTATTCAAGCATGACAGGGTGAGTGTTAATAAAGGATAGAGGTCATGATTGATGAAAATAAGCCTTTGAATTTTGATGACGATAATGAAGCGCTGGATTTTGAAGATGAAGAATTCATTGATGATAAAAAAGAGGATGAGTTATATAACAGCATTACCAAAGATGGTTCGAGTGTAGATCCGGCAGATGACGGTGAAAAACATATTCGTCCTGAAGATGGTGATCCGATTGAAATTGAGGAATAAACGGGCCCGCTTCGGCGGGTTTTTCTTGGGTTATTTACCTCGCTAAGCTGTTGTTCATGTTGGGCATGAACGTTAATTATAAAATTTTTAGTATTGAGCTGAAGCAAAAGATGGCGTCAAAGCGTGGAAAATGCAGCATGAAAACAATTTTTGATTATTTAAAAAAGATTTTTGATTACAGGTCAGTCCAACATCGTCATCACAATCCAAGTCAGGGTTCTAATATTGCTACAGCAGTGGATGTTGATGCATCAATTGGTGTGGCGGTCGATCTGGATTATTCGGAAAGATCTATAAGTCAGGTGGGCGTTGATTTAATTACCGGTTTTGAAGACTTGAAATTAGCAGCCTATGATGATGGAACCGGGACATGGACCATTGGTTTTGGTACGACAGTTTATCCTGACGGCATTCGGGTCAAACCCGGTGATCATTGCAATAGAGAACAGGCAAAACTGTTTTTCCAGCATGATTTAAAACGTTTTCAGACTAGTGTAAATAATGCGGTGCTAGTCCCTCTATCTCAAAATCAATTTGATGCATTGGTTTCCCTCAGTTATAACATTGGCCAAAATGCGTTTAAAAGCTCTACACTGCTCAAGTGTTTAAATACTGGAGATTATCAAGCCGCAGCAGAGCAGTTTCTCGTCTGGAATAAAGGCGGAGGACAAATTCTCAAGGGACTGGTACGCCGCCGTGAGGTGGAAAGGGCGCTTTTCCTAAAAGGATAAAATCAATTTTAGATCACCGCTGCCAAACGTTCATATAGATTCTATGACTTCTCCCAAACCATGACATATTCCTTTGAATCTGTGGCTGTATCTAAGCTTTCATTTAAAATCCTGAACCCACGGGCTTGATAGAATTTCACACTATTTTTATTGTCTTGATATACATTTAATTGCAGGCGGTTTCTTATTTGTTGGGCGTATTGAATCAGTTGTTTGCCTATACCTTTGGCCTGATATTCAGGGGAGACAAAAATTGCGGCGACGGTATGGTCTAGCAATGCAATAAAACCATAAATATTGTGTATATCTTCAGCTAGATAAACTTCAGACATGGGCAGATAGGTGTCTTGCATTCTGGAACTATTACTTTGCCAATAATCTGCAGGAATAAAATGATGCGCCTTGATGGAAGCGGCTAGCCATATTTCTGTTAATACGCCGAAATCATGCGCGCTTGCTTTGCGAATCTTATACAACGTATTGCCTCTGCTAAAAGATATAAAAGACCTTTTAGCATAACATAGCTTGAAAAATGCAATTAAATGTCGTTAAAAAAGCCCTAAAAAGGGCTTTATCAAATAAGCATTAATTGGTGGTGATTTTCATCAGTACCACACCAAATACGATTGAAGCTGCTGCCAGAAGACGTAACAAGCCCATCGGTTCGTTTAAAAAGAATATTCCAATCAGGAATGCACCAACTGCACCAATTCCGACCCAGACGGTATAGGCCGTACCCAAAGGCAAGGTTTTCATTGCCACGGCGAGCAGTCCAAAACTCAGGATCATAAAAACAATGGTAATGATGCTTGGCGTGAGTTTGGTAAATCCTTCGGACATTTTCATGGAATATGCCCAGATGATTTCAAAAATACCCGCCAAAATAAGATAAGCCCAAGCCATTACAGACACCTCTTTAATAATATTTTTAGGTCGTCCTAAAGCTTGAAAAATGAAAAAAAGAGGTCGTCCTCTTTGTTTTATATATAAGCACTTCTCAGAAAATGCTGCAAGTAATTTTGAATTAAAAAAGTGTTTCGATCCGTTAAATGGCATTCCTGATCAAGAATGCCATCTTGCTAAAAAAGTAGATTTATTTAAGACACATACGCTTGTACATCGTACTCGGGTTCGCCGGCCAGAACCGCCACAAATTTCTCTACAGTTTCAGCCGTTAACAGGTAAGGATTAAACTCTTCTAAATGATATTTCATGAAAAAATCAGTAATATTTTGATTAATCGGTGAAAATTTCATAGACCATTGAGAGAAAAATTTATCTTCACATTCAATGTAATAGAGAATTTCACAATTGACATGACGTTCATCTTTGACAATGCTGTTATAAAACAGGTCATCAATAGCTGTTTTTGCACCTTCCAGACATTGTACGAAATAACCATGACCATAATATAAAACGCCCGTAATATTATGGCGGTAATTAAAGTCTACAGCCTCATCAAGGATTTCAATCAAAGTTGTTTTTAAGTTTGAGTCAATATTCTTAATTTTACTCACGTATAAAAGTCTGACAGACTCCATGACTGATATGCTCGTTTGTTAAGGATGAATACCTCTTATATAGAAAAAACAATGATTTGTATATTCTGTTGTGTAATGAACCGCAGTCTTTTGTAAGGGTAAATTGACAAGCAAACACAGGTCTGAGCCGTTTTAAATTTCTAATGGGTTTTAAAGTTTCAGTGTCTTAAATGAAGCATTTTATAAAGAGTGGTTATAAGTTGTGCTTGAAATGAGGTGCTAGAAATTGTGATTTTTATAATAGTTAATGCATTGCATCGAAATGTATTGCTTGCAGTCATAGCTGGAAGAAGCCGGGCAGACTATTCTTCAATGAATGATGACTCATAGCACACGAAGCAATAACTTAGGCCCAAGTATTTAAGGAAAGGCGATAACTGAGCGTTGGAGCAACGGATTATGAGTCCGCTGCTCTAAATAACCTTTTCATACTTTTGTAATGACTTTATTTTAACCATTTGGTAAATTATAACCATGAATAAGAAAGGTTTATAAAATGAAATACATCATAATTGGCATGCTTTCAATATTAATATCAACAACAATCTTTGCCAGAGAAACCAATTCAATGCGCTCCTCTGGTGAGCTGGTTAATGTCGGGGATAGAGAAGGTGATTTGCTCAGGAAAATGGGAAAATCCTACCCGAGATATTTTATTCATAGAGAAGGGCGTCGCTCATGTGAAGCAACAGAATATGTCTACGAAATTGATTTGCAAATTTACACGGTGCTCGTCTGTAACGGAAAGATTTTTAGAATTGATGTGAATAATAAATAAGATAAACTCAAATAATGAACTCTGTTCAAGGCTCAGGAGGCCACTATCTCAACTCAACAGAATAATGCAGATGCTTTGATTGTGATCGATGTACAACGGGCATTTGTTACCGGTACAGAAGCTGTTCCTGCATCTGAGTCATTGATTGCTGCCCTGGATCTTTTAATTGCTAAAGCGAGAGCTGCAAATGCCCCCGTGGTCTTCCTGCAAAATGATGGGGAGGTTGGATCGGTAGATGAGCCCTATCAGGCGGGTTGGGAATTATTTTTTGCGCCTCAGCCTAATGAATACGTGGTTCGAAAAAGTGAGGACAATGGTTTTGATGGAACCTCACTCCAGCATATTCTGGATGAGTTAAAAATTCAGTCATTAGCCATTTGTGGTGTTTTGTCAGAAATGTGTGTGGCTGCAACAGCCCGTGCTGCTTTAGCCAAAGGTTATTCGGTATTGTTGCCCCATGATGCTCATGCCACCTATGATGTGCCGGCTGGGCCCGGATCAGAAGCTGTTCCTGCTGCTATGGCAGCCAGAGCAGCGGAGTGGTCGCTGGGTGATGAAATCAGGATTTGTGCAACAGCGGATGAGGCGGGTTTCATTCAGCGTAGCGCATGTAATCGCCGGTAATTAAAACATATGGCTATTGTGTGATTAAAAAACCGCTCTTTTGAGCGGTTTTAACATTACTTTTTACTCTGAATTTTTTCCTTATTTCAGCGTAATTTTACTCCACGACTCATATAGTTTTGCTGCTGCAGAGAAATCGCTATTGGGTTCCGCAGTTAAATTTGCAGTTTGAATCAGGCTCTGCGTTAAAGCGAGCAGAGGTGCCGGTAATTTGGCATCCTTGACCAGATCCAGTGCAATGCCAGTATCCTTTGCCAGTAATGGCAGACCAAAGGTCACTGGAAATTCACGGCTCAGGACACGTTGCGGGAAAATATTTTCGGTCACAAAGCTTTTACCGCTAGAAGCATTTACGCAGTTCAGTGCTGCATCCAGGTTCACGCCATGTGCTTTTAAGGTACTGAAACCTTCGGTCACTGACCATAAATTTACGGCAAGCAGCATATTATTAATGGCTTTTACCGCAAACCCAGCGCCAGGTTCACCGACGTGCTGAATCAATTTACCTAATGCTGCCATGGCAGGATAAGCACGTTCAAAAGCCTCCACATCGCCACCGACCATAAAGGTCAAGGTTGCATTTTCAGCACCGACTGTTTGACCACTTACGGGTGCATCCAGAAAATCAATATTTTGTGCTTTCAATTTTTCAACCAGACGGCGGGCTGAATCTGGTACACCACTGGTGCAATCAATCCAGATTGAACCTGATTTAATCGCAACACTTTCAATCAAATTTTCCACGTCATCACTGGTGGGTAAACAGGAAAAGATAATGTCGGCTTGTACTGCCTGAGCAAGTTCTACTGCGGTGGTGCCATATTCTGCTGCATGTTGTTCTGCTTTGCTAAAATTTCGGTTCCAGACCAGAACTTTCTCAAAATATTTAGGAAGATGCGCCGCCATGCGATAGCCCATAGCGCCTAAACCGATGAATGCAACAGATTGAGTCATACTTTACCTTTTTATTTGCGTCGATCGTTCGGCTAACCATGTAGTTAAAGTTGGCCAGAACTCAATTGAACTGTTTTGACTGGACATTAAACCTAAGTGTCCACCCGGGATAAGAGTAAACGTGACATCCTGACTGCTTGTCAACTGGGTCAGCGGAAAGGCAGACTCGGAAGTTACCAATTGATCACCTTTGCCTGCACCGACAAGAAGTGAGCAATTAATATTTTTAAGTTCAATGGTTTTATTCTTGAGACGAATCGCGCCATGTTTTAAAGGATTTTGCAGCCAGACATTAAATAACATGTCCTGATTTACGCCGCCCGGGTAATCAATCATATTATTCAAGAAGTGACTGAGTGTGGCATCTTCCTGTACCAGCTTCAAATTATCCAGATTTTTCAACAATTGAATATTGCCATCAATCCAGCCTTTGGGGTCCAACAGCTTGAATCCTAAAGAATTAAGGAAGCCTGGTGAATGGATCATCAGTTTGGGCAAACGGTTATAGATATAGTCTTTAATGGTTGGGTTACGGTTGGTGAGATAAGCCAAGGTTTTATACAGTTTGCCGATATAACCTGAAGCGTAACTGTCGATTGGGCTACCCAAAACCACCAGATTTTTCACGACACTTGGTTGATGGCGTGCGGTATAAAGCGTGACAAAAATGCCTGCCATACTCCAGCCATGCAATGAAATTTTTTCCGATTGGGAATGCTGTTGAATGGCTTCAATACATTTTGGAATAAACTTATCAATAAAAGATAGAAAGTTAATCTGATAGTTTTTATAAGTAAGCTTGCCCCAATCAATCAGATAGACATCAAAACCGCTGTCCTGAAAATGTTTGACCAATGAACGGTAAGGATAGAGGTCATAGATATCCATATTAATCGCTAAGGGGGCAACGAAAACCAGTGGCTCTTTATAGCGCTTATTCTCTGCAGCGTAGAAACGCACACGGGTTTGTTTAAATTGGGCAATCACTTGATAGGGCGTTGATTGAGACAAAACCAGTTTGTCGGCATCGAATACACGCATAGTCAGATGTTTAAAATTTATTTTTTGCTGTTCCACAAGCGATTTCATCTTATAAAGTCTCGTCATGAGTCAAGATTGCACGAAGTCTAAGCGATAATTTCATCTTACGCCTTGACCTTAAATACCTTAGGCGATCAAAATATTGGCATATTTCCTCATTATGATCATAAGGCATACAAAACGATGAATCCAAGCGATGATTTAGAATACCAATTAGAAACACTGGCAATTCGCACAGGGCATGATCGTACCTCGGAAGGTGAACATAGTGAGCCGATCTTTTTAACCTCATCATTTGTGTGTGACAGTGCGGCGGATGCTGCTGCAAAATTCTCTGGACAAATTGCAGGCAATACTTATTCACGTTATACCAATCCCACCGTTCAGGCTTTTGAAAAGCGTTTAGCGGTTTTGGATGGTGCAGAACGTGCCGTCGCGACCAGCTCAGGCATGGCGGCAGTCCATGCCATGTGTATGGCGTACTTAAAAGCGGGCGACCATGTGATTTGTTCTCGCGCAGTGTTTGGTTCAATCATTGCGTTATTTGAAAAATATGTGGCGAAATTTGCGGTTGAAGTGACCTTTGTTGATCTGGGTGATCTTGAAGGCTGGAAACAGGCGATTCGTCCAAATACCCGTATCTTATTTATCGAAACGCCGTCAAATCCTTTGGCACAAGTCGGTGATATGCAGGCAATTGCCGATATTGCCCATGCCAATGGTGCTTTATTTGCCGTCGATAACTGTTTCTGTACCCCTGTATTACAACAACCGATTAAGTTTGGTGCGGATTTAGTTCTTTACTCTGCAACCAAATATATCGATGGTCAGGGCCGTGCGCTTGGTGGTGCGGTGGTTGGTAAGCATGACTTGCTTGAAGAAGTAAACGGCGTGATTCGTACTTTGGGTAATTCCATGAGTCCGTTTAATGCATGGATTTTCTTGAAAGGCCTTGAAACGCTTAGCATTCGTATGAAAGCCCATTGTGAGAGTGCACAGAAACTAGCTGAATGGTTACATCAGCACGAAAAAGTGGAAAAAGTCTATTACGCAGGTTTACCTGATCATCCTGGACATGAACTCGCGAAAAAACAACAAAAAGGTTTTGGCGGTGTCGTATCCTTTGTGGTCAAAGGCGAACGTGAAGGCGCGTGGACAGTGATCGATAATACGCGCTTCTTGTCGATTACCAGTAATCTGGGTGACGTTAAGTCAACAATTACACATCCAGCAACCACCTCGCATGGTAGAATGTCGGCAGAAGCTAAACAAGCTGCAGGAATTGAAGAAGGTTTAATTCGTGTGTCTGTTGGTTTAGAAGACATTGATGATATTATTCGCGACTTATCACGCGGTTTAGATTTAATTTAACGAGAGAAACTTATGAACATTAATATGCTCATGCAGCAAGCTCAGCGCATGCAAAAAGATATGGAAACTAATCTTAAAAAAGCCAAAGAAGAGCTTGCAAATACTGAAGTTCATGCGGAAGCAGGCGGTGGTTTAGTTAAAGTGACCATGACGTGCCGTAATGTCGTTAAGCGTATCGAAATTAGTCCTGACCTGTTACAAGACGAAGCAGACATGATTGAAGATTTGATTGCTGCGGCAATGAATGATGCTGCACGTCAGGCAGAAGCAATTTCAGAAGAAAAACTTCAAGGTGCCAACTCAGGTATGGGCTTACCACCAGGTTTATCTGGCTTATTCTAATTGAGTATTCCTCAAGCACTCGATCCGGGTGCTTGGGGAATCTTTTTTTCTACAAATAATCGAGTTAATTAGTGTTTAGTGAACGATTTGAACAACTGGTTCAAGCATTACGTATTCTGCCGAGTGTTGGTCCAAAATCAGCACAGCGTATGGCATTGCATTTATTAATGAAAAATCGCGAAGGTGCTTTTGCACTGTCTTATGCTTTACATGAAGCTTCCAGCCATATTCATGAATGTCGTATCTGTCACTCTTTAACAGAACATGATGTCTGTGATATTTGTGCCTCGGTAGAACGTGATGAGCAATTACTGTGTGTAGTTGAATCACCAGCAGATGTTATGGCGATTGAGCAAAGTGGTAGTTTCCGCGGTAAATATCATGTTCTGGGCGGACATTTGTCACCTCTAGATGGCATTGGTCCGGAAGAAATCGGGATTCCTTACCTGATTCAGCGTTTGAGCGAAGGACAGATTCAGGAAGTCATTCTGGCGACCAACGCGACAGTAGAAGGTCAAGCAACCGCACATTATCTGGTTGAAGCGACCAAACATTTACCGATTCAGATGACCCGAATTGCACAAGGCGTACCGCAAGGTGGTGAGCTGGAATATGTCGATAGTCATACCTTAAGTCAGGCTGTACACAACCGAATGCGCATGAAATAACAGCTTTCTTGGCATTTTCTTATATTTATTTTAAATTCATGCTGTTAATTTAAACAAATAATTAAATTTTACATTTTGTCTAACATTATCGTAGATCTATTTACGATGATTTGTGGCACTATGAGCTGGCGAAAAGGATTTTCGTTTTTTGATGAAATGGAGAGAGGAGTAATTTCATGTTTTATATGTGGAATACCAATTAATTTTTTTTTGTATTTTGTTTTTAGTTAAGCAATGCCTGATCTTGGTTAGATCACTCTATTGCGTATGGTTCTATATTATTTTACTTGAGCACACATGTTTCAGTTTATCCAGCAGCAACAAGATTTAGCTGTTCTCCTTAGCCAGATGGAACAGTGTTCTGTCTATGCACTTGATACCGAATTTATCAAGGTCGATACCTTATATCCCAAACTTGGTGTTTGCCAAATCAATTTAAATGGCCAGATTCTGTTACTGGACGGTGCGGCATTGGATCTGACCCATTTCTGGCCAAAGATTTTTGCTGCTCAACAGAACATTTTCCATGCCTGCAGTGAAGATATTGACCTGATCTATCATTATGCAGATCAGAAACCCTTGAATAATGTGTTTGACACCCAGGTCGCAATGGCATTTCTGGGGCATGGTTTACAGGTCAGTTATCAGAATGCATTAAAGACCTGTCTTAATATCGATATTGAAAAAGACCAGACCCGTTCAGACTGGCTGGCAAGACCCCTGTCGCAGGAGCAAATGAGCTATGCGGCAAATGATGTCATCTATTTAAGCAAGCTAGCAGATACCCTTAAAACTGACCTGAAAGCGAAAGGACTGTATCAATACGTACTGGAAGACTGTCAGAATCTCACCAAAGAGATTGCAACGGAAACACCACTGCCAGAACTTTATACCGATATTGGTAACTACCGCCATTCACGCCGTGAGTTGATGCAACTGCAGCAGTTGAGTATCTGGCGAGAGCAGATTACCAAGGCCTTAAATCAGCCACGCAGCTTTATTCTTCGCAATGGCACCATGATTGATCTGGTTGAAAAAAATCCGCGGAATACCTTTCAGCTTGCCCAGATCAAGGATATCCGGCCGAATGTGATCCGTGAGCATGGTAAAACCATTCTGGATTTATTGAAATTCTTACCGCCTGAGAATGAATGGCCTTTACGCATGGCACGTCCCGTCAAGAGTAATTCAAAAGAAGTGGCACCTAAAATCGATGCTTTAATTACAGATGTCGTGCTTCAGACCGGAATCCCGAAAGAAGTATTGCTACGTAAGAAATGGATGAATGCCATTTATGAGCATGTGGTCTTTCATCGGGATGAGCAGAGCTTGCCGAATTATCTGATGGGCTGGCGCTATGATCTGCTGACTCAACCCTTGATTGCCTTATTGCGGGAAGATATTGAGTATCTGGCTACTCAGATGAAAATTGCCCGTTAGTGTTTTGAAAAAAGAGCTAAGTGATTAGCTCTTTTTTTTGGCCTTGATGATCAGCATCATGGGCCGTCTTCGTTCATCCTGCCAGCCCATCTTTTCAATCATTTCATCGCTAGGCAGTGGTTCAATCAGGGCGGTGATTTCAAAACCTGCTTTGAGTAAAGCCATGACATGGGTTTCGATGGTGCGGTGATATTTCACCACATGGGTACCTAGGAACTGTGTTTCTCTTTGGCCTTCTACAAAATAATGGTCCACCGGCCAATACAGTGGCTGTTTCTCATGACTATAAATCCAATCTTGCTGCGCACGTGCGGTAAAAATCGGGTGCTCAACAGAATAATAGAGTTCGCCCTGTGGCACGAGCAGTTGAGCCGCTTTTTCGAATACAGCATCTAGATCTTGCACGTAATGCAAGGCTAGTGAACTGATGATCAGGTCAAATGACGCTGCTTCAGCGATAAAAGTTTCAATCGAGCTATGTTGGTAAACCACATTTTTTGCTGTATTTAACTGACGTGCTTTTTCTAGCATTTTAGTGGATAAATCAATTCCGGTCACAGAGCTCGCACCTTGTTCAGCAGCATGTTGACAATGCCAGCCATAGCCGCAGCCTAAATCCAAAACCGTTTTATTGTTTAACTCTGGTAGGTGTGCTTTAAATGCCGACCATTCACCAGCAGCGTGCAAGCCATATAGCGAACGAGGAATTTTTGAATATTCAGTAAAAAATGCAGGATCATCATATTTGTTTTGTTGCATGGCTGTTCCACCGGAAAATCAGTGTTTGATTATGGCATTCTAAGACACGGCATGGAAATAAGGGCTAAGGTGGCGAAAGAAAAAAGTCGACTCTGGCGTTAACAATCCTTAATGTATCCATTTTTATTTTCATGTATGCTGTCTTTGATTGTTAATAGATGTGAGTAAACATGCACTGCGATATTTATAGATCGAGCAAAAAAGATGAAATGTATATGTACATTGCTCGTCCAAATTATCCTGATGACAAGGAACAAGAGAACCCGTTTGAAGGTGTTCCAGAAAGCGTTTTACAGGCCTTCGGCAAAGCCACCTTTGTGATGCATTTAGAACTTCATAATGAGCGAAAACTTGCACGTGCCAACGTTTTACATGTTTTAGATTCATTGAATACCAAAGGCTTTTTCATTCAAATGCCGCCTGAAGGACTCATCAATCCGAATGCGGTAGAACCAGAGGGCTTACGCGGTGCTTGAAACTTTAACAGCAATCTGGTCGAACATTCTCTCGGTACTGGATCAGTTTCCTGAAGAAAATGTCGCGATCATTGTTTATGTTACGGGGACGCTCATTGCATTGTGGTGCTGGTATCGTTTGATGTCACGTTTGCCCAATCCGATTGGTGGCATCCTGTGGATCGTGGCATTTGCAGTTCTTGCAACGCCAACGATTTCAGAAGGTCCGAATTCAGCCCTTGCCCCTGCAATTTTTGGTCTGATTTTTGGTGTGCTGACCAAAGAGCATGTCTTGATCTGGTCAAATCTATCATTGATTTTATTCGTCATTGGTACAGGGCTACTGATTGGCTTCTGCTGGTCAAAATACACGGCAAATAAAACTGCACGTTCAGTTTAGATACTAAGTTAAATATAGAAAAATAAGGTTTTTAAATGTCTGCTGATACACAACACTTCACCGGTACAGATCAATATATCGCGACCGATAGCTTAAAACTTGCAGTGAAAGCTGCGCGTGCCCTACAAAAACCATTGCTGGTCAAAGGGGAGCCGGGTACAGGGAAAACCTTGCTTGCAGAACAAGTGGCTGCCAGTCTGGGTTTAAAGCTGATTACCTGGCATATCAAATCGACCACCAAAGCCCAGCAAGGTTTGTATGAGTATGATGCGGTGTCGCGATTACGTGATAGCCAGTTAGGTGATGATCGTGTCTATGACATTAAAAACTATATCAAGCCGGGTAAATTGTGGGAAGCATTTACCAGCGAAGAGCGTTGTGTCCTGTTGATTGATGAAATTGACAAGGCAGATATTGAATTCCCGAATGACTTGTTGCATGAACTCGACAAAATGTCGTTTTATGTCTATGAGACAGGCGAGACCATTACTGCCACACAACGCCCGATCGTGATTATTACCTCGAATAATGAGAAGGAATTGCCAGATGCTTTCTTGCGTCGTTGTTTCTTCCACTATATCGAATTCCCTGATGAAGCGACCATGCGCGACATCATTGCAGTCCATTTTCCGAATATCTCCAATACACTGGTCAGTGAAGCGTTGCAGGTGTTCTTTAAATTACGTGAAATCCCGAATTTGAAGAAGCCACCATCAACTTCAGAGCTGATTGACTGGTTAAGCTTGTTGATGGCGGATGATATGCCAGAAGATGTATTGCGTAATCATGACAAATCGAAAGCGATTCCACCATTATATGGTGCCTTGATCAAGAATGAACAAGATGTGCAATTACTTGAACGTTTAGCCTTTATGTCACGTCGTTAAGAGTACTGAGCAATGTTTGTGCGACTGTTTTACACCTTACGCAAATATGGCGTACCGGTCACGACACGTGAGCTCATTGATCTCAATCAGGCAGTAGCTTCAGGTCTTGTGTTTGCAGATCAGGACGAGTTCTATCAGTTGGCGAAAACGGTTTTAGTCAAAGATGAACGCTTCTTTGACAAGTTCGATCGTGCCATGAAAGATTACTTTGATGGCATCGAAACCTTTGATCTGGATGAATTGCTGAAACAGGTTCACAAGTTACCGAAAGACTGGTTCGATCTTGAACTGCTGGAAAAGCATCTGACGCCTGAACAACGTGCGGAATTACAAAAAGCCGGTTCTCTGGAAGAACTGATGAAAATGCTGGAAGAGCGTTTGCGTGAACAGCATAAGAAACATCAGGGCGGCAACCGTATGGTTGGCACAGGTGGTACTTCACCTTTTGGCGCCTTTGGTGATCATCCTGAAGGTGTTCGCATCGGTGGGCCTGGGCGTAAACGTTCGGCGGTGAAAGTGTGGGAACAGCGTAAATACCAGAATCTGGATGATGATCAGGTACTGGGAACCCGCCAGATGCAAATCGCCCTGCGTCGCTTACGCAAGTTTGCCCGTCAAGGGGCTGCTGAAGAGCTCGATGTCGATGGCACCATCCGTGAAACCGCCAAACAGGGCATTCTGGATGTACAACTGGTGCCTGAGCGTCGTAACCGCATTAAAGTGTTAATGCTGTTTGATGTTGGCGGTTCGATGGATGCCTATATTGCTGAATGTGAAAAGCTGTTTAGTGCAGCCAAATCCGAGTTTAAAACCCTCGAATACTTCTATTTCCATAACTGCCTGTATGATTATGTCTGGAAAGACAACCATCGCCGTAGCGCAACCCGCATGAATACCTGGGATCTGTTCCATACCTATGGACGTGATTATCGTGTGATTGTGGTGGGTGATGCCAGTATGGCGCCGTATGAGTTAAAGTCGGTCGGTGGTTCGGTTGAGTATATGAATGATGAAGCGGGTGAAGTGTGGCTGAGACGTTTACGCCAGCATTTCGATAAAACCGCTTGGCTGAATCCTGAAATGGAAGGCTATTGGCATTACACCCAGACCATTCACTGGATTAAAGATATTTTTGAAAATCATATGTTTCCGATGACGCTGAAGGGTATCGAAGACATGACGCGCTACTTATCGCGTTAATATTTATATTAAGACGACAACTTTATAAAAACAGGAATAATGATGGAACATCAAATCAATGGGGTAGCTTTACCTAATGAAGCAGGTTTCTTTGGAAATTTTGGCGGTCAGTTCATTCCACCTCACTTAAAAGAGGCGATGGATGAGATCAATGCGGCTTATGAAGAGATTCGCCATACGGCCGAGTTTCAGGATGAGCTGAATGAGCTATTCAAAAATTATGTCGGTCGACCAAGTCCATTGTTTCATGCCAAGCGTTTATCAGAACAATTGGGTGGCGCACAGATTTATTTGAAACGTGAAGATTTAAACCATACTGGTGCACATAAGATCAATCACTGCTTAGGTGAAGCTTTACTTGCCAAGTATATGGGTAAAACCAAAGTCATTGCCGAGACAGGTGCAGGACAGCATGGTGTGGCGCTGGCAACGGCTTGTGCCTTGGTCGGTATTCCGTGTGAAATTCATATGGGACAAGTGGATATCGAAAAAGAGCATCCCAATGTTGTAAAGATGAAAATATTGGGTGCAAAACTGGTTTCAGTGACTCAAGGAACAGCCACTTTAAAAGATGCAGTCGATAGTGCCTTTGAAGAGTATTTAAAAGATCCGAAAAACTATATCTATGCGATTGGTTCAGTAGTGGGTCCACACCCATTTCCAAAAATGGTACGTGATTTCCAGTCAATTATTGGCAAGGAAATCAAACAACAATCCAATGCGCATTTTGGTCAGCATCCTGATTATGTGGTGGCCTGCGTCGGTGGGGGCTCAAATGCGATTGGTGCATTTACCGCATTTTTAAATGAATCTGATGTCAAACTGGTGGGTGTTGAGCCGGCAGGTCATGGTCTGGATACCGATAAGCATTCTGCAACACTGACTTTGGGTAAGCCGGGGCAGATTCATGGTATGGCATGTTATGTACTGGAAGATGAGCACGGTGAGCCATTGCCAGTGCATTCGATTGCATCAGGACTGGATTATCCAGGTGTCGGGCCACAACATAGTTTCCTGAAAGAGCTGGGCCGTGTGCACTATGAAACGGCGACCGATCAAGAATGTCTTGATGCATTTATGACACTTTCACGGGTGGAAGGGATTGTACCGGCACTGGAAAGTTCACATGCCGTGGCATGGGCTTTACGTGAAGCCCCTAAAATGGAGAAGAACATCAAGATCGTGGTCAATCTTTCAGGTCGTGGTGATAAAGACTCGGACTATGTGGCAGAAAAGCTAGGCCTATAAGTTCTGACTGAATATCTCATGTTAATAGGCCGCTTCTTGTAGAGAGGCGGTTTTTTTATTGTTAAATCAATCTTAATCCCGTTAGAATAAAGCGTTTTGCAATTAGCACTTTTGGAGACGCCTAAGTGGAGCGACCGACAATCAGCCCTGAACATTTACAAGAAGCGGCTGAAAACCTAGTAACCATTCGAGATTTTATCCGTTTTGGGGTAACCGCAATGCGTCAATATGACGCACACTTAGGTCAAGGCACTCAGGACTATTTTGCCGAGAGTGCTGCATTGGTACTACAAACATTGTCACTTGAGTGGAAAGCGGATGCTGAAATTCTTGATGCGAAGTTACTGCCAAGTGAAAAAGCGGAATTCCTGAGCTTATTAGAACGTCGTATTAATGACCGTATTCCAACCTCATATTTATTAAACCTGGCGTATTTCTTCAATAAGCCATTTTATGTCGATGAGCGCGTGCTGATTCCACGTTCACCCATTGCCGAGTTGATTGAACAGCGTTTTGCACCATACTGCCTTGATGAGAATGGTCGTATGCTGGAAGCGTTAAACAACTTACCTGAAAATAATAATCCAAAAACACCGCAACGTATTCTGGATATGTGTACGGGTTCAGGTTGTATCGCGATTGCCTTGGCTTATGCTTATCCGGATGCCGAAGTGGATGCAACGGATATTTCCAAAGAAGCGTTGGAAGTGGCTTCAATTAATACCGAGCATCATGATAAGCAATATCAGGTGGCTTTACTTGAATCTGATTTATTCTCGAAAATTCCAGCTGAAAATCAATACGACCTGATCGTGAGCAATCCGCCGTATGTCGATGCTGAAGATATGGCGGATTTACCAGAAGAATTCTTGCATGAGCCTGAGCTTGCCTTGGCTGCGGGTCAGGATGGTCTGGATCTAGTCCGTAAAATGCTCGCTCAAGCGGCAGATTATCTAACAGAAGATGGCTTGATCGTGATTGAAGTGGGTAATTCTGAATGGGCAATGCGCCAGAACTTCAATACCGTTGACTTCCATTGGCTGACTTTCCAGAAAGGTGGTTCTGGTATTTTTGCTTTAACTGCTGAACAATGCCGTCGTTATAAAGAATTATTTCAGCAATCCGTTCAAAATTAAGAGGCGATAAAACATGGCAGGGAATAGTATTGGGCAACTGTTTCGAGTAACAACCTGTGGTGAGTCACATGGTGTTGGCTTGATGGCAATTGTCGATGGGGTGCCACCTGGTCTTGAGCTTTGTGAAGCCGATCTGCAAAAAGATCTTGATCGCCGTAAACCGGGAACGTCAAAGTTTGCGACGCAACGAAAAGAACCGGATCAGGTCGAGATTATCTCGGGTGTGTTTGAAGGTAAAACCACAGGCACATCAATCGGTTTGTTGATCCGGAACACCGATCAGAAATCCAAAGACTACGGCAATATTGCCCAAACATTCCGTCCGGGCCATGCGGACTATACCTATACGCAAAAATACGGCTTCCGTGACTATCGTGGCGGTGGTCGTTCAAGTGCGCGTGAAACTGCCATGCGTGTTGCTGCGGGTGCGATTGCCAAGAAATATCTTGCTGAAAAGTTTGGTATTGATATTCGTGGACATGTCACCCAAATTGGTAATGAAGTTGCAGAAAAACTGGATTGGGCGGAAGTACCAAATAATCCGTTCTTCTGTGGTGATGTAGATGCCGTTCCGCGTTTTGAACAGCTGGTCACTGCTTTACGTGAGCAAGGCACCAGTTGTGGTGCCAAACTTGAAATCGTGGCTGAAAAAGTACCTGTGGGTTGGGGCGAACCTGTATTTGATCGCTTAGATGCAGATATTGCCCATGCCATGATGAGTATCAATGCAGTTAAAGGTGTTGAGATTGGTGACGGCTTTGCAGTTGCCGGGCAGTTTGGTCATGAAACCCGTGATGAGCTGACCACAGACGGTTTCCTTGCCAATCATGCTGGCGGTATCTTAGGGGGAATTTCCAGTGGGCAGACCATCCGTGTTGCGATTGCTTTAAAGCCGACCGCAAGTATTACCACGCCAGGTAAAACCATTACCATTGATCGTGAAAATACCGATGTATTGACCAAGGGTCGTCATGATCCATGTGTGGGTGTACGTGCAACGCCGATTGCTGAAGCGATGCTGGCGATTGTATTAATGGATCACTTTTTAAGACATCGTGCTCAAAATGCCGATGTGGTTGCTCCATTTAAACCCATCGAACCCTAATATAAAAAGATTAAGCCATACAAATAATTTATTATATGTGTGGCTTACGTCTCATTATCATTCAGTTTAAAATTAAAGTAATTTAACCTGTGTTTAATAATATACATCCATTATAAAGTTTCGGAAATTATATTATTAGTTGACGCAATATGATATTGATTGCGACCATTACTTTTCGCGATATATAACGCATGATCCGCTTGCGCAATAAACTCTGACAGGCTATCTCCAATTTTCGGCATCATGGTAGCAACCCCCACACTGATGGTCACATATTTGGAAACCTGACTTTTGGGATGGGCAATCCCGATATTATTAATAATTTCCATCAATCGCTTAACCTGTACCAGTGCCTGCTCACGATCCGTCATGGCAAACAGTAGCAAGAACTCTTCTCCACCATAACGCGCTGCCAGATCACCACTACGTGAGGCGATAGAGCCGAGCATAATCGCAATGCGCCGTAAACATTGATCACCCTGGATATGCCCCAGCGTATCGTTATAGAGCTTAAAGAAATCGATATCGATCATCATGATGGTGATTGGTAATCCATGGCGTGTGGCACGTTTCCATTCATTCTCTAGCACCTCATCCAGATAGCGGCGATTGGCCAGACCGGTTAAGGCATCCTGTTGAGACAGAATCGAAAGCTGCTGCGCCTGTCGCATCAGCTCTAAACGGTTGAGTTCAATCATGCAGTTTTGCAGATAGTTTTCACGGTGTTGCCGATCCGTGGCGTAGGCGAGTGCCATGCCTAGAAAACTGCTGAAGGTATAAGTACGGTTCAGGAAGGTCCAGTCGATGGCACCACTGAGCCAGGTACTGGCAATAATCCCGATCAAACCGCCGACCCAGCCGGCAATAATCGCCGTATAGAAGCGCATACCGACGAAACCATAGATGATCACCACGGCATACATCATGGCGGCATGGAACAGAACGTTGTTTTGTCCTTGCTCGAGTACGTTAATGATCGTAAATGAAATGGCCACGGCGCCCATGGAACCGATACAGACATAGTGATCAAACCATTTATTCATCATGGGCAGGAAAGACAGCATCCATGCCAAGGTAATAATGATCCCAACCCAGCCATAGGTTGCCATCCAGGTGATTCGCAGGTCTGTCGGTAGGACCTGATAGATACCGAAGCTTAGAAATAGATATAAACCTAAAATAATAGGGGCGCGATAACGGAACTCATGCGCAGCCTCATTTCTGTACTGATCACGATAGATCACTTCTAATTCTTTAGGAAACCAAACTAAATTTAGCCCGCGAGAAATTAACAAGTCGATTTGTTCTTGTCCCAATATATTGGAAGCTTTCAACTTCATCTTATCTCTCACCACTCCCAAAAATGTTCTTATAAATGTCAAAATAGGGATTATTTTTTTACTACGTTACACTGATTTAAAAGGAATGTGTATTAGATTATAAAAAAATATTAATTTTTAAATAATAAGCATTGCCTAAAATAATGATTCAAGCTTAAATTAGATTCAAGAAATAAAAAGCTGTTACAAATTAAACGGCAATCGATTGTATCTTGCGGGTATTGAGCTACAATTTATAAAAAAGCATCGATCATGGTCAATGATTGAATTAAGTCATACGAAATAGGATGCATCGCAATGACTGCTATGAATCAATATGGAACAAAACTGGAAATCACACCTCACTCCGAATGGGCGCAACAGTTCTGGGATGACCTGTTACCTGCGAAAGAGCGAGTAAGCAAACACCCACTATTCACGGATATGGCCAATGGCTCATTAAGTCTGGAATGTTTTCGTTCGGCCTTATTGAATTTCTATCCTTTGGTGGCCCATTTTCCGTCCTATATGGCCGGATCATTGGCGAAGGCCACCTCATTTGAACTGGATGGCGTGACTGAAACCCGAGACTGGCTGATCCAGAATATCAAGGTGGAAGAACGGCATTTAAACTGGTATCAGGACTGGGCGGGGGGCTTTGGTCTGACTGTTGAGATGTTGAATCAAGTAAAGCCACCTGTGGCCATGAACGCGGTCAATCACTTTTTGTGGGATGTTAACTTCCGGGGGACACTGGCCGAAAGTATTGCAGCAACCAATCTTGCGATTGAATGGGCAACAGGCGACTGGACCATTCAGGTCTATAAAGGGATTCAGGCGTATACTCAACATCCAGAAGTCAATATCAACAAGCGCTCTTTGGCGTGGTTAAGAGCGCACGCCCATTATGATGATTTGCATCCCTATGAAGCGATGGAGCTGATTAAACGGCTATGCGATAAAGACCCTGTACTGCAGCAAAAGGCTTTTCTGGCTGCTCAGGAGGGTCTGGCCTATTATGAGCTGGCTTTGGATGAGTGCTATAAGTTACAGCATAAGAATTAAAGGCCGTTGAGTATTCAGTTTTTATAAATGATGGATATCCAGAAGTGCAACCTCCTCGGTTTTGCCTACAACCGAGGAGATAGCCGTCATTCTTCGAGGAAAAGTCTTAAACCATCGCAGGGTCACTGACCGAGTCTTCACCTGTTTCGACCCGACCCGCAAAGCGACGATAGAACTTGACTTCCTGTGTGCAGGTTACAGCGAAGTCGTACCAGTGTCCGGTATCAGCCAAGTCCCAGTGTTGAGTTGAGCTCTGTCCTGCTTTTACGGCGATTTTGAGGGCAGGGTCAGTGCGATATGCCACAGGGCTAATCACCAATTCAATATCCTGCGTTCCTGAATTATTCAGGTCGACATAAACATTGCCATTGGCAATATCATAGCAAACCCGAATCTCGGGATTGATGTGTAAATCCTGATTACGATTCAGGTCACCTTTGAAATGTCGATGAAAGCCATTGGGTCCCAGTACCCACAGATCATATCGACCTTGATTGTCTTTTTGCGCATTCCAAACATCATCCAGACTTTTACCTGCTTCTACAATATAACGGCGCGGAACCCGATTTAAATTTAATGTGTCGTAGACATGAAAGACCGCACCTTGGCTGCCTGTATTTGAAAATAGCAGCTTGACCGTTCCATCATTCAGGCAACGTGCACTGGTATGTAGTTCATAAGGGAGTGCTTTAGAACGACGAATACCGCTGGCCTGAATCGGCAATTGTAAATTGCTGGGAATAGGTACATTAGGTAGTTTTTGTTGTGCATCACGGAGTTGATCGGCTTGCTCTCTGGTTTGTTTGCCGTTGAGTTGAGGCAACACATCTTCATTCGGCGTTTTAAAGTTAAATGCGGAACTGAGATCACCACAGATGGCTCGGCGATACGGGCTGATATTGGTTTCTTTAACACCAAAACGTTTTTCCAGAAACATCAATACCGAGGTATGGTCAAATACTTGAGAGTTCACAATTCCCCCACGACTCCAGGGTGAAATCACAAACAGGGGAACACGAGGACCTGGCCCATACACCCCCTTGTCTTTTTCAGGCTGGCTAGTACTACCCAGTGGAGCATCATGCACATAGTATTCATAACGCATATCGGTCTGGCTTAGCGTTGATTTACCTGCATACGTGTTATCCGCTTGCAATGTCGGTGCGGATGGAGATGGAACGTGGTCAAAATAACCATCATTTTCATCAAAATTGATCAGGAATATGGTTTTGCTCCACACTTCAGGCACGGCGGTTAACGCATCTAAGATTTCCTGAATAAACCACGAGCCTTGTACTGGGCTAGATGGGCCAGGATGTTCACAATAAATGGACGGGGCATTGATCCAAGACACCTGTGGCAATTTTCCAGTTTTGATATCATTTTTAAATGCATTTAAGAATTCTTCTGGGGAGTTACCCGGCAAGGTATTGGCAATGCCTTTATACAGTGGATTTTTGGCATTATCGGTTGTTGCATCATAGGCTTTGTACGGCAGTTTTTGTGCAGCCTTGTTATAAGGACTATTGGGTGCGCCGCCACTGGAAACCGGATAGCCCGACTCGATATTGGCTTTTCTAAAGGTGCGGAATGCACCTAACATGTTATCGCCCCATTCATCAGGCATATTTTGATAACAAATCCAGTTGATGCCCGCTTCTTCTAAACGTTCCGCATAGGTTTTCCATGTATAACCGACATCAACCGTTTTGGGATCACCATCAATCCAGTCCCATTCATTATTCACAAATGCCGTGCCGGTTGGCACTGCACCATTGGTTCCGGTCAAATGGAACGAACGATTGGCATCTGTACCTGTATGCATGGAACAATGGTAAGCATCACAAATCGTAAACGCATTGGCCAAGGCAAACTGATAAGGAATTTCCTGTTCCTTAAAATAACCCATGGCATAGTCCGTTTTATAGCTTGGCCAGTTGGTCATACGACCATTGTCCCATGCTTTCTGGCTATCCACCCAAGTATGGTGGGTGCCGGGCGCACGTTGGGCGTTATTGCTGGAGCCATCTAAATGGAATGGAGTTAACAGTGCACCATTACTGCGTTGTTGCTGCCAAACTGTACGACCATTCGGCAAAGGAATGGTAAGGCGATCAGCAAAGCCCCGAACCCCTTTCAGTGTGCCAAAATAATGGTCGAATGAGCGATTTTCCTGCATCAGGATCACTACATGCTCAACGTCCTGAATCGTTCCGGTTTTATTGTTGGCTGGAATCGCTAGCGCTTTTTGAATACTTGCTGGAAAAGTGGTTAAAGCGGCAGCACCAAAACCTGTTTTAAGTGTGTTTGCTAAAAATTGACGGCGGTTAATCACGCGTTTTCCTCTCATTGTTTTTATGGTTATGGTGCACAGCGCATCACAGGTTTTTTTGCATCATCAGGTGTCGCTGCGACCTGATCGTCATTTGAATCATTACAGGCGGTGAGTGCCAATAGCATGGGAACTATAGCGAGGCAGGAGAGCCATCGTTTCATTTTTTGTAACATCTGCTTTATCCAGAATAAAGATGTCAACACTCTAGGCAGTGCTGATGACAGCATGGTGTCATCCAGATGAAGATTCCTTGACGTTTCATCGCTATATGAATGAGGAAAAGAAGATGGAGCATGTGAATTTAGATGCGGGAAAATACCCACCCATCTAAAGCGATAGGGATTTGATCAATGCTAGCCATATTGATGGACAGTCAACTACTTTGACTGTCCATGGAGAGCTGAATTTTTGAATTAAAGCGGATGCATCTTGTCATCAAAATTTTCGAGTATTGGAAACTCAAGCGGCTGTAGCGCATCGAGTTGAGACAAATAGCACTCAAAATCAATTAACAGCTTTTGTCGGGCTTCGTTGCTGATATAGGGTACGTGATAAGCGATAAAGGGAGGTAACACCTCAAACCCGGCATAAGCCAAAGTCCCTCGCTGGATCGGTGCAAGATAATGTTCAATCGGCCCGTGAATGGCATTTTCACCAAACATATGCTCACGACCCCCCAGCGTTAAACACAGCATGGCTTTTTTCCCACGCATGCCGCCATGGTTGTAAAAGCGTTTTCCCCCATAAAATAGTCCTGATACAAATACACGGTCAATCCAGCCCTTTAAGATGGCGGGAACGGAAGTCCAGTACAAAGGAAAGCTCAATATCAGTAGGTCCGCACGTTGTACTTTTTCAAGTTCGGTCTGGATATCCGGTGAAAATTGCTGATGCTTGAAGGCATGACGCTGCTCCAAGGCATAATTTAGGTAATCAGGCTGGTTTAAGCTTTCAAAATCATCTTGAGAAGCCACAGGGTTAAAATTCATGGCATACAGGTCAGAAAGTTCAACGCGATGGCCGAGTTTTTCAAATGTTTCCTGTGCTTTATTCTTTAAGGCTGCGGTAAACGATAAGTTTTCTGGATGGGCGTGAACAATCAGTATATTCATTGGTAAGTTACATTCATAAACACATTTTAGATAAATGAACTATGCCGAAAAGCGTAAAACTGGCATAGTTCATAAGCTGCCAATATTTACCATTTCACGCCAATTTATCCTTAAGTCATGGAACGAGAATGAATCCAGAATTACCCGGAAGCTACGTCAACTTATTGGTTGATGTCGTAGGAAAATGGAATGTTTCACCGCAGCAAATGCTGGCGGGTACAGGAATTAAGGTCCAAAAACTGGATGCGCCATTTTGGTATGTTGACCTGAATATCTTCAATTACTTACTAGAGAAAGCAGCTGCATTAACCCGGGAACCTGCAATTAGTTTATACCTTGCCCGAGACATGCGGGTGTCTTGCTATGGCAATGTAGGAATAGCGGCGACCACCGCACCTACCTTAGGCGATGCGATCGAGATTTTAGAGCAATTTATTGGTTTACATTGCGCCGTTTTTAAACCTCGGCTTAGGATTGACGGGGAGAGGGTGCATTTATATTTTGCGCAGCCTTTATCTCAGGAGCGATTAAATCAGCATGCCACTTGTTTTCTGATATTTGGATTTGGACAAATTCTGCAAAATCTGGCTCAAGTTAATCTGGAAATTGATTATAAATTTCAGCAAGACCAGCCTGATTTTTATAAAAGAATTCATCCGGACAAGAACTTGAACGTAGTGTTTTCTGCTGAAGCGGATTACCTGACTTTTAAGCAAGCATACTTATACTTACCCCTCAAAACTGCAGATGCCATGCTTGCGCGTTTAAGCAGACAACAGTGCCTGCAGGATGCACAGAAACTGGCACAAAAAAGGAGGGATAAGGATCGTCTGGATGCTGTGATTAAAGCCATGATTTATGATGAACATGAGGGCTTTTTATCGATCAAACAAGTTGCAGGGAAACTGCATATTTCAGAAAGATCATTACAACGGCAATTGGGACAGCAGCAAACAACGTTTCAGACGTTATTGGCTGAAGTGCGTAGACAGCAGGCCGAGTATTTATTAAAACAGCCAAAGATCACTATTCAAGAGGTGGCAGATCGTTTGGGCTATGCTGATATTTCTCATTTTTCACGTGCATTTAAACGCTGGACCAATGTGACGCCTAGGTTCTATCGAGAAGTAAACAAAGTGCTTTAAATTGAGTTTTAAGCTATGGCGGGGGCTACTTTAGTTTGTCATATCTTTTAGTAAATATTTATTTTATAAAAATATAATTTAAATTTTATATCATTATTTGATATGTAAGAATTTTTATGAGCTTTATTTTAAGCTACTTCATATTTGCTATCAATAGAAGAATTTTTAGGTGATTACTATAGCAAGTTAAGTAGAATAGAATGTGGAAGATTATTTTTTAAACTGATGAGTTTGGATATTTAATTTAATCTTGTAAAATCATGATATTATTTAATGTTATATAGATTAGAGTGCTTCGAAAGAAGTTTGAAATGCCAATGAAAGCAATTGACTTATTTGCCGGCGCAGGAGGATTTACATTAGCAGCTTTTCAAGCTGGTATTGATGTCGTGGCTGCTATTGAGTGGGACAAAGCAGCAGCTGAGACATATCGTCGAAATTTTATAGAGCAAAAATCAATTGATATCGAGTTAATTAATGATGATATAAATCAAGTTAATTTAACCAAATTAAGAGAAAAACTAAATTTAAAAGTTGGTGAGTTAGACTTAATTTTAGGAGGGCCTCCATGTCAGGGATTTTCTACCCATAGAATAAGAGATGCGGGAGTAGATGATCCAAGAAACTTACTACTTTTACGATACTTTGAATTTGTTCATGAGTTTAGACCTAAGTCATTCTTAGTTGAAAATGTTTCTGGCTTATTATGGCAACGGCATGCTGATTATTTGAAGAAATTTTTAAATTTAGCAAAATCTGAAGGATATGAAATTCAGTTCTGTGATATTTTAAACGCTAAAGACTATGGTATACCTCAAAATAGAAAGCGTGTTTTCATATATGGAGTTAGGAGCGACTTAAATTTTTCAGATATTAAGTTTCCTCCAGAGCCAACACATTTTGCTCCCAATTCAGGAAGGAAATCGATCTGGAAAACCTCTTCATCTGTTTTTGAACCGATGCCAAAAAGTATTATGAAGAGATACGTAGAAGAATATTTTGTTCCAAAGCTAAAAATTTCTCAGGAAGAAGCATATAGAATTTTAAGTACATTAGAGTTTGGTACAGAATTAGATATAAATGATCCATGTAATGTTCATATGAAACCAAGCGAGAATATGATGATCAGATTTGCTGATACCAAACTGAATGGGAGTCGTGAAGATGCGGGGGAAAAGCATCGTTTAAAATGCCATTCAAATGGTTATAAAGGTCATAAGGATGTATATGGGCGTGTAATTATTCATCAACCTAGTAATACGATTACAGCAGGATGTAATAATCCATCTAAAGGCCGGTTTGTACATCCTTGGTTAAATCACGGTATAACGTTAAGACATGCAGCTAGATTACAATCATTTCCAGATGATTTCTTTTTTTATGGTAATGCTACTGATCAAGCAAAACAAATTGGTAACGCAGTTCCACCAAGATTAGGATCTATTTTAATTAAACAAATTAGTTTAAACTTAAAAAAATAGATTAAAGCGAAATTTGTCTTGAGAATCTAAGTATGGATGAAAAATATTCATTTTTTAAAACAAGAGCTAGAACAATTGACCATTTGGGGCGAGAACAAATTGCAGATTGTCCAACTGCAGTTTCGGAACTATGGAAAAATGCTTATGATGCATATGCTAGAAATGTAGCATTACATATTTTTGATGGAGAGATTCCGGTTGCATGCGTAGTAGACGACGGGCATGGGATGGATATTACTGAATTCAAAAATAAATGGTTAACCGTTGGTACCGAATCTAAGACTGACGGTTTTGAAATAGCTATTGAAGATCGTAATGGCCTACCTCAACGACCAAAGCAAGGACAAAAAGGTATAGGTCGTTTATCTAGTGCTGCTTTGGGGGCATTGTTATTATTAGTTTCGAAAAGAAAAAATGGAAAATTTGTTGCAGCTTTAATCGATTGGCGTTTATTTGAGAATCCATTTATTTATTTGAATGATTTAAGAATTCCTATTAAGGAGTTTGAAAATTTTGATGAGATATATAACTTACTGCCTGAACTATTTGATACCTTGATGGGTAACATTTGGGGAGAAAGTGATGATCACAATAGAAATTTAAGACTTGCTCAAGCTTGGGAAAAATTTACGCAACAAGAGTTAAAAAATGATATTACTAAAGAAGATACTACAAAAGAAAAGATAGTTAATACATTAATTTCTGAAGTTTTTTTTGAAAAGCATTTTAAGGTTTGGTCCGTAGCATTAAATGAAATGTCGCATGGAACAGCGATGTTTATAGCTCAACTGAATGACGATCTTATTTATCAGTTATCAACAATACCTTTATTAGATGCTTCAGATACAGAAAAATTAGCACGTGAGCGTTTTTTCCAAACTTTATCTAATTTTACAGATCCATTTTGTAAAGAAAATGAATCTTCTGTTAAAAATTTTGAGTATCTTGTCCAAGCCTGGACGGGAGCATATTCCAAAACTATACTTGGAGACCTAATTGAGTTCGATATAGGAAAATTAGAAGATCTAGAACATATCCTTGAAGGAGAAGTTGATGATCAAGGTTATTTTAAAGGGAGAGTTAAAGCATTTGGTGAATGGATAGAGGATTTTAGAGTATCTCCAAAAATAATACATAAAACACGTAAAGATACTTTTGTTGGAGGATTTCATATACGGGTTGGGACATTTGAACAGCAAATTGGTAGCAGTTCACTTACTGATGAACAACATGCACATTTCATAGAGCAAGCCGAGAAATATGCTGGGTTTCGAGTATATCGAGATGGGCTACGAATTATGCCTTATGGGAGAGAAGATAATGACTATTTTGAAATTGAATATAGACGTACAAAAAGTGCGGGTAGATATTTCTGGTCGAATCGACGTATGTTTGGTCGTGTTGCGATTACGAGAAATGATAACCCTAATTTAAAAGATAAAGCTGGTCGAGAAGGCTTTATTGATAACAAAGCTTCTAAGATTTTTCGAGAAATTGTTCAAAAAATTCTTTTAGATGCGGCAGACAAATATTTTGGATCAAAATCAGAATTAAGAAAACCAACTATTGCAGCTATAAAAGAAACTAAAGCATTGGAAAAAGCAGAAGAAGATAAGAAAAAATTACAATCTAAAGAAAAATCAAGATTCAGAAAGTCTATAAAGGAAAAAACTGAGCCACTGTTACAGCATGTTAAAAATTTAGAGAATTATAGAAATTCTATTGGTCATCATTTAGAAATGAGTAATTTGGACGAGCTTCAGCTTTTA
The DNA here is from genome assembly GCF_904886855.1 of Acinetobacter sp. 'aerobic (ED)'. NCBI lineage: Bacteria > Pseudomonadati > Pseudomonadota > Gammaproteobacteria > Moraxellales > Moraxellaceae > Acinetobacter > Acinetobacter sp. 'aerobic (ED)'. The sequence goes on from NZ_CAJHGI010000001.1 coordinate 357,533, forward strand.
AAGAAAAAAATTGATGATTTAAATGAAATTACACAATCTTTCTCTTTAAGTCCTATTCCTACTAACCTAGGGCGACTAGCTGATGATTATAGAGCGTATAGAAAGCATGAATTATTAGCTAAAGATTTAGTAAAAGAACTGATTAACGTAGTCAATCAAGCTATTTTAGACTCAAAAGATAGAAGTGATTTTGAAAAAATTTCTGAGATTTATAGGTCTAAATTATCGAGTGTAAATAATAAAATTACTCATTTAGCCTCCCAAGGCAAGAGCATGCTATCTAAACAGTCTAATGAGCTAGATGATTTAATAAAAACTTGTCGACAACAGTTTAAAGTATTAGGTGAGTCTATAATTGAAGATGTAAAGCTTCAACGGATTACTATTGAAGACGCATTGCAAAAGCTGGAAGAAGGTCAAGAAATAATACAAGTTGATAACGCACAAAAGTTAACGCCATATATTACAGCGTTAGAGCGAATTAATGAGCAGATAGACCTTGAAGGTGTTGCTATTCATAGTTTAAATGAATCAGAAAAATATAAAAGTGAGTTGTCAAGATTTTATAGTTTGGCTCAACTCGGTATTACTGTTGAAATAATCGGCCATGAACTACAAAGTCTAGATAAAACTGTTACTGGTAATTTGAAATTACTAGCTAAGGAAGACTTGACTGATAAACAAAAAAATATTTTACAAGTAATAACTGATACACATAGTTCATTAATTAATAAGCTACAGTTTTTATCACCACTTAAATTATCCGGTGAGCAAATTGTTAGAGAAATTACTGGAAAAGAAATATATAATTATATAAATGATTATTTCTCTGAGTATTTTGAGAGTCAAAATATTAAATTAGATGTGTCTAGTGATTTTCTGAAAATCAGGATAATGGATAATGTTTCGCGTATTATGCCAGTATTCATTAATTTAATTAATAATGCTCAATACTGGACACAGTTCAGTGAGCAGACAAGAAAAATACTATTAGATGTTAGAAATGGAGAAGTAATTATTGCTGATAGTGGGCCAGGTGTAGAACTAGATGATATAAATAGTTTGTTTTCATTATTTTTTACTCGTAAACAAAGGGGTGGTCGAGGTGTGGGCCTATATTTGTGTAAACAGAATCTTCAAGCAAGTGGTCATCAAATTAGATATGAAACTATAGACAACAAAAAGTTGTTATCAGGTGCAAATTTTGTAATTCAATTTAAGGGAATGGGGAACCATTAAGGTTTTTTATAATGACAGCTAGTATCGAATATAAAGATTTAATAGAAGAAGCTTTTATTAAACCAATTAGAAGTGTAATGGTTATAGATGATGAATATCCAACCTTAACTAACCTTATATCTGTAATCCAAAATCAGGGGAATAATACCTATAAAGCGGAAAATCTAGACAGACTCCAAAATATTATAAAAATGTGTCATCAAGAAAAAGAATGGGTGGTGGATGTCTTTGATGGAAAAACACCCCATTTAGATGATAATACTAATCATATTCCTGATAGGCTTAGACATAGTGATTTAGTTATTTTAGATTATCATCTCGATGGAAATGTGACTAATGATGGAAGTAAAGCAATATCTGTATTAAAAAAATTAGATAATAATAAACATTTTAATCTTGTTGTTGTTCATACTAAAGGATATATAGATGATATTGAGACGGTCTTTAATGAGATTCTCTGTGATTTAATGTTATTCCCAGAAGAGCATATATTTAGACCAGCTGAAGAACTTCATGATAAAATTAGTGAGTGGGAAGATGACAAGGGAAGTAATATATTTAAGATAAACTTTGATATAAAAGAGATTATTAAACTTGTAAGTAATAAGGATTGTAGAAAAGCGCTTAACAGCTCTAATCCAAAACACTTATTTAATAGCCTTTCTTCTGATATTAAAGTTATTGCAAAAGATTTAAAAATTAGCCCTTTAGAAGTTGTTAGGTGGCTAGGTGCTGAAATTCTTAATAATAATAAACTGAAATTTAAAGGTTATCATACTAATGATACTCTAAAATGGTATTGGGATTCTGAAAAAAAAGTTAATTATATATGTAGCGGAAGTATTTTTATTACCGTAATGCAAAAGGAAAATGGTCATCCAGATATTGACATACAAAGCAAACTGATAAGTGCATTAGAAAAATTAGATCCATCTCCTATGCATTTATTAATTGCAAAAATTCGTCATCATATAGATGAGATTGGATTAGAGCAAGCCAATTTAATTACACAAAATAAATTAGCTCAAGCTGGGTGGTTATATAGTTTATTATCAAATTCGAAAAATAATGAATCAGAACATGATAAAGCTATTGATATTCATTGGGAACAGTTAGGACGTGCCAGTAAAAAAGATCTTAGAGAATTCTCCAAGAAATTATGTAATAGCCTTAACATTGCAGCTGATCCAGAGGATATATGTAAGCGATTTTTTCGAGTTACTAAACAAGATGGTTTTCAAGCACTTTCTAATCTTAATGCATTTTCTTGTACTATTCCACCTACTAGTTCTCATTTAACAACTGGTACTATTTTAAAGTTAGATGATAGTTCTCTATGGTTATGCTTATCACCAGCATGTGATCTTGTGCCGGGACAAAGAGCAAATGCTTGGAAAGAAAGAATAGGAACAGACTACACAGTAATAAAGGCAGTTAGATTGAAAACTGCGAAGATTATTGAGGCAAATATAAATTCAAATACTAATGAATATTTGTTTGTTAAACATGATGATGGAACGGTAGAAGCATATTATATAGCTTTAGCAAACGGCAATCCCACTTGGGATGTTTTCTATGCGGATAACTCAGGTCGCCTGGATGAAGAATATCAGGTAAAACTAACTTGTATCAGAAAAGATAATGATTCTTCGGAAAAAGTACTACTTACAGCTAAAAATTATGATGCAAAGGTTGTTGCTGAGTTGAGATATGAGTATGCGTTAAATTTTTTACAAAAACTAGGGAATAATCAAACACGTATCGGACTCGGTTATACTAATAAGATGTTTGGGGTTGAAATGCCTATACAATCTAAATCGTAAAATATAATGAAAATTATTACCCATGATCATCTTACCATTTCAGATCTCTTTGTAGATTGTTTATATCAAGGAGGACGAAATGGTAATGCTTCGGATGATCCTTTGCATCTTTTATTACCCGTGAGTAATCAAGGCGGCTTTCGCATAGTTGGTAAAAAAACAGAACCTAAGTTAGTAGTCCTTACGACAAGTATGAATGACCCAGATTGGCCGGATGAGGTTGATAAAGAAACGGGTATTTTTACTTATTTTGGAGACAACAAAAAGCCTGGTCATGAGCTTCACGATACACCACGATATGGGAATCTTTTACTAAAAAATATGTTTGCACTAGCTCATGGTAAACTTCAGGATCGTTTAAAAGTTCCACCTATATTAATTTTTGCTAAAGGTGGTGGTTGGCGTGATTTAGTTTTTATAGGCTTAGCGGTTCCGGGTGCTCCACACCTAGATTCTAACAGTGATTTAGTTGCTGTTTGGAAACTACGTAATAGTAATAGATTTCAAAATTATCGTGCTCAATTTACTATATTAAATGAATCCATGATTAAACGAGAGTGGATTTCTGACATTGTAAGAGGTGAGCCTTTGAGCTCAGCATGTCCTTCAAGTTGGAAAACATGGGTTGAGCAAGGATTATTTTTACCCTTAAAAGCCCCTAGAGCACTTGAATATCGAACACGTGATGAACAATTACCCGATACCCAATTGGGTCAAACTCTGATTAAAAGAATACATTCTTTTTTTAAAGAAGACCCATATAGTTTTGAGAGATGTGCAGGGAAAATAGCTGAAATGATGTTGCCAGCTATTGCTGGTAATATGGACTTTACACGTCGAACACGAGACGGTGGCAGAGATGCAATTGGTTATTACCGAATTGGGGAGGGTGCTTCTGCGGTTCTTGTTGAGTTCGCTCTGGAAGCAAAATGCTACTCACTGAAAAATTCTGTTGGAGTAAAAGAGATATCTAGATTAATTTCAAGGCTAAGGCACCGGCAATTTGGAGTTCTGGTTACAACTTCATTTGTTGCTACACAGGCTTATAAAGAAATAAGAGAAGATGAGCATCCTATTGTCATCATATGTGCTAGAGATATTAGTAAATTGCTCATGAGGCATGGTATTAATGATTTATCAGCAATTGATAAATGGTTAAATTCTTTAAAATTATAACTTATAAAATATTTGGTTCAGGAACATAGCTATGAATGCATATTTTACTTCCTACTAAAAAAAATCTTAAGAATAGACTAAATTTTTTTAGGAGAGTGGTGGCAGTCCACCACTAATTAAAATGCTAAAGTCATAGCTTTGATAGCTACGATTTCTGTTTGGCTTTTTGGCGTAAGACATACAAATATAAGCTTTCTACTTTTTCACGTGCCCATGGTGTGGTACGTAAGAATCGTAACGATGACTTAACACTTGGATCTATACAAAAACATCTAATTTCAATTTTGCGACTTAAACCTTCAAAGCCACCGTAATAATCCAATAACTCATCCAAAATGTCAGCAAGTTTTTTGCCATGTAGAGGGTCATTGGAGGCATTCATAATAGATCAACTATATTTGGGGAGACTATCATTATAACCTGAGCTCGTTGAAAAATGAGAGGGTTAGCATTTAAGCGTAATTTACATAGAAAATTACAGCTTATCTTTCTATTGATGTGTACTGAAATAAGCAGGAGACATTCACTTGAGAGATTCTAGTCAGCCGACTTGTAAAAATCTTCTGCCATTTGATTTGGTGTCTTAAAACCTAGACCTACTTTTTATGGTATGAGAACTTGAGGTCAGTAAGGTGAATTATGATCGTAGAGATTCACGTTGCTGAGCTGTAGCTACAAACAATGACTTGCGTAGCAGTGCTACTCAGGCTACAGCCTTTAGATATTCTATTTAACATAATATACATTATGCGAAATAATATTAATTTATTAAGACCACGACTTGTTCCTCACCAAACTTCAGTTTTGCAGCTTCAAATGTTCTTATAAGCATCTAAATAAAACGGCGTAAACTTAAATGATTTAGAGTTTACACCGTGATGTATCTTTCCAGTTTTTCTATCTCAAGTTAAAAATTAACAGTCCATGACAGCTGTGCTGTACGTGGCGCACCTAGGAATAAATAATCATCCCCAAGAAAATTGCCGACATCGCGCCAGTATTTCTTATTGAATACGTTGTCTACATTCAATCTCAGTGTGTTGTCATAACCATAGGCATGAAAATTATATGCTGCACCAGCATCAAATACGCTATAACCTGACACCTTCACTGTACCGGTTTTATTGGCATATTTACTGCTGCTGTACTGCATACCTGCCAATAAACGTAATCCATCAATTTGCGGCACTTGATACGATAAGTGGCTGGCAAAACGTACATCTGGTACATTTTGAGTCTGATGTCCTTTATATTCAGCTACTTGAACATCTGTGAGTCGTGAACGTGTCAATGCCAAACTTGAGGTAATATCCAGATTATCACTTAAACGACCTTGTAAGCCGAGTTCTAATCCCAGGTTGTGCTGTTCACCTTCAGCCACATAGTTATTGGCTGCATTGGTATACTGATTGTCCTGTTTTAAATCAAATATTGCTGCGGTAAAAAGTAAATCCTGCCATTGTTGTTTAATACCCAGTTCATATTGAGCTGAATGGATTGGGGCTAGCGTTACAGAGGCATTGTCGGCAAACCACGGCGCTTGACCACCATCACTTAAACCTTTGGCATAAGACGCATAGACATGTGTATCTTCCCAAGGCTGATACATCACTGCAACTTGCGGTAAGAAACGGTTAAAATCGGTCTCCCGAATGCGCGAACCATCTGTTTGATAAGCATTTTCATCTAAATGTAGCAGTTTTCCACCCGCTAAAACTGACCAAACTGCATTGAAATCGATCTGGTCGATCAGCGTTAATGCGGTTTGCTGGCTTGCTAAGGATTTATAGTGATTATCCAAACGCTTATCAGTGGGTTGATACGCTGGGCTATCCTGATAAATATTGCCTGAACCAACCATTTCATTTATTGGATCATATTGTGAATGACGTTTAGCTGTGTGTGACAATTCTGCACTGAGGTTGTGTAGCCATGCACCGGTCTTAAATTTACCGTTTATGCCTGCCTTAAACTGATCGGTCAGATAGCTGTCATCCGGGTTACGGAAGTCATAAATATCGTAATTACCATTCGGGTCAAAACTATTACCTTTGGTCTGACAAGTTTCACTATAACAACCCCAAGCAAAGGATGAATAATCATCGACCACCACACGGCTTTGTGAAGCACTTAAATACGATGTCCAACTATCATTGATCTGATAAGTATATTTTAATCCGGTATTTAAGCTGTCACTGCTTATAGGTTGACTCCAGCTTTGATAACCCAGTAAACGATCCCGTTTCACACCATCGGGTACGGCGTTGCCACCCAATAATTGATAACCTGGTACAGAACGCTGACGCTGATGCTGTGATTCAAGGTCAAACTCAAGCTTGGAACGATCAGAGATGTTCCAGTCTAAAGCGACGGAGCCAAATAAACGACGTCCATTGGCATGTTCAACATAAGGATGAATTTCCTCACTGGCCAGATTAATCCGGTAACCCAATTGTTGCTGCTCACCCAATAGTCCACCCAGATCTGTTGCGATACGATAGCCCCCTTCACTATCTGCGCCCACGGTCACTGACCGTATATCTTTAGGGCGTTTAGTGACGTAATTGACCACACCACCGGGAGTTGACATACCACTTTGAATCGCACTGATTCCTTTGAGGATTTCGACCTGTTGTTTATTTTCAAGCGCTACATTCTGCTCACCGCGAATCACATTGCCATTGAGCAAATAACTTGAACCCAGATTCAGGGCAAAACCACGCATCACAAAGTTTGGATAATAGCCAATCGGTGCATAGCCGTCCCCTACTGCTGCATCATTCTTTACCACATCGGTGAGTGTTTTTGCATGTTGATCTGCAATACGTTCAGCCGTAATGGTACTGATTGATGCAGGTATTTCAGCCAGATGATGTTGATTAAAACCGGTTAAATTGACTTTTGGCTGATAATACGCATTTTCTGCGGCCTGAGCATTGACTGTAATGGTGGCAAGCCGAGTGGCTTCACTTTCAGTTTCGGCCTGTGCCACTGTGGAAATCAGCCCTAGACACGAAAATGAGCCAACTGCCAGTAACGCTGTTTGTAAACGAGAAAATGGAAAGGTTTTCACAGTATTTGCCGAGTCCTAAAAATTAATTTTACAGTCCGAATTTGCGGCACGAGTATTCACAATTTCTTCCGATTGGACAAGCATATTTTCCATCTATCTACGACTTTTTCATATTTAGCTGACAAATTGAATTTAACTTGCGATCCAAAGGTCTTATTTATACAAAATCAGTTCTGCCGTTGAAAATTCATCTCCAAGTTTGTCCATGATTTGTTCAAGTAAAGTGTTGATTTCAGGATTACTGTAGGGATGCATATTTCCGTTAACGGTTTCTCGCACATTACAATTAATTCTATGTTTAAGTAGCTTATAGATACTTTTATTGCGACCAAACAGGATTCGTTGAATCAGGTGATGCTTTTCCAGATCGGACAGGACTCTATAAATGGTGCCTATTTTGAGACCACTCTGTTTATTGGCAATCATATAGATATCATCTGCGGTAAGACCGTTATGTTGCGCAAGGACTTCCAGTACAGAAACTCGGGCAACGGTTGGCGTTAAGCCTTTATTGATTAATAATTTTGCGTACATAAGAAACCTGTCAATTAAAATAATAACAACAATATTTTTATAAAAATAAATAACTTGGAATTGAGTAAATGTTTAAAATCGAAGTGAACAATGCCTTGAAAATGATTTTTCAAGGCATCTTGTTGCGGTCAATATTCAAAATTAGAAGGTATAGGTCACACCAACATAATAGTTACGTCCCAGTTCTTTTTCATTGAATTTAACTCCCGCATCTTTACCCTTTTCTTCCAGATCGACATCGGTCAGGTTACGGATGCCTGCTCGTACAGTCACTGCGGGATCTACTTTGGCTGAGAGACCAAGATTGACCAAGGTATAATCAGGTAATTTTTTCTGGTTAATGACCTGATCACCGATATAACTTGCCCCTGCAGTCAAGGTGAGCCATTCCAGTGGTTTCAGGTTCATGTTGGTATTGGCTTGCAGACGTGGACGTTCATCCAGGCGTTTATGTGTTTCACTGTTTTTAGCATCAAGATAAGTAGCATTGGCATCGACAGAAAGCATAGGCAGTAAATCTGCTTGGGCTGCCAGCTCTATCCCTTTGATTTTGACCCGGCCTAAATTCACCCAGGCAGCGCCCGTGGGGCTGGATTCACCATTCGGATCAACGCTATAGCGAATATCCCGACTGATCATATCCTTAATTTCATTCTGGAATACGGTGACACTACCGTTCCAGCTTGATTTACGGATGGATGCACTAATTTCATAGTTATCACTGGTTTCAGGCTCAAGGTTTGGATTGCCCCATAAGGTACACCCACCGCCACAACTGACAATGCCATAATCTTTGGTCATTTGTGCCAGAGACGGCGCCTTAAAAGCTTGCCCATAGCCTCCCTTAAGCACAATATCATGCGGTAACTGATAAACCAGATAGGCTTTTGGACTGAAATGCTGACCAAACACCTCATGATCATCATAACGGCCAGACAAGGATAAGGTCAGCGGATCGGTGATATGGATGTCATCCTGTACAAACACTGAAGATGTGCCAACTGAAGCCTTACCGGAGTTTTGATAGCTTACGCCGTCTTTGATTTCCTGATGATTGTATTCAACACCCGCAACAATGCCGTGAAGACTGACATCAAAATTACTATAGGCACGCAAGTTGGTATTATTTTCTTTCAAAGTACGATGCTTGGGCTCATCAAAGTCTGAATCATAGTCATTAATTTTACTATTTTCCTGTTGCGCTGAAACGGTGGTTTTTCCCCAGCTCCAGTCACCACGATGTGTTAGGCCAACGGAATGGCGTTCAATCTCCTGACTGGCAAAGCCCTCATTTAAACGACCAGTAGCGGGATAGTACTGATAATCCGTCTGACCATACGGACGTTTATCCGTGTTATATCCTAAGTCAAGATCAAGATTTTGCTGATCATTGAGCTCATAGCTCAGGGTTGAACGTAAGTTCTGGGTTTTCTTGCCTTCGATATAATAAGCTGGTGTAGCCTGTTTGCCTTGTGAGAACCACGCATCACGGTCATATTGCTCTGCTGAAACCGATAAACCCAGTTTGTCGGTCAATGCACCAGAGGCGGAGGCGCCCAAGCGATATTGCTGTTTCCCTGTACCGCGATCGACCAGATGATATTCAGCATTGATTGCCCCCTGCCACTCATCCGTTGGCTTTTTGGTAATGATGTTAATTACACCGCCAATCGCGTCCGAACCATAGAGCGCAGACATCGGTCCTCGAATCACTTCTACCCGCTCAATACTCGACAATGCAATCGAGCTAATATCCAGATCGGCATCACGCCATAAGGCACCTGTAGAAGAAATGCGTTTGCCATTGACCAGAATCAAGGTATATACCCCGTTTGATTCACGTACTCCACGGATGGTCAGTTTCTCACGGCCCCCGCCATTATAATTTTGTACCCCGACCGTTTTACCCAAGACTTCCGCCAGACTATTTGCCGCGGATTGTTCAATCTGTTGTTTACTGACCACTGTGATTGAAGCAGGCGCCGTATCAGGGCTCTCCTCTGCCAGACTGGCAGTGACCACGATCGTGGGTAAGCTTGTGCCTGCTTGCTCGGTCTGATGCTGTTCTGCCCATACTGCAAACGGCGTCAAGGCAGCAATTGCAAGCACTAATTTGTTCTTTGCCAAGACCATGTTGTCGCATTCTCCTTATTAATAACAATTTTCATTTGTTAGTTGTTATCATTTATAAAGTTTGCGCATCATAGCCATTTATTAATCATCATTCAATAGTTGAAATTAATAATCATTCTTATTTGTAGCTTTGTTTATCATTGACCATTTGAATCGAGGGGTCTTCCCCTATTGTTTAACTTGTGTTTTAGTCGGTAAAAATAATGCTCTTGCGTTTTTTTATTTATCCGCTTGTTTTGTATGGGGATCGTGGTTTTTATACTGTGTTCTTAGCTTGGCACCAGTGTATCGCATTGCTAAATATGCAGTTGAGTGATACGAATATCGCGTGCTAGAGGCAAACTAAACCACGATGATGATGCCTTTTTATAACTTTCATTATTTTTATCGCTTAAAGCTCTGTTTATTGCTTTAATCTGAATTTGACTGAAATCATGCTCCAAACAATAAAATGACTTTGTACAATGACGCTTACAACCAAACTTTATGAGAAACTGAATGGATTCGAATCAAATTCAAGACCTTGTTACGCATTATCCGATTGTGAAAGACCTGATTGAACTGAAAGAGACAGTCTGGTTTAACCCATCATTCACTACGCTCGAGCAAGGCTTACCCTATGTCGGATTAACGCAAGCGGATATTGATGATGCGCGTGACCGGTTACAACGTTTTGCCCCCTACCTCATGGCAGTATTTCCAGAAACCCGTGTCAGCCATGGCATTATCGAATCGGAGCTAAGCGCCATTCCAGAGATGCAGCAATCGCTTGAAACGCACTTCGAGCAAAAAATTGCAGGCAAACTCTGGTTGAAAAAAGACAGCCATTTGCCTATTTCAGGATCAATTAAAGCACGTGGAGGCATTTATGAAGTGCTTTTCCGCGCGGAGCAGCTCGCGTTACAAGCCAATCTACTCAGTCTTGACGATGATTATGCCAAATTGAACAGTGCAGAATTTAGAAAATTTTTTAGTCAATACAGCATCGCAGTGGGTTCAACAGGTAATCTTGGCCTCTCCATTGGGATCATGAGTGCAAAGCTCGGCTTTGATGTCACGGTGCATATGTCAGCCGATGCACGACAATGGAAAAAAGACAAGTTACGTGCTCATGGCGTAACCGTGATTGAGTACGAACAAGACTACGGTATTGCGGTGCAAGAAGGCCGGAAAGCAGCGTTAAAAAATCCGAACTGTTTCTTTATTGATGACGAAAATTCTAAGACCTTGTTCCTGGGCTATGCTGTTGCGGGTGAACGCTTAAAGAAACAGCTGGATCAACAGCAGATTCGCGTGGATCAGCAACATCCCCTCTTTGTTTATTTGCCTTGTGGCGTAGGTGGTGGGCCTGGTGGTGTAGCATTTGGCCTGAAAATGGCGTTTGGCGATCACGTCCATTGCATTTTTGCCGAACCTACCCATTCCCCGTGTATGTTGTTGGGCGTTGCCACCGGGTTACATGATGAAATTTCGGTTCAGGATATTGGGATTGATAATATTACGGCGGCAGATGGTCTCGCCGTGGGCCGTGCCTCAGGCTTTGTCGGCCGTGCCATGCAACGATTGTTAGATGGTTTTTATACACTGGACGATCAAACCATGTATCGCTTGCTCGGCATGCTCAACCAGTCTGAAAATCTTAAACTTGAACCGTCTGCACTGGCAGGTATGCTAGGGCCAGTTTTAGTCAGTAAGTATCAAGATTATAAGAGTCTACATCAATTGACTGAGCAGCAGTTACAGCATGCCAATCATATTGTATGGGGAACAGGTGGCGGCATGGTACCTGCAGAAGAAATGCAAAATTATCTGGCAAAGGCTTAAAGCCCTTTTTAAAGTATTCCAACAGCGTGACGCAAGCCGCGTTGTTGGAATCCTGATATGATCTATTTAAATGAATTAAAAACTATATTTAAAGGCAAGTGATATAAAGTCTCTATCATCAATGGTACTAAACTCATTTGATCCAAAAAAGTTTTGATAGATTACTTCTGCCGAATACTTTTGTCGAAAATTGGCTGAGACTGCCGCAGCCAGACTCATTTGCCCTTGCTGAAAGTTCTGGCTATAGCCAGATAGATCATGGCGAAAAGTTAAACTGGGGCTAATTACTGTTGCAGGTAAAAGGTCTTGATAACTTAAGGCCGCGCGTAGGCGATAACCATAGGACCATTCACTAAAAAAACCGTCTTTATTGCAATAACGTTCATTCAAACGGTCAATTGCAGCATTAGGCAGGTTTGCTGTGCCATAAGGCGTACACTTAAAGTTTCCTGTTTCCGAATCATAAGCTCCGGTTGATAGTTCACTGCGGCCAAAAACCCCAACCCGCCCAAAACGATGATTGCCAATATTGGCGATATGATTCACAGCAAATTCAGCACTCCAAGACAAGCTATTTGCTTTAAAAATATCTGTCATAGAATCACTGGCGCCGAGGGAGAATTGTGTGACAGGCAGCCGTACATAACCTTGCAAATACTCTCCCAACTCAGCAGCAACTCCCGCAGGTTTGAGCGGAGTTTCTTTGGAGAGTACCTGAGCATAGACAATATCAGTTCCATTCAGCTGTAAGGGTTGATTGGGCTTGTAACTCAATTCACCAAACAGCTGCGTTGTGCCTACCTTTCCACTCAGGCTTAGACCGTACATTTTGATATTTTCAGGATAAATAGAGAAAAACCGTGCCGTTTTAAAGTTATCAACGCCAGCAGCAGTCACGGCGGTCCCATCGAAGTTTGCATTACGATGATGATAATTGGCGAAATAAATACCTAATTCAGCTTGATTCAGGCTCGATAAATTTCGCTTTAGCGCAATACCATATTGCCCACGGTCTTTTGCATAATGACTGGCTGAGCGAGGGATATAGGTTTGCGCTTTGGCAGCAGTTTCCGTTAATTTATCCCCCGGTGTCACGGTTAGCATAATCGGGCCACAATTTTCCGGAACAAAATCCGAAATCGCAAAAAAGGTCCCGCAACCATCCACCACAGAAGGCCTAAACTTGAATTGATAGAAACCTTCTAATTTTAAGTCAGGCTGAATCGCGGCTTCAAAAGACAACATCTCGACCGGAATGACGCGCTCTTTGGCTTCACTGGCAGATCGATTGATGGTAGCAAAATCAAAGGCGCTGACCGAGTTCAAGCCATTTTGGAAAAATTGGGATTTGCCCCAATTCAAGCGATGTTTACCCAGTTTCAGGTTGAGAGACTGCTTGGAATCAAATTCGATATTTTTCCAGAGATAGGCATCCCATAGTTCAATCCCCTTAAACTTAACCAGACCAGGCCACTCGGCATCATCGAAAGGCTTTAAATCGCCTTGCCCAGTTTCATAGGCATGGTCATACCAGTATTTGGCGCTCAATACCGCACCTTGCTGTACCCCGTTTAAACGGAATTCGGTTAAACCTTTAACGATTTGTGAAATGGCATCACCACGATTGAAGTTGGCACGCCCATCATCACCGTTAATATCTACACTCAAGCCATGTTTACCCATATGATTGGCATCGGGTTTATATAACAATGCGGCTGATGGCGCTTGGGTACTCCAGCTGGCCCCCAGAGCAATCGTGGTATTGCTCTCTAAACTCCAGTCTTCATTGATTTTATAAGGGGATGCTGAAGCATCTGACAGTGAACATAGCAGTCCCAACAGCATTGTTGTCTGAGCTAAAACAGCTGTGCTGAGTTGTGAATTTTTAACATGACAAACCATACCATCTCCATATCGATATGATGTATGAATAATTGACGCCTGATCCATTCATTCAAATGGAATAAGTTCAGGCCGTTTTTTTTGTTTTAAGCAAAGGGAGGTAAAGCCTTACCTTGCGATGGGGTGGTTGATGCGTTAAGGCATGTTGTACTTAGATATGAAATCAAAAAAAGTCGCCAAATTCGGTTTGGAGAGTTGATCTATACATCATCGATTAGGCAATCAGGCTGGGTTGATCTGCCTGCCCATCCAATTGCTGAATTAACTGTTCTGCCTGAGGCCAAGGACCAAATCCGGATGCAGGATTGAGATGTCCGACGGCACCTAGATTGATGAATACACTGCCCCAGGTTTTCGCCATTGCCGCCACTGCATTAAAATGGGCTAGTGGATCATTAACACTAGCAGCGACAATACTTGGAAATGGCAGCACTTGATCGGGCAATGGCGACCATCCTGCTTGTCTGAGCATTTTGGGTGAAGGATAATGTTCTGGCCAAATGTCATTCAAGTCAGGTGGTGTCACCAGCAATGCCCCTTGAATAGCGTGTTGATATCGCGCGGCCCAATGTATCGCCATCAGTACTCCTGCACTGTGTGCCACCAGAATCACTGGACCTTGTATTTTTTCCAGTTCAGCCTGTATTGCAGCCACACGTTTTGCACAGTTCAGCTTATCTTCTTGCAAAGGTGGTACTGAACGGACCTTGGCTAAGCGGGTTTCCAGAATGGTTTGCCAATGCGAAGCCACATGGTCACGCAAACCGGGGATAATCAAAACCGTCGCTTTTGTTTGTATTTTTTCCATCTCTACACCTATCAACCCTTCTTTTAATAAAAATAACGAGGATGTATCACGTCATATTCAACATAGAGGGACAGTAGAGTGTCTGATATACATGGCGCGACAGCCACTTTTCATTTGATGACAAGGCGATTGAAACGATCTCATATATATCAATATGCTTTGCAGAAAAAGTCGTATCAAAAACAATAATCATCATGCCAACATGGATTTATGTAAGCCTTGGTACTTTTCGAAACACCGTATTTTAGTTATAAATAAAGCATAACTAGGAAGGTTATTTTTAAAATTTGGGAGATCAGCATGGTGCCTCTTGCCCACACTGCTGTGCTTAAAAATTATTTAGTTGTCAGCCAGCAATTAGAACTGAATCCATACCAGCTTTTGTCTGATGCAGGCATTTATCCTGCACAGCTACAGGACAGTACGCAGCGTATACCAGTCGATAAAGCCGTGGCATTGCTCGAACAGTCAGCACAATTGAGTGGTTGCGAATCCTTCGGTTTGCATATGGCAGAACAACGCCAACTCGCAGATTTTGGAGAGCTGAGTTTATTGTTGAGTTATCAGCACACCTTGCGTGATGGCTTATCTACCATTGTGCAGTATCGAAACCTGATCAACAATGCACTGGAAATGTATATCGAAGAAGTCGGCCATACTGTCATTATTCGGATAGACGTGATTACGGCATCGACAGAATACAGCCGCCAAGCCATTGAACTTGCTTTAGGCATCACCCATCGTTTCTGCGCAGCTTTATTGCAAAAATGGCAGCCGTTGAGCATTCATTTTACCCATGATGCTCCGCATGATACGGGCATGCACCAACGGATGTTTGGTTGCTCGCTTGAGTTTGGCAGCGAATTTAACGGTATTGTTTGCAATGCCACGGAGCTGGATAAAACCAACCCCCATGCCAATACCACGATGCTGGCACATGCCAAACGTTTTCTTGAAACGGATCTATTGCATCGGGAAAGTGAATCTTCGATTATTTTTGATATTCGTAAAAGTATTCATCTGCTTCTGCCTATGGGGCGTGCTACCATTGATCAGGTCGCCCATACCCATGGCGTCAATGTTCGTACCTTGCAGCGCCGTCTGGAAGCAGCACATACCAACTTCAGTGTGTTGATCAATGATGTGCGTCGCAATCTGGTTTTCCGCTATCTCAAAAATCTGAATTATTCGCTCGGACAAGTTTCGGATATTTTAGGCTATTCGATGCCAAGTTCGTTTACCCGCTGGTTTAGCAGTGAATTTGGTATGTCACCCACCACTTGGCGTAATAACAATAAGACGGTTATGAAGTCCTAATCATAAGACTTTGAGATCCAAGCTGATTTAATCATCTTTGATCTCAAAAGTCGCATGTTGCTGAGACAATAGTCTCTAGAACATCCAATGCATCAACAGTAAAACCAGCACGACCAAGAAAATGGTTTCACCAAGCATCAGCAAAATTGGCTTGATTCCAACAGAAGCCAGCTCCTTCAATTGTGTTTTCATGCCTAAAGCACTAATTGCAATCACCAAACACCATTTCGATAATTCATTCACCCCTTGCTGCAGCATACTTGAAACCCAACCGGTGCTGTTGATACAGGCAAACATTAAAAAACCGACCGCGAACCAAGGTAATAAAGGTGGATGTTTTCCTGTCGCATCTCCGCCTTGCATACGTGTGATCATGGCTGCGCAGATAATGACAGGCAATAACATGGCAACCCGCATCAATTTGACCACGGTTGCAGTATCCCCTGTTTCTGGCGACATGCTATATCCTGCCCCTACAACTTGAGCAACATCATGGATGGTTGCCCCTAAAAATACCCCTGCCTGCTGTGGTGATAGTTCAAGCCATCGTGCAATCATCGGATAGACAATCATCGCCAGTGTCGACAGTGCAGAAACCCCAATCACGGTGAATAGTGTGGCTTTCTCTTTTTGGGGATGTTGCGGAAATGCAGCAGACAAGGCCAAGGCTGCTGATGCACCACAGATTGCAGTTGCACCGCCTGTCAACATCCCGAAAAGTTTTTTAAACCCCAGAATTTTAGCCGTTATCACGGAAACTGAAATCGTCACGATCACCAATGTGATCACCAGTACAATCGGTTGCCACCCCAAAGCGGTAATTTGTCCTAACGTAATCCGCATCCCCAGCAAGGCAATCCCGATACGTAACACTGTTCGTGCCGTAAATTCGATGCCTGCTTTACATTGACTTTCACTGGAAAGAAAGTTCAAGCCCATTCCCAACAGCAAAGCAAATAACATCACGGGTGCGCCATAATGCTCTGATAAAAAACAGGCTGCTGCTGCGACAACGCTACTGACAATGAAGCCAGGCATCAACTCACGGGTGCGCAGACGAAAATCCATGAATTTAGTCATTGTTTTCTCCTGAACCGATCAGGATAAATAGCTGTTCTGCATCGACTTCAACTGGATATGCCGCCACTTTTAAATGCTTCGAATTCAACATATATCCTGTCGCCAGATCGAAAATCAAACCATGGGCACAACAACGAATCGCTTGTCCTTCTAATTTGCCAGAAAATAAAGAAGCACCTTGATGCGGACAGCGATCCTCAATCGCATAAAACCGTGTACCGATATGAAACAGTGCAATATTCTTTCCCTCAATTTGCAGAAAGGCTCTTGCACCTGATGCCGGGATTTTTTCTTGTGGAACCTGAAAACGAACAGTCA
Source organism: Acinetobacter sp. 'aerobic (ED)' (assembly GCF_904886855.1). Lineage (NCBI taxonomy): Bacteria > Pseudomonadati > Pseudomonadota > Gammaproteobacteria > Moraxellales > Moraxellaceae > Acinetobacter > Acinetobacter sp. 'aerobic (ED)'. The sequence continues at coordinate 374,760 of NZ_CAJHGI010000001.1, forward strand.
TTGCATTTATCCCTGTACCACCAAGGCTTCTAACATGGCCTGATAAAGCACATCGACCGAATGTGCACCTGCCAGAGTCAGATAACCATCAAAAATAAAATAAGGAACGCCGTTTGCCCCTGTATAGGTGGATTGAATCACTGGATTGCACTCCGTCCATCCACGACCTTGTTCATTCACCGAATATCCAGATTGTTTGAGGATCCTTTTCAGCACAGTGCTATCCCCAAGGTTTTCACCTGCTTCAAAATAGGCAGCAAAGAGCTGTTCCAGTAAATGCTCGGCTTGCTGCGCTGTTCCCAGCTTAAAAACGCTTTGAAACATATGATGGGCTTGGGCTGTGTTTGGCATCCATTGGATCTTTTCAAAATGCAGTTCGACACCAACCGTCTTGGCAGCCTGACGAACTTGGGTTTGCCGTTGTTTTACCGCCTCCAGACTGCCCAATCGTTTTTGATAAAACTGTTTGAAATCGACACCCTCGACCGGAATCTCAGGAAGCAACTGCATACTGTGCCAGTGCACATTCACCTCAACCTCTGGATCACTCTGTTGCAATTGCGCAATTGCAGCCTGTAACTGACGTTTGCCGATCAGACACCAAGGACAAATAAAATCAAAAAAGACATCAATATTTAATTCACGCATCATCATTTTTCTTCCGTATGACATGAACGGGTGCTTTCGAGGCCGGGTAAAATGGCCTGATCAGTCAGCCGTGCAATATCTTGCTGATAGTGTTTTTTGGCATAAAGAAACACAGCTGCTGCAACAATGCTGATCAACGGCATCAATTGAAAAGCTGGATGTAGGCCAATCACATCGGAGAGCTTGCCGATAACCAGAGGACCAAGTGCCAGTCCCAATAGATTATTGGCCAGGGTTAAGGTCGCAAAAGCTGTACTGTGTACGCTGTTATGCGTCAGATTGGCCACCATCGCACTGGATGGGCCATTGGTTCCCAACGCAATAAACATGCCCATGCATATCAGCAACAATTGAGATTTTCCCGCAGGCATTGCAAATGCAATCGAAAGAAGTAAACAACTCCCGAGACAGTAGCCAATCGCTAAACTCACCTTACGGTCTGGGCTGTTTTGACCAAAGCGATCACTGAGCATGCCGCATAGAATGCTCCCGACCGCACTACACAGTACAATCACGGCGGCCAATACACCTGCGGAATCGGTATTCATGCCGTAATAACGATTTAAATAACTCGGCATCCAGACAATGACCGTGCCGCCAACAAACAGTTGAAAGCCACTACCGATATAAGTTGCGAGCACTGATCGACTTGAATAAATCGTGCTTAAACATTGTTTGCTCTGTTGCTGTTTCTGAGTGTTGTGGGATGTTTTTCTGCTTTGATTGACTCTTTTTTCTCTAACCACCATGGGATAAAGCAAGGCCAAGATCAAACCAAACAACGCCATGCCACCAAATGCCCAGCGCCAGCCAAAATGCTCAGCCATCACACCGCCCAGTGCCATGCCGAGAAATGAGCCGAATACCCCACCTGCCATAAAAGCACTGGCTAGCGTGGCTCTCATTTCGCGTGGAAAAATCGCCACCACCACTGCAATGCCAACACTGCCATAAGCAGCCTCACCCACACCGACCATAAAACGAGCCACAAACATTTGCTGATAATTTTCAGCAACAGCACAACCCAAAGTCGCCAAACTCCATAGCACTGCCATAATGACCAAGCTTTTCACACGTCCAAAACGGTCCGCCAGTAAGGATAAGGGCAAGGTTAAAATACCCACCATCAGGGCCACAATGCCGCTTAATAAGCCAAGTTGGCTATCGGTCAAGGCCCATTCAGTTTTAATCAATGGAAATACGGCATTCAGTACTTGCCTAGACATATAGTCTGAAATCAACAAGCCAAATGTCAGCGCAAATACCAGCCACGCATAACGGCGCGGGACCTTCATTGAGGTATCAACATGATCCGTATGCACGGTATATGGATGAGCACCCATAGGGACCTCCTTGTTGTCTTGTTATCATTGCTATTTTTAATTGCAGTACGTGGCTTGCTATTTGAATACGCTTGCTGCGTACTGCATTTTATTTTCACGTTCAATCCCTTGCTGCTCTAGCTTAATGGCGCTGAGGCACACCTTTCTGTTTTGGTTGACGGTTTGGCGACATGCCATTGGCCTGCAAAGTTTCTTCAATACTTTGATATTGCACTCCAATCCGGTAGATTTCTCGTGCCTCTGGGCCTGTTGCCACTTCACGGCCCAATTCATGTGCAATACGTACAGTTTGCTGAATTTGCTGTACAGATGAGAAACGCTGACCACGATGATCGATAATGGTATCTTCATTACCAACCCGTGCATGAAAACCCATCGCCATCGACATGGTATTGAATGGCAATACATTTTTAAGCAATGATTCCGAAGTCAGTGTGCAGCCATCTGGTACACGGTGAATAAAATTAAAGAAGTTAAATGGATTTGGTCCATCGAATCCGCCACCAATGCCAATCCAAGTTAAATTCAATGGTCCCATGTATAAGCCTTTACGTATCATCCGTTCCAGGGTCTCTAGGCCATGCATTCCTGTCAGTTGAAAATGTGGTTGAATATTATTTTGGCAAAGGCGCCTTAAATGCTCTGCCACCCATGCTGGTCCAGCTGGCACAGTCATTTCAGCATAAGCCGCTTGAATCGCAGGATGTGCCAATGATGTGCCTTCCAGATATTCTGGATAGAGCAGCTCCATAATATTCATTTGGGTGGTATTAATTGCGACCGTGACCTGATCTGGTTTTGGTGTTAATTCAGCCAGCATATGACGGGTATCATCACTGAGCCATAAAGCCGCCTCACCTTCACTTTCAGGTGCAAAGGAGATCGAGCCACCCACTTGAATAATCATCTCGGGTACAGCTTCGCGTACCCCGGCAATGAGTTCATTAAACTTGGACAAGCGTTTAGAGCCTTTACCGTCCAGTTCGCGTACATGCAAATGCAGTACTGTCGCACCTGCCTCATAGCATTCCACCGCTTTCTGGATCTGCTCATCCATGGTCACCGGAATGTCTTCCGGAAAGTCCTCTGGCATCCACTCGGGGCCATATGGCGCAACGGTAATGACCACTTTTTCCATATTTTCCGGGTGCAAAGAATCGTCAAAGAATTGCATGTGCATCTCCTGTTGGTATTTTATAAAACGGTATTGAATTAAAAAGTTTGGATCTGAAATTTAATAGGTTGCATCACCGACGATACCTGCCCGTTCCATTTTGCGATGGCACGGTGGGTAATCCATCACGGCATAATGTTGGGTACTACGGTTATCCCAAATGGCGATGCTATTCGGCTCCCAACTCCAGCGCACCTGATATTCAGGAATTGCTGCCTGAGTAATTAAGTAACGAAGTAAATCTCCAGCGCCCGGATTGGCATCCTGCCCAAAACGCACGCGATCTTTAGTGTGGTAGTTGCTAAAATGGGTGGTGAATGCATTGACATAGAGAATCTTCTCGCCTGTCTCTGGATGCGTTCGTACCACAGGATGCTCGGCGTCGGGAAACTGGGCCTTCAATGCCAGACGTTTTTCGATGGGCATGGCAGCCCCAAAACTGGCTTCGATACTGTGATAGGCACGTAAAGGTGCGATTTTTTCCTTGATATCGTCAGGCAGATTTTCATAGGCCATGACCATATTGGTCCACATGGTATCGCCGCCAACGGGTGGGCATTCCACACACCGTAATACACAGCCCATCGGTGGAATTTTGCGCCAGCTGGCATCGCTATGCCACGCATTCTCATACCGGTCAATCGGACTGTCAGGATGCTTGTAAATTTGTACCAAACCCGGGTGATCAGGGTGACTACCCACCGCAGGATGATCCTCCAACGGTCCAAAGCGTTCGGCAAAAGCCACATGCTCGGCCCGTGACATCTGCTGGTTACGCAAGAACACTACGCGATGTTTTAGCAATTGTGTTCGGATCTCAGTGAATAGCCCATCATCATGAATCGCATCGGCCAAACGGACACCACGTAGTTCTGCACCAATATTGCAAGTTAACTGTTCAATTTGCATCAGAAATCCCTTCAAATTACAAAAATGGATGAGCCTATGGTTTTGCGTGCTTCCAGATCACGATGCGCTTGTACGGCATCCTCAAGCGCATAACGATGGTTAATCTCGATCTTGATGCGACCGCTGCTGACATGATCAAACAGCTCCTTGGCCAAGGCTCTTTTTTCTTCTGGATCGGCAATATAATCGGCCAAAGCAGGACGAGTGATAAATAACGAACCTTTCATTGCTAGTAAAACAGGATTAAAGTCAGGAATTGGCCCTGATGCGGTACCCACGCAAACCAACAAGCCCCGGCGTTTGAGGGAGTCTAATGAGGCCATAAAGGTATTTTTGCCCACACTATCGAAGACCACATTGACTCCGATGCCATCGGTCAACTCACGTACCCGTTCAGCCACATTTTCATGGCTATAATTAATCACATGATCACAGCCATAGGCACGTGCCACGGCTGCTTTTTCATCCGTAGAGGTGGTTCCGATCACGGTTAAGCCCAACAGTTTGGCCCACTGCGAAACGATTAGCCCCACACCACCTGCGGCTGCATGTAATAAAATGCAATCACCTGCTTTAAAGTCATAGATCCGACGCATCAGGTAGGCCGCCGTTAAACCGCGCATGGTCATTGCAGCCGCAGTTTCACAGGAAATATCGTCAGGGAGTTTGATTAAGGCATCAGCAGCAATAAGCCGTTCGGTGCTATAAGCGCCAAGCGTATTCAGAAACCCTGTATAGGTGACGCGATCGCCCACCACAAAATCGGTTACGCCGTCACCCACTGCTTCGATAATGCCGGAAGCTTCGACACCAATGCCATTCGGCAAGGGAATCGGATAAGTGCCATTGCGGAAATAGGTATCAGCATAATTGAGGCCTACCGCTACGTGGCGTAGACGTACTTGACCCACTGCAGGCGCACCGACTTCGATGTCCTCATAGCGCATTACTTCGGGTGTCCCTGTTCCGTAGAACCGTATCGCTTTATTCAACGTCATTTTCCTGTCCATCTTGTATTTTTATTCAGTGCCGAAGCAACATGACTCAAAAATACAATAGTCAGGAAAGCGTCGACTTTACTTAACACGACACACATATCACCTTTGACGACACATTGATTTTTTTTAATTGTGATTTGATTGGGGTTAAAGACGGAAGTCGATACAAATATTATTTTATTTCTTCTTAATCCAGCGCTTGAGCGCAAATCGTTTTTATACAAATTCATCTGATGAAAAGATGTAGATAGAGCAGAGCTTAGCCACTTATTGCAAAGCACAGACCTGTTCTGCTCTATCTACAATTCACTGTGAGTAGCAGGATCAACTGCATAAGTCTTTCAACTTAAATCATGTGTTTTCGGCAATTAAGCTGAATGCTTTGGCCGTGTTGCTACCCAGCACAGCACGGAACCGATACAAACCATGGCTGCACCTTGCCAGAACGACAAGGAAAGAGAGGTTTGTAAAACAAGGGCTGCCAGTGCGGCTGAAAATACGGGAATAAAGTAAGACGCACCCGCAAGCAATGTGACATTGCCATGTAGAATCCCGACGTTCCATGCAGCATAGCCAAAGCCCATCGCGGCAGCAGCAAGCACAAGATAAATCAGGGTGTGCAGATCAAACTGCATCGGTTCGGCCCCCATGAGCACATATTTGACCCATAATGTCGCTGCCGTCAGCATAAAGAAAAGCGTGACACCATTTTTGCCATTGGCAATTCTGGCGGTGACTGTACAATACGCAGCCCAGATCAAAGCACCCATAAAAGCCAAAGCATAGCTCAACGGATTATCTTGAATATTGGCTGTGATACTGGCGAAATCAAGTCCCCGCTCACCTCCAAGTACCCAGCAAATTCCCATCAGGGCAATGATAAAACCAGGAATAATCAAAAAATTTGTTTTTTGATGATTAAAGACAATTGCACAGACCATGGTCAGTGCGGGCCATAAGTAGTTCACCATACTGACTTCAATCGCTTGCTGACTGCTATTGGCATAACCAATAGATAAGGCCAGACAAAGTTCATAAGACACAAACAGTAAGCTGCCCCAGAACAGGTAGGTGCGCGGAAATTCGCGTAGCTTGGGAAATCCGACACTCAATAATAAAAACACCGAAGCCACGCTATATATCATGGCCGCTCCACCCGTTGCGCCCAGACTTTCACTGACACCACGAATTAGCCCGACAATCGAACTCCATAACAGCACCGCCATGAGTCCTATTAGGGTTGCATTTCTTTTGCTTATCATCCACTTAATCACTTATCAATTTTCATATTCTAATCAGGAAGAGCTCAATATTGATTCTTCACTTGAATATTAGAGTGTATAAGGATTCACTTTTTAGCATGACTGGTCTGTTTTGCACAGCAATCATGCTGAATTACTTAGAAATTCTATCAATCATTTACTATGAATTTACGGTCGTACCCGCAGTCACATTGACAATTGTGGCGGTCATTGCACTGGCATGATCAGAGGCCAGAAATGTCACCGTTTCGGCAATTTGAGCCAGTGTTGGCAATCGTTTTAACATGGTACTTTGCGCAGCACCATTGAGCCATTCATCCAGGGTGATGCCCATTGCTTGTGCTTTTAAACTAAATAACTCACGCGTATAAGAGCCTGCATGAACCGCATCCGCAATGGCATGGGAACGTACCCCAAGCACCCGAATATTCTTTGGACCCAGTTCACTGGCGAGCGCTTTGATAAATACTTCGCTGCCTGCACAACCGACAATATGTCCCAAATGACCCGGGATTGCCATTGCGCCAGAGGGTGCAATGACGCTAATCATTGCCCCGATCGACTTTGTACCCATATAGGGGACCACGGCTTTTGCAATATTAAATTGAGCAGTTAAAAAAGGTGTGATGCCCTGCATAAATTCATGCTGGGTGAGTTCTGAAAGTTCCTTACCTTGGTTATGCATAAAACTTGTGGCATTGATCACAACATCGATACCCCCCATTAGCTCAGCCAACTGTTTTATCGCTGTTTGAGTCGCCTGTTCATCCAGTACATCCACAATAAAGGTTTTTACTCGACCTTCTACATTATGAATATGTGCTGCAACCTGATCCAGTGTGTGCTGGTGTCGGGCGCCTAAATAGACAAAAGCACCTTCTCGGGCCAATGTATCAGCGATCGCGTGACCTACTGCACCACTGCCTCCAAAAATCACAGCAATTTTATTTTTAACTAACATGGAAGATGCTGCCTGTATTTTTTATTGATTATTTATTGTACGCCTTTTAATTATCTACAAGTGATTTCGAATTCTTTCTTATTTAAAAGTTAGTTGGAGTAAAAAAAACCTCTAATATGACTTAGAGGTTTTTTTTACGTTTAATCAGTTTTAAGGCGTAAGAATAACCTTACGACATTCTTGTTCCCTGTTATCGAAAATACGATAACCTTCAGCTGCATCTTCTAGCTTCATCCGGTGGGTAATAATCGCTTCAGGCGCGAGTTTACCATCCTCAATCAATTCTAAGAGTTGAGGTAAAAAATGATGGACATGGGTTTGTCCCATCTTAAATGTCAGACCTTTATCAAAAGCATCGCCAAACAGAAAACCGTGAATAGGCCCTGCATATACTCCCGGTACACTGACGACGCCTCCACGGCGCACAGCGGCAATACATTGGCGTAGTACCACACCACTTGAGCCTTCAAGTTTTAGATTGGTCAACAGCGTTTCAATCACACTTCCCTTTGCCTCAAATCCAATCGCATCAATCACGGCATCAACACCACGATAATTGTCGGTATGCTGGATAATGTACTCAGCAGCATCAACTGCTTCAAAATCGACAGGAATGGCGCCATAGGCTTCTGCGGCATATTTCAGTCGATATTGATTATGATCAACCATGAAGATCTTTTCTGCGCCGAGCATTTTCGCGCAGGCTGCACTGAGCAGTCCTACCGGTCCGGCCCCATAGATGGCCAGCGTGGAACCTTTGCTGACTTTTGCATTGGTTACTGCCTGCCATGCGGTGGGTAGAATATCGGTAAGAAAAAGCACTTTTTCATCTGACAATGAACCTGGCACTTTAAATGGACCTGCATTGGCCTTAGGGACACGTACATATTCTGCCTGACCACCGGGAATGCCACCATAGAGATGGCTATAGCCAAATAATGCAGCACCTGAAGGAATCTGCTTTTTATTGACGATCGCACCTCGTCCGCTATTGGTGGTTTCACAGGCCGCGGTCAGATTTAACTGGCAAAAGAAACATTCGCCACAGGCAATCACGAAAGGAACGATAACCCGATCCCCCTTTTTGACCTGAGTGACAGCCGAACCCACCTCTTCAACAATGCCCATGAATTCATGACCAAAAATATCACCCTGCTCGGTTTGAGGAATTTTTCCCCGATACAAATGCAAGTCTGAACCACAAATTGCAGTAGCGGTCACCCTTAAAATAATATCGTCAGCTTCCTGAATGATGGGATCTGCTACCGTTTCAACACGGACATCTTCAGCACCGTGGTAAGTAAGCGCACGCATGGTTATTCCTTTAATTTATAAGATGTCATTTGATTATGGGCAGTGTTTTTTTACCGTTTGCAATAATTGTTAGCACTCACGTAAGCCATATTATGAATATGCAAAAGGATTTAAGGGTTTGTAACCAAACATGAAAAATAAAGGCGAACATTATAGGGAGGGTATTCGTCTCTCTTGCTTTTAAGACAATAAAAAATGCCAGTTGATCAACTGGCATTTTCAATATGAATTATGAATAATGAAGTTTCGGCAGAAATGCTCTTTAAACCAGCAAATGAAGTTACAGCACCGTGCTAGAAAAAATTAATCAGGGTCTGGATGACCAGCGCATTAATAATATCCACAAAAAATGCCCCCGTCAGCGGAATAATCAGGAAGGCTTTATGCGAAGGACCATAACTATTGGTGACGGCCTGAATATTGGCAATCGCCGTAGGTGTGGCCCCGAGGTTGACGCCACATTGTCCCGCACAAAGTACTGCTGCATCGTAATTTTTACCCATAACTTTAAAGGTGACGAAAAACAGGTAGAGTGCCAGAAACAAAGTTTGAGCAATCAGAATAATCAGCAAGGGACCTGCCAGTCCTGCCAATAACCAAAGTTGTAACGACATTAATGCCATCGACAGGAACAAGGCTAAAGAGGCATTTCCAAATACGTCAATACAGCGGTCAAACAGCTTGATATTAAAGACATATTCCAAGGTATTACGGATGAATACACCACAACCTAAAGCCCAGACAAAAGTCGGTAATTCAAACCAGTAGCCTTTGGCAAAATCGGTCATAAAGTTGGCAAAGAAGATACACAGCGCAAACATGCCCAGGGTTTTTACCGCATCGTCTGCAGTAATCAGTCGTGTTTTTTCCGGATATTCAAACGGCGCTGTTTCATTGGCAGGAGGCGCTTCAGTGCGTTGCTGTGTTGGTGCAATTTCTTCAGCCAATTGATAGCGGCGAATCAGAAGTTTGGCCACAGGACCTCCCATCATGCCACCGATGACCAAACCAAAGGTTGCACTTGCCATACCCAACACTACTGCACCCTGAATGCCATATTCATTTTCGAATATACTGCCCCATGCGCTTGCAGTACCATGACCACCGGTTAAGGTCACCGAACCGGTAATCAGGCCAATCAATGGATCAAGACCTAAAGCAGTTGCCAGACTTATGCCCAAAACATTCTGTAGTATTACAAATATAACCACACAGAACATAAACATAATCAGTGTTTTTCCGCCTTCTTTAAGTTTTGACAGGCTGGCACTTAAACCGACCGAAGTAAAAAACACCAGCATGAAACTACGCTGAATGTCAGTATTAAAGTTCACCGTAATATTGAGCTGTGTGAACAGAAAATACGTGACAATTGCCGCTACAAGTCCCCCGATTACAGGTTCAGGCATATTGTAGCGTTTTAAAATACTCACTTTATTTACGAGGAAATAACCGATAAACAGTACAAAGACTGCAGTGACAATCGTACCAAAGATGTCAATATCAAAATTCATTGTTCACCAAATCAAAAACCTTGAGCAATGGGGCTGACGAAGGAAAACCTTGCCGTAAAGATAAAGCGAGCGATGGTAAAGCAATTATCCTGCTTTGTTTGTTACGCTTAGTAATTATCTGGCATTTTTTGAATTAAAAAAATTGATATAAATACAATGATTTAATAACTTTAAAAGTTACGAATGGAGAAACTTTTAAATCCATTCATAAAATATCCCCTTTTCTGGCAGTTTCTGTAAATGCATTATCACCATGAGATAATTTTCGAAAGCGACCCTTTATGTAGAAAGTCTTAAGTTCATCTGCTCAACCAGATAGTCCAGTAACACCCTAACTTTAAGAGCCATTAATTTATTGTGGGTAAATAAAGCATACAGTGGTCGTGGTGGCATTTCATATTCAGGCAGTAATATCTGTAATTGTTGCTGTTTAATATTTTTCTCTACATACCATAAGGGCGTCATTACAATCCCTGCACCGTTGATGGCTGCATAGACCACACCATCCAGCGTATTTGATCGCATTCTGGCTGGTACTTTGATTTTAAGCGTTGTGTTGTGTGCTTTAAATATCCATTCATGAACAGAGGAATGCTGGCTATACACCAGACAATGATGTTGCAGTAAATCGACAGGTTTTTGGGGCTGTTTTCTTCCCTGTAGATAATTCGGGGCAGCACAAAGTACCCAATGGATATCAGCTAATTTTCTGCTTAAAAGTGACGAATCTTCTAGCTCTCCTACTCTTAACGCGATATCAATGCCCTCATCCATTAAGTGAACAGGTCGATCGAGCAGTGTCACCTCAACATCTATCTGAGGATAAATCATTAAAAAATCAGCCAGAATGGGCAGCAGATGATGACGTCCTAACAACGTGGGCGCACTGATATGTACACGTCCGACAGGTTCTTTTGCGGTTTCAATTAAATTCAGCTCAATCTGTTCTAGCTCACTTAAAACATGTTTGGCTGAACTGTAATAGGTATTGCCTGCTTCAGTGAGTACTAACTTTCGTGTAGAACGGATAAGTAAACGATTTCCAAGTCTTTCTTCCAAAGCTGTGAGTTGGCGGCTGATGGTAGAAATGGAAAGACCTGTTTGACGTGCAGCCCCAGATAAACTGCCCGATTCAACAGTGGCTACAAACAAGGCCAGTGTATCAAAACGTTCTTTCATCGCCATCCTATCTTTGCATATATGCAAAAGTACTCTGCAATTTAGCTTATTATCACAATAATCCTAGCATGATAATTTGAATATGACATAGGCTATTCGTATCTAGGTATGAAATCTTTCCTGCAAAAATTAAGTGTTCCTGAACGTAGACAGAAACTCTCGTTTTATCTTTCGGTTTTCAGTCTATGTCTTGCGGCTTTTATCGCAAGTCTCGATGCTTCGATTACCAATGTCGCTTTACCCAATATTAGTACTGAGCTCAATATTGCCGCTGCTACAGCAGTTTGGATCGTAAATAGTTATCAGTTGGTGATGGTGGCTTTGATTCTGCCGATTGCAGCGTTTGCCGATCAGATCGGCTATAAGAAAATCTTTATTTATGGGCTGATCATTTTTACCCTAGCTTCCTATTTATGTGGGCATGCAGATTCCATCAATCAATTGTTAGGAGCACGTGCAATACAAGGTCTGGGAGCAGCCGCGATCTTGGGAAGTAATCTTGCGCTAGTTCGTTTAACGTATGACCCTACTCATCTCGGTTTAGGCTTGGGTATGAATGCTTTTGTGATCGCGATGGGACTGGCGGGTGGCCCTGTTCTTGCTACTCTTATTTTAGCAATCTCTAGTTGGCAGTGGTTATTCCTGATCAATATTCCAGTTGGAATGCTGGCCTGTCTATTTGCAATGAATCTACCCCATCAAGAAAACAAAACGGTTAAACATTATAATTTTTACTCAGCTGTGCTGTGTATGCTGATGTTTAGCTGCCTCATCTATGCTTTGGGAAGTTTCACTTTAGCAGTTCCTAAAGCTCTAAGCGTTGTGATTTTATTGCTGGGTATGGTATGTGGCTGGCAATTATTTCGTCGTGATACACGCCATCCTGCCCCCATTTTTCCTTTTGATTTGTTCAGCCATGCTGTTTTTTCACTTTCTATTTTTACAGCTTGTGCAGCATTTATTGCGCAGGGTTTGACAATGGTTGCTCTGCCTTTCCTTTTTCATCAGGCCGGTTTTTCTCAGAGTCAGATTGGTTGGCTGATTGCGCCGTGGGCCTGTATGGGGGCAATCACAGCACCTTTTGCAGGAGTATTTGCCAAAAGAATATCTCCTGCAGTATTAGGTTTAACTGGATTATTGTTACTCAGCGGTGGACTGATGATTTTAGCTTTAACCCTAAGCCATCTGTCTTATGTCGTTATTATTATAATCATGCTTTGTTGTGGTTTAGGCTTTGGCCTATTTTTAACCCCTAATCAACAAATGGCGATTGCAAGCAGTTCCTTAAACAAAAGTGGCGCTGCTGGTGGCATGCTCAATATGGTAAGAACTTTGGGACAAGCCATTGGTGCAACATGTGTGGCCCTGTCTTTTAGCTTGGGTTACAGCCATTACGTGTTATGGATAGGTGTAGTTTTTGCTTTTCTGGCAGCTTTTTTAAGTCTCATACGCTTAGCATTAACCACCAAAACTTAACGCAGAGATGCAATCAAAATACAAAAAGTGCCTCATAAATAACCTGAGTTTGATGAACACTGAATGGATGTTTATTGATCATATTTGGGTGGAGATATGTGTGCGAATTATCGACCTCTTCATAAAAGCCGGGCTCACTTATTGGATTTATTCGAACCGACATTTGATTATAAAATGGATATTTATCCCGGAGACAGCAGTCCAATCCTGATCTCATCGAATGAAAAAGTACAATGGCGCTCTGCCCGTTTTGGACTCATTCCTTTTTGGGCCGAAGACTTGAAGCTGTCTCAACATACCTATAATGCACGCGCTGAAACCGTGGCTGAAAAAAACAGTTTTAGACATGCCTGGAAGAAAAATCAATTTGCTTTGGTCCCTGTGGATGCGATTTTCGAACCTAAATATATTGATGGTCAGGCACATTGGTATGCTATTTATCGGCAGGACAAAAAGCCTTTTACCGTTGCTGCCCTTTATGAACATGCGAGTGTGGACGGTCAGGAAATTCTCTCCATGACCATGCTGACCACCAACGCAGATACTCATCCTTTAATGAAACAATTTCATTCGCCAGAACATGAAAGAAGATCTGTTGTGATCATTCCGGAAGGTCATCGTCTCGATTGGCTAAATACACAACATGCACAGGCTGTAGAACTGATTCGTGAGTTTTCAGCTGATGAATTTACTGCTGCACCGAAACACCAGATCGATAACTTTTTCTTCCCTGACTGAGGATAAACTTAATTAGAATTTTGATGGTTATTTGGTTTTTATTAATAAGAGGAAATAAAAATATAATAACGTATTGAGGGTGAAGATAATCACTTAGCCGATTTTAATTATTTTTTTTGATAATCCTCTCTTTATTAGAAAATACTGTATGTTGCGTTTTGTTAAAAATGTAAATTTAAGGGAAATACTAAAAATAAGTAAGTGATTGATTTTAAACAAATATAATAAATGTGAAAATGTAAATTTTGAGCAAAAAATATGCATTTGTAGGCGATATCTTACAAGTGTGTAAGCCAAAAGCTTATACATCAACTATTTGATTTTTTTAATAATTAGCTCGGTACATTTAAACGCTCTTTACTATTCAATAGAAAGCTGAATATTAATGAAGAGATCCCGTAAAATAAAAAAGGCATCTTTATTAATATAAGAAATCTGAATAATAGAAAAGAATCTCAAATAACGTCTAAATATGTACTAATCTTTCCTCTGGTTACAGAGGAAAGATTTTTAAATTAACTTCAGGATAGGAAATAGAATATGTTTATTGCAAAAAATATCTTTGTCTTTTTACTATCAATGCTAGCCTTATGCCTGGTGATCATTTTCTTTAATTATCTCGGCTTCAATGAAACAGTTAATCTGATACTGTCCTCGTCCTTATTTGGCATGTTCATTACCTGGTATTTTAAAGGTACGGAATTATGTCTGGCCTTATTTAGTTTTTTCTATTGCGCCATGTTAATTATTAGCCAGAGTATGGAAGTGATCCTGATGTTTGGTACTTCCATCTCTGTCTATTTGTTCATGAGCAAACTGTTACCTAAGCTTAAAAATCTGAATTTTAAACTTGGCAGTAAACAGCTAGATAGTGATTCGCTTAGAACGGATTAACACCACGATTGACCATCCCCACTTTTTTAGCGACCGGCAGCGTGGTCTGTTCTGCGAGCAGCAACTCCTCGAGAAAAGCATTCAGGCTATTTGGCTCTAGACAGCCTGGATTAAAACTATTTTCTCCCAAGTTCAGAAAGAAAGTCTCAATATTGGTATTTCGCTGTACATATTTCATTGACCAGCGCTTAAACGTATATTGGTCAATGGGATCTGTGCCGAAATGTTTAACTTCAAGATGTCTGGCATCGGTTTTTATTTTTTCAAATAAACTTTCAACGATGGTTTGCTCTCCTTCCAAGCATTGAAAAAAAGCATTATCGGCATAGTACAACACCCCATAGATACAATGTTGAGTATTGAAATCCCGGGCTTCGGTAAGAATGTCGCGTAAATCTTGCAGCAAATCGTCGCTATTTTCATTGCGTTTGCTGGCATAACACAGTCGTATATTCATTAAGATTTCCGCAAACTATGAAAGTTTTTGTGAAGAAGAATTTTAAAAACTATCATATATTTACAGAATCACGAATATTTAATTTTTTTATTTTCTCATTTTATTTTTTACCGTTTGATCAATTTTATCTTAAATACCCATTAGAGTTGTTTTAAAAAGTGCGATAAGCCTTGTGGTGCACGGCCATGCAAGCGGCTGCTGGTGGTGACCCGAACCAGATTACTCCAGGTGATCTTGCAACATTGGGTCATGAATTTTTCAATTAAGGATACATCCTCATGGCAAGGAATCGGCTCAAATCCGCCAGCCTGAAGATAGGCATCTACACTAAAGCTTAAATTTGCCCCATGAATATGTTGATGATCCATGCTGTCCTGATAATGAGCCAGATATTTTTGCTGTTGTGATGCGGATAAGGGATCGAGATCATCCAGCACCACGATTCCACAAATTGCATCTGTAGGCTGATGTTGCATCTGGCACAATAACCAGTCTGGATCAACAATCGTATCTGCATCTGTACAGGCAATCCAGTTCGCACCCTGCTGGATCAGATGACGGATTCCCAGATCCCTGGCCTTGCCTACACAGGCATAATCACATTCAATCCAGTTCACCTGATGTGCTTGGACAATTGAGCGGGACTGATCCGTACAACTGTCTAAAACCACCAGGATGTCGACCTGATCTTGCGGTATATGCTGAGTTGCCTGTTGAATGGATTGCAAACAGGCCGATAAAAACATTTCTTCATTATGCGCTGGAATTACAATACCGATTTTCATATTAATCCCTGTTGTTTGGCTAGAGAAGAAGGATTCACTGTCCAGATATCAATCATGAAATCCGGATCATTCAGACTTAAATAATGAGAGAACGGTAAAGACTGTTTTAAATGATGGTGAACTTGCAAGGCGTCCAGTTCAAAATCCCGAATCTCATGCCGCCAGTGGCAACACAGGATTTCCCCTTGTGGCGTCAGGCTATGTTTGAGCTGACCGATCAACTGTTTTAACTCTACAGATGATAGATAATAGGCCACTTCACTGATCACAATCAGGTCAAACTTCTGCTCAGGAAAATTTTCGGGTATTTTGTGCTGTTGAACACTGACATGGTCCAGGTTCTGTAAACGTTGGGTAGCCAGTTGAACCGCATGCGCAGAAACATCTACACATAACAGCTGATTGCAACGTTTCGCCAGATGGATACTTAAATGGCCGTTGGAGCAGCCGATTTCCAGTACACTGGGATAATGTTGCTGGGTCAGGACAGCCAGACAAACCTGCCTTTTACGTGCTTCATACCAGTGTTGATCGTAGCCCCAAGGATCATTACTCTGGTGATATAACACTTCAAAATATTGACTGAAATCATTCACAAAGATAAACCTCCCACGGCATCAACAACCGGTCGATGATCGCTGGAGATAGAACGGCCGCCTGACCGGTACTTTCATCCGCCTCAATCTGGCTTTTAAATTGCATAATGGCCTGACCTTTTTTGATTAATTGCGGCTCGGTTAAACGGTAAGCACGAGCCTTTTGCCAATCGATACGAGGGTCCAGAGGCCGAGCCCAGTGCCAGGCCCAGATCAGCACATGTAAACAGCACTGCTCATGTGCTGAAGCAAAGGCTTGTACGGTTTTACCAACGGCTTCGTGATCGGGATGCCCATCCTGTGCATAGCTACAAATCAGGATATCTTCCGCTTGAACCAGCTTGTCCAGTTGTTGCCACAGTTGCTGCTGGTGCAAATGAACCTGTCCATCGGGTAAATTGAGTGCAATGCGTTGAGCATGTTCAGCAACACCCAAACAGTCTAAAGCCGCTAAACTTTCTTGCGGACGAATCTGATCCAGTTGTTCTGGAGTGTACTTGGTAGAGTGTGGATGACTTTGTGTGCCATTGCTCACTGCGAGGATCAGCAGACGGCAATTCAGTGTGATCAGCTGTTGCATTAAGCCCCCACAACCCAGAATTTCGTCATCAGGATGCGGTGCAACAATCACGATTCTTTTGGATTGAAATTTTTCAAGATTGAGCGGCGATAACGGTTGTTGTTCAAAGCTGTGTAGCCATTGTGCTTTTGAAGTTCCTAGTCCTTCAATGATGCGATCTTCAACCAAAGGTTGATTTAGAGTTCCCACGACACCTGCTCCTCTAAACATCGTTCAGCAATCTGCTCATTATCTAATGCCGCATGACTTTGCCGAATAAATACTGGTAAATCTGCCATTAACCGAGCAAAGCTTGCCTGTTCACAAAACGGCCGTGCTCCCAATGCCTTGCCAACGCCTTCTATAACGGCCAGACAACACTGTTCGGTTTGCGCACGCAGAATACGTACTTCGCGTTCATGACTAAGCTTTGGCTGACTGTCGATCAGTTGTGCCACGTGTTGAAAATATTGTCTGGTCACGCCCAGTTGAGCTGCTAGTTGACCCAAATACATTTTTTTAAAGGGATTGGGCGTGGTCAGGCAACTGTGTTGCAGTTCGGCCATTAAGCGGATTGCTGCCCCATACCAGCAAGCTGCAACACCGGCAGCCCCGTGCCAGAAACCTGGCCGGTCAAGATAGGCATTGGGGCTAGCGATCATGTTGACTGGGGTGTCCTGAAAGGTGACTCTGGCTGTCTGTGTGCCTTGCATGCCTACAGCGTGCCATTGGTCTAGCTCAACCTTGAGCGAGACATGATCTAATTCAGCAACGCAAAGTTGGGATTGTCCCTGTTGATCTTTAAAGCTGATTAATGCTTTTTGAATAAACTCGGCACCAGAGCACCACGGTTTAATGCCATGACAGCGCTCATTTTCGACCTGTAACGGTGCCGGCCCACCCTCTGCAGCCCAAATAGCCCACATTTCTTTATCATTTTCTTGCGTATAACCCAGTTCATGCAGAATGCTTAAGGCATCACAATGTGATTCAAACAGCTTGGCTAAACTTAAATCACATCCCGCAATCTGGGCAAAGATTTGCCAGCGTTGATAAGTCTGTCCTGAAGCGGGTTCTGGCAAGCGCCCTAGTGTTTGAATCAACTGCTTGAGTACTTGTGGACGTTGCTGTTGTTGCGCTTCAGCTGTGTACTGCGCAAAGCAATTTAATATGTCAAAGGTTGATCTTTTTATCGATATTTTACTATTCATTGTTAAAATATTAATTCATGACAGTTTATTTAAAAGTAAATGAAAAGTTACGTTTATTTAAATAGATGAATTGTAATAAAAAGATAATTCTTCATTAGTATTGAACTATTTATTTCGTTTTGTTTCATTGTTAACTAAAAGGTAGGTTTAGGTGAAACTATAAAACCATCCTGTAAGGTTTATTTAAAACCCAACAATTACCCGAAAATATGCAGTAGCTTAGTGACTACCGTGTTGTGATACTTATAGAAGAGGTTTAGAAATGAGTACTTTAAATATTCAAGATATTAAAAAACATTCTGATGTAATTGCGTCTTGTGGCACCAAAGTGGGAACAGTTGACCATCTCGAGGGTGACAGCCAACTTAAATTGACGCGTGATGAAAATGATCAGCATCACCTGATCCCGACAGCCTGGATTGGTGAAGTCAAAGATGACAAAGTCATTCTGATTAAAAACTCTGAAGAAGTTAAGCAGCAGTGGCAAGCAATATAAGCCACTCGATGATCTAAAGTATTTGAGTGTGCTTATAAAAAACCGACCGCCATAATCGATTGGCGGTCGGTTTTTTTATTGTTGATATCAATAGTAAATTAGAGGTGACCCGATTATGAATATAACGCAGCCTCGCCTAATGCTCTGGTTTTAAATCTTCGGTGAAACCACATATACTGGGTCGGATACATGCTGATCTGGTTCTCAATAATCAGATTCACTTTGGTGGCATCGGCAACTTCATCCCGACTCGGAAAATTTTCTAAGCGAGGTTCAAGTAAAATGTGATATTGAGGATTACGAATATCACCTTTTCGATAGAAAAATAAAGGAATCGCGGGGACTTTGGAAATATTCATCAGACGGCGATGCGCCGTTACGGTCGCGGCCTGAACATTAAAGAATGGTGCCATTACGCCTTGTTTTAGACCGAAATCCTGATCTGGGCTATACCAGATTGCCCGTCCCTGTTTCAGATTGCTAATCAAACCTTTCATATCATTTTTGGAGATTTGATTTTTATAAATGGTGGCACGTGAGCGGCTGATCAGCATATCTAACAAAGGATTGTTTTGTGGACGATACACTACATCAAGATCGAAGAAGCAACTGCTGACATAACCTCCTGCATCCAGCAAGGTGGTGTGCGAACCCAATAACAGAATACCGGTCTCTCGTGCTTTTGAAATGTGCTCCAAGCCATGAATATGAATACGGTTTCGATACCACTTCGGGCTATACCAGGCATTCAGGGCCTCAAACAAGCCGATCATCATATTGAAAAACACCTGCTTCGCTTCAGCTTCTCTTTGTTGCTGGCTTTTTTCAGGAAAGCAGAGCTCGAAATTTCTTAAGGTGGTTTTTCTTCTGGATTTTAAAACTTTCCAGGCCAGTTTTGATAAAGCGTCAGCGAGTCGCCATTGTACCGCCCAAGGTAATATTGCAAATAACATTAAAATAGTCAGGCAAATCCATATCACCCAGTATCGCGGTAATAAAAATGACCAATAAAACCGGCCTGTTTCATACTTCTGCTTTAAATCCATTTGAACACATTTCTTAAGAAAAACTAAACAGCCTAGCATATAAAATATTTTTATGTCGGACTGTTGCTACAAATACAACAATTCAGTTGCTTTAATTTATATAGGTACTGCAAAATGATATGAAAACATCAATAAGATATTGATTGTATGAGATAAAATAAAATAAGCAAGATGATATACATAATTAAATTATTGTGTGAAGCAGGTCTTATTTAAGCTCTTTATATTATAAACTATGATAATCGGGTTAATTGTATATAGTCTCTTATAAAAATTATTTTTTAACGAGTTGTCCAGTAGATTTTTTATACCATTGTTCTGCTTGAATTTTATTTTGTGGTACACATATACCTTTAGCATATAAATCTCCCAAATTATACATTGCTCTACGCTCTCCAAGATCAGCTGACTTATTAAACCAGCCTAAAGCTAGTTCACAATTTTTTTCAACACCTATCCCCTCTAAATAAGCCATTCCCAAATTATTTTGCGCAAGAGAATGGTTTTGCTGCGCCGCTGCGAGCCACCACTTAACTGCTTCAACATCATTATTATAGTTTTTTTTAGAATTATTTGATTGATGATAAACCATACCAAGCTGAAATTGCATATCGGCATTGCCTAGCTCAGCAACTTTGCGAAACCATTTTATTGCTTCGGAATAATTCTGAGCTACCCCTTCACCATTTAAATAAATAGCTCCCAAAAAATATTGAGCATCTATGTTGTTTTGTATAGCAGCTTTATTTAACCAGCGTAGGGCCTGGATATAGTCTTGGGTTATACCAGCGCCTTTGAAATACATTACTCCTAAGAAATATTGCGCTTCTACATGGCCTTGTTCAGCAGCTTTAATAAACCATTTTTGTGCTTCAGGATAATTCTGAGTTATATCTTTTCCATTAAAATACATTGCCCCCAAAATGTATTGCGCATCAATATCATTCTGTTTTGCGGCTTTACGAAACCAATGTAAAGCTTGGGTATAATTCTGACTTACCCCTTGTCCTTGAGCATATATTAATCCTAAATTTTTTTGTGCTTCAGCATTACCTTGTTCAGCTGCTTTCTGATACCAATAGATAGCCAGAGAATTATCTTGAGTTACTCCATGACCTAGCCTGTACATTTGCCCAAGATTGTATTGTGCAGTTTTTTCACCCTGTTCTGCAGCCTTCCGAAACCAACTGGCTGCCTGTATATTGTCTTGATGTGTGCCCTTTCCTAATCTGTACATTTCTCCTAAATTATATTGTGCATCAACATTATCTAGCTCAGCAGCTTTATGAAACCAATTTAATGCTTGTATATAGTCTTGTGTTACACCTTGCCCTGAAAAATATAATAAACCTAAAGTAACTTGTGCTTTTGATTCTCCTTTTTCTGCAGCCTTGTGATACCAATGGATAGCTTGGGAAATATCTTTAGTTACTCCATATCCAAGCCTGTACATTTGCCCAAGATTGTATTGTGCAGTGCTATTACCTTGTTCTGCAGCTTTGTTAAACCAATTTAAAGCTTCTGAATAATTTTGGCTCACCCCTTGTCCTAAGCCATACATGAAACCTAAAATGTTTTGCGAATCACTACTACCTTCTTTTGCAGCCTTATGGTGCCAATAAATAGCTTGGGAGTAGTCCTGCGGTACGCCGGGATCGCCCAATCTATACATCTCTCCTAAATGATATTGTGCATCAGCACTACCTTGCTTAGCGGCTTTTTTAAACCAATTTAATGCTTGTGTATAGTCTTGGGTTACCCCATGTCCTGTTAAATATACCTTGCCTAAAATAACTTGTGCTTTAGCATCGCCATGTTCAGCTAATGAATTAAATTCTTTAATCTCAGAAATATAGCCTGATTGATCCTTATCAAAGATTGCCCATACTCTTTCACTGCTTAAGAATAAGCTACTTATTAATACAATTAGTCTTATTTTCTTCATGTATTCTTCTCTCTAATAATATTGTAAGAATCATCAGGTGTATAGCTTGGTATTAGATAGCCCTTCAACAAAATAAATATTAACTTGATGTTATAAAAATGAAGTGTTTTTATTGCCTGCTTATATAACAACAAAAGTTAATAAGTTAAAATGTCATTTATCTTTATGGAATAATATGATTAATTATTGTGATTAAACTGTTTAAAAATACGATTTAAAAAAGGAAGTGCGTAAAATAAAAAAGCCAATTGAAGTTTTATAAACAATTGGCTTAATGGTTTTAGCTGTGTTAAAAATAAACTTCCCTAGGCGTTATTGTTATAGTCCCCTATTTACGTTTCACCAGAATCTGATAAGCCAGAATCCCGCCGACCAGGCCCCAAAACGCTGAACCAATTCCTAGTAAGGTGATACCTGACGCGGTGAGAAGAAAACAGATCATTGCTGCATCGCGGCCCTGTTCGTCTACTAATGATTGATGCAGACTGTTCATCAAGGTTGTCAATAATGCCAGTCCAGCCAGAATATGGATTAATACGCTTGGTAAGCCATTAAACAATATAAAAATAGCGCCGCCAAAAATCCCGGCGATTAAGTAAAAAATACCGGCCCAAGTCGATGCAATATAACGTTTTGCCGGATTAGGATGAACATCAGGCGCCATACAAAGCGCTGCGGTAATGGCTGCGATACAGATACTAAAACCACCCCACGGCGCTAAAATAATCGCGGTTAGAGAGGTACAGACCAGCAACATAGAGGTTTTAGGTGTATAACCACTGGCCTGCAAGATCGCAATACCCGGTGCATTTTGCGATGCCAGCGAAACGATAAAAAATGGAATCCCCACACCAATCAGCGTGGTCATGGTGAACTGCGGCTGGACGAAGGTGGGTAGCGTGAAGACATTACCGGTCTGGGTAAAATGCAGGTCTCCGCTGATCCCTGCCACAATAATACCTGTAATCAGCGTTGCAATAATGGCATAGAGTGGAAACCAGCGTCGGGTCAATACAAACGCCGCCAGCATGGCAAGACACAGGATAAAATTGACCTGTAAGGCTTCGAATGTACTTAAACCAAAACGTAACAGGATGCCTGCCAGCATGGCAGAAGCAATCGAGCGTGGAATATAGTTCATCAGCTTGGCAAAAATACCTGTCGCGCCACATAACAGCATCAGACCTGAAGCAAAGATAAACACACCCACCACTTCATTGATACTGACACCAGTCAGGCTGGTGGCAAGCAAGGCAATCCCGGGTGTCGACCACGCCGTTAAAATCGGGGTACGATAATAGAGTGACAATCCGATACTGGTGATGCCCATGCCGATGCCCAGCATCATCAGCCAGCTTCCTGTTTGCGAAGCATCCAGTCCCGCCCTTTCCAGCGCCTGTAAAATAATGGCCAAAGAACTGGCATAGCCGACCAGCACTGCCACAAGCCCGGTCATAATCATGGCTGGTGAGGAAGACCTAAAAAATGCTAAGTTACGCATAGGGAATACTTTACTGAAGAATGAAGGTAGAGTGACTAAAGTATCATCGTCTGTTATAACGGACAATCATTTTTATTCAAGAAGACGTCTATTTATGCAAGATATTCCACCCAATGTTGCTGAAGCTTTAAAAAGCTTGAGAACCGAGCGCGGTTTGAGTTTAAGCCAGACTGCTGAATTGACCGGTGTGAGTAAAGCAATGCTGGGCCAAATCGAGCTGGGCAAGTCGAGTCCGACGGTGGCAACGCTCTGGAAAATCGCGACCGGCTTCAATGTTGCATTTTCGACTTTTCTTGAAGGTGGACGAGCTCAAACAGTACCGGAAATCCATCATTTTAGAGACTTACCTGTTTTTGAACAGGGTCATTCAGGCATGCGGGTCAGTCCCCTGATTGCTTTTGATGAGCAACTTCGCATGGATGTGTTAAAGATTGAATTACTGCCCGGCGCAAGCAGTGAATCCAGCCCGCATGAAGCAGGCGTGATTGAACATATCATTGTATTTGCTGGGGTATTGCAACTACAGCTTGAAGGGATTAATCACATGGTGGCAGCTGGAGAATCGATCCGCTTTCACGCCGATATTCCACATACCTATGCCAATACGGGTGAGCAGAGTGTGATCATGCACAATATTATTCACTATCCACACCCTGCCCCTTGAACCTTTAACAACAATGGCAAGTTTTTGTTTTATAGAATCTGAGTCAGGTCGGACAGATGTTGAATGGTATAAGTGATATTCAGATCCTGTTCATTCTTGATTTGTTTGGGATTGTACCAGCAGGTTGGAATTTCACATGAAGAGGCACCCTTGATGTCTGCTTCAAGACTGTCACCAATAAAAAGAATTTCTTCTTTGGCAATCTTACTTCTGGCTAAACAGGTCTGGAAAAAACGCTGATCAGGTTTTTCATAACCGACATCATCAGACACATACAGATCAGAGAAATGTGGCAATAAACCGGCCAAGTGTAAACGTGCTTTTTGTTGATGCAAAATGCTATTTGAGGCGGCGAAGAGTTTATATTTTTGGCTCAAATATTGAATTGCTTCTGCTGCACCCTCTTCAAGGGTATGTTCTTTTGCCAGATTGCCTTGAAAGGTATCGCGAAAATGATCATGATTAATATCCACTTTCAAAGCGCTAAATAGTTGTTTAAAGCGGTTATTAATTACGTCCTGTACCGTAATTTCACCT
The DNA here is from genome assembly GCF_904886855.1 of Acinetobacter sp. 'aerobic (ED)'. Lineage (NCBI taxonomy): Bacteria > Pseudomonadati > Pseudomonadota > Gammaproteobacteria > Moraxellales > Moraxellaceae > Acinetobacter > Acinetobacter sp. 'aerobic (ED)'. The sequence goes on from NZ_CAJHGI010000001.1 coordinate 398,967, forward strand.
AACTTCTGTCTTTCCCATAAAAGATGGTTAATGTGTTTATAGGTGGTATAGGTCAGATCATCATGATGTAAATTAAATTCTCCGAAAGATTTTACAAATGCCGAGCGATTGGCCACGCTAAAATTCAGCAAGGTATCATCAATATCAAAGAAAATCGCTTTATACATCCTACTCTTCCTATCGGTTCATCCTAAAATCGGCATTATTTTATTATACCGATACGCCAAAACACAATGTAATGCCGCATTATCGAGGGACTGCAATTAAACGGGCTACAATAAAAAAGGAAATAGCATGGCTATTCCCTGATATTGCGGTGATAACAAAGTCTAAAAATCAAATCACGGGGTCACGACCTTAAGTGCGTCTTTGTCTTCGGTTGAATGTGTCGGTTTACGAAGTAAGATCAGTGCCGAGATGGCAGCCAATAAAATCATCGGAATACTTGAGGCAATCACCACAATTTCACTTTGCCCAGTTCCCAATAAATAGCCCGCAACTAATGGGCCGGAAAAGGCACCGATCCGGCCAATCGCAACAGCAGCACCGACGCCGGTTCCCCGCATTTCTGTTGGATAATACTTGGCTGCCAAAGTATATAAAATCGACTGGCAACCAATCACAAACATACCGCATCCACTGGCGAATAAGGTGAAGCTAAATGCACTATTGGAATAAGCCAGTCCGATCAGTGAAATCAGAATGCCGGTATAAACACCTGCAACAATCAGGAATTTATTTAACCGGTCCAGCATAAAGCCCAAAATCAGGATGCCAATCGAACCGCCCAGATTAAAGCCAATCTGGATATAACTGGCCTGTTCTTTATTCAGACCTAAGCCTGAAATTAAAGTCGGTAACCAGTTCTGGAATAGCGCTAATACCAAAAGTGTGCCGAAGAAACTCAACCATAAACTGGACGTAATCAGTATACGGGGTTTTGCAAATAAGACCGTCACCAAACTTGGGCGTGTTGCCGGGCTGTTTGCTGTTTTATTCAGATAGGCTTTCGATTCAGGTAAAAAGACAATCAGAACAGGGACAAGTAATAAAGGTGCGATGCCACCGAAATAAAAGATATGCCGCCATTCATGATCTGCAGTCAACAATAAAGCGACTACGGAAGTGAGCACTCCACCAATCGGCATACCACAATACATGGCACTCACTGCTGTGGCCTTATATTTTTCACTCACCGCCTCGGACACCATGGTAATTACAAGCGGTAATGCCCCACCCATGCCTAATCCGGTCAGAAATCTCACCAGAAGCAAGCTGTTCAGTTGTTGGGTAAAAGGTGTCAGTAATGACATCAGGCCAAAAATCAGAATACAGCTAATGAATACTTTCTTACGCCCAATTGAATCGGCCAGTCTTCCTGCAAGCATGGCGCCAGGTAAAGTACCAAGCACCGCTGCACTAAACACCCAGCCCATCTCGGTACTGCTCAGTAACATTTCTGTTTTCATTCTGGGTGCGGCAACGCCCATCGACTGCAAATCAAAGCCTTCGATAATGGCAAACAGAAAACAAAGTAGTAAGGTGATCACTGCTGCTTTTTTTGAGGAATGCAACGTGGCGTGCGTATCCTTGAACATGTCCATATTCCTTATGATTATTCGATTTTTTAATCTCTTGTATATTATCCTGAGTTGACATATTTTGAGAGAAAGCGAAAAAAGACTAGCAGAGCAAATGGCGTTACGCAATATGTATTAAAATTATGCAATACGTAACCTTGAGGCGATCGAGGGTGTTTGATTGAAATATAAGACAAAGACCATACTCTATGCGCTTTTATTGGCGCCGATTCCTTTATTAGTGTTTATGGCCTTGCTGTTTATCTTGCTGAATAGTGAATTTAAACCTTATTCGCTATTTATGATTCTGGTTGGACATTTTCTGGTTTATCTCGCCTATTGCATTTTAACCGTTCCTTTTTCCTTGTTATTGTCACTCGGCTTAAACCACTATCGGTGCCTGAATTTTTTTACGATTTGTCTGAGTGCATTATTGATTGCAGCCCCTTTGTTTATTGTTCTGGAATGGAGCCATACCGGCCAACTGCCAAAACAATGGGGCGTGCTCTATGATGATATTTTTGCGTTCTTTATCGCCTTGATCCCCGCAGTGTGCTACTGGTTGATATTAATTAATCTGAAACCGAATCACTCGGTAAACGAGTTAGACCGATAAAATTATGTCGAAGCAGCTAAATGCTGCATCCTCTGAGCCAGATGTTATTTCCTCAGGCCAGATAGAACATTTGGATAATACACAGGATTAGCGACCATGATCCCTGCTCCACATCCAGATCAACACCGCAGCCATACAGGCAATTAAAGGATAGACCAGCCACGGATGTGGAATGGTCCAGAGCATAATGACTGCAGCAATGCTCATACTCACGGTTGACATGTATTTTGCTTTTTTGGGAATGCGTCGGTTGTGTTGCCATTCTTTGAGCATAGGCCCGATAAAGCGGTGATTAAGGAACCATTGATGCAGTTTTTCTGAGCCTCTGGCTGCAAAGAAAACCGCCAATAATATAAAATCAACCGTCGGCAGACCTGGAATAAAAATTCCAAGTATGCCGAGTGCAATACATAACCAGGCCAGACAGATAAAGAGTAATCGCCACCAGACTGAGCGTGCTAATTTGCTTGCCGGCTGTGAGGGTTGTGGCAAAACCTTGCTATTCACATCATGATTCATGCGATCAATATTCTCCATACCTGCTCATCCTTAAGTCACCTGCTTATTTCAATTCGTCCAGCTGGTTTAAGGCCTTTCCAAAATAGCCAAATGCATCCAAAGCACCTTGCACCACGCGATCCTGTAATGCCGGGTCAAAATCCGCATCGTCAAGTGCCTGAACAAAACGTTTCCAAACCTTGGCACGTCCTTCCGGATAAGCAGCCAGATTACGGGCTGCAAAGGTTTCAGAGAAGCCTAAGCGTTTTTGCGCTTCTTTAAATAAGAAAGCGGCGCCCAAGGTTGACCCTTCCGAGACATAAATCCAGCCTAAGGCTTCAGGTAATTTGACGGCTGCACTTTGTAGTGCTTGTCCTGCCGGTTGAATACCCAAGTCCTGCAAATCTTCGAAAGCCTGTAAAGAACGACCACGAATACCGAGGTCTGGAATAAGCCCAGCCACACCTTCCTGTTCAAAAAGATGTTCAATTTCCTGCTGGAAATAGTATTGTGACAAGGTGAATTGCGCATATTTTTCCTTGTTGGCAAATACATCGGCCTGCGCCATCAGGCGATGCATCCGTTCATGCTCTGCTGCCGTTTCTTGCTTTAAACGCTGCGAAAGGCTGTTGGCGACCATTGGTTCTGTGACTGCGTTCATGATCATTCTCCTGAAGAAAGAATATTGCTCATCGGTTAACGATCCCGACTGAGTTTAAGTTGCACTGGAAAATCGACGACAATAGCCACTGTTCGGCCATTGACTGTATAGGGTTTGAATCTGGACTGACGGGCTGCGTTTAGAACGCGCTGATCTAAACTGGCGATACCTGAACTTTGTTTTAATTGAATATCGATTGGCTGCCCGTTTTCATTGATGTGTAAACGTAACTCCACCATGCGGGTTTGTTGTCTCAGTTCCCGGTCGTCGTAGGCAAACTTGCCAAAACTGAGAACCTCGACATGACTGACTTGCATGGGTGCATCACGTTCAATCTGGTTGTCAGGTGCCCGGCTAAGCTGCAGTTGTGCTGCAGGCGCTTTTACGCCACCAGAGAGCTCGTGCTTTTCTCCCGCATCTGCTTGAGGTATTTGCTGATGTGAATTAACGGCAGCAGAGGATGGTTCAGTCTGTAAATGTGATTTCGCCGTTTTATTTTCTACAGTTTGAACAGCAAGCGGTTGTGTTGGTGGGGATGCGTCAGCATGTTGTTGTTTATTCAATTGTTTGTTGGACACGCTATGCGAAGCATTATGACTGAGCAGAATCTTCTGCTCGTTGCTGTCCTGTTTATCTATACGAGGACGGGTAGATTGTAGTTTTACCTGTTGCGCTGCTGGTGGTTGAGCACGCGCAATTTGAGCCGATGTATGAGGCGACTCTTGTTCTGCCGGTGACAAGGAGACGAAATGCACCTTGAGCGCATTCACTTTGGGTGAAGTTGCCAAGCTATAAGGTTCAATAAAATGGCTGAGAAACCATATGGCTAAAAGATGCAGCGCAATGACTAATAAGCTAATGACTGATTTAGGGTATGAATGAATCAAGGCCGCTCTGGAGGCGAATGTTGAAGTCCATGCATAAGAGAGTGACTCGGATTTTGGTTTCATCACGCTCTCCTAAAAACGATGTTCCAGCTTTAAGCTGATATTGTGTTTATCGTAGGAATAGAGCCAGTCGACATTACTGTCATTATAGTTGTAGCGATAGGTCAAATTCGGCGTCATACCATAAAACTTAAACCGTGGCATTTGTACAACCAGGGTATAGTTCTGTTCAAAATCATGGCGACGTGCAGCAAAGGTCTCGACATAGCGGTCAAACTGCCGCCAGCGGTATGAGGTTAATAGCGTGGTATTCAAACCTGCTTTCCAGGATTTGCTCAGTCCTAGACGGATGCCTTGTTGCTGATAAGCCGCCATATATTTTTCCTGGGTGTCATGATCCAGTACATCCAGTCCGCTAAAAAGTGTCCATTGCTGCGGTAGAATTTTCCAGAATGTAAACATTGCCGAGCTTTCTTTACCATCTAGGTTTTTATATTTTTGATAACCCAGATCTTTGATTTCAGCTTCAAGCTTGAAGGCTTGGTCTGGCGCTAGAAATCGCATCCATTCAGTACGTGCCCCCCATGCATTGTATAAACCATCATTGGCATAACGTTTATGTTCAAATAGCGGTGCAATGGTGATTTGATTTTTTAAATCAAAAAAACTATAGCCTGCATTGATATTCAGGGTGGATTCGTTATAGAGCGCATGATCAGCATAGGATTGCCCAAATGCTAAACCGCGTAAGGAAATGCCATGATTGCCCGAAAGCGAAAAGCGCTTGATTAGACTGGCCTCATAGTCAACCCCTGTTGCTGATGCTGCTTTGGGGCTGCCACGGGTAATTTCCTGAATTGGGGTCGCATTGCCCTTGTCATCAATGCCATACAAGGTCCATGTTTTACTTTGTTCCGAAGAACTATTCAGATTTGTGGCATAGGATGGGCCAATTGCGACACTGCCTTGCCACGAATCCCGCTGATCAAGTGCTTTGACGAATAGATCAACCGTTTGTTGCACTTCTGGTGGGATCATTGCCCCATTGCTCTGCCCTAGCTTGTCCTGAATCGATGTAAAAAGGCGTGCTGCTTGTTTATTCTTCTGCTGTTCAAACAGCACGCGCGCTAACTCGAGTTCACAAATCAGATTATTCGGTTGTTGATTAAGACTGCTTTGAAATTTTTGTTCGGCTAATTTGAGCTTTCCCTGAGCGCGCGCCAAAGCCGCTTCGGCAAAATCGGTTAAAGCCTGATCATAGCCTTGATATTGCTGATAATGCTTTAAATAAACCGCAGCATTACTCCATTGCTTTTGCATAACCGCCAGATATAGCGCTTTGGCTAGATCATCCGGATTCTGCTCTACCGCGTAAATTTGGCCATTAATACGGATACTGGGTAGTTTCTCGGCGTCACGAATGGTGCCTTGTTGTTGTAATTGATGCTGTTGCTGGAACAGATTCTGATCCAGACTCTGATTAAGGCGGAGTTGTGTCTCATCATCGGCATAGAGTGATGAAGCAGCCAGTAAAATCACACAGCACAGCAATGTTTTGTTCATAACAACCGTAAAAAATAAAAGCCTTTGTCCTTAAACAAGAAAAAGGAATCTACAGCTGTAGATTCCTTTTGCCACCATTAGTTCTTCGCACCGCCAAATGCCGTGTTATAAGACACATTGTCAAATTTCGCGATACCCGCTAAAGCAGCCGCATTTGCGCCAAAGAAATGTCCTTGAACCGCCCCGGAGTCATTTAAGCCAGCGGTACCATTTGCAATTGCAAAGCCGCTAAATGCAGCCGAACCCGGATTAAAGGTCACGCCATCCAGTGTTAAGTTTGAAACGCTAGTACCGGTTCCGGTTAATGATCCTTCGAGCGTGCCTGCACCGAAGTTTGCAGTGAAATTACCAGTTAACAGATTGCTCGCTGAACCATTAATCCCTGCAACGGTATAGGTTGCCGTCCCTGCGGTAGGTACTGTGGTATTGGTATTGTCACCAGCGTAATAAACCGTATGGCTTGCGCTTGCAGGCGTATCACCTGCTTTCCACCATTCACCGAAATAAACTTCCTGTGTGCCGACCTGGCCAAAGTTAAAATTACCTAAAGCGCTATGTGAAGGCGGCATTGCAGAGACAGGAATGTGAGAGATATTAAAGCTCTTGCTACCCACTGTTACATTACTATTGCTGGTTCCTTGTGCAGCAAATGCCTGCGCTAGACCTTTGAGTGAACTAAAACCGGTGAATGCATTATAAGGTGCACCTGCCGCCTCTACTGAAACGGCAGCTGTTCCACCGCTATGACTGGCATTTGCTGCCGCACCGACTTTGATATTTGCTTCGTTGCTTGAAGCGCCTTCAATTGCTGCATGGCTGAATACCGCAGAACATGCAACCAGAGCGATGAACAGTTGAGAGATTTTCATTTATTGTTACTCCATTTTTCTAAAGCTAAGTTATTGTTTCAATAAAGATAACGATTTCGTTATCCATGTAGTTGTATGCGCAGTTGGATCGATCACTACGCCTTGATTTTGTAAATAATAATCATTCAACTCTATTATTTACGATTATCTAATTCCCGCTGATTTAAAAGAGGAAATTAAATTCGGTGTTAAAACTTGGTGGTCCAGCTGACTTTCAAAGTACGGCCGGGTGCGGCCATGGCACTTCGCGTTAATGGATCGATATAGAACTGGCTGGAAAGATTGTTGCCCACAAATTCAACCGTGTTATAGGTATCGATTTGATAGCGGGCATAAGCATCAAAAAGCCAGGTATCATCCCAGGCCAAAGGCACATTGAGGTAATAGCCTTTGTTGATCCCTGCATCATTATTTTTACGCAGCGGACTTTCATAGCCTTTGTAGAAGGTTGCACGCGCACCCAACTCTAATCTCTCATCGAGAAAACGTGCGCCTAACAATGCATGGGCACTCAGCTCGGGAGTCGACATGGTAACCAGATAGCCATTCGGAAAACCATCATCGACACAACGTTTATAGGCATCACGGAACTGCATCCCCTGATCCGTTTGCACCGTGCCGCTGTTAATCATTTTATCGATGGCACTATTGCTGTCACAGACTTGATTCTTCAGGTTATAAGCCAAGCTCAGATCGGTGAAGAAAGCGCCATTATCAAAACGGCTTTGCAGTTCCAGCCCTGAAAGCTTTTGCTCATCCATATTGGTGAAAATCAGGTTCTGATTGCGCTCGATCACGTTTTTGGTTTTATTGTAGTAATACGCCAGTTTAAGGTCGGCATTTCGTGCTGAACTCAACCAGTCACGCATGTCGTAGACATATCCCACTTCATAATTAAATGCATGTTCGGGTTTGATCGCTTGATAAGGCATCAGGGCGGAAAAGCCAACCGTGCTTTCAAATAGGCTAGGTAAGCGATACTCTTCTGCATAACGGACATAGAGCCGGTTATTGTCAGTTAAATGCAGGGAGGCGCCAAGCTGAGGTGCCCAGCCACTGTCTTTTACTTTTTGCGCCGTTTCAATCGGAACCTGTTCAATCACTGCCGGGCTCAGATTGCCACTGCCGGTAATCACATATTTTTGACCTAAGGCATTCAGTCGTTCTAATACATTATCGGCCAATTTTAGCTGACCGTTGTCATCTGCTTTCCAGGTAAGCGTATTTTTCTGTGACCAGATCAGGTTATATAATGTACTTTCTGATGCAGGAACTGTTTCCAGTTTGCCATCCCAGTCTGGATTTCTGCTGGCATAACGTTGAGTGAACCGGTCCAGCATGCGTTGCTGCTGAGCGCTATAACTTTCAGGCATGGTCTGATATTCAAAACTGTATTCCTTGAGCTTGCTTTTCTTGGTAAATAATGGATTTAACGAAGGATCGACCCCCTCTCTCAGGGATTTATTCAAGAAATCATCAAAAGCCCAGTAGGAGCGATAACGCATCCCTGCGTCAAAACTTAACCATGAAGCGGGACGATAGTTAAAATTAAAATCAAAGGTCTTTTCTTCACGGCGGCCTGCACGGGGTAAGGCTTGATATAAGGAATAGCTTGGGCCATATTCACCGTAAATATCATCAGAACTGAGTTTTTCTTTTAAGAAACTTCCACCCAGTGTTAAATCAAGTTGTTGGGACAATCTGGCTTTGTTACTGATCGTGATGCCCTGGCGCCGGTTATCAGAATGACTAATCGCGGTATTGATAATGCGGTTGTCTCGAAAATCAATCGTGGTTGGCCAGCCACCGCGTGTATAGGTCTGACTTTCGGTATCGGTCTGCCAGATATTGGCATAGAAATCGACCCACTGAATATTTTCGGGTTTAAATTTATATTCCAGACTATAGGCTTTAGAACGAATGTTGCTGAGTGGCCACTGCGGTACCCCAATATCAGGTGTTAGCCCCCATTCAATCCGTGATGGCATGATTTCACCAAATCTATTTTTGGTGTCTCGATAGGTCAGTTTCAGTGCCTGATCATCAGTTGGGCGATAGTTGGCTTTGAATAACCACGATTCCATTTGGCTTGAGGTGTTCGGTACTTCATCGCCCGGTTTGTATGAATGTGCAAAATAAGGAATAAAATCAAGGCTATTACTCGGTTCTGCCCGTTTATAATAGCCTGCCCCATGTGTACCTGAAAAATAGTTGCCGCGTTCGCGTACTGCATAAACTGCCAATAAATCAAATTTGTCCTGCTTCATTGCCAGTGCCAGTCGGCCCGCGAGATCATCGCCAGAGAAGTTAGAGTTATCATTTCTGCTGCGGTTCTTTTTATAGATATCCGGATCGTACTTTTTCCCGTTTACATCGTTCCACGGCGTCGTATCATCATAATTTTTGCCGACTTTGCTCATGTCCGGAAGCAGTGGGTCGATTGAGTTGTTTGAGCCTTCAACTTTGAGCTCGGCACCAAATATTTTACCGGGGCGAACGATATCATCCGCTTCCAGGGTTTTGACCACTACACCGCCACCGACTGAAGTCGTGGTATTACGTTCTAAGGACGGGCCTTTAATTACTTCAATGCCAGCGATCAGGTTAGGATCGATATAATTTCGGTTATTTACGCCATTATAGCCACGCCATACCGCAATTGACTGTTCCGTTCCATCAATGGTCAAGGGGACTCGACCCACGCCCTGCACACCACGTACACTCGGGTCCAGTGCGCCGCTATTTCGGGCATCGCCACTATAAACACCGACCATCCCTTGTAATACATCAGCAGGATTGGTGCCTTTGAAGCGCTCGATATAGTCTTTGCCTGCATAGACTGAAGAGCGGTTGGCATCATATACCCTGTTGCTGCCCTGAGTATCACGATTTTCCTGACCAAAGACTATAAGCGGAGTCAAGCGAACGGCTACTTCATCATTCTGAATTTGCTGAGCGCTTGTATTATTGATTAATGTCGTTGTGGGCGCAGCGATACGATGGGTATTTTGAGTCGTGTTAGGCGCCAGCGTATAGCCTTGGCCGACTTTTAGGGCATGAAATGTTGAAGAGGCTAAAATGTGTTGAAAGCCTTGTTCCAGCGCAAAGCTACCTTTTAAACCTGAACTGCTTTGTCCTTTTAACTGTTGCGCATCAATGGCAATTGAAGTACCGGATTGTTCTGCAAACTGGTTCAATACATTGGCCAGGGATCCTGCCGGAATATCGTAGGTCTTTATATCCGCAGTTTCCGCATAGGCGTGTTGTAAAGGCAAAGTCAAACTACCTATACACACCGTATGTATTGCAAATGCGAGTGTTGAAAATCGAAATAAGTTCCGATTTTGCATTTTCCCTTTTCCAGTGTTGTTCATTGTACCGCCCCGGTAAATCGAAATAAGAATCATTTAACCTGTTTAAATAAAATGATCCAAATGAATTGCTTCTACTTACTATGACGAACAGCTTTGAAAAAAGTGGAACCTGAATTTAAAAAAAATTTAATTTTTTTGAAAATGAATAGATAAATGCCCGCCATATTTCGGTCATCGGGTATTTTTTGTGGTAACGACAACCAGATAAGGCGTAATTTGATACACCTCTATCTCTGGAAAAACGCTTGCCAATAATTTGAGTGAATTCTGGGTCTGGTCCAAAGGCAAAACGGCATTGACTTGAATCTTATGTAATGCCGCTGAGTTAAATAGAATTTTGCCCTTATAGTTTTGATCCAGTTGTTTTAACACCTGATCAAGTGGCAAATTTTCTACCATCAGCTGATGTTTCTGCCATTTTTGTTGTTCATTATAAATATTGACTGTGGACAGTGCTTGTATGCCGTGTTGATTCAGGCTTACAGCCTGCCCTGCGTTGACAATGACGGAGGGTTGGGAATATGTATTGGCTGCATGTACCCGTACCCGGGAATGTAACATTTTTAACTGCGTCGCTTCAGTTGAGTAGTCCACGCTGAACGCCGTACCTAGCGCCTGAATCTGGCCATGCGGCGTTTTGACAATCAATGGCCGGTACGGATCTTTGGCTACATCGATATAGATCTGTCCTTGTACTAATTCGATCACACGTTGCTTGCCCTGAAAATCGACGTTGACGGCGCTCTTTCCACGTAAAATCAGACGAGAACCATCTGCCAGGGTTTGATCGGTCCATTGGGCCGTATCCCCTTGAATATCTGCCGTCAAATAAGCCACAGAATAATTCGTTAAAAATAATATTCCGCAACTGAATGAAAATAAGGCAAGCGAAAAAACACTTCCTGCACGCAGATATTTATAGGTTTTGCTAGAGCCCAACCCTGCCTTAAGCGCAGATTTAACCAGCTTTTTATCAGGCGTGGCTTGAGATACGATCTGAATCGAATGGATGCATTGTTCAATATCTGCTGCTATTTTCTGATGATGCTGACTGCGCTGTTTCCATTGGTTAAACTTCAATTGAGCATGATGGCGTGTCGATTCGTCATCTGAGCTGAGTTGCACAATCCAGAGTGCCGCTTCTTCTACCAGTTGACGCTGATCAGGTTGATCTATCGCCATTTATACCGCATCCATAAGCAGTCGTGCCTGATAGCACTGGACCAGACAGCTTGCCAGATACTTTTGGATCATTTTGCTTGATACACCCAGTTGCTGTGCGGTTTCTTTATGGGTGTAGCCTTCCAGATAGTGCAGAATAAACGCCTGTTGGGCTTTGGCAGACACCCCTTCCAGTGCCTTGCACAGTTGTTCAAGCGCCTGAATAATCTGCATCTGGTCTTCTGGTGAAGCAACGGCGTCCAGCATGTATTCCATCTGGCTTAAACCATCCAGATATGCTTGCTCGATACGCTTGCGGCGCACCTGATCAATCAGTAAGTTCTTGGCAATAGAGGTTAGATAGGCACGCGGTTCTTTGATCCCTAAAAGTTCATCACGGGTCTGTAGAAGTTTAATAAATGTATCCTGAACCAGATCAGCCGCTTGCTCGGTATTGCCTAGTTTTTGCCTCAACCATTGGTGAAGCCAGCCACGATGGTTTTTATATAATTCATCTATAAGCAGCGGGGTTCTGTTCACAATGATCTGACTCAAACAATGTATATTTAAATGATAATAATTATCATTAACAAAAGTCAAGATGGATTGATGCTTTCTCTGATTTTTATGTTAAATAATTGATATGTTGATGGAAATATCGGCAAAAACTAAAATTACTAGTGGATTTTAAAAAAAGTAAAAATCTTGTCTAGTGGTTAATTAATGGTTTTAAGCCGGCAACCACTTCATCTGATTTATACAGCGCCACATGCTGGTTGAAGCGCTGTACGGTTGAGTGATGCATTCAGCTTTAATGAATTTACTCTACAGAGACGGTTAAAATTTCTGGGAAATACTGAATTTATAATCCCGGCCTGTGCCGGTCATATATTCACCCAGATACATCTTGTAGTCTCGATTAAACAGGTTATCAATCGACATATTTAAGGTAGGCCCTTTCTGTCCTACAGGTTGCCAGTCCACATAGACACCATGCAATGAATAGCCCTTGGTTTTCGGCAGTGAAAATGAAGAAGCGGCAATGGATTTTTCATTGTCCGAAAGACTACGGTCTTGTGCCGCCACAAAAATCCCGCGCCAGCCCATTGTCAGGTGATGCTCTGGCACATTCACGCCCAAAGTTGCTGTGGCTTTCCTCGGCGGTATATCGGTCATCCAGGTTTTCTGATCAAACCATGGGTTGACCGGGGAGTTATCACGTTGTCCACGAATATAAGAATAGGTTAACCCGGTAAACCACATGGGCTGGTTATAGAAAAGCTCGGCTTCATAGGCTTTGATCGTATAATCATTCACATTACGATAAAAACCATGATGATATTTTCCGTTACAGTCCTTAATGCTGCCATTACCGCCATTGGCCTTGTTTTCAGCTTGGGCCTTACAAAAGGTTGAAAGATTACGGAAGATTTCATCCGATCCACGATTACGATGATAGGTCAGGCGAACTTGTAAATGGTCATCTTCGGCAAATACATCATCGAAGTTCATTTCATTGCCTAAGCGAAGCGCCAGCATTTTTTCAGGCAATAAATAACGACTGGTAGATGGCACAGAGGTGATCGCGGATTGTACATAATATTGTTCATCGACACGCGGTGCACGCCAGGTTTTGCTGATATTGGCAAACCAGGTCAGATAATCGGCCTGTTTCCATGCCAAGGCTAAACGCGGCGACCAGCCAGTATAAGTTTTGCTTGAATAATCATGTCCTGCTTCAGGGTTGTTATAGCGTGACGCACGGTTCGGTTTACCCGTGTTGGTAATATGGTCGTAGCGAATAGAAGGCGTAATGGTGAAATCATTGATCTGATATTGATCCTCTACAAAGGCACTCAGCATCTGCTGATTCCCAGCCGGCATATAATAGGGTTCATAATAACCAAAATTATAATCTGGCTTTTTCGAGTTGGTTTTATCGTAAATCAGGGAGTTCTGTTCCATTTTCTGATATTGCGCACCGATTTTTAATTTATGTGTGCCATAGTCAGTCTCAAAATCACTGAGGTTACTGAGCTTAAGGGCCGTGTTGGTATAAGTGACCCAGCTTTCATTGCCCAAGGTTGCAGCTGATCCATTCACACTCGGTAAGCGCTGGTCATGTTGATCTGTCTTGGAATACGAAGCCGTGGCTTTAAAGTTCACATAAGGATTGGATGCCGGATTGAACTCATAGCCGATGGAATAGCTACTATCTTTCTGGTCACGATAAACCAGTCGGCGTTTCCATGCCTCTTCATAGCCATATTTCTTAATATCGGCTTCGGTTGGTACTGCATCCTGATCACGCATGGCAGCAAAAGGTTCCCAGCCATCATGCCCGCTTTGCATGGCATTGAAAGTGATTTTCTGACTGTCGGTTGGATGGAAATTCAGCTTGGCCAGATAGGTGTTTTGTTCTTGGGCGGAGTATAAAAATTTTGTGCCGTCTGGGCGGGTCACATTGCCACTATCACGATTGGTGTAATAAAACATGCCATCGACCAGGCCATTGTTGCTTTGAGCATAAACCGCACCGGTATAAGTATTTTGCTGGTTATTGGAAAAACGCGAATACTTTAAAAATGCACCGACCTGCTGATCACCTTCAAGTAAATCCGTTGCATCCTTGGTTTCTAGCGTTACTTTACCGCCAAAACCACCATTACCGACTTCAACATTATGCGGCCCTTTATCGACCGTAATTTTCTTTAAAATTTCGGGTTCAATAAACACTGAGCCCTGCCGATATTTATCAAAACTTTTGACCGAGTCATCCAGTGTAATCGGAACATCCTCAACACCGCCCATCCCTAAAATATTAATGGTCTGCCCACCTGGTCTTGGAGAACCCGCAGATCCTACACTGGGCATATGATCCAGCAATTGTGCGACATTATTGGCTTGATAACGGTCAATGGCTTTCTGGTTTAATACGCTCTGACCAAACTGGATGGTATCATCTTTTTCGGCCTGTACCACGATCGGTGTCATCTGATAAATCTGGTTCTGGGCATTACTTTGGGCCGAACTCTGAAGTGATTTATTTGATAATGACGCTGTGCTTTCGGCATGGCTTAACGCCTGCACTGCAACGCTTTGGCCCGCATTTAAATTCATGGATAACGCTATTGCAGTTGCCAGCAACAACGGTTTACATACCATACCCTGTGTAAGGGGCTGATTCAGAGGTGATTCACCAAGAATTGCACTGTGTTTCTGGGTGAAATTAAGGGAGTGTGTCATTCAATTAAAAAAATGTTGCTTAATTGATAATAATTATCGTTTACATTTGCGGTTTTGTAAACAAAATCATGTTATTTTTCTATCAATTAAGCTGTTTATCCGCTCATTTAAGCTTTTTCTAATGCTTCAATGATGGCTAAAGCAGTCACACGTGCTGAAAAAGGATTCTGCCCCGTAATCAGCTTGCCATCCTGAACCACATTTGGCATAAACGGAATCAGTTTCTTTTCATATTTCGCGCCACGTTGTTTAGCAAGTTGTTCGGCATTATAGGGTACTTTTTTCGCTACCCCTGCCAGTACTTCTTCACACCAGGCAAAACCGGTCAGTTTTTTACCCGCAATCAAGTATTGTCCATTTGCAAGCTGAACATTGAGCAATCCACAATAACCATGACAGACACTGGCAACGATGCCCCCATGTTCATAAATATTGCTGGTGATCTGTTGCAATTCAGGATTGTCTAAAAAATCCCACATCACGCCGTGCCCACCGGTGTAATAGATCACATCGTAATCTTGCCAGTTGATCTCAGCAGGTTTTTTGGTGGTTTCCAGCAACTGCATAAAGGCAGGATCATTTTTGCGCTTTAAGACAGATGCATCCGCGACGAAACGCTCCAGTGATTTGGGTTCAATTGGAGAATGACCTCCCAAAGGGCTTACAATATCCTGAATATAACCCTGTTTTTCAAATTCATCGTAGGCATGGGTCAACTCCCCGAGCCATAAACCTGTGGGACGATCAACTGTTTCATATTGAGCAATATTGGTCACCACATGCAGGATACGTTTAGACATTTTTCACCTCAGCTTTTACATTATTTTTAGTCTTGCTTTTAACCCACTATAAGTCTAAAGTTAGCTTTAATGTCAAGAGGAAATCAGTAATGAATATTAGCGAATTATCAAAACAAAGCGGTTTAAGTACGCCTACGATTCGTTACTATGAACAGATCAAATTGTTACCCAAGGCAAAACGTAAATCTAATGGCTATCGGGAATATAGTGAAAATGATCTGAAACAATTGTTCCTGATCCAGCAAGCACAACAGGTTGGCTTTTCCCTGACAGAGATCAAGGCTTTTTTACCGTCGAATGTGACGACTTGGGATCATGATATCCTGATCGGTTTGCTGGAAAGTAAAATTAAGGATATTGAAGAATTAGAACAGAAACTGGCCATAAGTAAACTCAATCTTCAAATGATGATTACAGCGATTAACAACAAGCCAGATGAGATTACCTGTGAAGAAAATGCACAACGCCTGCTCAATCTTTATTATACCGCTGATAAAGCTGAAAAATAATAATCATCATCTTTTCTAATGGTTTTTCGCTGAGCAACGGATAGGAAGCTATTGACCTTAAAGCCTACTTTAAGCATAGGATAATTGACAGGTGATTGATGAGGAACCTGTCATGTTGCAACGTTGGAATCTTCAAAAGTGGTGGATCAGCCTATTTATGCTGGTCTTTTCGGTTAACCCAGTCTTTGCTGCTGAACTTGGGCAAAATGTACACGCCACGTCCTTAGGCAAAATTCTGGTGGTGATGACCAACCACTCAGCTTACCCCACCCGTTCAGACCATACTGGCTTATGGCTAACCGAACTTACCCACTTTTATGACATTGCCCAAGCGGCTGGTTATGACATGGATTTTGTCAGTCCGCAAGGTGGTGCAGTTCCACTGGATGAGCGTAGCTTAAAACCAATTTATCTGGATAAATCTGCCAAAGCTCATTTAGCCGATCCTAAGTTTATGCAACGTTTAAACACCACGCTTGCCCCGAAAGCGATTGATCCATCCCGTTATAAGGCCATTTATTATACTGGTGGTCACGGCACCATGTGGGATTTTCCAAACAATGAGGGCCTGAAACAAATCAGTGAGCAGATTTACCAGCAAGGTGGCGTGGTCTCTGCTGTTTGTCATGGTGTTGGAGGCTTGTTGCCACTACAGGACAAAAATGGCAAAGCTTTGATTGCGGGTAGAAGCGTGACCGGATTTGCCAATATTGAAGAAACCCTTTCAGGGATCAAGTCCCAAGTCCCTTTTTCCTTAGAAAATGGATTGGTCCAGCGCGGTGCAGACTACAAGCGTGCCTGGGTTCCATTTACGTCTTATGTGGTTGAGGATGACCGCATTATTACCGGACAAAATCCACAGTCGAGTAAGGAAATTGCGGAAGCTGTGGTCAAACGTCTCGCTACTTTAAAATAAATATCGCTTAAAAAGCCAGATTCAAGAATCTGGCTTTTTTAATATCCCCTATTCAGTGAACTGATATCTCCCTACTGATCGATTCTTCCCGTGCATGGTTTGCATAAAATCTTGCAAAAATGCTTGACCTTAAAGTGAACTTCAATCTTAGCATTTCAAATATGAACCGGAGGAATCTCATGAATTTTAATCATCGTTATTTAAATCGCTCTATCTCGGCGATAGCCGCAAGTGTGTTACTCAGCACTGCAACTTATGCCATTGAGCCGAAGCAACCTGCCAATACCGCACAGGACACAGCGCAAACCACAGTGGTCGAATTTGGTCCGTACAAAGTCAATGTACCTAAAGGTGGTTATTACGATCGTTTTCGCATGAATCCGGATCTAGATGAAGTGGCGAAAGACCCGGCAGCAGGAAATATTGATTATTTCCGTACTATTCCTAAAAAGCTGGTGGAAACCCGTGTGGGAAAAGTCTGGTCACCGAATTTTTATTATCGGACCAGTAATGTGCAATTGTTGATGCTTGCCCCAATCGCAAAACTAAAAGCCAAGCTTCCTGCACCACTTGAACCTTTACAGCCTTTTCCTGGTTATGGTCTGGTTTCACTGACCTTCTTTTCTTATGCTGTGGGTGATGTTGATCCATACGATGAAGTTTCGGTTGCCATTGTGGTTCGTCAGCCCGGTGCACATCATTTCAATAGCACCGAACTATTGAGCTCAATGCGCAGCCATAAATACTATGGTCATGTATTGGCTTTACCTGTCGATACGGAAATAGCCCGTGTTCGTGGTGTCTATGGCTACCAGTTGCCCAAATGGCTGACACCGATTGACCTGAATATTGGCAGTCAAACACTGAAAGCCCAGATTTTTAATACCGATGGCACCCCAGATCTAAGCCTCAACGCAGCTTTGCCAAAAATTAAAACAGTGAAGCCACAGTCAAGAATTGAAACCAAGACCATGTACCAACTGGTCGACGGGAAATGGCACAGCACCTCGGTCCAATCAAATACACTGGCATTTGGACAAAAGTTATTTCCAAAGGATGTGCAACTGGTGCGTAGCGGCGGCCCATTGACGAAGCTTCTGGATGATTTAGGTGCAGCGAAGATTTTACGTCTGGATGTGGTGAAAGATGCCCAATTGGCACTGAATATGCCAGTTGCTTATCCTGCACTGGATCAAGCCAGTCAGCATAAAAAATAAATGTATTCCATAACTGACACCCGCTTTCAGACTGAAAGCGGGTGTTTTTTTATTTGAGTTAAGCTAGTTATCGTTCTAAGCAGAAAACAAACTTGAGAATTACCATTTTAGTCCATGATTTTTCTTTAGTTTTAGGTCAAGCGAATCATCTTATACACGACAGCATAGGTTGTAGCGCACTTGCTTTGATCTCATTGTCTGCCTGTAGGGTGCAAAAAGAACCATAACTAAAAAAGCCAATGGCAGAGGGACTGTCATTGGCTTTAGCTTCAGGATGTAACCGATAAAAACATGTCCAAGCTGTATCTTTTAACAGGCTGCACTATAGTGACGCATCCGGTTTTTATAGAGACGGGTGCGGCGTGCCATCGCAGCTTGTTGCAGAATCAATGCCCAGGCTGGAGAAACTTTAGGATTCGGACGTTTTCCAAGGCTGAGTTTACGCAACTGAAATTTTACTGTTGCCATATTGGCCAGAGATGCCAGCGTTTTGTTTTTCCAGTGGATAGGCTTTAATTCAGGTGCCGTGTTCTGCCCTTGCTGCCATTGATGAGGAAGATTCGGCTCGATAGCCAAAGCAGTGGCAATCCCGACCATATCCACACCGCTTTCAATCACCTGTTCCGCCACCTGCTTACGGCGGATTCCCCCGGTGACCATCACTGGCATCTTGGCGACCTTACGGATCTCCTGTGCAAATTCCAGAAAATAGGCTTCACGGGCCAAGGTGCGACCATCGCGTGCCTGACCTTGCATGGCTGGTGCTTCATAGCTACCACCAGACAACTCGACCAGATCTACAGCCAATCCATTTAGCATCTGCACCACTTGCTGCGCATCTTCGGCACTAAAACCACCACGCTGGAAATCTGCCGAATTGAGTTTTACTGCAACAGTAAAGGTATCAGCAACCACAGCACGTACTGCTTTAACGATCTCGATCAGAATGCGTGCCCGATTTTCCAGAGAACCACCCCATTGATCCTGACGTTGGTTGCTCAGGGGGGAAAGGAACTGGCTGAGCAGATAACCATGCGCTGCGTGGATTTCAACCCCGGTAAAGCCGGCTTTTTCACCCAGACGTGCGGTATTGGCAAAACGGTCTATCACTTCCTGAATCATGGCCTGATTCATTTCAATCGGTGTATTAAAACGATCTGACATTTTGCCCAGATCTAATGCAACCGCCGAAGGTGCCCAAGTCTCTTGACCTAAATTGGATTGCATCTGACGCCCCGGATGATTGATCTGCAACCACACTTGGGCGCCTTTAGAACGACCGATTTGTGCCCAGCGTTTAAAGCTTTCCAGATGCTGTTGATCTTCCAGCACTACACCGCCAGGTCCGGTCATGGCACGGCGATCGACCATCACATTACCGGTAATGATTAAACCAACGCCGCCATCCGCCCAGGCCTGATATAAACGCATCAGTTCTTCCGACGGTGCATGATTTAAGTCTGCCATATTTTCTTCCATAGCAGCTTTGGCAATGCGGTTAGGAATCTCGGAACCATTCGGGAAAACCAGTTTTTCAAATACTTTCATTATTGTGACCTCATTGAGTATGGATTTACTTTAAGATTAAAGCTCACTTTAATGTCAATAGGTTTATCAAATGGAATAAGATATTTTTTATAAATATTTTTAGATTCAGTTATTTAGATCATAAAAAATAGAGGCACGTAGGCCTCTATTTTAATTGGGTTGAGTAAAATAGATTATTGACGGATAAATGCCAGCAAATCAGGATTAATCACATCCGCATTTACGGTGAGCATACCGTGTGAAAAACCTTTATAAGTCTTCAAAGTACCGTTTTGTACCAATTTGGCTGACAATGCGCCCGAATTTTCATAAGGTACAACCTGATCATCATCGCCATGCATCACCAGTACGGGCACTGAAATCTTTTTCAGATCTTCTGTAAAATCGGTCTGGGAAAAAGCCACAATGCCATCATAATGTGCTTTGGCACCGCCCATCATGCCTTGGCGCCACCAGTTCCAGATCACAGGCTCAGATGGTTTGGCATCAGGACGATTAAAACCATAGAAAGGACCGGCAGGCAAATCGTAATAAAATTGCGATCTATTCTTGAATAACTGGTTTTGCAGGTCATCAAATACTTCTTTTGGTAAACCGTCAGGATTATTCGGCGTTTTTACCATAATCGGCGGCACGGCACTGACCAGCACGGCTTTGGCAACATTTTCTTCGCCATGACGCGCGATGTAATGCGCTACTTCCCCACCTCCGGTGGAATGTCCGATATGAATGGCTTTCTTGATGCCGAGATGTTGCACGACTGCAGCGACATCATCGGCATAATGATCCATATCATGTCCATCCCAAACTTGACTGGAACGACCATGCCCACGACGATCATGCGCCACCACACGGAAACCTTCGTTTAAAAAGAACAGTAACTGGGCATCCCAATCATCTGAGCTCAGTGGCCAGCCATGATGGAAAAAGAGAACCTGTGCATCTATTGGGCCCCAGTCCTTATAAAAAATCTCTACACCATCTTTAGTTGTAACGTATGCCATCTTTGTTTCTCCTGTGTAAGCTTTACACTGTCGAGTCATGATCTATGTTGTAATTCATGTCAGTAAAATCACATTATTTTTCAGACTATCTGTATGGATAGCCACTCTATACTAAGATTAAAGTTCACTTTAAGGTCAATGATTTTAGTCCCATTCTGATCATAAAAATGTAATTTTACAATTTAGAAATAAAAGACAAAATCGAAGATGAGCTATTGAAATTCAATATTTTATTAGAAATTAAAAAATATTTATCTGCCTATTCTGTTTACATACATCTAACGAATACAGCGTCTGTTTTTCGAAACAGAAATTTTAGGGCTTGACTTTAAAGTTAGCTTTAATCTTATAGTGATCTCAGTTGAAAAGTGCTTTGGGTTGCATACAGGCATTTTGAATGACTCGATCAATCAAAGGTTAACCAATATGAACAGTGATAAACAGTTTACTGCAGTTGAGTTTGGCGCACATAGGGTAAGCGTTCCTAAAGGGGCTATTATGACCGTTTTAGGATGAACCCGAACCTTGATGAAGTTGCTCAGGATCCTGCTGCCGGGAATATCGATTTTTTCCGTAAGATTCCAAAACAGCTGGTGGAATCGAGAGTGGGTCCGGTCTGGGCACCGAATTTTTATTATCGTAGCAGCAACGTGCAGGTTCTCATACTTGCACCACTGAAGCAACTCAAAAAACAACTACCTGCCCCTTTGGAACCGTTACATGCCTTACCAGGTTATGGATTGGTCGCACTCACCTTCTTCCATTATTCTGTTTGTGATAACGACCCTTATAATGAAGTTTCGGTGGCAATAGTGGTGCGTAAACCAGAGGCGCATGGTCCACATGTTTTAGAGCTGGCCAATTCGATTCGACAACGACACTTTTATGCCCATGTATTGGCATTGCCTGTCGATACCGAAATCGCACGCGTGCGTGGTGTCTATGGCTATCAACTGCCGAAATGGCGCACCGAGATTAATGTCGAGATCGGCCCCGAGCAAATTAATGCCAATCTGACCGACACTCACGGTAAGGTTGATCTCAGCCTGACTGCGGTGACACCGCCTTTAAAACGGGTGAAATCTGAATCCCGAATGACTGAAGCGACCATGCTACATCAGGTTGATGGCAAATGGCATCAGACACTGGTGCAATCCAATCCGCTCTCGTTTGCACAGCAGTTATTACCAGAAAAAGTCGAACTGATTCGTCATGGTGGACCTTTAAGCCAGTTACTGGATCAACTGGGTGCCTCCAAGATTCTTCGTCTGGATGTGGTGGAAGATGCTCAGGTGGTACTGAATTTGCCAAAACCGCTTTAAATTTCAAACAACTTAAAAATCAAGGAAAATAAACAATGACACAAAGCAATTATGATCTTGTGGTATTCGGTGCGACCAGTTTTGTCGGGCAAATCCTGACCAAATATCTGGCAGAATATTTGTCGACTCAACATGAACAATTGCGCTGGGCCATTGCTGGTCGCTCTCAACAAAAATTACAAGAACTGAAAAATGGTTTAGGTCGTTTGGGTGAATCTTTACCCATCCTGATCGCGGATGCGGGCAATCCAGCTGAACTGAATGCCCTGTGTGCACAGACACGTGTGGTGGTTTCAACAGTTGGGCCTTATGCGTTATATGGTGAACCGCTGGTTCAGGCCTGTGTTAACAACGGTACAGATTATTGTGATCTGACCGGCGAAACCCAGTGGATCAAAAAAATGATCGAGAAATATGAATCTCAAGCCCAACAGTCTGGCGCCCGTATTGTGCATTGTTGCGGTTTTGATTCGGTTCCATCGGATATGGGGGTTTATTACTTACAGCAACAGGCACAAAAACAGTTTGATGCGCCTGCAACCCAAGTCAGCATGCGGGTCAAGACCTTAAAAGGCGGTGCATCCGGCGGTACGGTTGCAAGTCTCATCAATGTCATTCAGGAAGCTGCAGCCGATTCTGCCCTGCGTAAAGATCTGGTTAATCCTTATGTGCTTTGTCCACCTGATCATGGCAACAGCCAACGACAAATTTATATTAAAACCGCGAAATTTGATCCTGATTTTAATGCATGGATTGCGCCCTTCGTGATGGCAGCGGTCAATGAGCGTGTCGTGCATCGTTCTAACGCTTTATCGGGTAATGCCTATGGTCGCAATTTTAGTTATAACGAAGCCATTTTAACGGGCGAAGGCTTAAAAGGACGTTTCAAAGCCTTAGGCGTGGTTTCTGGCTTGGGCGTCTTCATGCTTGCAGCAGTGACGAAACCGGTAAGCCAGCTCATGGAACGTTATATGTTGCCAAAACCAGGTGAAGGCCCTACACCACAACAGCAGCTTGCAGGACATTTTGATTTATGTTTTATCGGTAAAACCGAAGGAGGTCAAAAACTTAGGATCAAAGTGACGGGCGACCGTGATCCGGGCTATGGGTCGACCGGAAAAATGCTGGGACAAGCCGCCTTGAGTCTTGCACTTGATCATTATAAAGAAGGTCAAAAGACTGGGCGTTCAGGGGGCTTCTGGACACCAGCCAGCATGTTTGATGATCGGTTTATTCAACGTTTGACTGAGCATGCTGGACTTGCCTTTGAACAGATTTGAATGATCTTTCCTCCTATAGGGGGATATTCCCTATTTTTAACTTGAACATAAAGCGATTGAATCAAGTTCCCAACATGATCATTAAGGAAATAGCTACATGAAATGTATTACCTTTAACGGTGCGGGTGGCCCCGAAGTTATTACGGTCAGTGAAAGACCGATGCCAGAACTGACCGATGACGGCGTTTTAATTGAAGTGGTTGCTGCCGGAATTAATGGGCCTGATGTCATGCAACGTCAGGGGTTATATGCACCGCCACCGGGCGTGACCGATATTCCTGGACTGGAAGTCTCAGGTATTGTCAAACAGGCAGGGAAATCGGTCAGCAAATTTAAAGCGGGTGACGAGGTCTGTGCACTGGTACCTGGCGGTGGCTATGCTGAATATGTGGTTGCTCATCAGGACAATGTGCTTTTTATTCCCGAAGGACTGACTTTGGTAGAAGGCGGTATTTTACTTGAGACCTTTATGACAGTCTGGTCGCATTTATTCCAGCATGCCAAATTCCGTCCGAATAGCTCGATCCTGATTCATGGCGGAACTTCCGGTATTGGCACAACAGCCACCATGTTGACCCGGGCGTTTGGTGCAACGAAAATTTTTACCACGGTTTCAAGTGCTACACAACAGAAGGCAAGTCTGAGTATTGGTGCCGATGTTGCCATTAATTACAAGGAACAGGATTTCGTTGAAGAAGTCAAAAAACATACCGATGGTAAAGGTGTGGATTTTGTTCTGGATATTATTGCAGGTGATTATATCCAGCGGAATTATGAAGTTGCTGCGATGAATGGTACGATTTTACAAATTGGTGTCTTAAAAGGCCTCGCACAGAACCTCAATATTTTTCCGATGCTGGCAAAACGCCTTACCCATACCAGCGCAACTTTACGTTCACAATCACCCGAAGCCAAAGCGGAAGTCATGTCAGCCTTGCAGGAAAAAGTCTGGCCTCTAATTTCTAAAGGCCAAATCAAACCATTACTTTATCAGTCTTTTGATCTGGAACAAGCACGTCAGGCACATGAGTTTCTAACCCAAGGACAACACGTAGGTAAACTGGCATTAATTGTTAAAAAACAATGATGATATTGCTTTGAAAAGCGCTAAAATTATGATTTTCAGCGCTTTATTTCATCAAAGGCTAACCCAGCATTAAACGTTGTCTGGCTGCCAGATATTCTCTTTCAAGACGATCAACCAGCTCGGCAACTGAAGTGGTTGCTTTCACTGCATTTAAACCTTGACCACATCCCCAGATATCTCGCCATGCTTTCACTTTATGCTGTGTACCATCCTCGCTGGAGGTGCTAAAGTCCATGTCTTTTAGGTTGCCTTCTGGCAGATTGGCTGGATCAAGCCCCGCTGCACGAATACTGGGGGCCAGATAGTTTCCGTGTACGCCGGTAAACAGGTTGGAATAGACAATCTCATCTGAGTTATGGTCTACGATAGCCTGTTTATAAGCAGCTGTTGCATTGGCTTCATGGGTTGCAATAAATGCAGAACCGATATAACCAAAATCAGCGCCCATTGCCTGCGCGGCCAAAATGGCATCCCCTGTCGAAATTGCGCCTGATAAGGCCAAAGGTCCATCAAACCATTCCCGGATTTCCTGTATCAATGGAAATGGATTTTTCACGCCTGCATGTCCGCCTGCGCCAGCAGCCACCGCGATTAAGCCATCTGCGCCCTTTTCAATCGCCTTTTGGGCAAAGCGATTGTTAATCACGTCATGCAAGACTACGCCACCATAGCTATGCGTGGCCTCATTAATTTCGGTACGGGCGCCTAGAGAGGTAATCACGATCGGCACTTTATATTTAACGATCAGTTCCATGTCATGTTCGAGGCGATTATTACTTTTATGCACAATCTGGTTAATCGCAAATGGCGCCGCAGGACGGTCAGGATGTAAGGCATTGTGCTCCGCAATTCCGTCAGTGATTTCTTTGAGCCATTCCTCCAGTTTTTCTGCAGGTCGTGCATTCAAAGCTGGCATTGACCCCACCACACCCGTTTTACACTGGGCGAGCACCAGTTGCGGTGTACTGATGATAAATAATGGAGAGGCAATCACAGGAAGTCTGAGGTTGTTGAACACTGCTGGAATTTTTGACATGACTTCTACTCTTTTAACGATACATTATTATTTCCATAGACTCAGCCATTCATAATCATGAAGGCTTCGTTGTTGATTCAGTTGATCATATCGGGACAGTAATTTTTATGCAACAAGTTGCATAAAATCAATTGATGAAATGATTTTATCAATCCTGCTGGAGCATCGTGAATGAAGTTATCTCCCAAGCAAGTTATTTAGTTGCGCAAGCGTTATGAACGATAAAGATGTTATGCTTCAGTCATTTTTACGTTTTTATTCTTCTCCTGAGACGATGTTATGAGTATTACCACCCAAAAACTGCAACGTTTGCGCTTGGCTTCCATCCTTGAAGCGGTAACTTTATTACTTCTGTTTGTGGTTGCCATTCCTGTTAAATATGCTTTTGATCTGCCTGTAGCGACCAAAATTATGGGCCCAATCCACGGCGTGGCATTTCTTTTCTATTTGTGGAATCTGATCAGCACGGCTGCGGTATGGTCGAAAGCGGAATTACTGAGATTATTTATTCTGGCATTTATTCCTTTGGGCGGTTTCTTTAATGAAAAGTATATCGCCCAGCGACAAGCCAAGCTTAAATAGGACTAGATGCCCTGACATAAAAAAGGAAATCCTGAGATTTCCTTTTTTATCATCCACAATAATTTTAGAATTATTTTTTATCGAGTGACTGGAGTAAGTAAATTACCGCATCACCTGCCATTTGCATCGATTTTGGATCGACCTGCTCAATGGTATCACATGCTTTATGGTAGCACGGCGCGAACTCAAGCTCATCACCTTTCATTTGTTCATTAAACAAGATGACAGAGGTCACAGGCACTTTACCTAAAAATGGAGCCGTATCACTGGCGGTTAAGGTGGCGACATCCTCTTTAATTTTTAAATTTTTTGCTTTAAAAAATTCTTTGAGCGTATTCTCCAAGGCTAAATCACCGCTATGGCTTGGTATACTGCGTAAACCATCGAGTAATGGCTTATAGTCCTGCTCCTGCATGCCACGTTCTTTTAACATTTTTTCCATCTCGTCTACTGATGACTTATCGCCATCTGCAATCAGGATTTCAGGGTCTTTGGTGCCCACCATATCCACATTGATATAAGCCTTAATCGCCTTTAACTGTTCAGCAGTCAGTTTTTTCACATAGGCTTGAGACCCTGCGATTCCTACTTCTTCCGAATCCCAGAATGCCAGATGAATGCTATGCTTGGGCTTTATTTTCTGTTGAGATAATTGTGCCATTAACTCAAGTAACAAGGCGACGCCGGAGGCATTGTCATTGATTCCGGGCCCCATTTTGACCGAGTCATAATGGGCTCCCAGTAGAATAATGTCTTGTTTCGATTCACCCGGAATCTCTACAATAATATTCCGCCCTTTGGTCTTTTCACGATTTTCGAAAGCCTGAAGCTCTGTCGTAAAGCCTGCTTTCTTGGCGTGATCTAAAATATAATCTGCACTCGCTAAACCACCTTGCGTCCCCACTGCGCGATTGCCACCCTGCTGTTTGGCAATTTGTTCAAAAGCATGTAAATGCGTCATCATCTGTGCCGCATCCATTTTTAAACCAGATTGACTAACATCTTCAATTTTTTCTTTGGAATCTTGCTCGTTTTTTTGACAGCCACTGATTGCAAACATGCTACTTAACACACAAACAGCTAAAATTTTCTTTAAAAACATAAAATAAACGTAAACCGATTCTTATAAAGTCAGTCTAATACTAGGGTTGAGCACGCGGATTTGCCATTTCATTTTGTATCCTTTGCAGTTATTGATTGAGTCAGCGTAGGTTACTAGTAATTTCAAAAATGACAGACCAAGCCCGTTTTCAATGCAACGGGCGATGTATTGCGGCTCTGGTTATTTTAGTGAAGATTTAAATTACTTAAAATCTGTTCCAAGACCTGTCCCATGGCTAAGAGTTGATGATCCGTATACGGTAGTCCATCGATTTCCAGCCCTACAGGAAGTTGTGATTTTTTTCCTAAACCAATTGGTAAACTGAGCCCAGGCAAGCCGATATTACTGCCCGGATCGGTATTGCGGATCAGTCTCTGGAACTGACCAATCGAACTGACCTGCTCATCCACGAGTGGCGCCACAATCGGCGAGGTGGGAAAGATCAAGGCATCAAGTTGGTGCTCCTGAAACACTGTCTGGTAAAGCGCCAGTAGTTGTGGTCGAGCTTCCTGTATGGCTTTTTGATACAACGTTTGCACGGGTAGCGATTGCCCCGTCTCATCCATGAGCATTTCCGGCAATATATTCTGCTGAAAGATATGTTTTACATCTGGACTTGAAATCTGCTCGACCAGTGCTTCCAGACCGAGATTGATCTGCTGGTGTTTTAAATAGTCAATCAGGTCATATTTACCTTCATAAATCACCAATGGGAATGAAATATGCTGGTTGAGTTGAGCTAAATCCGGCATATTTACGGGAACAATTTCGATGCCTGCGGTTTTTAAGCAATGCAGTGCCGCATGTGCCTGTTCATGCACATCCTCATCCAGATCCTCCCAAAAATAGGCATTGACTCCAAGCCTGATCGGTCGGGTCGGCAATGCAATAGGCTGAGCTAATGGTGCAATCAACTGGTCAACCAGAATAATATCGGCTATACAATGTGCCATTGGCCCTGCGGTGTCCCGTGTATGTGAAATTGGGGTGATATCTGCTTGAGCATAGCGTCCAACCGTTGGGCGAAAGCCAACACAACCATTTAAGGCACTGGGTAATCGAACCGATGCACCTGTATCCGTCCCCATTGCAATCGGCACCATGCCAGCAGCGACTGCAACGGCACTGCCAGAAGAAGAACCACCCGCAATATGTAAAGGATTAACCGCATTACGCGTACCGATCACATCGTCAATATGCATTGCGGTGTTATAACCCGTCACCCCGAATGCCAATTCATGCATATGGGCTTTGCCCACCACAATTGCACCTTGATCAATCAGGGCCTGAATCACGGGAGCCGTCGTTTTAGGCCGGAAATCAGTCAAGGCTGGCGTTCCTGCCGTATTCGGAAAACCAGCAACATGGATATTATCTTTCACCGCAAGCAATACCCCAATCAAGGCGGGGCAAGCTTTCCCATCCGCCATATGTTGATCCCAGGACTGCGCTTGTTCAAGGGCCGCTGCTTTATCGACATTAATAAAGGCATTTAAGCCTTGCTGCTGTTCAATCTGGTCAAAATGAAAATGGACGAGCTGTTCACAGCTGACTTTGCGCTCACGTACCAAACGGGTAACTTGGTCAATGCTGGCTTTATTGAGGTGAGTAATCTGATCCGAATGTAGTTTTTTATTGATGTTGAGCATGATGACTTAAAATCCATTTAAGTAATTGTTGTGCTAATTTAGTACAGATATAAAGTCACGTGATATCCTCAAAATTGAGGAGTTGATTGACAATGGATGAGCCGTGCCATTTCGGTACGATTATGACAGCCCATTTTTTGCATGGCATTTTTAAGATGGGTCCTGACCGTGGTAAAACCAATCTCAAGTAAATTGGCAACCTGTTTATCGCTTAGTCCCTTCGCGACTAACATTACGACCTCCTGCTCGCGTGGCGTTAAAACATCAGGGCAAGATAAATCCATGGCTAAGGCTTGGGTCAGATAAGGTTCCAGCAGGTTTAAGATCCTTTTCTCACGTTCACTGAACATGACTGAATCTTTGGCGCGCCAGATACGCAGGTCTCCAAGATCCATGCCATTTCGTACAAAATAAACATTCAGGCCATGATAGAGACTATAAGGCCGTAAAAATTCATTGTAGTAATCTGTTTTTTTAAGCGCGCTTGCAGAAATGATTTCATTCACAAAGGTGGGATGTTGCCGCTGGCGAAGCTGTGCCGTGATCGGATCATTGTGCTGCCAAATGGTGTCATATTCCAACATGGCTTTGGGATCAATTTGCCACATGATGCCTTTTCTGGACAAACGCTGTTTTGCATCCCAGATATAGGATGCTGCAAAATCTGCACGTAACAAGGTCGCAATATCAGCAATAAGGCTTTCGCGTAAGTTTTGCTGTCCTTTTCCCGAGCCTAATTTCCACAGTATTTCGGAAAAAAGACTAAACTCCGCTGGACTTAAATCCTGTTCTAAAAGCATGGCCTGCTACCCTTTCTATCTTCCTGATATCTGTCCACGCTTCAATCAAGCTGAACAGTGATTCCCTTTTGTTTATTTCGCTTTCCTCTGTCTTTTATATGCCACGGAATCGTTATTTTCTACACTTTATTTTTTTAATCGGCTTGCATGGGGTGTTTTGCCATACCAGCGTTTGTAGGCATGAATGAAACTGGCAGGCTCAGCATAACCCAGCCATTCGGAAATTTGCTCAATAGACGTTTGGGTTAAAGACAGATAATAGTCTGCAAGAATTTTTCGTACCTCCTCTCTGATCTGGAGAAATGTCACCTGCTCTTGGGCCAAATAACGACGCAAGGTCCGTGAGTTTAAATGCAAGCAATCCGCAACCTCCTCCATCGACGGAATTTCACCTTGGTTATTCATCAAGACTTGCTGAACCTGATGGGTATATTTCTTTTGGGCTTGTCGTTTATCCAGCGTCTGTCGGCATTGTTGTTCCGCAGCCTGTAGCACCAGCTCATTGGCCATACTGAGTTTCTGGTCTATTTTTCCGGCATTTAATACAATCAGGTTTTTTAATGCACCAAATTCCGGGCTAATTCCAAATAGCTCAACATAAGCCTGAGTTTCTCCATGAGCTTGAAATGAAAACATGACCTTTTGACAAAGTTGATCCTGAATTAAATCGCGTTGCACAGTCATCAGTGCAGCGACATCTCGCTGAATAATAAACTGCCATAAATTTTGTGGAATCCCTTGATCCACCACGATCTCGATTTGGATATCGTGTGTATCCGGATGTTCTGATAGCACAAACTGGCTAAATGCAAAGGACAAGGGAAAATAGGCCAAGGCAAAATTTAAGGCTTCACGTATATTGGCACTGCTGATCAAAGCCAGTCCTAATGAACCAAAGGTGGTAAAGTGATAACGGGTTCCGATTTCCAGCCCGAGCAAAGGTCGATGTCCGAACAGTTCTACCAGATTACGGATCAGTTGCAATTCCTGTTGACCTGTTACCAGCATATTCGGATCAAGTAACTGGTGTTGTTCTATACCAGTTCCGGTCAGAATCTGGCTATGACTAGTTCCGAGCTCTGCGGCAAAATCAGCCATCAGGCGAACACTATGGATACTTCGTTCATAAGTCCATAAGTACTTCAAGCGTCTTCTCCATGTCCGCTAATCACAATATTTTGTCCTGATCCATCCTCTAAATCAATGCATGAAACGATTATTCTGCATGCAGTACATGATATTTATTCACTTGAGTCGGTTATGTCTAAACAACAATTATCTTCAAACAACAATATACGTATCGCCATTATTGGAACAGGCTTTGGTGGCTTAGGGCTGGCGATTCAGCTCAAACGTGCCGGTTTTGAACAGTTTACCTTATTTGAAAAAGCCGGTGATATCGGTGGTGTCTGGCGTGACAATACCTATCCCGGTGCTGCCTGTGATGTGCCTTCCCATCTATATTCCTTTTCCTTTGAGCAAGAACTGGGCTGGAAAAACCGTTATGGTTCATCACAGGAAATTCATCAGTATTTGAAGCATTGCACAGAAAAATATCAGCTCTATCCACATATCCAGTTTAATACTGAAATTGCCAGCGCTGATTTTGATGCCACCCAAGGTGTCTGGCAGATTAAGAGCTTAACCGGAGAAAAATTTGAGGCAGAATTTCTGATTGCCGCCGTTGGTCAGCTCAATCGACCTGCTTATCCCAAAATTAAAGGTTTGGAGACTTTTAAGGGTAAGACTTTCCATTCTGCACGCTGGGATCATGACTATGACTTAAATAACAAACGGGTGGCAGTCATTGGGACTGGCGCCAGTGCGATCCAGTTTGTTCCTGAGATTGCCAAGCAAGTGGTGCATTTAGATATTTATCAACGTTCTGCTCCTTATGTGATTCCTAAACCAGACCGTATTTATACCAGTCTGGAACGCAAAGCATTTCAAAAGCTTCCGGTTTTACAAAGCCTTGATCGCGTATTTCAATATAGTTATAACGAAATTCGCCTCAAGAGCTTTACCGCTACGCTGAATGAAATTCCTTTGGCCGAATATATTTTTCAACGGCATATCCGTGAGGAAATCAAAGACCCTCACTTCCGTCATCGTTTGATGCCTGATTATCCGATTGGCTGCAAACGTATTCTGATTTCAAACCATTGGTACCGTAGTCTGGTCCGTCCAAATGTCGAGGTTATTAATACTGCGATTCAAGAAGTCACTGAAAATGGTATTGTTGATAAAGATGGTAAATACCGTGAAGTCGATACCATTATTTATGGAACTGGTTTTGCGGCAACCGAGTTTATGGCACCCATGCAAATTACAGGACTGAATGGCAAAAGATTGAAAGACCAATGGGTCGATGGCGCAGAAGCGTATTTAGGCTTAACCGTTAGTGGTTTCCCCAACTTCTTTATGCTGTATGGCCCCAATACCAATCTTGGGCATAACTCAATCGTGTATATGATTGAAAGTCAGGTGAACTATATTCTGGATGCCCTTCAAGCCCATATCCAAAACAATTTAGCCTTTACAGATCTGAAAGCTGAAATCCAAGTACAGTTTAATCAGGAAATTCAGGAACGGATGAAGTCCACCATGTGGTCGCAAGGCTGCACCAGCTGGTATCAAACTGCGACAGGAAAAAATACCAATAACTGGCCGGGTTTTACACTGGAATACCGTCAACGCACCCGTCGTTTTGATCTGGAAAACTATCATCAGTTGACCCGGTCATCCCATCCTCAAGTGCAGACACAAGCTTTAGAACAACAAATGGCGGTTTAAATGAAAACATTCAAGAATAAGGTGGCTGCGATTACAGGTGCGGGTTCAGGTATTGGTCAAGCCCTTGCCGTTGCGTTGGCAAAACAAGGTTGTCATCTGGCTTTATCAGATGTCAACGAATTGGGGCTAGCCAAGACCCAAAACTTGTTAAAAACCTATCCTGTCAAAGTCACCACTCAGGTGGTTGACGTGGCCAAGCGTCAGGAAATGGCAGATTGGGCGAAAACGATTGTCGAGCAGCATCAGCAAGTCAATCTGATCTTTAATAACGCAGGCGTTGCCATGGGCAGTACCGCAGAAGGTGTCAGCTATGAAGATCTGGAATGGCTGATCGGGATTAATTTCTGGGGTGTCGTGTATGGGACCAAAGAGTTTTTACCTTACCTGAAACAAAGCGGTGACGGACATGTGATCAATGTCTCCAGCATGTTTGGGCTGACCGCACAACCGACGCAAAGTGCTTATAATGCCAGTAAATTTGCAGTTCGCGGTTTTACCGAGTCCTTACGTCAGGAACTGGATCTACAAGGTTGTGGAGTCAGTGCAACCTGTATACATCCGGGAGGCATCCGCACCAATATTGCCAAAGCAGCGCGTATTAACAACAGTGTTGAGATTCTGGGAATGGACCCGCTAAAAAGTCAGGATGCTTTTGACAAGATATTGAGAACCCCTGCAGAGCAGGCAGCCCAACAGATTCTCACTGCTGTGCTGAAAAATAAACGTCGTTTACTGATTGGTACTGACGCAAAAGCAGTCGATGTATTGCAACGAATTTTACCACAGGGATATCAGAAGATTTTTGCGACAGCCACTGCCCTACAAGCCAGATTCTTGTCATAAAGCCTAATCTAGGGTGATCGACCATTTGTTCAATAGCCAAATGGTCGATCGATGATTGCACAACCTTTTTCCGATTTTTTTTATTCAAATCCTTTCGCTGACGATAAAATATTATCATTTAAAACAGTCGGTTTTATTCCAACATCACTTCGCTTGCTTGTTAAATTTTGATCAAAACGAATAATTTGTCTGGCTTAAGCAATAAAACAGTCCATATTGAAAATCCCCTCTTGACCTTCCCATAATGTTAAGGTCTATGCTTGAAGCAATCAGATTAGCGCTATAGGTATAACTTATGGAAACGCAAACAAATACAGATGCTCAAAATATAAAAGTTTCACTTCAGGTAGAAGGCATGACCTGTGCCAGTTGTGTTGGACGTGTCGAAACAGCACTCAAAAAAGTCGACGGCGTTCAGTCTGCGTCAGTGAATCTAGCCACAGAACGTGCCGATATCACACTTGCCAAGCCCGTAGACCGACAAGTGCTGATTCAGGCCATTGAACGAACAGGTTATGATGTTCCTGCATCGACAGTAGAACTCTCTATTGAAGGCATGACCTGCGCTTCCTGCGTCAGTCGGGTAGAAAAAGCCTTAAATGCGGTGAATGGCGTAAGCACTGCCAACGTCAATTTAGCAACAGAACGCGCTACTGTAACAGGTACAGCCAGTATTGAAAGCCTGATCGCCGCAATTGATAAGGCGGGTTACGATGCCAAAGCAATTCAGGCTGCTACGCCAGACCAAACTGAACAACTGGAGAAAAAGGACCAAGAACGTGCAGAACTCAAACGCGACCTGATTATTGCCACAGTTCTAGCATTGCCTGTGTTTATCTTGGAAATGGGTTCGCACTTGATTCCGGGTGTGCATCAACTGATTGAACAGACTATTGGCATGCAAAATAGTTGGTACTTACAATTCGTTTTAACCAGCTTAGTCCTGTTTATTCCGGGGCGTCGTTTTTATCTTAAAGGGCTTCCCGCTTTAGTCCGTTTAGCCCCAGATATGAACTCCTTGGTGGCAGTCGGTACCTTGGCAGCTTACCTATTTTCACTGGTGGCTACTTTTGCACCAAAGTTCTTACCTGCAGGCACGGTCAATGTTTATTACGAAGCTGCAGCAGTGATTGTAGCCTTGATTCTACTCGGTCGTTTTCTCGAGGCCAAAGCCAAAGGACGGACCTCGGAAGCCATTCAGCGCTTGGTCAGCTTACAGGCCAAAGTTGCCCATGTTTCTCGTAATCATCAGGTTATTGATATTCCAATCGAACAAGTGGTAACGGGTGATCTGGTTATCGTGAAACCGGGTGAACGAATTCCTGTCGATGGTGAAGTCATTGAAGGCCAAAGCTTTGTGGATGAATCGATGATTACGGGTGAACCGATTCCTGTTGAGAAAAACATTGGCAGCCAAGTGGTGGGTGGAACCATTAACCAGAACGGAACTTTAAGTTTTAAAGCCGTCGCTGTCGGTGGTGACACCATGCTGGCACAGATTATCCGTCTGGTCGAGCAGGCACAAGGTTCTAAAATGCCGATTCAAGCTGTGGTCGACAAAGTGACCTTATGGTTTGTACCCGCAGTGATGATTGCCGCTTTACTCACTTTTCTGGTCTGGTTGGTTTTCGGCCCAGCACCTGCGCTAACTTTTGCACTGGTCAACGCCGTAGCTGTACTAATTATTGCTTGTCCATGTGCTATGGGCTTGGCAACTCCGACCTCGATTATGGTCGGTACTGGACGTGGTGCAGAACTGGGTATCCTGTTCCGTAAGGGGGAAGCACTACAGCTGTTAAAAGATGCCCAAGTGGTTGCTGTTGATAAAACAGGCACTTTGACCGAAGGTCATCCCGTACTGACTGATTTTGAAGTGGCATCCGGCTTTGAACGTAATGATGTGCTCAGTCTTGTTGCCGCAGTGGAGTCACTGTCTGAACACCCGATTGCCAAAGCAATTGTCGATGCGGCAAAAAATGAAAGTTTGGATTTGCCAAAGGTTGACCGCTTTGATTCAGTCACTGGGATGGGTGTTAATGCCACTGTAAACGAAAGCCAGAATATCTATATCGGTGCAGACCGTTACATGATCCAACATGGCCTAGATATCGGCTTTTTTTCCCATACAGCACAACGTTTGGGTGATGAAGGCAAATCTCCGCTTTATGTGGCAATTGATGGCGCTTTGGCAGGGATTATTGCAGTTGCCGATCCAATTAAAGACACCACACCTGCTGCCATTCAAGCCTTACATCAACTGGGCTTAAAAGTGGCAATGATTACCGGTGATAATGCCCGTACCGCACATGCCATTGCCAAACAACTTGGGATTGATGAAGTGATTGCCGAAGTGCTACCTGAAGGTAAAGTTAATGCCGTGCAGGAACTGAAAGCAAAATATGGCAATATTGCCTTTGTTGGGGATGGGATCAATGATGCACCAGCACTGGCTCAAGCAGATGTCGGCCTTGCAATTGGCACTGGTACAGACGTGGCGATTGAGTCTGCGGATGTGGTATTGATGTCTGGCAACTTGCAAGGTGTTGCAAATGCAATTGCCTTATCTAAGGCAACCATTGGCAATATTCACCAGAACCTGTTCTGGGCTTTTGCCTACAATACCCTATTGATACCAGTGGCTGCGGGTGTGTTATACCCTGCTTATGGTACCTTGATGTCACCGATTTTTGCCGCGGGTGCGATGGCACTTTCAAGTGTATTTGTGCTTGGGAATGCCCTACGTTTACGTCGTTTTCAACCACCATCTGTGCATAAAGGCTAATGGAGGATCTTATGAATATTGGTAAAGTTTCTCAAGCTTCAGGTGTAACCGCCAAGATGATTCGTTATTACGAGCAAATTGGTTTGATTCCTGCGGCAGGACGCAGCAATGCAGGCTATCGTTCTTATTCAGACAATGACGTGGAACGTTTGAAATTTATCAAACGCAGTCGTGAACTGGGTTTCTCGGTCACGGAAATCACCGATTTACTGGATTTATGGAATAACCGCAATCGACAAAGTGGCGATGTAAAACAACTGGCTCAGGCACATATCCAAAAGTTGCAAGAGCGTATCCAGGACCTGCAGCAAATGGCACAGACACTCCAGAATTTAGTCGATTGTTGTGCGGGTGATAATCGTCCCGACTGTCCGATTCTGGAAGGATTAAAAGAGCCTAGTCATGAAATCAAGGACATCCATCATCATAATGATCTGCTCTCGCTGTCTCCACTCACTGGGCGCAAGTAGAACACAATAAAAGGCGATCTTGTGATCGCCTTTTATTTTTTTCCATTCTTTTGACACAAAAAAGCGGCTGTTTTAGCCGCTTTTGATTCCAGAACAGATTAACGTGGTGGAAAACCTGCTTCAGATAAAGCCTCGACCACTTGTTGTTGTGAGGCTGTCGTTTCAACCTTAACACTACGATTTGGTGGATCTGTAATGACTTTTGCATTGGCATCTACCGCTTGGATTGCACGGGTTACGCCACGTGCACAGCCACCACAAGTCATATTTTCAACGTGAAATTCCATTGCAAAACTCCATTCAGTTATTTAAGAAGATAAACACACTATAAAGGTTGCCATAATGGTAAGGTCAAGCCTTTTACACATTAAAATAAACAATACTTCATCTAATCATTCCTTCTTTTCGGAAACATAATTGATGGTGTATTTGGGGATTTCTATTTCTAAAGGCTGATCCTGAATATTCACCTGACAGGACAGTCTAGACTCTGGACTTAACCCCCAAGCACGATCAAGCAGGTCTGCTTCAACATCATCCATTTCCTGCAAACTTTCAAAGCCGTTTCGAATAATGACATGACAGGTGGTACAGGCTCCTGAAAGGTCACAGGCATGTTCAATTTCAATCCCATGATCGAGTAAAGTTCTACACAGGTTTGCGCCCTTTTTAATGTCTAGAATACTGCCTTCTGGGCAGATTTTTTCATGCGGGAGCACGGTTATCTTCGGCATAATCGCTACCTTTCTATCTAATTACGAAAAGCTGTAATCCATAAAGGGCTGTTTAGATTCAGCCTTTTATGGATGGAACTATCAAATCAAGAATAAGATCGAAAGCTTTATAATAGATGCCGTTGTAACCAGGCATTGATCACTTTAATTTCAATATCTTGAGCCAAAGTAATATTTTTTGCCAACATGCGAACTTCTGAATCATAACAATATGTCAAGGCAACCTTGGCCATATCTATGACTACTTGATGATGTGGAATCATTCCACGCATAAAGTCGATGTCGGCATTGCCTGTGTAATTGATTTGCATATCAACATGCATACGGCTGGTTAGTTCCATATAAGCACGCGTAGAGGGGCTATAAATATCACTTGTATTATTTAGGTTAGGCGTTATTGCCGATTGTTGTTCACTCATTATTGTTTCCTTTCTATTCAGCA
This sequence comes from Acinetobacter sp. 'aerobic (ED)', assembly GCF_904886855.1. Taxonomy (NCBI): domain Bacteria; kingdom Pseudomonadati; phylum Pseudomonadota; class Gammaproteobacteria; order Moraxellales; family Moraxellaceae; genus Acinetobacter; species Acinetobacter sp. 'aerobic (ED)'. The sequence goes on from NZ_CAJHGI010000001.1 coordinate 436,338, forward strand.
GCATCACATTCATTTCAGATGTGATTAACATGCTATATTGATGAAAATAAAGGAATTGACACCATCAATAGATCAGAGTTTCTATCTCCTGTGGCACAGTTACCTTTATGAAAGACACTGTAGTCCTTCCAATAATTGCAAGGTCAAGCCATCAATTTATTAAAATTTTGAGTGATTCAAATTACAAACTTTTATAAGTTCTAAATAAAAAAAGTGCATGATCAACATGCACTTTTTTAAAAACGATACTTATAGTGTTTTAGTTATTTAAGCCGACTGTCTTAGCACGTGCTTTATGCAATTTCTTATAGCTATCGATGAGACGTAAATGACGGTCAAGCCCTTCCAGTTTCATACTGGTTGGTGTGAGGCCATAGAAACGGACCGTACCTTCAACAGAACCAACCACAGCATCCATACGCTCATTACCAAACATACGGCGGAAATTAGTTTCGTAGTCTTCAAGCTCCATTTCATCATCAAGTAAAACTTCTAACACTACATTCATGCATTGATAGAACAAACCACGTTCTACCGTGTTGGTATTGTATTGCAAGAAAGTCTCAACTAATTCTTTCGCTTCTTCAAACTGCTCTAAAGCAAGATAGATCAACAGTTTTAATTCAAGCAGAGTTAACTGACCCCATACCGTATTGTCATCAAACTCAATTCCAATCAAGGTGGTGATTTCGGTGTAATCATCCAGTTCGCATTCTTCTAAACGCTCAACCAAAGCTTCCAGTTGCTCGTTATCTAAACGATGTAGATTAAGAATATCTTCACGGAATAAGATCGCTCTGTTGGTATTGTCCCAAATCAGGTCTTCAACCAGATAAATTTCAGAATAATCCGGCACCAGAATACGGCATGCGGTTGCTCCTAAGTGCTCATATACCGCCATGTAGACTTCTTTGCCCATTTCTTCAAGGATGCCAAACAATTCTGCTGCTTCTTCAGCATTGGAGTTTTCACCGTTATTGGTGAAGTCCCATTCCACAAAGTCATAATCCGATTTGGCACTAAAGAAGCGCCAAGAGACCAAGCCGCTTGAATCAATGAAGTGTTCAACAAAGTTGTTTGGTTCAGTGACTGCATTGCTTTGGAAAGTTGGTTGCGGTAAATCGTTTAAACCTTCAAAACTACGGCCTTGCAACAATTCAGTCAAACTACGCTCTAATGCTACTTCAAAACTTGGATGTGCACCAAATGAGGCAAATACACCGCCTGTACGTGGGTTCATTAAAGTTACACACATCACCGGGAATTGACCGCCTAACGATGCATCTTTGACAAGGACTGGGAAGCCTTGCTCTTCCAAACCTTGGATACCTGCCACAATACTTGGATATTTCGCCAATACTTCTTGCGGTACGTCTGGCAATGCAATTTCACCTTCCAGAATTTCACGTTTAACCGCACGTTCAAAAATTTCAGATAAGCATTGAACTTGAGCTTCTGCCAAGGTATTGCCCGCACTCATCCCGTTACTGAGATATAAGTTCTCAATCAGGTTTGATGGAAAATAGACAATTTCATCATCGGATTGACGTACGAATGGCAATGAACAAATACCACGTTCTGTATTCCCTGAATTGGTATCGTATAAATGCGTACCGAGTAACTCATCATCCGGGTTATAAATTTCTAGACAATATTCATCCAAAATTTCTTTTGGTAATTCGCCATTTGGACCCGGTTTAAACCACTTCTCATCTGGATAATGTACAAATTCTGCATTGGCAATGTCCTCACCCCAGAATTGATCGTTATAGAAAAAGTTACAGTTTAAACGTTCAATGAACTCACCTAAAGCCGATGCCAAAGCACTTTCTTTGGTTGAGCCTTTACCATTGGTAAAGCACATTGGCGATTGTGCATCACGGATATGCAACGACCAGACATTGGGTACGATATTGCGCCAAGATGCGATTTCAATCTTCATGCCTAGGCCTGCCAAAATCCCTGACATATTGGCAATGGTCTCTTCTAATGGCAGGTCTTTACCTGCAATATAGGTGCTGCTTTCCGAAGCCAGGCTTGGCATCAATAAGGCTTGTGCATCCGCGTCAATGCTTTCAACTTCTTCGATCACAAACTCTGGACCGGTCTGGATCACTTTCTTGACGGTACAGCGATCAATTGAACGCAAGATGCCCTGACGATCTTTTTCAGAAATATCAGCTGGCAATTCAACCTGAATCTTAAAAATCTGTTTGTAGCGGTTTTCAGGATCAACAATATTGTTCTGAGATAAACGGATGTTGTCTGTTGGAATATCACGTGCAGCACAATACACTTTGACAAAATAAGCTGCACACAACGCAGATGAAGCAAGGAAATAATCAAATGGGCCTGGTGCAGAACCATCGCCTTTATAACGAATCGGCTGATCGGCGATTACCGTAAAGTCATCAAACTTCGCCTCTTGTCGAAGATTGTCGAGATAATTAACCTTGATTTCCATGCGAGCACCTAAATATTCTTATGTGTTGCAAGTACATAAGATTGAAAATAATAATCGATAAGCCGAATCGTGGATCACAAATAGACTTAAAAAACTGTGGCTAAGGTCGTCTTATGACTCTATCTAAACACTGACCTTAGTAATGATGGGCGCTATTATAGAAGTATTTTGTGTAATTGATAACTTTTGTCTGTTTTTCTAGCCTATTTATGAACAATTAAGCAGGTTTTAGCATACTGACCCAAAGCTAGAGTTGCACGGCAAGCTCAACAAAGGCTTTTGCAGTCGGTGACATCTGCTGTTTATTCTTTACTGCCAGGCCAATAGAACGCTTGATATTGGGAGATAATGGGCGTTTGACCACATTGGGGTAAAGCGAAAGAATATTTGTGTCGAGTGCTAAATCCGCCACGATCGAAACGCCAGCCCCCTGATTGACCATATTTAAAATCGACAGGATTTGCGACAAGTTATACTTAATCTGTGGGGTGAGTTGTGCAGCCTTAAACAGTTCCATGACATGGTTTTGACTACCCGCACTGGTTATAATAAAAGGATGATCAAGCAGCTCTTGTAATTGTACCGCTGGCTTTTGTGCGATCTCTAAATCGTTGGGCAATAAAGCAACAAAGATATCCTCCAGCAAAGCAAAACTATCAAAGCGGGTTTCAGGCAGTACCACAAACCCAAGATCAACTTTGCGTTCATTTATCCATTGCAATACGTCTTTATCCGTACCTTCCATCACCAATACCTCAACCTCAGGATATTGCTGCGCAAAATTTTTTAAAATCAGTGGAATCAGTACATTGGAAGATGATGCACCAAAGGAACCAATCCTTAATATTCCCGCTTTAAGACCTTTAATATCCATCACTTCTTGCTGAATCATGTGAGCAACATTCAGGATTTCATTCGCATAAGGTAGTAAGCGTTGTCCTGCAGCGCTCAGCTCAACTTCATTATTATTTCGATAAAACAGTTGGGTGTGCCACTTCTTTTCCAATGCTTTAAGTGCATGCGAAATCGCTGACTGCGAAATATTTAGTTGTTGTGCAGTATGGGTAAAATTTTTTAGTTCCGCGAGCTTGGAAAATATTTCAAGTTGAGTCAGGGTCATCACAATGCATTCATGAGTAAAAGCTCATTTTACTATAAAAATAAATTAGTTTTAGGATTTGATTCAATTCCATGTTGATTGAAAATTTCATGCGTCACTTCGCCATTTCTCTTTCGAGTTCCACTGTTTATTTGAAGCTGATCTGTGTTGCCTTAATGTGGGGTGGTACCTTCATTGCAGGACGCATTGTTACAGCGGAACTCTCCCCAACCCTCTCTGCATTATTACGCTTTGGCTTTGCTGCGGTCTTACTGGTCTTGATCTTATTGAAAAGCACGGGAGGATTTCCCCATCTTTCTGTACAACAACATGTCTATGCTATCTTGATGGGATTGACGGGGGTATTTGCTTATAACTTATTTTTCTTTGCTGCTTTGTCCAGAATTGAAGCAGGCAGAACTGCACTATTTGTGAGCTTATCCCCTATTTTAACGATTTTAGTCATGCGGATTTTCTTTCAGGAAAGGCTACTAAGAATAAATTATTTAGGTGTATGTCTCGCTTTAATCGGCACACTCATCGTGGTAAGTAGAGGTGAATTTTTTGCTGCATTCACTCAATCTTTTGGCACGGGTGAAATGATGATGTGCGGTGCAGTCTTGAGCTGGGTCATTTATACGATTTGTTTTAAACAGACCCAAGCCCCGGCCTTAACCATGACCACCTATTCGGTACTGTGGGGAACATTTTTTCTCTTTATCAGTCTTGTGCCTGAATTTATGCAACTTTCGATTCTACATATTTCTCTATACAGCTGGTTGTCCATTATCTTCCTCGGCGTCTTTGGCACAGTTCTGGCTTTTATCTGGTATGCCGAAGCAATTCATCACATTGGAGCATCTCGAACCATTATATTTAATAATCTGGTGCCTGTATTTGCAGTCTTACTGGCATTTCTGATTCTGAAGGAATCCATCACCTGGTCTATGCTGCTTGGTGGTAGTCTAAGTTTTATTGGGGTTATTTTAACCAATAAACAAGAAAAATAGAGCAATAAAAGTTGCAATGGAAACTTAGCTTTTTAGCTAAGTTTTTTGTTGACAGCTGTCTATTTTGTGCGCAATACTTAGCTCTATGGCTAAGTATGATTCTAAACTCGATATGTTATTCAGTGCTCTCAGTGATCCAACGCGTAGAGATATCTTAACGCGATTGTCTTTTGGGGCAGCATCGATCACCGAACTGGCTGAACAACATGACATGGCCCTGCCTTCTTTTCTAAAACATTTAAATAAATTAGAACAAGCAGGACTTATTCATTCAGAAAAAAATGGACGAATCAGAACTTGTGCTTTGACACCCGAAGCTTTCACCCCCATGCAAAATTGGTTAAGTGAACAACGGGCAATCTGGGAACAAAGACTTAATCAATTTGATCGTTATGCACTCGAATTAAAAAGGAAAAGAGAAAATGAAACTGGATCCAAAGACTGATTTAAAACTGGAAAGAGTGATAGATGTTCCGCGTGAGCTGGTTTGGGAATGCTGGACCACACCTGAACATATCCAACACTTCTTTATTCCTCGCCCTCACTCGATTAAAGCCTGTGAAATTGATTTACGAGTGGGTGGAAAGTTCAATACCATCTTTGATGTTGATGGTAATGAAATCAAAAATGAAGGGGTTTATCTGGAAGTGATTGATGGCAAGAAATTGGTCTTTACCGATACCTATACCGAAGACTGGAAACCTGCTGAAAATCCATTTATGACCGCAATTCTGTTGCTTGAAGATGCAGGTGATGGCGCAACCCAATATACCGCAATTGCCCGTCACCGTACTGCTGAAACTCGTCAACAACACGAAGACATGGGTTTCTTTGAAGGTTGGGGAACGGTGATTGATCAACTGGTTGAGTATGCTAAAGGTCTGAAAGTATAATTTACACATTACACCTAGAAAATTCCTCAAGCTTTAAATCGCTTGAGGAATTTTTTTATGACTCAAATGCGTCCAACTTCTAAATACGGAATTAGATGCTTATTAAATTTGGGCCGTGGATCACCCTGAAAACTAATAAAACCGTGCATGCCTGTTAAGCGTTCACCTTTGTAAAACTGATTGAGCTGAAAACGAGGATCTTGATGCGACAAGGTAAAGCTCACAACTCCTACACCTCGCTGCTTAGAGATTTTCTGCGCATCTTCAAGCATTGAATGATGCAGTGCTAACTGCTGGGGATGGCACAACAGGCTATGTAACACATGATATCTCACCGAGTCGCCAAGTTTAGGCAAAGGCATGCCTTTAGTCACTTTGGTCAATACATTATAGATTGGACGTATAAGGCCAATCGCTGAACTGTAATGCAGGATTTTGGTCTGTTTAATGGTATGTTGATCCCATAATCCAAACATCCCCACAAGTTTTCCATCTTGAAAATAAAGCTGAAAGTCCGAGAGTTGTAGACCCGAAAAATAAGGGTGCCCTGCATGCAACTCTGCGAAATTATAAGCCGGGATAAAATTATAATGCTGCGACATTTCGGCAATAAACCGGTTCATTGCGGTAATATGTTCGGGTCGAGCCTGACATGTTTTAATCTCACTCATCTCAGTTTCAATCCTGTGATTTAAAAAGGCTTTAATTGTTCTTTTGTTTCCCAAATGCGTTAGTGTCAGTGTTTCGATTAAGCCTTCATCATAATAATCAGGAATCCCGCTTTTTCCAGTTTGTATGGCTGCTCTTGCTGCATAGTTATCATTAAAGATAATCATCTGGCTAAAATCAGGTTGATGCAGGGTCTGCTTGACATGCGCACCCAATACTTTGACTAAGGATTTGCCACGATAGTTTGGATCGACACGCAAATCACTGGCATAGCGCACATTCTGTATTGCCTTATCGACATAGCACGGGCGATGACCATTGCTATAACAGGCAACATTCTTTTGATGTTCAGTATCTTCAATGACCACATGTAGCTTATGTCGATACAGAATATCTGAAGCTTTAAAATAGCTCGGTTCACGCTGAAAACTGATTTGTACGCCTTTGGTGGTCATTGGCACCGCAATCAGTGCACGCAAGGCCTGATCGTCAGCCAAGGTTGCTTCACGGGTAATCAAGCTGTTTTGATTAGGGGATGTCGGTGGGTTTGTTTTCATTGATTATTCACCTGTGTAGCCGTCTGGTCTGGAACCAGCTGATTTAATTGTCCCATCTGATCCAGGAGTTGATAGACATACACGACTTCGTCCTGTTCATTGACGGTTTTTTGGGTCTGTACGTCTAATAATTTTTGTTCGGTATTGAGCAGATCAAAGGTGGTTTTGGTGCCTAAGTCGAACTCTTTTCGGGTGTAGACAAATGCAATCGATGCTGCATCTATGGCATTTTGCAGTGCCTCTTTATTTTGTCGAATGCTTTGCAGCTGTGCATATGTGGTTCGTGCCCGCTGATTTAAATCAAGCTCAAGCGTCCGGATCTTTTGCTTAGCCAGATCGACATCGGCCTGCGCTTTACGAGTATTGGCCCGGTTCAGACCATCATCAAACAAAGGCACATTCAGTTGTACGCCCACCATGTAATTGTTACTTTCAGAACCGATATAACTTGCTTCATGCTGCTTGCCTGCTCGGCTGGTCAGCATAACTGTTGGCCAGAGTTCCCGTTTGGTTAGGGCGTATTGTTTCTCGGCAGCCTGTTTTTCATATTTGCCGCGCATCAATGCAGGATGGCGGTTAGTTCTCGCTAAAACTTCATCCACGCTGTTTGGAATTGCTGGCAACTGTTTGATGGCAACAAGATTATCTGCGGTTAAACCAGTAATTTGATAAAACTGTGCTTCACTCACCGTAAGATTAGATTGAGCCTGTGTAATATCAGCTTGGCCTTGGGCCACTTGGGCCAAAACCTGAGCCAGATCGGCACGGGTAATCATGCCCACGTCAAAACGCCGTTGTGATTCATAGAGCGAGCGTTGCAGATTCGACATGGTCTTTTTCCGTAGCTCTAAAATCGCCTTTTTCTTTAATACATCGGTATAGACCATCACCGTATTCAGGATGGTTTCCGATCTTTGGTCAGATAAACCCTGCGCCTGTGCAGATAACTGGTTCTTCGCTACTTCAACGCCCAAACCATGCCGTCCGGACGTATAAACGGGATAGTCCAGCTGTAATTGCAGACTTCGGCCTTTGCGGTTGCCTTCGGTTGGAAACATGACCTGAGCAGGTGTTTCCACCCGCTCATAATCAAGTTGGCCGACCAGATTAACTTTTAAGCCATCCCGCTGTTTAGCCTGCTCAAGCATGGCAGTAGACTGACTGACACTTAAACGGCTGACTTCGAGTTGACTTTCATGCCTTAAACTTGCTGACAAAGCCTCGTCTAAGGTCATGGCCATAACTGTATTTGAAACGAATAGCAGTCCCGTACACAGTACATGGTACGTGGGCGTTAAAAACGGATGATGAAACTGTTTGATCCCTTTCTTCATAGTTGTTCCAAACTATTCAGGGTAATTTTCTTTAAGGGTTCAGGCTTGATATTGCCTTCGATAATGCCATCAAACATCACCAGCTTTTTATAGGCATTCCAGCCATTCGGCGCTTGACGAATCTGTGGTTGATCTAGCTGACCTAAGTTACGGGCAAGTTCATAATGAAAATTCTGACGCAAAATACGATCAATATATTCATCGTTAACACTGTGATGAATTTCCCCTTCAAACAGAACGCAATAAAATGGTTTAACCTGCTGCTCGGTATCAATCGCCAGCAAGGAGATGGCTTTAGAGTCGGTTTCGTTCAGTTGTGAAAGCAGTTGCTGTGCTGTCTCTGGAGCAAGCTTTTCACCGACCAGATCGACACCAAAACGGCGTCCCTGAAACTCAAAGCAAGGAATCTGTTGCAGAAAACCGGTGACCCGTAAACAATCATCAAGACAATAACGTAGTAAACCATTCCCCGATGTGATGATTGGACTCACCACATCACCCACTTTAAGTTGCCATGACGGGATAATCTGGCCCTGTTTCTCTCCCTCAAGATATTCAAACTCATAAAAATGACTCTGATAAGCAAGCGGATATTGATCATTATACGGAATGGTCACCACACCTTCAGTTGCCCACAGACCTTTGCCCTCGAACTGCACATCAGGCAGTCTCTGCTTTAATTTTTCAGCCCAGGCTTTAGAGCCTGCAGTATCCCAACTGGAGACCAGACTTAATTTTGGCCAAAGCTGCTTAAAATCAATGTGCTCGCCATTAGAACTGTTAATTAAGGCCTGTGCACTTTCAGGACTATAAGGTGCTGTGACGTCTTTCAACGAATTTTGGCGCATACCCCATAATCCACTTTCCAGCACTTCAATCACTTCCTGTTGCAGCGCTTCCAGACGTTCCAGCAACTGTAGTGCAAAGGTTGGACTCCATACCGAGATCATGGCTAGATTTCGATTAGCCACCAGATAACAAATGGTTGCAAACAATGCATCATCGGCATTTGCAGCAAAGGCCACATTACTTGGAACAGCTTGGGTAAACTTGGATAAAATCCGTTTACCCATGCCTAATAATGCACTGTCATCATTCAGGTTTTTGTCTTTTAAAACTTCACGCTGGCTTTCCGGCAACCATGACACAGACCAATAGTGAGTTCCTGCGCGCAATTGAGGACACTTGCGGTACATGCTGGCTAACCAGGGAGCAATGGCATGATCGAGCTGATCTAAAAACAGTTTGGTATAAGGAATAAACTTAATCTGTTCACTTGAACCACTGGTTGGCTGAAAACGCACCAGCTTGCTGCTGGAAAGTGCAAGCTTTTGTTCACGATAGCGCTGGATATCTTCTCGCCAGGCGCCGTAACGTGTAGCTGGAAATGATTTTACAAACTGTTCATAATTTTGCACTTTTTTATCTTTAGCAAAGGTTGAGGTCTGTAAAATCGAATGCAAAATTTGACGCTGAGTCGCTTCTAAAGCATTAAAGCGTTTGGTAAAGTTACGATCAGAGGCATCACACCATTGTTTTAAAATAAGATGCGAGCCGGTTGTCAGCCATTCAGCAGCTTTCATTGGATCGCCTCCCGACGGTTGGTTTTAGAGAATGAAAGCGCCTCGCATTTGCCTTTACTGGTCGGCTTTGTCATCAGCTTTACTGGAAAACGGGCAATATCTTTCCAACCCATACGCCCAATACATGGCAGCTCGGTACCCATTGTCCAGGTCGGATTTTTCTGCTCAAAGAAATCAATATTTGGATTTTTCTCTCTCATTTCAGCCGTAATCGGGGCAATTTCGCCTTTTAATGGCTGATAATCCTCGCCAAAATTTAATAATCCTGCTTCTTTATCATAATATTCGCCAAAGAAATTTTCACAATAATGCTCAATCACTGAAGAGAGATGCTGGTTTTCATCTTTAATATTGGGGTAATACACATAATAATTATTGGCAAGTAGCAAGTAGGTCTTATAACCTTTAGAAATCAGTAACCAGTACAGTTCATTAAATGGGTATCTGATTCTGAGTTTGATCATTAGCTTGAGCATGGCACTTTGAAGTGAGCGCGTTCCCCAAAACTCTCTTAAAACAACAGTATCGCCACTAAATAAAACGGTATAGTCCTTGCCATTCAAATAGAAATGTTGCACCACGACGGTAGAGAAACCAACGATCTCATTAGTCTGTGCATTAAAAATCAGGATAGCACCACTTTTCTTTTTAAAATCATCCACAAAAATAGAAAATCTGGTGTTTTCATAATATTGCTCATAAATCGAGTACATCACTTTTAAGCGATCAAGATCGATTTGCTCTTTTTCAAGATATTGACCATAGGTACGTTCTTTCTGGTTCAATTTTGAAATTAGTTTATATGTGGTATTAATCATAATACTTCACCTTCTACATCTAGATATGCGAGTTCCCCGATCTCATACAGAGATATTCAAAAACTCATCTAAGTGTTGTTTTTATAAAGGGATCTTTTTTATATAAGCCCTATTGTTTTTGATTGTTTAAAATTACCCTCTGTTTTTGGATTTCTACATATTCATTTTTTTCCCCCGATCCATAAATATGGTTAAAAATGCGGTCACAAACATAATGATTGCGAGCATACGTAATAAATCATTAAAACTTGATGTCAGCGCCTGATAATGAATGTCACGATAAATCACGCTCAGCGCAATTTGCTGTGCGTTTGAACCAACCTCCTGATATTGCGCCGTAAGCTGATCCAGTCTTTCGATGAAGATCCAGTTCTGGGGATTCATATACTGATTAATTTGAGTGACATGTAATGCGGTCAGCCAATCCAGTGAAGAATTAATCAGCGCCAATCCCACTGCTCCGCCAATATTACGCATCAGGTTGTAAATCCCGCTGGCATCAGCAACCTTACTTAGCGGTAAAGTACTCATGGCCAGATGCGAAACTACAATCAGGCAGATCATCAGGCCTATTCCGCGATAAATTTGCGGCCAGAACATAAAGTCATAATCGCTGTGAATGCTAAGATGTGAATTCAGCCATACACCAAAGCCCGCCAGAATCATGCCGACGAATACGGTTTTACGGGTATCAAAATTAGGAATCAGCCAGGCAAGGAATGGGGCAAAAAAGAACATCACTACGCCGGTAACCATCATGACGTGACCAATCTGGCTACTGTTCATTTCTCTTACCTGCCCAAGAAAGACCGGAATCATATAGCCCAAGCCATACAATGCCATGCCGATCACAAAGGTGGTAATCGCACTGAGGGTGAAATTCTTGTTCCTGAATACGCTTAAATCGAGTAAAGGTTTAGGCTGAGTAAAGCTTCTGGAGAAGAAAATCATGCCACCGATCAGACAGACCATAAAGGCGATACGCACACCCGAGTCTGCCAGCCAATCATGCCGTGCACCTTCATCCAGAAAATATTCCAGTCCACCCAAGAACATCGCCATACCCAGCAGGCTCAGCCAGTCCATAGTTTTAATCAGTGAATAATTAGCGCGGTCAATATTGGGCCCTGAGTAAATCACGGTGGCAATGATAATCCCGGGAATGATGTTGATCAGGAACATCCAATGCCATGAAAAATTATTGGTGAGCCAGCCGCCTATGGTTGGACCAATTGCTGGACCTAGAGTACTGACCATGCCAAAGGTCACCAACGGTAAGGAACGCTTTGCCTCAGGGAACAGCAGATATAATGCCGTCATTGAAGTTGGAATCATGCCACCGCCCATAAAGCCCTGAATCGCACGAAACACCAGTAAGCTTTCCAGATTCCATGCCAGTGCACAGAGTAAGGAACTGATGGTAAATCCCACTGCACAAAGGGTGTAATAGACACGGGTCGAGAGAACGCGCGAGACAATACTCGACATCGGAATGGCAATGATCTCTGCAATCAAATACACCGTTTGAACCCAGGTTACTTCGTAACGGCTCGCACTCATCCCTGCCTGAACTTCGTTTAAAGAACTGGCAACGATCTGAATATCCAGAATTGCCATAAAATTGCCAAAGATCATGGCAGCGAAAATGGCCCATGCGGTTTTCGGGGGGAATTTCCACTCATTTTCAACAGCCTGATTCATCACTTATACCTGATTTATGCTTAAGTTCTGAGATCAACGGTCGCACTGACCGACATGCCTGGCTTAATCAGATCGATGTGCGGGCTTGAATCGATGCTGATGCGTACCGGAATACGTTGTACGACTTTGTTAAAGTTCCCTGTTGCATTGTCAGGAGGCATCAGTGAAAAAGTTGCTCCTGATGCTGGTGAAAAGCTTTCGATTTTTCCGGTATAAGTCAGGCTTGGATAGGCATCTATTTTGAGTTTAACTTGCTGTCCAATATGCATTTTTTCTATTTGTGTTTCTTTGAAGTTGGCCTGCACATATAAGCTTTTGTCAGGAATGATCGCCATCAAACGCGTTTGCGGTGAGACACGCGATCCCTTCTGGATTGCAAGACTGCCAACTTTACCGGTCACAGGACTGACTACTTTGGATGAAGCCAGATCAATCTGATAAAGGTCCAGACTGGCATTGGCATTTTCAATATCGGCTAAAATCTGGGCACGACTTGCCTGCAAGCTGCCCAGTTGTGCTTCTGCGGCATTGACCGCGGCTTGTGCCTTGCTTAGTTGTGCCTGTGCGGTCAAATATTGGGATTGAATACCTTCAAAGTTTTGTCGGGTAATCACCCCATCTTTTAACAGGTCTTGATAACGTTCAAAATCTTTTTTCAAGCGCGATAAATCAGCTTGCGCTGCAATAACACCACTATTTGCTTCACTGATGGATGACTTGGCTGATTTTTCATTTTGTTGCTGCACTCCAAGTGCTGCTTGTTTTAAGGTCACCATAGAACGGGCCTGATCATAACGGGCCTGATAATCGCGATGATCCAGTATTGCCAAGGTTTCCCCTTTTTTAACAACCTGATTGTCTTTAATAATCAACTCAATGACTTCACCTGATATCTTTGGCATCACCCAGGTCAGATCTGCCTGAACATAGGCATTATCGGTAGACTGATAATGTCGATATACAAAAAAATAATATATAATGCCAATGAGAAGTAATAACTGCAGCACGCTAAAAACTGCTCCTGTTATTTTTTTTCGACTTTGGAAATTAGTGTCAGTTTCTAGCTGAGCGACGTTATCCATATTGATTCCGCTTATTTGTCATACTCAAATTTTTATTCTCACCAATAAAAATATTGGGATCTTTTTTACTTAACTTTTCACCTGTTTTATTCAATAAATCGTCACAGGATAAAATTGGTGCTGATTATCATTCTTAAGTCAAATAAATATCATTGACCGTTTTGACATGCATTTTTTCTATTTATGTCAGTAGTACGAATCTTATAAAAACTATATTTAAAAATGATGTAATTTAAGATATGGCCTATTTTGTTGATCTAAATTTGTTTTTTATAATGTTCTACTCTATTGTTAATGCTATATATATTTACTATAAGTGAGTTAAGGAAAAATTTTCTGCTGAACAGAATAGGTCTATGCATTTGCTTATTTCGCATACACAATCTGCTTTTTGTAACTGATTTAAAATAACGTTGTAAAAATGTAAAGATATTGGGAATAATTTTTATATCTTATTTTCTTATAATGTAATTTTGGATCATTTGACAGATTTATGGCAGAAAAAAATAAATTGTTTAATCGGTATAAATATTTAGAATTAATAAAATAAATTCATTAATTGGTTATTTATAGTTGATAATGATTGGATTTATTTGTGTGGTAATTGTTGTATTGGCTTAATTATGCCAAATGCATCAAAAAAATATAGAGTGGATACTTTTATAGTCAATAATATATAAATTTTTTTAATATAAATTTAACCCAAAGGAATAAATAGTAATGGATTCTGGATTAATCACCCTTTTCTTACCCATCGCACTTGCGATTGTCATGGCTGGTTTGGGCTTGGAACTCACTTTAAAAGATTTTGCCCGTGTCACCAAACACCCCAAAGCGGTCATCATCGCCCTATTTTGCCAGTTGGTTTTATTGGTCGGGATTGCATTCCTGATTTGTAAACTACTGGCGCTTCCTCCACTACTTGCTGTCGGTTTAATGCTGCTGGCTGCCTCGCCAGGTGGATCGACTGCGAACCTGTTCAGTTACTTATATAAAGGCGATATTGCTTTAAACATCAGTTTGACCGCCATTAATGCATTAGTGGCAGCCCTGTTCTTACCTTTTATTGTCAACTTCTCCATTTTGCACTTTATGAATGAAGGCCAGCAGCTTGGACTACAGTTTTCTAAAATTCTGCAAGTTTTCCTGATTATCTTGGTACCAGTAGCAATTGGTATGCTGGTACGTCATTTTGCGCCGCATATCGCAGAAAAATTAAATCGCCCAGTCCGCATTTTTGCGATTGTTTTCCTGCTTATCATCATTGCTGGAGCGATTTTTACAGAAAGAGAAAATCTGCTGGCGTATTTGGGAAAAATCGGTTTCGCCACCGCATTATTCTGTGCCATTAGTCTGACGGTCGGTTATTTTGTTCCCCGATTGTTTGGCATCAGTTCCTATCAGGCTCGTGCCTGTGCCTTTGAAATCGGCATTCATAATAGTACTCTTGCCATGACTATCGCGCTTACCGTCATGGCCAGTACAACCATTGCAATGCCAGCCGCGGTGTATTCTATTTTTATGTATATCTTCGCGACGATCTTTGGCATTTTGATCACCCGCTTTGGTCCCTCCGTGACTGAAAAGTCTTAAGTACTTATTATCGTCACTAGCGTATGACTGATTTTCAGTGATACGCTATTTTAATTACGCGACTTCTAGCTGTTGTTTAAGCGCTTGTGCTGACCATGCCTTGGGCGATGTTTCAGTCTGTTTAATCAATTGAATCAATCTAGCATTGACTGGTGCTTTCAAATTGAGTTGTTGTGCTAAATCAACAACTTCACCATTAATCCAGTCAATTTCTGTGCTTCGGCCTGCCCTGAGATCATCGGCCATCGATGAACGTGCCAGCGGATCAATCGCTAACATATTTTTGCTGACAACATTAAAAATAAAATCTGGCAGGCTTAATACTCTAGGAACAATCTGCGCTGGCAAGGCCGTTAGCTGGGCAGGTTTAATTCCTGCAATTTTAAGCAGTTTTAACGCTTCCATTTGTGCCATTGCCAGACATTGACGATATCCCCGAATAGAAAGCTGTTGCTTTAAAGGAAGTTGTGACAAGGCATTCACTGAATTATTCAGATTAAGAATTAACTTGGCCCATTGTACTGCCTGCATATCAGATGCAAGTTTGAGTTCCAATCCAGCAGTTTTAAATGCACTTATCAATTCATGCATTGGCTCGTGCTGCTGGGTATATAGAGTTCCTTCTGTACCTTGATGAAATCTACCATTTCCCAAAGCCGCGACATTAAAAGGAACCATGCCTGCAAGAATGATTTGGTTGGGCAGAATCTGTTTTAAAATCTCCGCATTTCTTAAACCATTTTGAAAACTGATCATCAAGGTCTTGTTTGTTAAAACAGATTTTAACTCATGCGCAACTTGCTCAGTGGCGGCCGATTTAACACAGACAAAAATAATATCTGCTTGCGCTGCAAGCTGTGGATCATCACTCAGTTGCAATTGTTCTGCTGCAATAGCGTGTTGATACCCAAGATAGTCCGAAACGGTCAGGCCATATTGTTGTAATTGCTGGCGAATTTTGGGGCGGACAATTAACTGGACATTGCATCCTGCAGCGACCAGTCGACCGCCCAGATAACAACCAATATTACCCGCACCATAAATACATATTTTCATTTAACCTCCTGTTCAGTTCACATCCATGTGAGTGACTTTAACCTTAAGTCATAATAGAGATTGTCAGTAAATTGACAATTGATACAGCTATGTAGATTTAAAAGTTAAAAAAGCCCAACATTAGATGTCAGGCTTTCATTTTTGATCTCAAGCAATTAACCTAGCTCTGGATCAGCCAATAAAGTGCTTGCTGCCAATTTGCCTAGGTTATTGGAAGCCAGCGGACTATCACCCGTCAGTAATTTCCGGTCCTGGTGCACCTGACCTGTAATCCCTGTATTCAAGATTTTAACGCCAAGTTTTTGCAGATTTTCACCGACCAGCCATGGCAGTTGTCCTGGCATATAACCAATATCAATATTCGCGCCTTTATCTAAGGAATCTGGGAAAACACAAAGCTGATAGTCTTTGAAAATATAGTCTTGTGGATTTTCATCAACCGCTGCGGCAAGTAAAGCTGCTGGTCCATGACATAGCGTAATTACATATTTATCGTTGGCAAGGGCCCACTTTAATAATGCTTTGACTTCGGTGCTTTGTGGAATCTTCGCCAGTACACCATGCCCACCGGGAATAAAGAGACCTGCATAAGGAGAATCAGCGCTTAAGGCTTGCTCGAGTACATCAGCAAGTTTTAAGGGGGCTTTGAGCTGTTTCTCATATTTTTTATAGGTGTCTAGTACCACTTGTTCTTCATTGGGCATCGCCCACATTTCCAGCTTGACCGGATTGCCTGACAGTGTTGCCACGTCAAAGGCAAAACCTGCATTATCCAGATGGAACATGGGCAATAGCATTTCCACTGGGTGATTTCCGGTAGAAAAGAATTTTTCATTTTGCATCAAGATATAACGTTCGTCTGTCGCGATCATCAGAATCTTTTTATCGCCCTGATACGGCTGTGGATAGGTTGTACCATCATAATCCGTTTTAGAAGAAGTATACTGACTCAATGAATACGGCGATGGAAAGAATGCGTTATCTTCCGCACGGTCTGGTGTTGGATTACGATCATCGGTATTTGTTGTCATTTCAAGTTTCCTCATTGCATCGTTTTATTTATAAGCATATTGCGTGAGCAACCTGCCATACTCAAGGACTGAGTACGAACAGGCATGGAATGAACATAATCAGGCAAATTAAGACTTAATTTCGAGTACCACCTTGCCAGTATGCTGACTACTTTCTAAACACTGATGTGCCTGCGCGACATCTTCAAAGGCGAAAGTTTTATAGATGATTGGCTTACATTGCCCTGCTTCAATCAAAGGCCAGACAAACTGTTCAAGATCCTGAGTAATCTTAGCCTTTTCTTGATTGGTTCTGGCACGCATGGTTGAGCCAGTAACCACGGCACGTTTGAGCATTAATTCCTGTATATCAAAGCCATCAACTTTACGCCCACCCATAAAGCCAATAATCACCAGTCGACCGTCACGCTTTAACAATCTCAGGTTTTGGTTGAAGTAAGACGCACCGATAATATCCAGAATCACATCTACGCCCTGCCCATCGGTCAGCGCCAGAACTTCTTTTTCAAAATCCTGAGTTTTGTAGTTAATGACCTGTGACACAGAAGATAATTTTTCAACCTTATCATCACTCCCCACCGTGGAGAAGTTTTTAATGCCCATGGCATGACACAAGCTGATTGCCGTTGAACCAATCCCGCTGGCACCGCCATGAATCAGCACGGTTTCATTTTTCTTTAATTGACCAATCTGGAACAGATTTGCCCAGACGGTGAAATAAGTTTCGGGAATCGCAGCAGCCTCAACAAAACTGAGATTTTTGGGAATCTTCAAGCTTTGATTGGCGGGTACAGCACAATATTCAGCGTAGCCACCACCGTTGGTGAGTGCGCAGACTTTATCACCTACTTTAAACTGAGTGACTCGAGCACCTACTTGTGCGACCACTCCTGATACTTCCAGTCCGGGAATAGGCGTAACGCCTTTGGGCATCGGGTATAGACCTTGACGCTGTAAAATATCTGGTCGGTTAATTCCAGTTGCGTAGACTTCAATCAGGATTTCATCTGCTGTAATTTCTGGGCGTGCTCCCTCGGCAAGCTGTAACACTTCAGGACCGCCTGCTTGAGTAATTTCGATATATTTCATTTGTTCTACGCTATTTTGGTTCATCTGATCATGACTCCGTTTCAGTATTCGATTCAGCATGTTTGGGCGGAAAACCAAACTGCTTTTTAAATTCTCGGCTAAATTGAGAAGAGCTCTGATAACCAACAGCATAAGCTGCCTGAGCCACACTTTGGTCTGCGTTTTGCAACAATTGTTTTGCCTTATGCAAACGGACGACTTTTAAATATTGCAACGGCGAATGTTGTGTTACCTGTTTGAAGGCTTTATGAAATGCAGAAGTGCTCATATTGGCTTGCTCTGCCAGCATGTCTACAGTGAGCTTTTCTGTAAAATGGTGCTGGATATATTCGCAGATTTTATAGATGGGTCTGAGATTGCCTTGTGCCACCAAACCTTTTAAGGCATCTGCGCCTGCATGTTGTATCACTCGATAAAGCAATTCTCGTTTAATCTGCTCGCCTAAAACCAGCACATCCTGTTCCGAGGTCAATGTCTGTAACAAACGATTCAGCACACTCGAAATGGCCTGATCATATTCGATCACACTCATTCCTGTGGTGAGTGGCTTAAACTGGTAATTTTCAAAATAGGTTTTAGCCAGTAGCTCATTCACAGTGTCTGCGTCCAGTTTCATACTGATCGCTATCATCGGTGCTTCCGCACTGGCAATGGTGTCACAGTCAAAAGGCATTGAAACCGAGACAATCAGGCATTGACCTTGTTGAAAGGAATAGGTTTCGGTACCGATATAACCGCGCTTTTGGCCTTGTAAAACAAATACTAGGGTTGGTTCCTGTAATACCGCGATCGGTGGCGTATTGTGATCTACGCGCATTAGCACAATGCCGTCAATGGCTGTGGCAAAAAAGCCTTCTTTCTGCACCAGTTTTAGAAATGAGTTGATCAGTGTTTGGTCATTCATCATGTGTCATCTGATGATTGGAAATGTGATTTTTATTATTAAATAGCAAACAGATAAAAACTGTTAGTTTTATGCAGAATTAGGCATGGAAAAGAGAGTTTTGTGAAGCTCAGCGGATGTAAGATTGAATGTATTTCCTAATTTAACTGAACATTTCTACTTATTTTTATTATTTTACGGCTGTGATACAACCGTATATTTACCTATTGGTAAATTCCATTTAGAAAGAAAAGCAGTATAACTACAAGATTTTTGGAAATATCCTACTTTAAGCTCCTCTCCTATACCATTTTTTTCACAACGAAATACGGCCTCATAATTGCCATGAGTTGCATTTGAATACTCTAATTTGACCAGTTTCATGTCTTTAAAACAGGATTTACCTTCAGGTGGATGAACCCATGTAATAGAATGATTTGAATCACTACTAGAACTTATAGCCATTTTTGAGTATACAGCTTCGATATATTCATCCTTTAATTCTGGATAACTCTCAAATGAAACACGATCACAATCACGATAAATTATATCTCTTTTGATCATGTCATTCCCACGATCCAAGATATCTTTTATTTCAACAAGTTCCTGAGTTTCCTGAGAGTGAAATAAAAAATAATTCAAAAGGATGGAAGCTATTATAATCAGTAGAATCTGATACTTTTTTTTAAATTTTTTCATCTTATTTCTATAGATATATAATTTACGATATATAAATTAACAGCATTTACCTCTATTAGAAATACACTCATGTCTAATAATCTTTACCTCATAATCAATTGAGAGTATTCGGTTAATTTAATTTTAATAAAACTGACTCGAATCCAACATCTGTAGAGTAATTTTTTTCACTTCATCACGACTTTGCATGATATGCGCTTCGATCGCGCTGATCGCTTGCTCGGTTTGTCTTTCAAAAATAAAACCCAAGATTTTTTGATGTTCCTGATAGGTTGCATCAACCCGATAATCTTTGGAAAAGTCCAAACGGCGGATAATCCGGATCCGTTCACTCAAATCACGATGAATCCTTGCCATTTCATTGTTTCCCGAAGCACGGACCAAGGCACAATGAAAATCTTCATCTTGTTGAGAGAGCTGCTTAATATCCTTTAAATATTCCGAAGGTTGTATCAACCACAGCGCTTTTAATACCGACAACTCAACTGAATGATGGTGCTCCATCTGACAGAGTTTTCGAATCGAATCTTTTTCCAAAACAATCCGCACATCATACAGTTCTTCATAATAACGAAAATTGAGCGGTCGAATCTGCCAACCGCTCCGAAAGCTCACATCGACATAGCCTTCTTGTTGCAGACGATACAAGGCTTGTCGGATGGGGGTACGACTCACCTCATAGGCCTTAGCAACTTCAGACTCAGTGAAGCGTTCACCTGGCATCAACTTGAAATCAAAGATGTCATTCTTGATGCGCTGGTAAACCAGCTCAGACAAATTGTCTGAGCTTTTTGTTGTTATTTTTGTTTCTTTCATTCAACACTATTCCATATATACCAATGGTTCACCACTGTGTACGGTTTGTCCTGCCCTGCAAATAATGGCTTTGACGATGCCATCTTCCTCTGCATAAACTGGCAGTTCCATTTTCATGGCTTCAATAATAGCAATAGTCTCTCCTTTTTTGATCTCTTGGCCATGTTCAACAAAAATTTTCCAGATATTGCCAGTCATTGATGCATTTAAAGCAGAAAGATGGCTGTAGTCGGCCTGACTGGCTTGTTCTACCTGCTGTTCAGGTTGCACTGCAAACTCTTCTTTCCAGCGGCTGACTTCGGTACTAAAAGCCTGTTGCTGTTTCTCTTTAAACGCGGCAATGCTTTCTGCTTCATCCTGCAAGAACTGTACATATTTGGCATAGTCGAACTCGGTTTCTTCAATCTGAATTTGGGCACGGCCATTTTCAAAATCTGCACGCCATTGATTGAGTTCCGCTTCAGTGACAGGGAAATATTTAATCTGGTCAAAGAACTGCAAGAACCATTGTTTATCACCAAATTGCTTGTTCTTTTTAAACTTGTTCCAGATCGGCAGCGTTCGCCCAATCAACTGATAACCACCCGGTGAATCCATGCCATAAATACACATGTACATGCCACCAATCCCCACCGTACCTTCTGCGGTAAAGGTCCGTGCAGGGTTGTACTTGGAGCTGAGCAAACGGTGACGTGGATCGATTGGCACAGCACAAGGTGCTGTCAGATAAACGTCGCCTAAACCCAGGACCAGATAGTTAGCATCAAAAATGATATCTTTGACTTCATCACGATGTGATAGACCATTAATACGTTGGATAAAATCAACATTATTCGGTAACCACGGCGCTTTGGCGCAGACACTTTCCTGATAGCGCTCCACTGCACCTAAAGTTGCACTATCTTCAAATGCCATTGGTAAATGTACAATACGTGATGGAATTTTAAGCTGGCTTAAATCTCCCATTTGCTCTTCAAGTTTAAGCAATTGTTGAATGAGCTCGGCTTGAGTAATCACCAGACCATCATATTTAATCTGTAGTGAACGTACACCGGGTGACAGTTCTAAAACTCCAGCAAGGTTGGCAGCGCGAATCATTTGAATCAATTGATGCACACGTAAACGTAACGCTAAATCCAAAACGTTTTCACCATATTCGAGCAAGATATAGCTATCTCCAGCTTGGCGATAAACCGTTTTTGGCGATAATTCTGTTTGTTCACGTTGTGCCAGAATGGTGGTAAAGACATCTTGAGCTGGCTCAATGGTTTCAACGACTTTGGCAGCGGCAGCAAAGTTCTGGATATTGTCAATTTGCTTACGTTCTAACTCGTTGGCCTGCTCGACTGTAATTGGATAAAAACGGATTTTATCATCGGCTTTCAACTGGCCTACTTTCCACAGTTCTGCTTTGGCAATGGTCACAGGACACACGAAACCACCAAGGCTAGGACCATCTTTTGCTAAAATCACAGGGAAATCGCCAGTAAAGTTGATCGCACCAATTGCATATTCACAATCATGCACATTGGATGGATGTAGACCTGCTTCACCGCCATTTTCTCTTGCCCAGCTCGGTGTAGGCCCTGAAAGTCTGACGCCTAAACGGTTTGAATTAAAGTGAACAGTCCATTCAGAGGCAAAAAATTCTTCTACATATTCAGGTTTAAAGAAATCAGGCGCGCCGTGTGGTCCATACAGCACTGCAATTTCCCATTCATTGCTATATTCAGGAATGAGGTCTTTGGATAAGGCTTGAGGCTCAGCAATCGCAAGCGGTAATTCCGCACTTGTAAGTTCTGCATCAACCATTTTGATCATATCGCCAACACGTAAAGTACGCCCTGCATGACCACCGAAATTGCCCAATGCGAAGGTTGAACGGCTACCCAAATATAGGGGGACATCCAGCCCATTACGTACCGCCAAGTACGTACGGCAACCAGATGCCACTTGTCCTATTTTTAAAGTCTGACCTGCTTTGACTTTAATCGGTTGCCAAAAGGCAATAAGTTGATCATCCAACACGGCAGTACAACTTGCACCTGTCAATGCAATGGTGGTATCGGCATGGAACTTCAAGCTTGGGCCCACCAAGGTAAATTCAAACCCCGCTGCTTTAGCGTCATTACCTACAATTCGGTTAGCCAGTTGGAACGCATAATCATCCATAGGACCCGATGGCGGCACACCGATATCCCAATAGCCTGTTCGTCCCGGATAGTCTTGAATTGAGCTCAATGTACCCGCTTGTACCACTTCAATGACTTTTGGTGAATAATCAAAATCATCCAGCATGCGTGTCCAGATTTGCATAGATTCAAAACGTTGGTCTGAGACTATCGCACGTGCATAATCCAGATTGGTGCTGATACCATTTAAACGGGTTTCAGCCAAAACTGCTTTTAACTTTTCGATTGCAGTAGCACGATCGTCAGCATGCACAATAATTTTGGCAATCATTGGATCGAAATACTGGGAAATTTCAGTCCCTGTTTTCACCCAGGTATCGACACGAATACCTTCGGGAAATGACACTTCCGTGAGCACACCTGGGCTTGGTTGGAAATTTTTAACAGGATCTTCGGCATAGATCCGAACTTCAATCGCAGCACCTTGCGGTTGGATATTGCTGAGGTAGTCCCAATCCAACGCATCGCCTGCTGCGACTTTGAGCATGCACTCAATCAAGTCGAGACCTGTCACCATTTCCGTTACCGGATGCTCCACCTGTAAACGGGTATTCACCTCAAGGAAATAAAATTCATCCCGCTTGGCATCATAAATAAACTCAACCGTTCCTGCACTGCGATAATTGACGGAACGACCCAGTTCAACTGCAGCTTGATGGAGCTTTTTACGGGTTGCTTCAGGCAAGTTTGCTGCGGGGGTTTCCTCAACCACTTTCTGGTTACGGCGTTGCAAGGAGCAATCACGCTCACCAAACGCGACCACTTGACCTTTGCCATCGCCAAAAATCTGTACTTCGACATGACGTGCTTGATCAATAAAGCATTCAATAAACACACCTGCATCTTTAAAGAACTGCTCACCTAGGCGTTTTACACTTTCATACGCTTCAGTTAATGCTTGCGGGGAGTCACAACGGGTTAAGCCAATTCCACCGCCACCTGCAGTGCTTTTGAGCATGATTGGATAGCCAATCCGTTCAGCAGCTGACAATGCTTCTTCAAGGCTATCAAGCAGTCCTGTGCCCGGTGTCATTGGAACATTCGCCGCCGCAGCCAATTCACGTGCGCGATGTTTTAGGCCAAACTCCAGAATCTGTTCTGCAGTTGGGCCCATAAAGGCAATGTTGTTTTCTTCACAGGCACGAGAAAAATCGGCACTTTCGGACAAAAAACCATAGCCCGGAAAAATCGCTTCTGCCCCAATTTGTTGAGCAGCTTGAATCAATTTTTCGATACTTAAATAGGTATCGGCAGGTTTTAAACCTTCCAGTGCAATGGCAATATCGGCATCCTGCACATGTTGTGCATAACGATCGCTGTCTGAATAAACCGCGACACTGGTAATACCTAATTTTTTCAGTGTTCGAATTGCCCGAACAGCAATTTCACCACGGTTTGCAATAAGTACAGTCTTAAACATGATGATTTCCCCCTAAAAATTAATTGGCTGCATTGGCGAGTTGCTGATCTGCTTGACTGTTCCGATGCTGGATATATGCTCTCCAGCCGCCAAAATGGCTGATATTTTCGGCATCGCCTAAGCCATAGGGTTCACAAATAAAGCCTTTCACCCAACGGCCATCTTCAAGTTCGACATTGCCCATGCCCAATGGGGTTGGAATTTCTGCCACAAACTCACCGAAGCGTGCTGCAGGTACATCCCAAAGCTCGACAATGATGCTTTGCCCATCTTGCTGACGAGCCAAACCCGGTTTTGGTGGAACGGTGCCATTCAATGCATACAGTGCATAATTTTGAGAAGTCTTGGTGGTTTCTACATGCACTGCACCACGCGTGGTGAGTTGGAAATTTAATGGCATCCCGGTTAGATGCGCCCCTACAACCGCGACCCGAATATGGTGAGGAGACAGTAAAGTTGCTGTATTTGTAGATAAAGGCTTATCTACAGCGCCGAGTTTCAGTGCCAGATAGTTCTGCCAGGCTTTGCCGAAGTGCACCAGCGCTGCGTCATGCCAAGCCGGTGCAATCAAGCTGATACCAAAGGGTAAATTGTCTGCTCTAAAGCCGGCAGGTAATGCCAAGGCAGTTAAATCAGCGAGGTTGGTGAAATTGGTATAAGTCCCGAAATGTGCGTTATATTCAATCGGGTGCTGTTGCATTTGTTCAATGCGATAAATCGTCGGTGACGTTGGCACGATCAAGGCATCAAACTCAGCCAAGCTCGTTTGAATTTTTCGGCTTAAGTCCTGCTTTAAATATTCAGCATTGTAGGCATCCACCGCAGAATATTTTTCACCTTGTTGAATGATCTCTAAAACGGTCGGGTCAAAATCAGCTGCATTGGTTTTGAGTAGACTGGCAGCCGCAGCGGTACGCTCTGCCACCCAAGCGCCTTGATAAAGTTGCGCTGCAAGTTGCTCAAAAGCAGAAAAATCAATCGGCGTGATTTCTGCATTTAAACTTTCCAGTAATTGGATGGTGTGTTGAAAGGCTTTCTCTGACAACTGGTCACCAAAGAAATTCAATTTATCCGGAATGGCAAATTTCAATTTGCTGGAAAAACGTGCGGGTACATTTTTCGGGTGCTGACGTGAATAGCTATCGAAAGCATCATAGGCTTCGGCCTGATTGGCAACCAGTTCCGCATCAGAAACCGTCAATGCAAAAATAGAAATACAATCAATGCTCTTTACCGCAGGTAATAAACCGCGATTAGAAAATCGCCCTTTGGTTGGCTTTAAACCGACAATATTATTGAAGGCTGCTGGCACGCGTCCTGATCCTGCAGTGTCAGTTCCCAAAGAAAATGGCACCCAACCTCTGGCCACAACACTGGCAGACCCCGAGCTTGAACCACCACTGACATATTCAGGTTTAAAACTATTCGGTACTGCCCCAAATGGTGAACGTGTGCCAACCAGACCTGTGGCAAATTGATCAAGGTTGGTTTTGCCAACAACAATCGCACCGGCCTGTTTCAGTAAACGGACTGTCTCGGCATCTTGCATAGCCACCGTATTGAGAGCCTTACATGCCGCCGTAGTAACAAAGCCAGCTACATCAATATTGTCTTTGACGGCAAACGGTACACCGTATAACGGAAACTGTTTGTGCAGATGGTCAGCATCTTGAGTCAGTTGCGTTAATGACTGAATCTGTTGTTCCAATAGTTCTGGGCTGACAACAGAAATCCAGGCAACATCATGAGGATCAATTGCTGCAACCAGTTCTTTTAAAATATCCAGCTGAATTTCTTTGTTTAAATACGCGGCTTGCCATTCAGAAATTGTCCAGCCCAAAGTTTTTAGTTGATGCATTTTATGAATCCTATCTTGTATACAAGTTTGAATAGATAAATGCAGAAACTGTGCCAATTTTATTTTTATATATAAATTAATTACTTAATATCTTATATAAATATGAGTGAACATCTAGGGTCTCGTTGTGGTGCTAAAAAATATGTTGTGCGAATCAATGTGCGCTATAAACCAGCAGATGATTAGAGAGAAAGCAAAGATTAAGGAAATTGTGGAATAAGGCGTGTTAATTTTTTATGTTTATATAATTATTTATTTACTTTTAGATAGTGTGCGAAATCTTCAAACTCAGTTGCGACAGCCTGAATCGCTTGCTGCTCCATGGTTCTAAATTTTTTAAGTACCTCTTGCCCTAATTCAGTTACCACTGCACCACCACCATGCGTTCCGCCTGTTTGGGTATCGACTAGATGAGAATGAAAGCATTGATTCATGGTGTCCACCAATTGCCATGCACGGCGATAACTCATCTGCATGGATTTTGCCGCTTGGGAAATTGAGCCTGTACGCTGGATCGCTTCAAGTAGCTCCGCTTTACCGGGACCAAAAGCAATCTGCTCCTCTGAAAAAATCCGGACATGCAGTTTTAAACGTGGTTTTGACATCAAGATCCACCTGAGATTTGATGATGCATTTCACATCATCAAATCCTATCATTATAAAGTTAGAAATGAATCACGGTACGAATCGACTTGCCTTCATGCATTAAGCCAAAGGCTTCATTAATATCTTCTAACGGCATGGTGTGCGTTACGAATGGTGCCAGCTCAATCTCACCCTTCATTGCATCTTCCACCATTTTTGGTAATTGGCTACGGCCTTTTACACCACCAAAAGCAGTTCCCATCCATTTACGGCCTGTCACCAACTGGAATGGACGGGTTGAGATTTCCTGACCTGCACCTGCAACCCCGATAATCACCGATTGTCCCCAACCGCGATGCGCACATTCCAGTGCAGAACGCATGACATTGGTATTGCCGATACATTCAAAAGAATGGTCAACCCCCCAACCGGTCATTTCAACAATCACTTGCTGAATCGGCTGTTCATAATCTTTCGGATTAAGGAAATCGGTTGCACCAAACTGTTTTGCCAACTCAAATTTATCAGGATTGGTATCAATCACAATAATACGGCCAGCTTTGGCTTGACGTGCACCTTGTACCACAGCAAGGCCAATACCGCCTAAACCAAATACAGCAACACTGTCGCCCTCTTGGACTTTCGCCGTATTATGTACTGCGCCAATACCCGTAGTCACACCACAACCCAATAAGCAGACTTGTTCATGATTGGCTTCAGGATTGATTTTTGCCAGAGATACTTCTGCAACCACGGTATATTCACTAAATGTTGAACAACCCATATAGTGATAAATCGGTTGGCCCTGATAAGAGAAACGCGTGGTACCATCTGGCATCACACCCTTACCTTGGGTTGCACGTACCGCCACGCATAAATTGGTTTTACCCGATTTACAGAATAAGCATTCTTTACACTCGGCGGTATACAGCGGAATCACATGGTCACCCACTGCAACACTGGTCACACCCTCACCAACTTGCACCACAACCCCAGCCCCTTCATGCCCCAGCACTGCCGGAAAAACACCTTCTGGATCATCACCTGATAGAGTGAAAGCGTCAGTATGGCAGACCCCGGTATGGGAAATTTTAATCAGGACTTCCCCTTTCTTGGGTGGTTCAACATCCAGCTCTACGATTTGTAATGGTTCGCCTGCGGCAAAAGCAACGGCTGCACGAGATTTAATCACAATGACACTCCTTACTTTAAATAAGATTTAAAAATTTTACTGACTTGAATGAGCCCTTGACTGCGTTGTAACTCCGAAGATTCGCCAACGACCAAGGTATCTTTTAAATGAATTTCGAGAAGTTCGGTCATCAAACCATTTAATGCGCCACGAACTGCACAGATTTGCTGCAAAATATCAGCACATTCTGTGTCATTTTCCAAAGCACGCTCTACACTTTGAACTTGACCCTGGATTCGTCTTACACGTGTGAGAATCTTTTTTTTATCCTCTAATTGTTTAGGCATAATGTCGACCACATTAAATCTAAAAATATACTATACACCAGTATAGTAATATAACTCAATTTTTACTCATTGATAGACTTAAAGCGCTCGCTTTCAAGAAGAACTGAGATAGAAAAATTAAGTTTTTAAAATGCTAAAATATTGATTATATTTATTATTACATTTAAACCTTGGAACCCAAAAGCGTTTAGAGATATAACAAAATCAAACATCTATACATTATTGTTGGACTGGCACGCTTGATCAATAAAATCATAAACAATTCATATCATTTTAAAATCATGGCTCTTGTTATTATGTTTGGAATGGGCGGCTGTTCTTTGCCCCCTAATCAGAACCATGATCGGAGTAACTCCTTGAACACTAAAACAAAGTGGATGAATGATCCACAAGCCGATCTTAATATTGAAAACGGTTTAACGGCTTTTTTAGCTTTGGATGATGCCTTTTTAAGTATGGCCTCACGGATGCATTTGATTCGAAATGCCCAGCATCAACTGGATTTACAATACTATATCTGGAATGATGATGTCATCGGCAACATGATGTTGCATGAATTGCTCAAAGCAGCAGACCGCGGGGTAAAAGTCCGTTTACTGATTGATGATCAGAATGGCATAAAATTAGACAAAACCTTAAAAGCCCTCGCCCGACATCCAAATTTTGAAATCCGTATTTTCAATCCCTATAAGTTTAGACATTTACGTTTTATTGATTATGTATTCAGGCTGAAACAGATTAATCATCGTATGCATAATAAGCTTACCATTGCCGATCATTCGATTGCAGTAACAGGTGGCCGTAATATCAGTAGTGAATACTTTGATGCAGGTGAGCAATTCCAGTTTAGCGATATGGATATTTTATTCTACGGTAAAGCAGTCGATCGCGCAGAACAGGTTTTCGAAGAATTCTGGTCCGATCCACTCAGTTATTCAACAGAACAATTAATGGGTGCGGCTTCGCCGCAGCAACTTGAGGATTTAAGAAATAGCTATAAAGCCTTAGATCAGGTTGATACCTCCACCGAAGATAAACTCGAAGCCGCGCAAGATTATTTAAAACTTCGCCTACAAAACTATCCGGTGCAATGGGCAAAAGCGCATTTTGTCGCTGATCACCCGAGTAAGGCCTTAGGAAAGGCCAAAGATCAGCAGCTTTTATATGCTCAAGTTCTAGAAATTATGGGTAAACCTGAACAACATATGGAGCTGGTCTCTGCTTATTTTGTACCGACTCAACAAGGAACTGCCTATCTCAATCAACTCTCTAAAGACGGGATAAAAGTACGTGTCCTGACCAATAGTCTAGTAGCTAATGATGTCGCCGTAGTGCATTCTTTTTATAGCCAATACCGAAAACCACTACTACAAAGTGGTGTGCAACTGTATGAGTTTAAACCGAATATTGAACGTAAAAAACGAACCTGGTATGAAATTGCGACTGGGAGCGTAATCCCGGTGAAAGGCAAGAATCGCTCAAGTCTGCATGCAAAATTTTTTGATGTCGATGGCAAGGTGTTTATTGGTTCATTTAACTTTGATCCGCGCTCTGCGCATTTAAACACTGAAGTTGGTTTAGTGGTGGAATCTGATCATTTACAAGACCAGATTACGGCTATGCTGGATCAGCATTTGCTACAAGTGGCCTATCAGCTCAAACTAGATCAAAATGGCAATATTGTCTGGTATGAACATAAGCCAAATGGTGAAGTGGTTGAGCATCATCATGACCCTGAAAGCACCAGATTCCAGCGCTTTACCATGCATGTTGTGTCTTATTTTCCAGTTGAATGGATGATGTAACGAAGCTTGTTTAGTTAAACCCAATTGATCTCAAATAAACATAGCCCTTCTATCTCTAACGGCATCTTGATTTGTGTAAAAGATGCCTGTTCAAGTGCATTCATATGCTCTTGCCTGGTCATATAAAGCTGATCATTCTGCATAGCATGTGCTGCACACAAATGATCACATACTAAATAATGGCCTTGAGGTTTTAACAAGGTTTTTGCGATTTTATGAAAATTGGTTGCATAGCGTTTATGTCGCAACTCGTGTAATGCTTGATGGATAATGATCAGATCATATTGCTGAGTAAAAGTATTTTGCCAGCCAGTCTCTTTAAAATTTCCAACAATATAGGTTGCCCGAGCTCTCTCAGTATTATTAAGTTTTTCTTGTGCCAGCTGATGCATTGCTTCTGAAAAATCAAAAGCGGTATATCGAAGATCAGCAAGTTGTGAGAGCAAATGTTGAGCTAAAAATCCAGGTCCAGAACCAAGTTCCAATACATGACATTGTCCAGACACATGCTGTCTAATTAGATTGACATAATATTCAAAGAAATCCTTTCGCCACGGTCTTTTCACATTCGCCGTTTGTTGCCATTCCAAAGCATCAGCGAAAATTCTTAAATCAATTGGGCTTTCAACATCCTTCATTTATTTCCCTTTTATATAATTAAATTAAACCAATTTGCTTAAAAAATTGCTGATATACCTCTGCTTTCTTTTCCAGTGCTAAAGGATATGCGCGTGATGACGACGGTAAACGATATAAATTCAACTCCCGATCGAGATGTTGAACCTGTACAGATTGACCAATCAGCGGTTTGATCGGCTGATTGGGAAAATACTGCATCAATGTATCGGTGGCCTTATCTCCCGTGGTCATGATGGTATGACACATGGGAATCTGTTCAAGTAACTTTGATAAATCTGTCGGTGTGACAATTTCTAAAAATTTATCCGAAGCATTCCCTTGTAAGCGTCTAATCTGACATGCAGTATCAAATATTCCGACACCGATCTGAGTCAGAAAATCCCGGATCAGTTGCTGTTTAAAGTTTTTATTAGGTAAATCTAAAAAATGATTTTTATCTTGAAAGAAAATCAGACCATATATCCGCCACATATCGTTCTGATAGTTAGGATAGTAAAAATTCATCTTCCAGCGGCTTTGCGGCGGCGGAAAACTACCGAGCATCAATAGCTTGGCATTGGAAGGTAAAAACGGTTGTAATGGATGTGTTTCTATTTCTATATCATTCATTTATATCGAAAGCCAAATTTTAAATTGAGTAAATCATTTTGTTTATTTTATAGAATTTTCAAGTTTTTTACTTGGATCTTTTGTTGGTGAAAATTTCGCCTTAACAATATCTTTTATGAGGCAGCCCCTCTATAGAAGAAACATGGTCAGATTAGCTTCTTTGCAGCAAGATATAACAAATCTCTAGTTGTTAGATGTTCAGTTACATACTTATCTCTGTTTAAAAATCCTACGGACTCATCAATAGAAAAATATTTTTCCACACCCACTGTCCCCAATAACAATCGTTAAGTTAAAGACTAAATCAAAACCTTAAATATACCTCAACTTTTAGCTTAAAAATATAGCATCGCAAAGTCTCCCCCATAGAGGAGACTTTCTAAGTATTAAATGACTTAAGGAGTAATTTTCTCCCATCCATCTTTTACAGCAAATTTGGCTTCCTCCCACTGTAAACGTGAACTGCCTTTAACTTGCTCCCATTTAGTTTTCAATCTAGATTCAGCCTCGGAAAAATTAATTTCTGCATTATCATGCACGCGATTTTCATAACCTAAACGATAAGCCGCACGATAATCACGATCATATTCTAGATTCTTGCTTTCAGTATAATATGGCATTTTTTTATAGTTTTCTCGCCAATAATTATCATCTTGCCAGTAATCACTATCATCTTGTTTATTATCTGTTTGGGCTATGTCATTACCTGCTATTGCCCCTACCACACCACCAATAATCCCCCCAACAACAGCACCTGGAGGGCCACCAACAACACCAAATGCAGCACCTACCGCCGCTCCTCCCAAGGTTCCTGCACCTGTAGCAACCAAATTCTCTCCCCCTTCATTCATATCGGGTACATGATTGTTATTAGTCGGTGGAGAGTTTAAATCTGGACGAGCATTATCAATTGTGGATGAAGTGTCTTGTAACGGTTTGCTATTTGATATATTACCATTAGAAGATGGCTCTTGTTGAGTCGTATGATTACCTTCTAAATTTGATTGTTTTGTATTTACCATTTTCTTACTCCCTATATTTTAAAACCTAGTATCTTTCAAAAGAGCTATAATATTAAAAGAACTTTTGAAATATGCTTGATGATTATTAGTATAATTCACCTTTAGATTAGTTATGTTTTACAACTGTCCCTATTAAGTAAGGAGATGTTGTTAATTAATAAAATTATTTCTCATTAATAAAAATTCTTATTCAAATATTCTTTATAATCATATCATCCTCCACCCCACAATCATTATATTTTGCTAGGTTAAACATTACCCATAACGTTCAAGCTTTACACTGCCCTGCTGGAAATGATGATTTTATGTATACGCAATTTAAAAAAGTCTAGTTAATTGATACTAGACTTTTTAAAAATATTTTTAAAAGATATTGTGATTGTATATTACTTCATCTTTTTAAATGTATCTTCAGCCGCTTTTAGGTGTTTCGCAACGGCCTCACGTGTTTGTATCAGCATACTTTTTAATTCAGAACTTTTCGTGTTTGGTATCAAATGCTTATCAATGATCGTCAAAACCTTACGGTGACCTTCAACTTGACTCATGATATAATTTTTATCAGTATCTGATTTTGTTTGATTAAGCTTGCTAACAATTTTGTCACTATCATTTTGCAATGATTTACTAAGATTACTGGCTTGTGAACTCAACTTTAAACGACTTGCTAATGCTTGTGCATTTTTTTCATTGGCTGAATGTTCATTAATCATCATTTCAGCATATTTCTTAGCTTCATCCGTTTTTAGCTTTGGCAATGCAGTTTTCGCCTGCTTAATTTCACCATTATTAGCTGTACTTAATATCTTAAAAATTTGACTATCAGTCAGATTTTCATGGTTTTCATTTAATATTTTAGAGTGATTCTTTTCATCATTTATAGTTTGTTGATTCGCTGCCATACTCTCAAATGCACTAAAACTTAAAACACCACTAACTGCGATACAGCTAATAATTTTCTTCGTTAAAATAGCTTTCATCTCAATATCCTTTAACTTAATTCATGGGTATTTCCACTTATGGGAAGCTTTTTCATATTTCCATTCTATATCCCTACTTGTAAATTCAAGATTGGGGTCATTTGTTCATAATTTTAAACAGCCATATTTATACCACTCGTTGAATATTATTCGTAAAGGGTTAATAGCTCATTTAAAGTAGATGATATAAATTCAATAAAGAATCATACATCTGTATCCAATATTATTAATGTAAATCTAAAATAGATATAATTTTAAAAAACATAAACTTAAAAACATTTTTAATTTTTTATTTTTACGAAATTAACAATAAAGTTCGTTATATTTACTTATAGATACTAAAGCTTAAATTAAGCATATCTAAAGAAAACTTAAACCAATTCAAAATATTAGCATTTGTATAAAGAACATTCTCATAAAGACTTTAATTCACACACTGCACACAGACAGTGATATGCACTTTTGTAGATATCGAATGAGCTTTGCATCCTGAAAATAGAAGGCACAGCTATGTGAAGTTACAAATTAAATCATCTAGAAAATAGGAGAAATCAAATGCTCTACCCTTGTTTATGCTACGGCTACTTAACCAGAGACGAACCATCAAATCAATAAAAAAAGCCCTGAGTGATCACACTAGGGCTTACGCTATCAAACCAACCGAATTATGCCTGTTCTTATCAAGTATCAGTATTGGCAAAATCAAAATAATGTTTTTGTCATATAACTCTTGTTATACAAATGTTGATTTTTTATTACTAAGGTTTCTTTATTTGTCTTTTCTGTATCCAAAACAGAAAAATAGCGGCAAGCTTTATCAACTTGCCGCTATTTTTTTTACTCAAATAAATGTAAAGCAATAACGCTCAAGATCAAGCTTGGAGTTGATCTTTTGCAATTTATATGTAGAACAGCATTTTTATTTTCTACCATAAATTTATACTCCTACACTTATGTAGCCCTATAATTTTCTAATGATTCATGTGTAAGTAATGTATGGTTCACTGCACTATTTCGTTCCATATGATTTGAATGAGTTAACTCCCTGAAATAAGTATTTCTAAATAGCTTTAACACGTATCCCCACATGAATATTATTGTTGATATTTTGAGCTGCACATCCTAATAAAAGAACAACAATGCTGAGTATAGTATTTATAAAAATGGAGCTTGTTATGTGTTCTCACTAGGAACCAATAGCAAGAAACCGAGCATAACTCCTTAACCTGCTTGCGCCCACATTCGACTATAAAGCTGATCTATATCCCGATTACGGAGGCCCTATCCTCATCGCGACCGAGCACGGCATTGAATGGCGATTTGCCCGCTCTGGCCTGATACCAAAATGGGCGGATGATATGAAGAAAGTTAAAAACACATATATAGAAGACACTGAAAAATTAATTATTTATCTAACTTGTAGCAGATATTCATACTTCCTTTCTCTTGCTTGTAACAATTCCAATCACTGTGTTTATAACTTTTTGCAACCAATACATCTTCTGGGGTAGTGCCTAAGTAAGGTTTACATACTCCCCCACAAGAAGTTGATTGCTCAATCAAATATTCTTTCTGATCAAATTCGATATATACAAACTTCCCCCCGTAACTTTTACCTTTTTGAATTGAACAGGAAAACGTTTTTTTATCATTTTGCAAAAAACATTTGCCGCTATGCTCAGTAATTTCATAAGCAAAACTTGTGTTTGATATGAACAAAAAAGTGAATAAAGAAATCCATTTCATCAGTAGCATGTCCCAAAAAAATACCCACAAGAGATTTTTGTGGGTTCTGAAAGAAAACGAAACTTGCTTTTTAAGCTTAGTTTGACTGAGATCAATATTTCATATTTATCAATTATATGCAAACCTTTTCATTTTGATTGAACAACATCGCGTGCTTTTTAATTGCAATTTTTAGTTATGAGCTCACTGTATTAACAATAGAACACCCATAACATGTATATCAACAGGCCTTCTGGTAGCAAAATCTGCTTAGTTGGAACGTTTAATCTTCGAACTGACAAAAATAGGTTGAGTGAAAAGCTGCGTACAAGACCTTAAAAAACCGCTTCAATAAGCGGTCTTTTAGAAACGAGTTGAGTTTTGAATTTTTGAAATGGCTTAATACGTGACCGTAACCACCACACTATCTGAGTAATTCCCTGGAGTGCTTGCAATGCTGGTACCTTGCGGAATTTTTCCATAGACAGGAGTACTTTGCGCGCTACCTGTACCGGTTTTTGAGACGCCTCCTGCACCCCCAACATTGGTGACACCACCTGTAGCATCCCATACCGTACTATAACTAGAATCTTTATAGAGCTGATACGGAATAAATCCATTATTACCGTTGCTCATGCGCCTAAATCCACCACTTATACGGTTATTACCATCGCCTAAATAAATACTATAGGGTGTTCCATAATTACACGTCGTATTCACAGCCCCTTGAGTTATGTAGTCTCTTTTTGTCACCCCTATATCGTTAATATTGCCAAAATCAACATTTGAGGTTGAGTTTAATTGACACAGACTTGGAACCACGAAGTTAGCTGTGAGCAGTGTATCACCTGAATCCCAGCCACCAATTAAATCACCGCACACTAAGCCCAATGCATCCATATCCCAATAGAGCCGAACTGTAGCCGTATATGTTCCTTGAGGATAGGCGACAAGCGATCCTGTTCGGGCAGGCACTTTCACGTTCACTGAGTAATTAATGATATTGTTTGAAGCCACGGTTCTTACCGGCCCATACCAGACATTAGAAGTTTGGTTAGTGGTGGTGGACCCTGCTCCACCAACTGTAGCGGCTACCGTATAAGGGAGTGAAACATTATTATGGCTATTGGTTGTTCCGGTAAAAACGGTTTTCATGCACATATATGCAGAAGTCTGGGGAACTCCCAAAGTCGTACAAGTTATTGTTCCTGATAGGTTTACGGTGGCATCACTATTAATATTTGCTGCGGTATAGGTAAAAGTATTGTTGGTGGTTCCAGTTACCGTACAGGCAGCATGGGCTGGACTAAAAAATGCGTAAAACAGATAAAACAAGCAAATACCGAGGAGGTATTTCAAAAACCATGGAAATTTCTTGTCGCTTTCTATTTGAGTCTTATTAAAAATTCTTATCGACATATATAAGGTCCCAATTTCTGAGTTGAGTACTGATTGCTGTTATAGCTGAAGTCAACTTGGCACGAGCCATGATCCAGAAGATCAACTTCAAGTTTGTTTTGCTTTAATAGATTTTGAATAAACACTTCACCGTCATAACCCACTACACCCTGTTGTTCCCCATTAATCCGGACCGAATAGCCCGGCAATAACGGTTTATTGTTTTGATCCACAAGTCTGACTAATCCGGAAATAACCTGATGCGCACCAAAGTCAACCAAGGTTCCTTGGCGATAGCCGACCACAGTTTTTTGGTCCGTCGCTTTAACGCTCCAATTTAAAGGAAGATAGGACGGATCTAAATAAATGTGATTCTCTTGATATGGCATGAGGCTAGGAATGAGAAACCGACCGGACTTATCGGTAAAACCTAAATTAACCCCACCATTTAGAATCT
This sequence comes from Acinetobacter sp. 'aerobic (ED)', assembly GCF_904886855.1. Classification (NCBI taxonomy): domain Bacteria; kingdom Pseudomonadati; phylum Pseudomonadota; class Gammaproteobacteria; order Moraxellales; family Moraxellaceae; genus Acinetobacter; species Acinetobacter sp. 'aerobic (ED)'. The sequence continues at coordinate 472,884 of NZ_CAJHGI010000001.1, forward strand.
GGCTTTGCGGTCCGGCATTGGTCACCACTGCATAACCTTCGCCAATTTCATTGGCTGCAAAGATGCGTCCCGCTGCTGCAACCAGTGAACCCGTTGCTGAAAGTGCCACTTGGTCGTTATCTCCAGAGCGGTTGTAACGTCCGGTCAGGTAGGCTGCGCGAGCGCGGTAAGAAGCATAGAGCGAAGCATTGTTTTCTTTGGCATCCTGATCTCGTTCCACATAACCGCCCCATCCAAATGAACCGATTTGCGGTTCTGACAAACCAAATATTTCCTGGCGATAATTCAAGCGGCCGCTGTCACTCGACACACTCGTGATTGCATTGAATTTGCTAGATGGTGTATAGCGCAGCGCAAAGTAAATGCCATAGTCTTTATTATTCTCATAGTCTTTATAGGCAGAGGTATAAAATCCCCAGTTCTTGTTAATACTTCCGCTTAAATTGGCAGACAGCAATTTGTAGGAATTATTGCTATATTTGATCTGGTTATACCCAAGATAAGCGCCATAGCCTGCATAAAAGTTATAGTTAATCCCTGCCCTGAAAATTTCATCTGCCAGTGCGCTATAGCTCAGATAGTTTTGTGATTCGGCATTGATCTGGTTATCTTTTAAATATCTGACTTGAGAGACACGGGCAAGGTCAAAATAGTTATAAAATACTTTGCGGTAACTGCTGTTAAATGAAATATTCTTGCTAATTCGCCCTTCCAGGCCAAGCAAGGCCGAATAGCCGTTTTCATCTTTATACTGGCTTGCTGCGATATCCGCATTAATCACTGCAATACCCAAAATATTCTTGGCAAATCCGGTGCCGAGATTGGAAAGACCATCTGTCGAAGCTTCCACACCACCGCTTAATGTCAGTGAATTGCTGTAACCGTATCGGATCGCTCCGGATGCAAAGGTAGCATCATCATATTGGTTTGATTTCAGCCCATAGTTATAACGTGGAACCCCGACATCTACTGAAAATTCATTAATATCTTTTGCCAGAATCTTGGAGGAAAAATAGTAAGGTTTTTTAGTAATACTTTGCTGTCCGGTTGCATCGGTAGTCACCAGCGTAACTTCATTCCCGGAAATAAACGGAAGCTGTTTAATGTCAAATGGCCCTGAAGGCACCTGTCCTGAATAAATCTTTTGCTGGTTGACGTATAAATCAAGTGTTGAAGGCAGTGCAGCCGAACCGGAGAATTGCGGCAATGCAGAGGTCACTATATCGCCGCGCTGGGTATAGGCACTGGACCACTGGAAACCGGCAAGACGTACACTACTGCCCCAGTCAGGACTATTGGAAATAAAGTCGCCTAGGGTATATAGCCGGATCTTTTCAGGATCGACATATTGCCACTTTGTTTCCAGACGTACCCATTTTTCATGGCGATCATTATTGTCATTGCTGCCATTATATAAAGCGCCTGAAGAAAAATTACCGATCGCACTGTTAAAAATGCCCTCAACGGACCCGGAAAAGGTATTTTCGTTATTGATGATGCTGTTATACAGGCTGTAGTTGAGAATAGCCGCGTTTAAGGGTCTCATCTTGAGCAAATCCGGACTGGTGATCTGTTGGCCATTAAGGTCCACTGCATAGCCTGTCAACATGCTCGAAGGAACCTTTAACTTTAGAGCCTGCTCATTCTCTTGGTATTGAAACTGGATGCCTTGTAGATCATTAATACATATCCATTGGTTTTCAGGCGTCTGTTCATCTATTTTCAGTCTTAATGCTTTTAAGTCTCGGGCACGGATATACAACTTGCCCTGCTTAGATTGTTTCACCGCAACCAAGTCTTCAGACGCATTGGTATTCATGGAAATATTTAAAAAAAGCTGAGTAAAGTGAAGATCTTGTTCCGGTCCGGCATCCTTTGCTTGCGCAAACTGATTATTGCGATTAATCACATCTGGCACATGAGGAGTTGCGGTATTGGTATGATCTTGAAGTTGCTCAGCAAAACAATATGCAGGAAGATATGCAACACATAAGACACCTATAATGTATTTCATACAAGCCTCTTAAAGTGTTGTTTTCTTACCATTTATTGTCAGAGATACACTGTATTTATGAGTTGGCTGATATGTAAAATTATCAATCGGGTAACTTCGGCTCTGCTGTCCAAGAATATAAGCATTCACGGTGTTTACTTTTATGGGATAACTTTTTCCTGCGGTCGTATCAACAAGCGTTAAATCATTTAAAAGCGCATGTCGATTTCCAATATTGCTCATCTTTAAAGACGGCGTCTTCTGATCAGGATCTATTTTCCAATTCAGTTGAGTAATCGCGTCTTTATCTACCACGAAAACGGGTAATGAAGAGCGAAGTAATACATTTAGGCCTTGCGCGGTTTTACGGCTATCCATTGGCTTGGGTAACTCATCAATAATAATACGATAGGTTTTTTCACCAGAAATCGCTGCCGGATTAATTCTGACTACACGCAAGTTATAAGAATCATTCGCTTTTAATTTTAAAAAAGGCGGGCTAATCGCAATCTCATCGGTCGGAATTAACTCATCTTGTCCATTGTTTTGTATCCATTTAAACACCCGAATCTGCAAATCGGTACTTTCATTCGACTGGTTAAACAGACTGATCGAAGAAGCATTCTGATTACTCAATAATTCTACATTCACAGGTGAAATTCGGATTGTAGCTGCATTCAAAGTGCTAGATAGAGATAAGAATAAACTTGTAATAATAATGATGTTTTTTTTCATGACTTACTCAAATAAATCTTTTAAAGCATTAGCCCTTTCAAAGGGCTAACAGTATTTCTTGTGTATAAACATTAATAAGTTACAGTCACTGTTACTGTATCTAAATAACTTCCAGCGCTTGGTAAAGTGGTGCCGGCTGGAATACGGCCATAGACGTTAACGGTTTGAACATTACCCGTCCCTGTACCACTGTAGGCAGTTGTGGCAATACCGATTGCTGTTGCACGACCCGTATCCGAGAAAAGGTTATAAGGAATATATTCGGTCGTGGTTGCTCCACCGATCATACGACGTTGGGTTGATAAAACATTCTGTCCACCATCAAATGACAAGGTCCAAGGTACGGTGTTATTGCAAAGGACTCTGATCGGGGTACCGCCTGTGGTTGTGGTGTCTGCGTCTACATTGCCCACGAGTGAACTTAATGTTCCAAAGTCTAAGACTGCATTTGAAGTGGTACCTGTGGCTGAGGTATTTAAAACACAGCTATTGGTTACTGTCGCTCTAACAGTCAATGTACCCGTTGCTGTAGCGGCATTTGCTGTATTGAGAGAAAATAACCCAACAGCAATTGCTGATAAATAATAAAAAGTCTTTTTCATGGTTTAAACCTTTTTACATTAAATTGTTGGAATGAATAGATGTGAAAAAACTAACCCTTAATATTACAATCGTTTTAATTTGACTGCTCTTTTAGAGCTTATTTTTTTACCCTACTTTTGGCATAATACATAAATAACTTTTATTAAAGCACCACTTTTCATTTAAAATTGCTATAACAATACTGTTTTCACCCAAATTAACCAATTACTTACATCAAAAAAACAATAAACTTAAATATTTGTTTTTAATAGATTTTAATTGAAATAAAACATAGTGTTTCTCAAATCATCATGCATAAATTTATTCTTGAATTTTCAATGAAATAAGATTGAATTATTTATTATTTAAAAAATATATTAAAAGTACAGTTTTATTATTTTTTAATGCAAACCTTTGATGGTTAAATAAATATTTTCTTGGAAAGTTTTAAAGTTTCTGTATACCTAAAGACTGATTGTTTAGTCATAATAAATTAATCCATCTACTGTTCTCACTTATTATTTAAATATTTATTTACATATTAATATACTCTACGACTAATCAAAAAAATGATCAAATGTATTCATTTTAATAAAAAACTGTGACCTGACTAATGATTTGATATATTTATTCGTCACTTAAATTATCTTTTTGAATAAATAGTTTAAGAAAAATACCTGTGTAGAGAGCAACTGAAAGGCACCACAAGATCAGGTAAATATTATGATCAAACTTGACCGTATTTATAATAAGTTGATTCAGAGGGTCGCTATCTGTCGTGAGTGCACATAGAAACAAGGATACATATGCAAAGAAACCCATTCTCAGAACATAGGCAGTATTCTTTAGAAGATACATTATGCTGCCAAGAAAAATGCTTATGATCCCGAAGAACCACAACAGTACGCTTTCGTCTTCATTTGAGCCTTGCATTTCTCTCAAGTAAACAAATTCACCACCGCCATATGGTACATAGGTGACAAAGCCTTTTGTAAAGGATTCAAAGCAGATCGCAAAAATGCCTGAAAGAGCGAGAGTAAGCGCTAAGTAATGTTTTAATTTTAAATTTTTCATGGTCTGGAGTAGCTCTTACAGGGTGTTTAATATTTATCTAATCTGCACGGAATAGCAGAACAAACCTTACAACTGGCTGATTTAGAATAAACGATTTCCCGTAAAGCTTATCTGTTTGATGCTTGCAACTGCTTAGATAAGTTTGATCGCTGGGCATGCTGCAAAGCAGTAAAAATCTCCAAAGAGTATAAAGTCCTGATCAGAAAGAAAAAACTGAGTCAATGCGACAAATTATTAATGACCAGCAATAAACCATTAAGAGAAAAAGCCCACATCTCGTGGGCTTCTCATTTCTTACTTGGCTGAATTCACACCAACTACAAACTGACTACAGTTTGAACCTTCTGATGCATTCGCTAAATTCTTTTCAGAGAATTTAAATTTCGATGCAACCGATGCATAATCTTTCTTTAAGCTCTGACCAGTCAATTCACCTAACTGTTTCACCTGTTCAGTAGTTAAAATTTGATGTTCAACTGCCTGATTAACCATTACACATGCAGTAGTCATTACATCATAACGCGCAGCAGTTTTAGAGTAGCCAATAGCGCCAAGAATACCACCAACAATTAAACCAATAATGACGGAAAAAGTGACATGCATTTTATTCATTTTAAGTTACCAACATTTAGCTAAGTTTTGATATTCAACACATAGGCTGAAGTCATCTCTACGTCGCATACAAAAATAAAAGACCAAAACACTAAGCACGTAAAAAACAAAAAAGGCACATTTCTGAAGTAATGTACCTTTCTTTTAATTCTGTAAAATTAATTGAGATCATCAATAATTTTATGCTTAGTTTTGATTAGGATAAGGTCATACGGATGAAAGAAAAAGTTAGGAACTATCAATTTTATTGATGGTTAAGTGATACATCACAAGAAAAATCGTATATTCATATTAGTTTTGATGTGTAGGGCTTTCTATAAATTCTTTAATGCTCAGCTCTTTTCTTTAGACAATAAAAAACCGCCTTGCAGCGGTCTAGGGTTGATTGTCTATCTTATAGATGAGATAGCGCTCATCTATCATCTGGTTAACTATGGGTTTTTTCAACTTGTCTTGCAGCTTATCTGGTAGTAGGTCCCCGTTTTCCAGATACAACCATTTATAGACTGGGATAATTTTAACTTGACAATTTATGTCCATCCCAACTTTAGGATCGACAACTTGCCTAATTTTGATCATCTCTCCTGAATCAATATCTTGTAGGGTGATGATGGGCATTTAAGGCTCCTTTGTGGAAAAATATTATACCACTTCAACCAACAAAATTTGAGATTAAACTATTGATATTTCATTTTTTATATGAGAAATCCTGATATAAAAACTGTACTTAACAATGACTACTTTTCTCCTGCTCAGAACGCACCAAATAGAAACTAGACGCTATTGTGAAAATTCTCGCGATAAAACCTGTTCCAGTCTTGATTGGTTTGCTCGTTTTCTCTCAATAGATTTTATTCAGGTATCGACTTGGAGTTGTGCCGGTATGCTGCCGAAAAAAAACGATAAATGCACTATCACTGACAAAATCCAAGTGCTGAGCAATCTGACTTATTGGTAGCCCTTCCGAGAGCATCTCCATGGCTTTCAATAATCGCCACTGCTGTCTCCAGCTTTGGTAATTCATTCCTGTATCCCGGATAAATATTCGACTAATTGTACGTTCACATGCACCGACCCTTTGCGCAACTTGGCTCAACCGTGGCGGTAACTCGCCCATACGAACGCTGTCCAGCCATAAGTCAAGTCGTCCATCTAAAGGATAACGTAATTGCCAGTTTTCAGTTTTTGCCGCCTGTATTTCTTCAGTAAAAACCGTCATTAGACTGGTTTGTTGTTCTGCCTTCATGCCCCAGGGCCAAAATGCCATCCTTTCGATAACTTCAAAAAATAAAGGATTGACCTCAACGATCTGCAATGGCAATTGAGCGAAGATCTCTGTCGGTGAAAAATACAATGAGCGATACGCCATCACCCTACGCATGATTGCGCGATGCGTTGTGCCGGCAGGAATCCAGGCTGCACGGCGTGGTGGAAGCAAACACAGCGTTTGATCTAATTCTATGGTGATACTGCCAGCCGCCGAAAAAAGTAACTGATGACGACGGTGACTATGCCGACCGGAATCATGTATCCCCATCTCAGAGGCAATCCCAATGACGGGATCAGAAAAAATATCCGGATCAAAAAGAGCATCCGCTGCAATTTTCACAACTTGTCCAATAATAAATATATCTAGTCCTTATTATTGTAATCAGACATCTCGGTTTCAACAATAATGCCCATTCAATACTTTTAGAGATAAGACATGGCATGAAAGTTTCAGCACGTCCCCCATTATGGTTATTAACCCTGCTGATTATGTTCCCGCAACTTGTTGAAACTATATACAGTCCTGCACTGCCGCACATTTCCAGTTCATTTGCTGTCAGTCATGAACAAGCGGCGCAGACCCTTTCTGTTTATTTCATCGCTTTTGCAATAGGTGTCGCAGTATGGGGCTGGGCCAGCGATAAAATTGGTAGACGCCCTGCCATGTTGTTAGGGCTGTTCTGCTATGCGGCCGGAACCCTGTTCGCAGTCATAACAACAGAATTCAGGATTTTATTAATTGTCCGTATGATTTCCGCCGTTGGCGCGGCAGCAGGATCTGTGGTCGTTCAAACCATGCTTCGGGATAGTTATGAATCGGTAAAATTAGCCCGTGTATTTTCACTGATGGGTGCAGCACTGGCCCTCAGTCCTGTGTTTGGTCTGGTTAGTGGAGGATGGCTGGTGAGTCATTGGGGGCATATGGGGGTATTTATCGCCTTATCCTTACTCGCCCTGCTTTTGCTGATTCTCAGCGCTACTTTGCTCCCTGAAACCCGTCCTGTTCATTCACCCCATATTCGGATAGGAACATTAGCGACAAGAATGTTTTATGATTCCTCACTATGGCGAAATGCCATGTTGGTTGCTCTACTTAATACAATGATTTTCAGCTACTACAGCCTGGCGCCATTCCTGTTTAACAATCTTGGCTGGAGTTCTGAGACATTTGGATGGACGGGATTATTACTGGCAATCTCTGCTCTGATGGGTAGTTTCATTAATGCAAAACTGCTCGCCTCCCAGATTAGACCAGAAAAACTGGTTGTTCAGGCCTGTAAGCTGGCGTTGATTGCTAGCCTTATTGCTTGGGCTTTACAGACAACAGCATGGATTTTAATCCCTGTTGCAGGCATTGTTGTTGCCTATGGCATTGCTATCCCCAATATTTTGAGTCAGGCACTACGACATTATCGAGAACATGCTGGTAAAGCAGGTGCCTTATTTGGACTGACTTATTATTTACTGTTGGGTTGTATGCTTGGCCTTGCAGGTCTGGTGCAACAATTAGGACTGGTACTTAGTGTCTGTGCATTAGCTGCTTTATTTTTTAAGCCGCAGTTAGATTCAAATTCATAAAAATAAGCCAACAAACAGCATTGTGACGTTTTTTTCAGCTAACCAGATTGATAAAAAGCACTTTGAATCTGATTAATCAGCTTAGTCAGATTCCTGCGTTCTGACCGTGACACTGGTAAAAACATATTTATCTGGACGGTCGATCTCAGACACATCGGTAAAATTCAGGTAAATATCTTGAATATTTACTCCGGTCTCAATTTCAAACTGATTGACCAATTCTGCAATCTGAACAGTGAGCGCCTTTTCCAACGCTTGCTTGCGTTTCTTACATTCCACGACTGATAATTTTGACATTTTAAACACCTTAATTTGCTTTAAATTCCCAACACTTTAAAGGTCTGTTCATCCAGAAGTCTTAATTGCTCCAAGCTATACAGCTCGCCTTCAGGATCAAAGAATTTATCAAAATCAAACTTTCCTTCTTTGTAGAGCTTATAACGTTTCGGGCCAAGCCATTCTTTTTGAAAGAAGTCATCTGTTTTGTTAAAAAACTCCTTGAACGTGATATTTGCATCTAACTGGCCAGTCAACTGCTCGCGTTCGTGTTTAGGAATATCCTTCAGTTTACGCTCATCCATCACATAAGGGCGTTGCCCTATAAGTTGCCCATCTTTATCAACTGGCACCAACGTACTCCGACAATTCGGATGTAATGGCGGGATACGTTTTGCTGGATCATTAATTTTCCAGACTGAACCATCCAGGGCAGCGCACAGTTTTGAAGTTCGTCCATCCAGTACACTGATGAAGCGGATATATTGAATATCCAGTTCTTTAAAACTGTTTAAATAAGCCTGATTGGAGACATGACTACGTATGGTTCTTACCGTACGTTCAATATCCGTTCTGCTACTATTTAAAAGCCCGTCCTCATATTTCAAGCGTTTGGTTCCACGAAGCCGTTTAATGATCTGATAATTGCTCATGCCCGTATTCATGCCATCACGAATTGCATATTCCACTCTCTGACGCGCAGTTTCAGCAATTTTAGATAAAAGTTCATCTACCAGCGCACCGCCTGCCAAAGGTATATGTTTTGCGTCTATATAAAGCTGTTCGCCTTTATCGGCCTTCTTGGCGTGAGCGAAAAGTTTGGCCATATAGTTGGCTTCATAGCCGGCAAATGAAATGGCTGATACTGTAAACCTTTCAGATATAGCAATATCAATTGAATTAAACCATTGCTGGATCAGTTTCTGGATCGCACGTAGATTTGCGGTGGTGTACTGACCACCCGCAACAGCAATCTTTTCAACAGCATTTAATTCATCGAGTAGACCATTTAATCTGCTCAGCATATCCATCGTTTCATCATTAAAGATGCCAAGCAGCTCATTCACAGAGCGTGAAGCGGCACGATATAAATAGGCCTGATGCTGGGTCAGAATATTAAACAGAATTTTTTTATCATGATTGGCCATAAACCGTTACCTCTATAGCGGTGAAGTCTCCTGTTCTACTGCTAGACGCTCTAATTCATCTTGATCTTCATATTGTGGTAATTTCCCGGTCACCAGATATTTTCTTTCAGTATGTCCAGAATGAATTCTTGCCCGCTAGTACAGCTTGGTAAAGTTATTTAGCAAGTTTGATAACTGAATACTCTCTATAGCGAACTCAAATTGCACTATAAAAATATAGTTTGGGCAGATCCAGCTTTAAATATCAGGCTGCCTATTTCGCTAAGATGATCAAGAGACGATGGAAACGGTCATGTCACGTTGACTCGCAACTGATGCGAGTCAATTTCAAAATGGCAATTTAAAAACGATATCCCACACCTAAAAATGTAATCAAGGGATCAATATCTACTTTGGTTGAGGCGTGAATCAATTTTTTCCCAGTATTTTTATCGATTACATCAATATTCGCCCTATTATTTAACTTGGCATAAGATACAGAACCGACTGCATACCAGTTTGAATTAAAATCATAGGTCGCTCCCAAGCTAACAATAGGTGCAATCGCATCGGTAGTTTTTACTTTGACATAAGGATTTGCACTAGAAATTTTTCCATCTAGAGCCGCACCGGCTTGACCATCCAGAACATTCTGGATCATATGTCCAGCAGCAATTAAATCGCCGTGAATTTGATGATTCAGCTTTATATCCGTGAAGCGTGAATACATGATTCCAGCACCAATATATGGCCGTAATTTATTTATACCTGATTTGCCGAATTGATACTGAGCTTCTAATGCAGGCGTCCAGGCACGTACTGAAGCAGCTTTAGATTTATTGCCAAGATTAGTGATTGGAATATCCTGTAATAAATCTAACTTATCTCCAATCACGCCAGCGGCCAATCCTTCAGGATTTGCAAAACCGGATAGCGGCGCATTAATTTCTCCTTTGCCCTTAATATCGACTTTGGGAGGTATGCCGCCAATTAACTGTAAGGACACATTGTCGTTAATATAGTAATTAAACATGAGTCCCAAAGTATCTACATCTTCAGCCTCAAGTCCGGTTCCTTGTGCTTCCCACCGTCCTAATCCGTTTATCGTGGCTGTACCGGTGATATCAGGTGAAACCATATCATTTTCATCCACCAGGCCTAATATCTGACCTATAGATGGTTGGGGATTCCCGTCCTGATCGACAGGATGGCTAAATACCATATCCAGAATTTCCTTGGCATTTTCCCCGGTTGTCAGTGTGGCATTTGGATCTATGGATTTCATAAAAGCCGTGGTAGAAATCGCGCCTACTTTAGCCCTCGTTCCATTCGCAACTGCAGTATTGATATTAAAAGGATTTGCCTTACCTTGAGGCATGACATGCAACCAACCCGCTGATACAGAAAACCGCTTAAATTCTGCATGTACTGTCTGTGTTCCCGCAATAACTGCGAAGGCGAGTAGATTCCCGCCGACTATTTTTAATATTTTCATTTCTTTTCCTTGAGTTATTTAAAAGGGTTCCCGTTAACCCTCCTTTACTATATTTAGATTTTTTAACAAATGGTAAAATTTCGGACAGATAGCATTTACACAAAATCAATGCAGGAAAGAGAAAAAGTCGAAGCAGAATGAGTCATTGGAAAGTTAAATTTAACTGAGTGACATGAAAAAGCCCTCTATTGAGGGCTTTAAAAGTGCAATGATTTGGAGAGTTAGAAGTTATAACGTACGCTGACGGTGGCACTGCGAGGTGCTGCCCAGTTCATGGTATTGGCACCAATACCATCATAGTACTTCTCATCAAATAGGTTATCGACATTCAATTGAAATTTAATATTTTTATCGACCTGATAGCCGAGCATGGCACTCGCAAGCACGTAGGCATCTTGCTCAATACGTGTGCTACCGGTTCCAGTATAATATTTACTCTTATAATTTAAGCCTAAGCCTGCACTCCATTGATCTAACTTATATTTTAAAAACAGGTTAGACGTAGTCCGAGAGTTGGTAGTATTGACCTTTACTCCTTTGGCATCTTTGGCTTCGAAGTTAGCAATGCCGAAGTTAACTCCCCAATTGTCATTGATTTCACCATCCGCTTCAAACTCAAAGCCTTTGCTTTCAACACCATCTACTCCACGATAAGCCTGCTCGTTTGTATGTACGCCATTACGAATCACAAATTCACCTGGTATTGCTTCTGCAAAGTTAGCTTGCTCAATCTGGAATATTGATAATGCCGTGTTTAAGCGTCCACTGAACCATTCACTTTTAATTCCCATTTCGTAATTCTTGCCATAACTTGGATCTAGATACTGATCATTGACGTCTTTACGGTTTTGAGGTTTAAAAATTTCGGTATAGCTCGCATAGACAGAGTGATCACGTGCGAAATCGTAGATTGCGCCAATATACGGCGTAAACTCGTTATTAAACTCGCGATTGCCCACACCATTTTCAGATTTATATTCCCAGTTCGATAAACGAGCCCCAGCAATAATTTTTAAGGCATCAAGGATTTGAAATTTACCTGCGACGTAAGCTGCTGTTTGCGTCGTTTCATTCAATGCATTTTTGCCATCCAGAATAACAGGCCGAAGTAGCGCTTGTGTCATATTGTTATAATCAAGCGGTCCACCTAAATATTTTTCAATTTCACTTTTTGCATTCGATCCGCCAAAAATGTCTTTGGTTTTTTCATTTTTATTCCAGGAACCTCCAATGATGATCTCTTGCGGGCGGTTAAATACCTCGAACGGCGCATTGATAAAAACATCGATATTGTTCTCTTCATTGGTCGCTTCTGCCCCGTACACTGAAACATTGTCGGTTTTACCATCTGCATTTTTTAATGGACTGGTTTTGGTGGCTTTATCAACTTTTCCACCGGTATATAACAATAAAGAATCGGTATCTTCTTTCCGGAAGGTATAGGCGATATTGAAATTAACATCATTGAACAAATTTTGTTTTAAATTAGCAAATACAGCGGTGGTATTCACATCCCAATGCGTCCAAGGCGCCGTGACGGTAAGGCTTCTTGAAAAATTGGTGCGTGTTCCATCGTTATAAAATGCAGGTGTGCCCCCCCAACGAATTCCATCACGATTTAATTCCTGATAGGTTGCTCCCAATGACATGCTGGTTTTATCACTGAAGTCATAATCAACAGCACCATAAAATACGTTCCGTTCTTTCTCATAAAAATCCATAAAAGATTTTTCATCAGAATGTTTGACAAACACACGGCCACGTAATGAACCGTCAGCATTAAGCGGTGCAGAAACATCGGCCGTGCTACTCCACTGATTCCACGAACCAAGTGAGGTACTGAAGTTACCTGTCAATTCTTTGGCATTGGCATGTTTGCGCACCATATTTAATGCCATTGCAGGATTACCTGCTCCTGTCATCAGTCCACTCGAGCCTTTGACCACTTCAATCCGGTCATAAATATCGAGATCGAGGTCGCCTGTGCCTAAATTGGTTGTACTCGGCATCCCATCAATTAGATAATAATCCACCTGAAAACCACGTGCGAATACAGACTGGCGTTCATCAGTACGGGAAGTTGAAACGCCAGTAATATTATTGGTTAATGCCTGAAAAGAATTGATATTACGATCATCCAGATACTCTCGGGTAAAGACCTTGACTGATTGTGGCGTATCACGCAGTGATAAATTTAGTTTTGTTGCCGTGCTGGTACTTTTCGCCGTATAGCTTTCAGATCCCTCTGTTATGGCAGGATTTTGTTGTTGTGCTTGTACTTTAATTGTCGCCAAGGTGGTTGTTTCATTGACGGGCTCTGCAAATACAATAGATGGGATGGCCAAGGCGATAGAAAATGTTAAAGGATGTAATTTGAAGGCTTTTCTAAAGGGAGAGTTGTACATAAGAAAATTCCATAATAACCAATGTGCTGTACGAGATCCTTGTTGCTGCTTTATTCCTTGTTACACAGCAGCAAAATTTCGGAACAAAAATTAACATGAATGATAATTGTTATCAATCAATAGTTAATAATGATTATTATTTATTTAGTTGAGGAGTAAAATACAATGGCTTAACCTAGGCTTTAGCAGCCATCGCATACTTATAAGACCTCATACGTATCCAATAGAGCCTAGTCAGCGATTAAGTAATATTTTTGAAGTCTTAGAGTCAGAAGGAAGAAGTTAATTTTAAAGTGTTGGTTTATCAATAAAATCATAACTTTAAATTATATGAATTACGAAAATGAACAATATCTACGATTGAACTCTATTTCTGATTACAAAAAATGAAAATATTTCTCATTTAGAGGGTAAAGAAGAATCCTATGATTTGCGCCTTTAAAATATTTGTATCACTTGATTCTAATGACCAAACTTTTCATTCCATTATTATGTTTTACCACCCTATTCGGCTGTTCAACAAAAGATACAGAACTATTGCAAGCCTATCAGCCTCTCACAGCAGCAGAACTGACAGAGGAGGAAAATTATGAACTATGTTCTGATTCAGCCTATTCATTATGTAATCATCAATTTCAATTAAAAAAATTAGGATCTTTAATGGTGGATACAAACCAGGCACCTGCGCCAACAATTGGCGTTGATATCGGATCGGAAAGTATTATGGGTTATGCCCACCCCTACCATTACACTGCTTCAATGATACGGGATGGCAGAAAAGTACATTTTAATTCTATTAACTTTCATAAAGTCAAAGCGATAGCAAGCTATAGCGTTGCTGAGGAATTTCAGAAAGTCATTGAACAAACACGAAGTTATAGCCTTGAAGGAGAGATACTGCGTTTTTATAATGCGCAAGGAAAAGAAATCGCTGAATTTATCAATAAAACGCCCACTTTACTTGAAGATGAATGGGCGGGATATTGTAGCGCTTTGGGCACTGAGGCCGAAAAAATTGTTGAAAGATTTCAGGATGGCTTAAGCATTGGAAAAGCCAAAAGTCTGGTCAACACAGAATATAAAATTAATCAGGAAGTTACAGCCAGCATTTTCGAAAAAATCTCTTCTAAGCCCTTTGCACAATGGGATGAAATCCCTGATGAATTGATGGAAGACTGCAAGATAAGTTATTTACCTCGAGATATCGCAGAAATACCCCGATTTGATAGCGAAAAGAATATCTTACTCAGCAAACTATTAAATTAAACTTTGATTCTTTTCATTTTTAATGATATTCGAAAATTTGAACTTGAGCGATTAAGTTCATTTTTTCGAAGTCCACTCTCTACCTAACGTTTTAAGGCGAAACCATGAGATTTTTATTTGCAATCTTAGGCATAGTTATCGCATTTATACTGTCAGCATGTGCTGAAATGACTTACTTTCAACTGACCAAGCGGTTTTACCCGCTTGATCATGGCGTGAGTGTCTTTCATTATGTATATTTTACCGTGCTGTTGCTTTCCCCGCTGTTGGGTGCGATATACGGCTATAAATACTGGACCAGTAAACGGAAAAAGTTGTTATGGTTTTTTCCTGTTTATTTTATCGTGATGTATCTGTTTCACTGGTACTCCGCTGTTTATGCTGGCTTCCCCTTCTCTGCATGATTCAGTCATTATTTAAAGTAATTACTCTACTATTCACATAAAAAATTAAAAATATTCAGCGATTAGATATAATAAAACACGATTAGCAAAAAAACATGTTTTATTATATTTTTCAATGTATTATAAAAATAATAGGTCTAATAAAATTTTCTAAAACTTTATTTATTTACATTTTATAAAAATATATAAGATGAATTGGAAAACAATATTCAGTATAAGCCTTCTATCACGTCATAAATTATAGGTAAAATAAATGGTTTTAAAAAACCTACTTCTTTTAACCTGCTTAATTGTAGCAACGCCCTGTGTATTTTCCGCTACCGTTCCTGCCGAAACATTTAGTCGAGGCAACTGTAAATTCTATGTTCCAAAAATTGGTTATAGCTGGTACAACGAATCCATTTCTTATGATGCCTTAACAGGTAAACATAAAAATATGTATGCCAAGACGGATCAAAAAGCAACTAACGGGAATATCCGTAACGATCACTCAAGCAATCCGGACGGCTATCGGGTAAGAGCGGGTTTTGTAGACCTAACAACAGATAACAGATTCTGGAATGTTTCGGGAACGCATTATGAAACTCTAGACAGTGGTCGCGCTGTTTCACAATATACATCAGCAAAAGACTGTAACGGCAAAATTGGTCAAATTTTATAAGATATTATGAATAAACAAAAAACTTTTCTGATCCTTGCATTCATCATTGTGGCTCTTGTAGCTATTGTGCTATTTATCCAGTCTCAAAGCGTTGTAGAAACCCAAAGATTAGGGAATGGTAAACAAGACGCCATATCTTCGGAAAATACTGCTTCGACAGAAATGAAAAGCTTAAATCATGATCGAGAGACTGTAGTTAACACTCAAGCACTTCCTTCGACACGTTCTTCAATTTTATCTTTTGAGCGGGATTTGAAATCTCTACGTCAGAGATACCCGGATGGTGTTTTGTATATCACCCTTGCTGAATCAAATTTACCGAAAAGTCAGAAAGAAGCCCTTGCTAAAGAATTTGATAACTTAAACCGTTATGGCAGTTTCAGCGGCGGTAAAATTACGCATGAATTTTCTCATCTCGATAAGAAAAGAGCAGCGTTAAAGCAAGAGAAAGCTTTAGACTTTGTACCAACCAATACAGATAATTTATTGCCCGGTATGGATCTGACTGGTAAATGGTATTCTGGGGCAATTAATGAAGGTAAATACAACTCTTTGTATCGCCTGTATGAGGGTCAAGGAGAACAGAAGTTGGAAATTACTGAAATGTACCTGAATCCTAATAATAGTTCGATTGTTGAGGTGTACAAAGAAAGTCTGAACTATAACATCAACAATGTTCCAATGACGATAGAAACACTAAAGACAGATAATAATGCCGATATCTACAACGTTCACTTCAATTATAAAGATAGATACTATTCGTTATCGACACTGAACCTCTCTCGCAATCAGGTCGAAACTATCCTGACGACTTTAACCCAACCTTGATCCGTCAAAAGTTAAATCCTATCAATGATGCCACTGGCTAAACCTTGGCATCATTCTAATTTATAGTAGTAGCCTCACCTTGGCATCATTCTAATTTATAGTAGTAGCCTCATCTCTCATTCATTCCTTAGAGTCAGGGCGAAACTACACTGATCAAAATAGTGCTATGACCGTTCATGCTAATTTCGGTTTTTAACAAAGACACAGCAATCCTCTTCCGAAGTGAGCCCCCGAAATTGATATACTTTTCCAGTTTTGTTTAGGTGAATTGTATGTCTTTAGAGCGTTTAAATTTAAGTTTATTTCATTCATTAAATGCCCCGGAAGTGGCTTCTGACTGGACGATTAAAACGGCTATATTCATAGCAAATGACTTGTTTTATATCGTGGTTCTCTTTTTTCTTATCTGCTGGTTTAAAGGCGGCCTCAATGTAAAAAAACAAATTATAAAAGCAACTTTTTTTACCCTATTGGCATTTGTTATTGGCAAAATAATTTCTGGCTATTTCTACTCTCCACGCCCTTTTGTCATGGAAGTGGGAAGAACACTGATTGACCATGCACCAAGTGGATCATTTCCGAGTAGTCATATGCTCTTTTTTAGTACGATTGCTTTTTCACTGTTATTTTCAAAAAGAGCTGTCGGTTTAATATTTTTAGGCCTGGCCTGGTTAGTTGCATGGTCTAGAATTTACTTAGGCGTACATTTTCCTCTGGATATGCTTGGCGCATTTACCATCGCATTTTTACTTAATCTCTTAGGCATGCCATTGTGGAAATCGTATGGACAATATATCGTTAATCCGCTCATACACCTATACAATTTAGCTTTCTCAAAATTATTAAAAAATGGATATATTCGTTAATAATATTAAAGCTAAAAAATCTATCGTTTTTTATGCCCTCAACCGATATTAAACAAAAAGCCCTCTGTCGAGGGCTTTCATGGCTTTTGACCTGATTTTTTTAATTTCTAGAATCGATAACCGACCCCAACATAAGTAATCAGCGGATCGATATCAATCTTGGTTGTGGCGTGTATTAATTTACTACCCGTATTTTTGTTGATGACATCAATCGTGGTTTTGTTATTCAATTTTGCATATGAAACTGAGCCTACGCCATACCAGGATTCATTAAAATCATAAGTAAAGCCAACGGAAACAATAGGTGCAATTGCATCATCCGCATCTACTTTAACTGCCATATCACCACTTGATACTTTTCGATCTAAAGCAGCGCCACCTTTCCCATCCAATACATTTTGGATCATATGACCAGCTGAGATCAAATCAGACCTAATTCCTTCATTTAGCTTAATCTGGTTAAAATGTGCATACATCAGACCAGCACCCACATAGGGTCTAAACTTATCTACTCCACTTGTACCAAATTGATATTGGGCTTCAATTGCAGGTGTCCATGCACGAACTGTCGCAGCTTTAGATTTATTTCCTAAATTTGTTATGGGAATAGATTGACCTAAGGTAATACCATCCGGGAATAATATCTTGACGATCTCATTGGGCGAAACAGCTAATCCGCTCAAAGGTGCAGAAATTTCACCCTTTCCTTTAATATCAACTTTTGGCGGAACACCACCAATGAGTTGTAGGGAAACTTTATCATTCAAGTAGTAATTAAACATCAGCCCTAAAGTATCGACATCATCAACCTCAAGACCTGCATCATTTTGTTGCCAGTTTTCTAATCCATAAATATTAGCAGTACCAGCAACTTCTGGCAGAATATTACCTTTCCCATCAGTCAATATCGCCACCAAGGCGGGTTCATTTAAAGCCATTTCTAGAAATTCTTTCTGATTAAACTTTTCACCTCCCAAGTCTGTTCCGATTGCATTAGGATCAACTGAATTTAAGAAGCTAGCTGTAGAAATACTGCCAACTTCAGACACAGTCCCATTTTTAACATTGATATGAATATTAAAAGGATTCGCCTTTCCTTGAGGCATAACATGTAACCAACCTGCAGACACGGAGAACCGTTTAAATTCCTGAGCGTAAGTTAAGTTGGTTAAGCTTATTAAAGTGGATGCGATTACAATTTTTGTTGCTGTTTTTTTCATTTTATTTCTTCCTGAAATTCCACATTACCTGATTTAGTAATATGTTTTTTGAATATAACCATAAATATTTTTTTATCAAACAATAAATTTTACTTGCTGACAAAAGGTGACTAATCATCTTTTTTCTGTGATGAAATATGCAAAATCAGGTGTCAGAGTTTTCAAATTTAAGACCAGTCTCAACTTTCTTAAAGCAATAAAAAAACCAGCCATAAGTGACTGGTCTCATTTAATCTAATAAAATAACTATCATGAAGTTATTCTATTTTTAACTGCAATGCTTTATTTATCTTTTATTAAGACGCACTACATTCTGATGAAAAACAAAACTAACTCAATTCTTTTTTATGTTAAGTCAAAAATATTTATTTTATTCATAAAGTTAACTTAGCAATAAAAATATTATCTACAAGTTTCATTATTCAAAGTAACGCTACCCAAGGTTTCTCCGATTTTATTTTTATAAGACACTTCAACTTTATGATCATTAACACCCATATACTTCGCATTGTATAGCTCTTTACACCAGACCTGATAACTATCCTTGGTACTTATAAAATCAGCCAAATCTTTTTCTTCAGTTTCCGAGATGTCGGCAGCTGGACTAAATGTGACTGAGGAATAGTATGGTGTAGTTGAAGATGAGGTTATTTTCACCAACTCGTTTGATTTATAACCTATTGAATTTGAATGGTTCTCAGTAGATTTTTTAAAATACTCTGTCGCTCGTTCAAGGTCTATAAACTTAAAATCTTGCCCGATAATCCCGAGTTCTTTTAACTCATCATCAGTATTCGCTGTTACATTAAAACTCAAAGCCAGTAGCATTGAAGTAATTAAAATTCTTGTCATAGAAACACCCCTTTATTATGCAGGTAATTTATCAAAAGGCTAAGATGAAGTCATTAAAAAAATATATAAAGTTGATTTATTTTTTTAAATAATAGAAAGTGGGATAACAGAGTGTATTTAACTTTGTCATTGCATTTTTCTTCCCATAGAAACTTCTTATCTAATCGTTAACTATTTGAATATATTACAAGATTATTATATTTTCAAAATACCCTCTATATTAAGAGGGTATTTAAAATGGATTTTAGAGGATTCAAGCATTAAACTGAGTTTGAGTCATCTCCCCCAGATAACAAATTGACATGGCAAACAAGTTCACAGGTTGGGTTGAAGGATCACTTTTTTTAATCCATTCGGCTCCAATCGCATTCAGTTCATTCAGCTTTGTTTTGGATACAGGCGGCAGAAATGACTCTAAGGGCAGCTGAATGTTGAAACTTCTGGTATTACCGTTATGGCTTGCATCATTAAAAGTATAACCAATCAAGTACCAATGATATTTTTGTTCAGACATTTTTTATTCTCAAGTTGAATAATTGAGATATTTTTATAACATAAAAAATCAAAAAACAAGCTTAGAAATCATTCAATTGCTTGTTTTTTGATATAGAAATAAATTAAACAAAGAGTAGTATTTAACGTTTGAATAGTCTTTACCTACAAAGACTATCCAGTCCCTCCAGAAATCAGCAAGCTGCTCGAAGCAGTCCTTTTTCTTTTAAAATTGGCATAACCTGATCCCTAAAATATGGAAATTCCTGCGTATAGTTTAAAAACGATAAGGTACTGCCTGAGAAACCCGTTTGTTGTAAAGAAATTAATCCGTTCGCAACCTGCTCTGGTGTCCCTACCAGCGGGTAACCGCCGTGGCCCACTACGATTCGTTGGCGCAGACCTTCAAATAAGTCAGGTGGAAACGATTTACAAAATGCGAATAAAGTATCAATTAAATGTTGTACCGCAGCTTCATCGGCATTATTCAATTGTCGATCCCATTCCGCTTGCGCTTCTTCTTTAGTAGGACGACAAATCACATGGGAAAAAGTTAATACTTTAATATTTCTATCAAGTGCTTCGGCTTCTTTCTGAAGCTGTTTAATTTCCATCACGGAACGTTCAAGATCGGATGCAGGAGTGAACAAAAAATCTGAATTTTTAACTGCAAACTCTCGGCCCTCTTTCGAACCTGCTGCATTAAATAACGGTGGGGCCGGTATCAGATTCGGCTTGCCATAGGTTCCTTTGGTTTGAAAGAATTTTCCATCCCAGTTAAATGGCTCAGAACTGTGCCAGATTTTTTTAACCAGTTCGCACCACTCATCGGCATACTCATATCGGGTCGCATGATCATCGGGTAATTGCAATCCCATTGCATCGTATTCTGGTTTATCCCAACCAGCCACGATATTCAATCCAACCCGATTTCCGCTGATTTGGGCCATGGTCGAAATTTGCTTAGCGACTACGACGGGATGATTTAGTACCGTATGTAATGTCGCAAATACATGAATATTATTGGTTTTGGCTAATAAAGCTGAAGTCCAGGTCACAGTTTCCAGCACGGTACCATGAAAGTCCTTTTTGCCGCCGTGTCCGATAAATCGCGCAGCGGATAAAAGAAAATCAATCCCGGCTTCATCCGCCATTTGTGCCAGTTCCAGATTTTTGGCCCAACTGGCATCCCAGCCATCTTCCAGCATAGAAGCAGTGAGACCACCTGAACAGTTAAAGGCAAAAATACCCAATTTAAAATGATTAGATAAATTAAAGTTATGTTGAGACATATTTTTTCCTTTTTTAATATAAATGAATAAATTAGATTCTTTGTTTATCAAGTAAAAATTATAGCTGAGCAAGTATTTAAAATTTTTAAATTATGTGAAATATATTTTTTCTCAGTGCCCTAGTCTTTCTATTGCTTCTGATGATGATTACCTTAAATACAGAATTAATATGATACCTAGCTCTTGTTTAGAGCCAGGTTAACAAGTCCGGATTTTTTGATTTAATAAATTGATGTTCATTCATGCTGATGAGTTGAAGTTGACCATTATTCAATTTTAATGTTGTCACACTCGTATTGGCAATCGACCAGCTGAGTGCAAAAGTACGCTGTACACTTAGCTCAAGTAATTTTCCGATAATCACAGAAATTACACCACCAGACGTATATACGATCGCTTCTTTAGGCTGCTGTTCTGCCAATTCTATACATAAATTCTGTAAGGCCTGATCTACTCTGGTTTTAAAAATAGGCCATGATTCATCGTATTCATGATGAAACGCTTCATCAGCCCAGCGCTCAATCGCCTTATCAAAGATTTGTGCCAGATAAGCTCTAGGGTCGACCTCTTTAAAGATATCCTGCTTTAATACTTCTGGCTGGGAAAATCTCGGTTCATACAATGAAAAGACCTGCTGATGATTAAACTCATTCCATAAACCATCTGTTTTATACAACGCTTCAGGAAAAAATTCGCGCAAAGAGATTTGTGTGGTTTGCTGGTGACGTTTCATACTGCCTGAGACGATAAAAGGCTGTTCAGTAAAAATATTCTTAAAATATTGACCCAAAAGTTTGGCTTGTGCTTCACCATTTTCTGACAGCTCATCATAATTAGTTTTGCCAAATGAAGCCTGGCCATGTCTGACTAAATAGATGGTGGTCATTTTTTATATCCTAACTGCTACGAGTTCCAAAATAAGAGCTAGTTTTAACATAGCCTTTTCATAAAGTACAAAATTTTTGTTTTGTTTTTCATTGACGATTGCTTGTGCTGCTTTTTAAATCTTTATACTTGCTTAGGCTATTTTGAGTCTAAATATCAAGATGGCAATACTTTGCCACAGTTTCAATGCATCAGGATTTGAAATAATTTAAAGGAAGTTTTAAATAACGAATTCCATTGGCTTCTGGTTCAGGAAAACGCCCTGCATCCATGTTGATCTGAATCGCAGGTAAAATTAGCTTGGGCATCGATAAAGTTGCATCACGCTCCTGCCGCTTACGCACAAACTCCTGTTTCCGGGTGTTGGCATTTAAATGAATATTGGACTGTTTTTGTGCTTGAATACTGGTTTCGCAAATATATTCTTCGCGCCCTTCTGGTTTATAGTCATGACAAAGAAAAACCCGGGTCTGTTCAGGTAATTGATAAAGTTTTTGTATCGAATCAAATAACTGGTCTGCACTGCCTTTAGGGAAATCACAACGTGCTGTACCATAATCAGGCATGAACAGGGTATCACCGATAAAAACGGCATCTCCTATCACATAGCTCAAGCATGCCGGTGTATGACCTGGCGTTGGAATATTGTATGCTTCTAACTGCCCGATCTTGAAAGATTCATTATCCTTAAATAGATGATCAAATATTTGTTTGGAATTAAAATACTTTATATCAAGATGATAGATCGCACTGAAAGTCTCCTGAACCACTGCAATTTTCTCACTCATGGCAATCTTTCCACCAAGTTGTGACTTTAAATATTGCGAAGCGGTTAAATGGTCCGCATGTACGTGCGTTTCCAGTATCCATTCTATTTTTAAGCTATTATTTTGAATATACCCAATGATTTCATCCGCATGTGTAGTAGAAGTTGTCGCAGAAGCTGCATCATAATCCAGTACACTATCGATAATTGCACAATGGAGAGTTTCTGGATCAGTCACAACATAGCTAAAGGTATGACTATCGTTATCAAAAAAAGCTTTTACTAATGGATTTGACATTGCTACTCTCCTCGCGATTTAGCCCAAAGCTGATGAATAGACATACCGATTAACATGGCAATAATGAAATACCAGATTTGGGTATAACCCAGCCCGATCAAGGTGATCGCGGGTGCCGGGCAGATCCCTGCAATTCCCCAGCCGATTCCAAATAGTACAGCGCCGACAATAAGCTTTTTATCAAGCTGGCGATTTTGAGGTAAGGCGATGGTTTCGCCCGAGATTGTTCTAGGATGACGGATTGCTTTTTGAAAGGGAATGAATGCCACAGCAATTGCACCAATCATTACAAACATTAAACTGATATCCCAATCACCAAAGATATCTAAAAAACTTAATACTTTTGCTGGATTAGACATGCCGGAAACAATCAAACCTAATGCAAATATACTGCCAAAGATAAAGGCAAATAAGTTTTTCATTATATTGCTCCGAATAGATGGCGTAAGACATAAACAGTTAACATTCCTGCCAACATAAAGGTCATAGTTGCAATCATTGAACGCAGAGATAAACGGCTAATTCCACAAATTCCATGACCGCTGGTACAACCGGAACCTAAACGTGTACCAAAGCCCACCAGTAAACCTGCTACCATCAACACAACAGGAGAAGAATTCAAATCAATCTCTGGTTTTAAAAATAGTTGATAAATGAAAGGTGTACTCATGAGTCCCAGTAAAAACCAGAAAGCAGAACTTCCGACAAAAGATTGAGGATGCAAAATTTGTGAAATTAAACCACTGATGCCAGCAATTCGGCCATTTACATACAAATAGCCAACAACAGCCAGACCAATAAGAGCCCCACCAAGGAGCGCCAAGACAATGCCAGACATGCGTCACCATAAAATCATTATATGTTTTTATAATATATTATTTATGAAATTAATTAAAGCAATTAATTTACTTTATAAAAAAAGGCTTAACTACTTTAAGTAATCAAGCCTTTTAATTAAGCCAAAAACCAGCTTAACGTACTAAGTCTTCAATACCGATTAATTTAGGTAATTTTTCAATTACTTTGTTCAACTCAGCATTTGCCGGTGAAATACAGCCGGTGTAATGGCTCAGCTTTGTTACCGTACCGTCCGCTTGTTTCCATGCAAAATATGCACTTTGCTGGTCAGTTGCAGTTTCTGCACAACCGGTGGTTTTAACACTTGCACCTGTGGCAGGACGATAAGTTTGAAGCTCTTGCTGAAGCTTTTTATAAACAGAAGGATCAACTTTTAAATCCTGAGTTCCAGTCACCTTGGTATACTGTTTACCATCAAAATGAACAGCGCCTTCAGGAGTAATCTCAACAGAATAGATTGGACATGCGCCAAAGCATGGACTGGTAGAATAACGAATCGTTTCTTGAGCAGTCTCTTGTGGTTGTTGAGGAGTCGTTGCACAGCCCACTAAAGAAAAAGTAAAAAGGCCCGCAAGTAATAATTTTTTCATTTATTGATCCATTGTTAAGTATGTTATTCAAATTTAACAAATCGTCAGTTTTTTGTCATTTAGGTTAATGTAAAAAAACAGTAAACTTCACTTAAGTTTACTTAGGCTATTTATAAAAAGAGCATCTTAACTCTGCCTTTTAGCTAAAAAAATTAAAATCTAAGATGGGTTTTGAGATTGTAGAATCAGTCGTGCTAGTTCCAGATCATCGGCATAGGTGATTTTAATATTATCCGATCTTCCCTGTACCACTTGCACAGGTTGCTGTGTATATTCCAAAGCACTGGCTTCATCTGTTATCACAATATGATCAGCCAAGGCCTGCTCAATAGCATTTTTTAGTGCCCCCAATCTCGCCATTTGCGGAGTTTGGGCTTGCCATAACAGTTCACGGCTTACCGTTTTATCAATCAGATTTTGCTGTGCAACCTGCTTTAAGGTATCACGAACAGGAATGGCCAGAATTGAACTTTGATTTGAATGCTGTGCAGATTCAACCAGACGGGTTAAACAATCTGTCGTTACACACGGACGTGCCGCATCATGAACCAGTACCCAGTCATTTTCATCTGCGATTTTAGATAAATACATCAAAGCATTTAAAACAGAATGCACACGCTCTGCACCACCTTCACAAAAATGCAGTTTATCTTTATGTAGAAATGCTAGTGTCGCGGCAAAATGATCTTGCTCACCAATGGCCAGTACACATCCGGCCAGATCAAGTGTATGAAGGCGATTAACGGTATGCTCAAGCACAGTATGATTTTGAATATACTGATATTGTTTTAATTCGGTTTTGGAAAAACGACTGCCCGATCCCGCTGCTGGTACAACCGCCCACAGCTTAGTCTGGGTTTTCATTGGTTGCCGTATCTTCTTTTGCGTTTGGATCAATATAAATCGGTTTGTAATGGGTACTAATTGTACTCATTTGTACAAAGGTTTCATTTGGCTTAATTAAACCTAAGTCTAGACGGGCATGCTCTTCAATCGCTTCGCTGCCATTTTTCAAATCAAATACTTCGGCTGCCAAAATACGGTTACGTTCTTTTAACTCAGTATTAATTTCAGCTTGCTGACTAATTTGCTGAGTTAAGGCTTGGTGAGGGAAATAACCACCCTCACCTAACCAGAATTGGTACTGTAAGCTTGCAACCAAAACGACTGCAAGCAACAGAATCAATTTACTCGAGGTCGATCGAAATATCTCTAACATGAAAAAGCCCCTACATCCTTCTGAAAGGAAGATCATCTGCGAATTCTATAGGATTATGAATTTGCAGAGTTTCTCTCTTTTGTAAAGAAAGATGATCAGAAGTTTTCAACATAGATTATTTGACCTTATTTTAGACCTTTGAATTCAGCTTTACCGCGGTAAGCTGCTTTCGTTAACTCTTCAATACGAAGCAATTGGTTATATTTCGCGACACGGTCAGAACGGCAGAGAGAACCAGTCTTGATTTGACCCGCTGCTGTACCAACTGCCAAGTCAGCAATTGTTGAATCTTCAGTTTCACCTGAACGGTGTGAAATTACAGTGCTATAGCCATTTGCTTTCGCAAGGTAGATTGCATCTAAAGTTTCAGTCAATGTACCAATCTGGTTGTATTTGATCAGAATCGAATTACCGACTTTCTCATTAATACCACGTTGTAAAATCTTAGGATTGGTTACGAATAAATCGTCACCAACCAACTGGATTTTGTCACCCAGGATTGATGTTAAGTAGCTCCAGCCTTCCCAGTCAGATTCATCCAGACCATCTTCAATCGAAATGATTGGGTACTGGTTTACAAGACCAGCTAAATAATCAGAGAACTGGTTGCTTGTGAATGCTTTATTGCCTTCCCCCGCAAGGACATATTGACCATTTTTGTAGAATTCTGAAGAAGCACAGTCAAGTGCCAGCATGATATCAGAACCAGCTTTGTAACCCGTTTGACCAATCGCTTCAAGAATAACAGTGATTGCTTCTTCGTTTGAACGCAAGTTTGGCGCAAAACCACCTTCATCACCTACAGCAGTGTTTAAACCTTTTTTGTTTAAAACTGATTTAAGCGAATGGAAGATTTCTGCACCTGCACGTAATGCTTCAGCAAATGATGTGAAACCCACAGGCTCAATCATGAACTCTTGAATATCAACATTGTTGTCTGCATGCGAACCACCATTGATGATATTCATCATTGGTACAGGCATCGTCAAAGTCGTTTGACCACGAAGATCTGCGATGTATTGGAAAAGAGGAATTTTCTTTTCTTCAGCAGCAGCGCGAGCAGCAGCCAATGACACAGCTAAAGTTGCGTTAGCACCTAATTTTTCTTTGTTTTCAGTACCATCAAGTTCGATCATCGTATTATCGATGTCTTTTTGTTCAAATACTGATTTGCCCACTAAAGCGTCACGGATAATCGTATTTACGTTATTAACCGCAGTTTTAACACCTTTACCCAAATAACGTGCTTTATCGCCATCACGAAGTTCTAAAGCTTCACGAGAACCAGTTGAAGCACCAGATGGTGCACATGCACGACCAACAACACCAGATTCTAAAATAACGTCTGCTTCGATGGTTGGGTTACCACGAGAGTCCAAAATTTCACGTGCACGGATGTCAACGATTTGGCTCATGAACAATTCCTCTGTTGAATGAAAAACAAGATGCAGATTATTGCATCAGTGGGTGTCTAACTTTTTGAATCCTTTAACTAAAGTATCCAATTCTTTTAATTGTGCCAAGAATGGCTCAAGCTGAGATAAACGCAATGCACATGGTCCATCACATTTTGCAATTTCCGGTTCCGGATGCGCTTCCAGGAATAAACCTGCTAAACCGGTTGCCATACCCGAACGTGCTAAGGTTGTGATTTGCGCACGACGGCCACCCGCAGAATCAGCACGTCCGCCTGGTGTTTGTAAAGCATGGGTTACATCAAAGAATACTGGCACATTCATTTCTTTCATGGTGTCAAAGCCAAGCATATCTACAATCAGGTTGTTGTAGCCAAATGCAGAGCCACGTTCACAAAGAATGAGTTTGTCATTCCCGGCTTCCAGACATTTATGCAAGATATGACGCATTTCATGTGGCGCTAAGAACTGTGCTTTTTTGATATTGATAATGGCTTGGGTTTTTGCCATTGCTTCAACAAGGTCAGTCTGACGACTAAGGAAGGCAGGAAGCTGGATAATGTCTGCAACTTCAGCAACAGGCGCTGCCTGGTAAGGTTCATGGACATCGGTAATGATTGGCACATTAAAATGCTTTTTAATATCTGCCAACCATTCGATGCCCTTTTCCAGACCGGGGCCACGGAATGAATTCAAGCTCGAACGATTTGCCTTGTCAAAGCTTGCCTTGAACACGTAAGGAATATCTAAGCGATTGCAAATATCAACATACGTTTCAGCAATTTCAAATGCTAAATCTTTCGATTCAAGTACGTTCATTCCGCCAAATAATACAAATGGCAAATGATTTGCCATTTGTATATCGCCTAAACGTACAACTTCTTGTGGTTTTAATTGTGACATTTAAACTATCCCAGTTTATTTAAAACTCAGTATTTACTTTTGGTGCTGATTTTTAGCAGCCCCGATAAAACTAGCAAATAATGGGTGTCCATCACGTGGTGAACTTGTAAATTCCGGGTGGAATTGTACAGCAATAAACCAAGGATGTTCAGGAATTTCTACAGTTTCAACTAAATGTTGTACTGATGAATAACCTGAAATTTTCATACCAGCTTGTTCAAGTGCCGGGATAAAACGATCGTTCATTTCATAACGATGGCGATGACGTTCAGTAATTTCAGCTTTGCCATAGACTTCACGTGTTTTAGTGCCTTCAACCAGTTCTGATTTTTGTGCACCTAAACGCATGGTACCGCCCAAGTCAGACTCAAGGCTACGTTGCTGTAATTCACCACGTTCATCTAACCATTCAGTGATTAAACCAATGAGTGGATATTTAGTTGAACGGTTAAATTCAGTTGAACTTGCTTCTGGCATCGCTGCAACGTTACGTGCATATTCAATCACGGCCAATTGCATACCTAAACAGATGCCAAGGAATGGAATCTTGTTTTCACGTGCATACTGAATGGCTTTCATTTTGCCTTCAGTACCGCGCTCACCAAAACCACCAGGGACCAAGATCGCATCAGCTGTACTTAAAACACTAATGTCTTGCTGTTCAAGCTCTTCAGCATTGACATAATCAATCTGAACTTTAACGCGGTTCTGGATACCTGCATGTAGAAGTGCTTCGTTTACAGATTTATAAGCATCTGGAAGTTCTACATATTTACCGACCATTGCAACACGTACGGTATATTCTGGGTTCAGTAATGCTTCAACCACATTATCCCAATCTTCAAGATTTGCTTCTGGAAGATCATTGAAACCAAAACGTTCGCAAATCAAGTCATCAACATTCTGTTCGTAGAATGTACGTGGAATTTGATAAATGGTTTTAGCATCTTTACATACCACAACGGCACGCGCTTCAACATTGGTGAACAATGCAATTTTACGTTTCGTATCAACATCGACGTCGTATTCAGTACGGCAGATCAGGATATCTGGCTGAATACCGATTGAAAGAAGTTCTTTCACAGAATGCTGGGTTGGCTTGGTTTTCAATTCCGCAGCAGATTTGATATATGGTAACAAGGTCAAATGCATCAGCATTGTGCGTTTATGACCCAACTCAACCATAAGCTGACGGACTGATTCCATAAATGGAAGTGATTCGATATCACCAACAGTCCCACCAATCTCAACGATTGCAACGTCGTACCCTTCACCTGCGCGAAGTACGCGTTCTTTAATGTTATCGGTAATATGTGGAATAACTTGAACCGTACCACCAAGGTAGTCACCACGACGTTCTTTGTTTAAAACGTCCTGATATACACGACCGCTGGTAAAGTTATTCAGTTTGGTCATTTTCGCACGACGTAAGAAACGTTCGTAATATCCCAAATCTAAGTCAGTTTCAGCACCATCCTCTGTGACGAAAACTTCACCATGCTGAAATGGACTCATGGTACCTGGATCGACATTAATGTATGGATCCATTTTTACCATAGTGACTTTTAAGCCACGAGCTTCCAAAAGTGCAGCAACAGAAGCAGCAGAAATACCTTTACCTAGTGATGAAACCACACCACCAGTGACAAAAATAAAATGGGTCATTGAGTTTCTCGTACAATCGAGCCGAAATCGGCCTACAATGTTGGGCAATTTTACTGTACTCTGCCCCTATAAAGCAAAGTCAAACCGCATCAATTCAAAGAACTATAAACAACTGGTTATTCTATCAGCATTTTCGATAAAAATTTACGGGATTTGTCGATTTTTCATCCTTAAATTACGTTTCATCGTGCAAATTTGTCCTCAACGCCGTTAAAAATCTGTTTTTCAATTCCTACAAATGAACCATTCGGCTGACGACAATTTGCAAGCAATTATAAAATATAAACAAACTCAACAAAGCATGGGGATTTCTTCACTTACTTTTACTGTTATAATTGCGGCTGTCCTTATTCAATATGTTGTTTTAGCAATGGCAAATAAAAAACTTTTAATTTGTGCAGCACTGGCGACTGGTCTTTTATTAACTGCGTGCGTGAAAAAAGAAGAACCTAAAAACGAAGAGCAGCAAGACCAGACCACGACTGAAACTCAAACTCAGCCACAACCTGAACCTGAAAAAATTCAGGAGTTTGAATCGCTAGAAAGTGTTGATAAGCAAGAAGCTCCTGCGGCTGCTGTTGAAACAACGCGTGAACAAACTGAAAATACCACCACTGAAATTCGTCGTGAAATCCGCCCTGCTCAGACTGAAACACCTGCTGCAACCGAGACGCCACGTACTGAACAACCAAAACCGGCTAAGACAGAACAGCCTAAAGCTGAGCAATCTGTAAAAGCTGAACCAAAACCAGCGAAAGTAGAGCAGCCTAAAGCTGAACCAACGGCAAAAGCTCCAAAATCATCTACACCAGCTCAAAGTGAAGATGATGCTGTTGCCGCCGCGATTGCTGCTGCTACGCCTGCATTAAACAACTAATGTTTTAATCGCTTGCTGTAAAAAGCCATGAGCTGACTCAATTGCAGCTCATGGCTTTTTTATCTCTATAACATTAATAGTTCTTAAAGAAGTCAGCCATCAAACGTGAAGCCCAGGATTTCACACTCAACGTTTCATAAAAACCGCAGTGGCTGCCCTTCTTGGTCGTGACTACTGCTATATTTTCCATCTGCTGAATGGCTTCTTTATACGGCTCCAGATTCTTGATTGAGCATACTGGATCATCTTCGGCATTCAAAATCATCAATGGAATTTTGACATTTTCAAATACATAGATCGGGTTGATGGCCTGACAATAACTTTGATAATCCTGAAATCCTGCCATTTCAAAATATTCTTTCTCAAACTCTTCCAGGCTGGTTGTGGCAAGCACTTTTTCTATAGATGCAAGCTGTGTCCATGTGTTCTGATAGGGATAAATGAAGTATTTAAACAGCTTCTTGGTCATCATCTTGCTATAAAACGGATGGACATTCTTAAAGCCAATTTCTGTGTTATAGCCTGGACACATTGCAAATGCAGCTTTGAACGGTGTATCTGCACCTTGTTCACCTAGATAGCGCACTAACAAACCGGTACCCGCAGAAGAACCAACGGCATATAAGTCTGAGTCCGGAAACAAGCTTTGAATATGCGCCAGTTGCTCTTTTAAATCACTGGTCGAACCAAATAGTGAAATGCGTGGCACAGGCATCGGTAACCCCGCATGACCACGGCGCAAACACAGCGCAATTCTCCATCCGGTATATTCATGCAAGTCTTTGACCAGTTCGCGCATACTCTCAGGTGTCCCAGTAATGGTATGCATGATCACAACCGTCGGCGTATCTGCCGGTAAATCATAGCCATACCATGCAATTGCCGTTACCCCACCATCCTGCATGTGCAATTGCTCGATTCGATCATATTCAAGTTTGACCATCTTTTTACGAATCACATCAAAATACAGAAGATGGAGATGGGTATTGCTCAGCCACGGTGTTGGACGATATTTTTGCTTTAATTGCGGTAATTTTTCCAGAACATCTTTAATTTTCCCTTTAGGGTCATAATACATTTTCGGTTGTTCGGCACCGAGCACTGTATCAAAAAGTTCTGAACCTAAAACTTTGATTTTATCTAAAGCTGATATACCCATATCTAGTACCGCCTCTAATGATGAGTAAATGTTTGTCGCACTAAAGTAGCAACCTGTTGTCCCCAGATGGCATAAATTTCTTTGCCAGGATGAAAACCATCGCTGGCCATTGGCAGATTCATCGCCTGAAAAGTTTCTACATCATATTGAATGAAATGAAATTGTGGCTGCGGCGCCAGCCATTGTTGTAATACTTGATTCATCTGTTCTGCATATTGTCCAAATAACCAGGCCAAAGGATTCGGCAAGGCTGGAAAATGCTGCATCGGTGGTACACCAGACACAATAATAAGCTTGGGCTGAAACTGTTGTTGGATATAACTAAAAAGTTGTTTTTGCTGTTTCAACCAAGACTTTGCCGAAGTCAGTTTGGTGACGTCATTGACACCCATTGAGGTGACGATTACATCATAACATTGCTGATCTAACTGTTGTACTGTTTGGTAAACTTGTGCAGTGGTATCGCCTGTTTTTGCTTGCAGTTTCCATTGTAAGCGATATTCATTTTGCAACTCGGAAATGATGGCGCCCGATAAAGCCTGCTGTTGGGTTTCCACTCCCACGCCAGCAGCGGCTGAATCTCCGAGAATCAGCAGAGACAATGGCTTGCCTTGGCCAATAATACCTTCGCGCGCGCCATCGGCCTCTAAAAGTCGTGGTGTATTTTTACGAACTTTCGTACCCTGAATGAGTAATACAGGCAATAAAGCCAAAGTTGAAAGTTTTAACCACATTTTAAATCTCTTTATGTTACTTAGGCTATTTTTAGCGCTTTAGTTGGGTTGATACTTGGCAAATCTTGCGCCCATCTTTTCTGCCAATGCTGCCAAACCACTCATCGGACGGATCATGACTTCAAAATCAATGATTTTTCCTTGCGCATTAAAACGAATCATATCAATGCCCTTGAGCGATTTCCCGCTGACATTGGCACTAAATTCCAGCACTACATTCTCACCATCTTCAGTATAAAATTCACGGTGATAAGTGAAGTTCTCAAATACCTGAATCACATTGGTCAAAATAAAAAAGACCACATGTTTGCCTTCATAAGGTTTATAAGCAACCGGTGAGCGAAATACCACATCTTCTGCGAGCAAGTCATTCAACGCAGACAAATCGCCAGCTTTGATCATGTCATGCCAGATTGCTAAGGCTTGTTTTGTTGTTTCAAGTGTCATTGTTATTTTTCCTTCATATCTAAAAGTTAATGAGCACTTCCTCTCAGGAGAAAATGCTCATTTCCACCTTATAAAACGGCTGCTAATTCAGCACCTTGACGAATTGCACGTTTGGCATCCAGCTCACCTGCTTCTTTCGCGCCCCCAATCAGATGAACATTTTTACCATCGGCTTTAAGTTGATCGAACATTGCAGTATAAGATTCCTGACCCGCACAAATCACCACATTATCCACTTCAAGTACCCTGCTCTGACCATCGACGGTAATATGTAGACCTTGTTCGTCAACCTTGTCGTAGCTTGCTCCTGCAATCATTTTCACATCACGATGTTTTAAGCCCGTACGGTGAATCCAGCCCGTAGTTTTACCTAAACCAGCGCCAACAGATGCTGTCTTACGTTGTAATAAGTAAATTTCACGTTCTGACTTTTCCAACTCAGCTGCTTTTAATCCGCCGACATGCTGGTAAGTTGTGTCAATTCCCCACTCTGCATAGAACTTTTCAGGGTTTAAGCTGCCACTATCCCCTTCGTGGGTTAAGTATTCTGCAGTATCAAAACCAATACCCCCCGCACCAATAATGGCAACACGCTTACCAACAGGTACGCGCTCTTTTAAGACCTGGATATAGCTCAACACTTTAGGATGATCAATACCTTCGAATTGTAATTGACGTGGAGTCACACCTGTTGCAACCACGATATCATCATAGTTGGCCTGGCTTAGCTCTTCATAAGTGGCCGTATGATTCAGTACCAACTCAATATTCGGCTGTAATTCAATCTGGCGTTTGAAATAGCGTAATGTCTCGTAGAATTCTTCTTTACCCGGAATAGTTTTGGCGATATTGAATTGACCACCAATCTGGTTGCTGGCATCAAAGACTTTCACTTTATGACCACGACTAGCCGCATACACCGCAAAGCTCAAACCTGCTGGACCAGCACCAATCACGGCAATATTTTTGACTGCATGGGTTTCTTTAAAAATTAGTTCTGTTTCATAACACGCACGCGGGTTGACTAAACATGTCGCAATCTTCATAGAGAAGATATGATCTAAACAGGCTTGGTTACAACCGATACAGGTATTGATCTCATCGCTACGACCTTCACTGGCCTTCAATACAAACTCAGGATCGGCCAGCATTGGACGTGCCATAGACACCATATCGGCATGACCAGAGGCCAATACATGTTCCGCCATTTCAGGCGTATTGATACGGTTTGAAGTAATCAAAGGAACTGAAACTTCACCTTTGAGCTTTTCAGTCACCCATGTAAATGCTGCACGCGGTACTTTGGTTGCAATGGTGGGAATACGCGCTTCGTGCCAGCCAATCCCTGTATTGATAATGGTTGCACCGGCTTTTTCAATTTCTTTTGCCAGTTGAATCACTTCTTCCAGCGTTGAACCACCTTCAACCAGATCCAGCATCGACAAGCGATAAATAATGATGAAGTTCTCACCAACCAACGCACGGGTCCGCTTTACGATTTCAATCGGGAAACGAATACGGTTTTCATAGCTACCGCCCCATTCGTCATCACGATGGTTGGTACGGGCCGCAATAAATTCATTGATCAGATAACCTTCCGAGCCCATGATTTCAACCCCATCATAGCCTGCATATTGTGCAAGCTTGGCGCAGTTGGCAAAGTCATCAATCGTTTGCTGCACTTCGGCTGAAGTGAGGGCTTTGGGTTTAATCGGGTTAATTGGCGCCTGAATCGCAGATGGTGCCACAATCTCAGGCTGATAAGAATAACGGCCAGTATGCAAAATCTGCATGGCAATCTTACCGCCCGCTTCATGCACAGCCTGGGTAATCACTTTATGTTTGTCTGCTTCGGCAATACTATCGAGCTTAGACGCATGCGCGAAAGTCAGGCCAGCATCGTTTGGCGAGATTCCACCAGTGACAATTAATCCAACATCCCCTTTGGCACGTTCCGCATAGAATGCAGCCATACGCTCATAACCTTGAGGTGCTTCTTCCAGGCCAACATGCATAGACCCCATAAGCACACGGTTTTTTAAAGTGGTAAAGCCTAAATCAAGTGGCTTTAATAAATGTGGATAAGCTGACATGTTTTCTCCTTTGGCTCGCATTCTGCTTGCTAATGCAACTTGTTGCATAAAGTTATAAACAAGATTTGATTTTTATGCAACATATTGCATAATTCTGATGAGTCATTTTTTTATTATGGAACATCATGTCACTCGCCCATGTTTTATTGACCAGCCTATTAGAGAAGCCAAGCACAGGTTTTGAATTGGCTCGTCGCTTTGACCGTTCAATGGGCTTCTTTTGGAATGCGACTCATCAGCAAATCTATCGTGAACTCAATGGTATGCTGAAAAAAGGATGGATTTCGACATTAGAAGAACAAGCTGCAAATAGCCGAAAAAAGACCTATCAAGTGGAACAACTGGGTAGAATACAACTGGCTGCATGGATTGAACAGCAAAGCGAACCTGCACAATTACGCGATGATCTTATGGTCAGGTTAAGGGCTGAAGCTCAACTGGGCGGCAATAGCATTTTGCCGGAGCTGGAACGCCATCTATCGCTTCATAAGGAAAAATTAAGCCTTTATCAAGCCATTCATGCTAAAGATTTTGACAATAGCGAACCCACCAACCGTGTACTGTTCATCCATAAAATGATTCTTGAACTTGGTATCATTACAGAAAGTGAATGGATAAAATGGTTGGAACAGATGATCCCTCAATTGAGAAAGTTTGAGGAAGCAAACGAGACTGGAGAACAATAATGCCATTTTATAGCATGCCGGATCAGGAAAAATTATTTGTACGACGTGTCGGTGAAGGTGAACCTGTGCTGGTGTTGTCAGGTCTGGGCATGCAAAGCTGGCAATGGCTGCCTTTCTTATTTGCCAATCGCAAACAATATGAATTTATCATTCCAGACTGGCGCGGTTTTGGCGGTTCAAAACATTGTGCGATTCCGGATCTGGATGCAATTTCGAGCCACTGGAATGATGTAAATAGTCTCATTGAGCAATTAAAACTGGATCAGTTCATCCTGATGGGCTATTCCATGGGGGCGACCACAGCCATGCATGGCATGAAGCATAGTAATTTGGCCAAGAAACTCAAAGCATATTTACATATTGACCAAACGCCAAAGATCTCTGTCGATGACTCTTGGCAATATGGCTTATTTGGTGAAAAGCATCCGCAATTTAAAAGCCTCCTGCTCGATATTCAAACCTTGTTGCTGGAGTATAAATACGCACAGAAGCTTGAAGATTTACCGAATGATATTCGCTATAAGCTAGTGAGCTTATGGGGCGCCTTTATTGAGCTACAAGGCAGTAATAACTATAGTCCGAAAATTTTCAAACTGGCGCTCAATCGTCCTTTCCTACAAAAGTATTTACTCCCGATTCAACGTCTGGATTACTTGCTTTGGTATGTAGAAAACTATCTTAACCATGATGAAGATTATCGCGATGCAATTCGCCAGTTAAATTGCCCGACCACCTTCTTTATTGGTCGTGAATCTACCCTGTACCCTGAAGTGGGACAAACCCTGATCGCAGAGAGCTTGTCAAATGCGACAGCAGTTTATTTCGAACGCTCTGGGCATACACCTCTGATTACTGAACCAAGAAAGTTTAGTCAGGAAATTGGTCATTTTCTTGCGGCTCATTCCATTCAGGCCGCTTAAATTAAGCTGAATAAAAAAAACCAGTCTGATGACTGGCTTTTTTAGCTTTAGTTTTTATGTCGCATTTGTTCAGCCACATCCAGCAAAGCCTGTGCTGTTTTATCCCAACCCAGACAACCATCAGTAACTGACTGACCATACGTCATATCACAGGAAATTTTTTGATTACCATCCACCAGATGACTCTCAATCATCACACCACGTACTTTCGATTCAGCACGCTCTGCAATGATTTGCTGCAAGACTTGGGGTTGTTTTAGCGGATCTTTAGCACTATTACCATGACTACAATCAATCACCAATGCTGGCAAATGCTTATGTTTGAAATGCATTGCATGAATTGATGCCAGATCATAATTGGTACCATGATTTGAACCACGTAAAATCAGATGTGGCAATGGATTACCTGCACTATGCAGAATCGCAGGCAGACCTTGTTGGGTCATACCGAGGAATTGATGCCCATTCATGGCAGACTGAATCGCATCTAAGGCGATCTGGATCGAGCCATCGGTGCCATTTTTAAAACCAATGCTGTATGGCATGTGGCTAGCAATTTCACGGTGAATTTGTGATTCGCTGGTACGCGCACCAATTGCACCCCAAGCCAGCAAGTCATCAAAATAACCTGTAGCCATTGGACTTAAGATTTCACTGGCAATCGGCAAGCCTTTTTCCACCAGTTGCAAATAAAGCGCACGCGACCTTTCTAGGCCCAGTTGTAAATCTGATGATCCATCTAAATTGGGATCGTATAAAAAACCCTTCCAGCCCACTGTAGTACGTGGTTTTTCAATATAGGCACGCATCACCAGGAAAATCTGATCTTTGACTTGTTCTTGGAGTTGTTGCAGTCGATCAGCATATTCGAGTACTGCGACAGGATCATGAATCGAGCAAGGCCCGGTAATCACCATTAGGCGATGATCTTGTCCTGATAAAATATTTTGAATCGTTTGACGATGTTTTGAAATTTGCTGCGCTAAAGTTGCAGACAAGGGATACTGCGCTTTGAGTTGTGATGGCAAGCTAAGCATTGATTCTTTTGTGTGTGTTTGTGGTTGTGTCAAAGCAGTATTTAAAGCATTCATTTTTCAATTCCTTTGGACTGGCCTTCTTCGCAGTCCTTTTCATTTATTTGAGCAAGAGTGATCTAAGCGATGTTGATTTTTTTGCAAAGTAAAACCAGGTGATCTTGCTAAAATATGAATAATTAAATGTGTACATGCTATTTCTCCTAAAATGATGATTGTTAAAGCATAAAAAAACCTGATCGGTGTTGCCGATCAGGTATTAACTGGTTGGGCAACCCTTTTGCTGCCCGAAACGCATCAGGCAACGATTAATATTGCCAAAAATAAAAGTATGCGTTTGTGTTTACAGTATGCTTTAACATGTTTATTTCAAATATCTAAAAAACGGTGTCTAAGTATTAAATTACGCACTATTTCAGCATTTGACAAGCATTTTTTATGTTTTTTTAATCAGCACTTCAAAATCCTGAAATTTGACCTTTGCCCGCTTAACTCATAGAATAGATGAAAAATACAGCAACACGAGATCACGCCAATGAAGTAAGTCCTATTTTTATCATCAAAATCCATTTTTATTTTTGATGTGCAAAATAGACTTATCTATCATTTAGCAACATTCCTAAAATTATCTATATTTCTCTATTTTGCATATCCTGTTTATGAGGTTTCTTATGACTCAGCAGGCATGTATCGTTTCAAATCTATCGCTTGAATTCGCACAGCACAAAATTTTTGATCAGCTCTCATTCCAGCTCCCCTTAAATCATTTTTGCGGGTTGATTGGACGTAATGGTCAAGGTAAATCACTATTGATGTCTCTGCTTCAGGGGCAATCGCCTGAATTCGCTTATTCAGGCCAAATTAACTGGCAATGCCCACATCAGCATCTTGCTCAGCTTCAGCGT
Organism: Acinetobacter sp. 'aerobic (ED)'; assembly: GCF_904886855.1. Classification (NCBI taxonomy): domain Bacteria; kingdom Pseudomonadati; phylum Pseudomonadota; class Gammaproteobacteria; order Moraxellales; family Moraxellaceae; genus Acinetobacter; species Acinetobacter sp. 'aerobic (ED)'. Next base: position 511,365 of record NZ_CAJHGI010000001.1, read on the forward strand.
GTACAAGCCCATACCATTGCTCAAGCATTGGATATTGAAGATTTATATCAGTGCTTTGAACGGATTCAGCAAGGTACGGCTTCATTTTCTGATTATGATCAAGTTGAACAGCTCTGGCATTTACCCACCGAATGGCAACACCTGCTAGAAAGTGCAGGATTACCTACTGCACTGGATACATCGACTCAACATTTGAGTGAAGGCCAAAAAACCAAGCTTGCGCTTTGTCGGTTATTTCTTCTTAAAGATCATTATCTTCTTCTAGATGAACCGAGTAATCATTTAGATACTCAGGGACGACAATGGTTGATTGAGCAAATGGCACAACACCCTACCGGCGGTTTAATGATCAGTCATGATCGACAGTTGCTGTCTCATGTGCAGGGTATTTTTGCCTTGAATCAACTGGGGCTACATTACTACGGTGGCAATTATGCACTCTATCAGCAGCAGCATCAGCGACAAGTCGAAGCATTGTCAAATGCAGTGCAGCAAGAAAAACGCGAGTTAAAACAGCTGAAAGAACAACAGCATCAGAGTCAGATGAAAGCACAAAAGCGTAAAAAAACAGGTGAAAAATTAAGAGCCTCTGGTTCTCAGGCTCCTATTTTATTGGATGCCAAGAAAGAACAGTCTGAGCAATCGCTTTCACACCTGCGCAAACAGCAGAGCAAACAGCTTGCAGATGCAAAAGATGAGCTGCAGCAAAAACAAACGCAACTGGAACACTTTAAATCCCAGTCTTTTGAGTTTACTCAAACGACGGGTAAATTAGGTGAAATCTTACGTTGCCAGCAATTGCAACTAGTTTACACAAAGACCAAGCCGATTGATCTGGCTCTATCAGCGAGTGAAAAATTGCATTTACGTGGTGCAAACGGTACGGGCAAATCCACTTTACTCAAAACCCTTCAAGGCTTAATCCCGCCACTTGCAGGAGAAATTTATTGCAAAGCCAGTGTTGTCTATCTGGATCAGAATCTTTCTTTACTCAATGAAAATCTATCTGCCGTTGAATATCTATATGGTTTAGATTCAAATCTGACCGAACAACAGGCCCGTACCCTATTAGGTAACCTACAAATCCGTAGAGAGAAAGCCCTGAGCCCTTTAACAACATTGAGCGGTGGAGAACGTTTGAAAGTGGCATTATTGGGTTTAAAACAACAAGCAGTTGAGCTGTTACTTCTCGATGAACCAGAGAACCATCTCGATATTGAATCTCGTGAGTTACTCGCCCAAGCGATCCGCTCTTTTAATGGCGCTGTGATACTGGTGTCGCACGATGAAAGCTTTGTTGCAGAATGTGGAATCCATGCAAGCTATCTACTAAGTTAATACTTATAGGACTAAATATCAGCATGTTGATCATTTGCACCATGCTGATGTTTATTTAACGCACCAAACCTTGCGGTTGTAAAATAATCAGGCAGGCGCCACAAACAACAACGATCCCACCCAAAATATCCCAACGTGTCAGCATGACCTGGTCAACATAGCGTAACCACATCAAAGCCGTAAAAATGTAGATCCCACCATAAGCCGCATAGATACGACCCGATGCAGCCGGATGTAAGGTTAACAGCCAAACAAATACAGCCAGACTTAAGGCCGTAGGAATCCATAACCAATGTGACTTTCCTTGATTTAAAATCAAATAAGGAAAATAACACCCTAAGATTTCAGCAATTGCTGTGACGAAAAATAACCCAAATACTTTAAGTACTTGGGTTATTGAGAAAGAAAGTTCAAACATTAAGCAGGTTCAGCACTCGGGTTAATATGATCTTCAAATACTTCCAGTTTTAAACCGACATCTTTGCCATTTTCTGTTTTCACAGAAACCGCAACGTTACCGCCATGCTCAGCAAGCTCACCGAATAGAATCATCTCGGCAAGTGGCTTTTTCAGATGTTCCTGAATCAGACGCTGCATCGGACGAGCACCCATCAGACGGTCATAACCATTAGTCGATAACCAGTCACGTGCACTTTGATCGACATCCAGCACCACCTGTTTCTCATCCAGTTGCGCTTGCAGCTCGGTCAAGAACTTATCGACCACTGAATCAATAATCGTGGTTGGAAGTGCTTTAAATTGTATCACGCCATCTAAACGGTTACGGAATTCAGGTGAGAATGCACGTTTCATTGCATCCTGATTGTCTGAACTATGATCTTGTTCAGTAAAGCCAATGCTGGCACGGACTATACTTTCAGCACCGATATTGGTGGTTAAAACAATAATCACATTTCTGAAATCAGACTTTCGACCATTGTTATCGGTCAAAGCACCATGGTCCATGATTTGCAACAACAAGTTGAATACATCTGGATGCGCTTTTTCAATCTCATCAAGCAAGAGTACACAATGCGGATTTTTATGAATCGCATCAGTCAGCAAACCACCTTGATCATAGCCCACATAGCCCGGAGGTGCACCGATCAAACGGGAAACCGCATGACGTTCCATATATTCCGACATATCGAAACGAACCAGTTCGACACCTAACAGCTTGGCAAGCTGTTTGGTAACCTCGGTTTTACCTACCCCTGTTGGGCCAGCAAAAACAAAACTACCGACTGGTTTATCTGGTGCTTTCAAGCCTGCACGAGACAATTTGATCGCTGATGAAAGTGCCGTAATGGCCTCATCCTGCCCAAATACCACACGTTTCAGATCACGTTCCAGATTCTCAAGTACGGACTTATCATCTTTAGAAACCGTTTTCGGTGGAATACGGGCAATCTTGGAGACGATGTCCTCAATATTTTCAACAGAGATGGTGGTACCATCTACTTCCGCTTTTAAACGACGCTGCGCACCTGCTTCATCAATCACGTCAATTGCCTTGTCTGGCAAGAAACGATCATTGATAAATTTCGCAGACAACTCAACAGCCGCAACTAACGCTTTATCATCGTATTCAACATGATGGAAATCTTCGAACTTGTTTTTCAAGCCACGTAAAATTTCAATCGTTTCATTAATACTCGGTTCATTCACGTCAATTTTCTGGAAACGACGAGACAATGCATGATCTTTTTCAAATACCTGACGATATTCCTGGAAAGTGGTTGAACCAATGCAACGCAAGCTACCATTTGCTAATGCAGGCTTGATCAGATTCGATGCATCCATGGTGCTGCCCATGCTGGAACCAGCACCAATAATCATATGAATTTCATCAATGAATAGAATCGCATTTGGATTCTTTTTCAAAGCATTCAATAACTGTTTCAAACGCTTTTCAAAGTCACCGCGATATTTGGTACCTGCGACCAGTGCACCGATATCCAGACTATACACTTCGGCATTTGCCAATGGTTTTGGCGCTTTACCATTCACGATTAACCAAGCCAGACCTTCAGCAATTGAGGTTTTACCCACGCCTGGATCACCCACTAAAAGCGGGTTATTTTTACGACGACGACATAAAATTTGTGCCGCACGCTCAATCTCTTTTTCACGTCCAATTAAAGGATCTGTTTTACCTTTTTGAGCTTCAACATTTAAGTTAAGCGTATATTGCTCCAATGGGCCTGCATTGGCAGATGCTGCATTTTCACCTTCAATATCTTCAACTTCTTCCTCAACCTGAATCTCATCTTTACGTGTGCCATGAGATAAGTATTGAGTCAGTGTCAGACGGTTAATTTGATGACGTTTAAGCAAATAAACGGCAAAAGAATCACGTTCCGAATACATTGCAACCAGTACATCCGCACCTTCAACAGTACGATCGCCGCCGCTTGACTGAACATGGAAAATGGCACGTTGCAGAATTCGATCAAAACTCTCTGTCGGATGAGGCGCCTGTTCACTATTATCACCAAGTTTCGGGGTATGTTGCTCTACATATTCCTCTAGTTCTTTACGCAAAGTAACGATATCAGCTCCACAGGCTTTTAACGCATTCACGGCTGAATCATTATCCAGCAAGGCAAGCAACAAATGTTCAACTGTCAGAAACTCATGTCTCTTTTGACGAGCCATGCTAACAGCCAAACGTAACGATACTTCTAATTGACGACTGAGCATGTAACCCCCTTATATCTTGGGCTCTATCAAAAAAAGAGAATCTTTTAATGAAAAAGCGAATTATTAACTTGATCCGCTGAGCTTCTGTAAACGTGGTTGAATCTACATCTACAAGTCTCTTTGCTTCATATTCTACTGTTAGCATTAGTTGACTATCTTGGTCAAGTTTCAAAACAAAGTATTGTTGTAAAAATTCAATTACAAAGTGGATAAAATCCAGCCATTTGATTAAATATTCAACAAATTTGATGATTTACTTAATAAATATCAGAATAATGTAGTTAAAGTGAATTTTTCGAATATTCATTGTGTCTCTGAAGAATTAAGCCAATATGAATTAACATTTTAAGGATGAATACTAAATCTCAATTTCATCATCAGGCGCTAAACTCCCGAGAAGTGTAGAAACTTCTCAAGTGTTTTGCTATGCGTTTATAGAGCAGGAATAAGTTTTAATGCCTTCACTCTCAGCATAGGAGCCATAACATGGCGCAAGGTCTTGCGCATGAGGAATGGAATTCCGCAAGTGTTTCGCTTTTCTTAAGGCCTTCACTCACAACATATGAGCCATAACATGGCGCAAGGTCTTGCGCAGCTAAAAAGCGTTGCTTTTCTTAACGCTGCTCAGGTTCGATCTGGCATAACAATGGATGGCCTTGCGCGCGGGCATAGTTATTCACCTGATTGGCTTTGGTTTCAGCGATATCACGTGGGTAAATGCCTGCTGTTCCCTTACCTTCATAATGAACGGTCAGCATCACCTGACTGGCCTGATCAAAGTCCATACCAAAATAACTTTGTAGAACTTCAATGACAAAATCCATTGGGGTGTAATCATCATTCATTAAAACCACCGCATATAATGGCGGACGCTTTAATTCAGGTGGGGCTGTCTGTACAACCACTTCACCTTCATGATCTTCCTGCGAATCACTTAAACGTGGATTTAAGTGCCAATCGACATAACCTGATTGATGAAAAGAGTTTTTCACTTCACTTAAATTCATTTGACGCTTGTATCTTCGCATATCCAGTTCTTAATCTAAAAAATTATTGAGCATTCGCTTCGGCTTGAGGAATTTCTGACACAAAGGCAGAACTTACATCCACAGGCTTACCACGTTGCCAGCTAAAACGTTTAATGATTGGTGTACCTGATCCAGTTAAGCGCACTTCAATAAATTGCGGCGTAAAGCCTTTTGGCATGGTCCAGCGGCCAGTTAAACGCTCAAAATCTTCAAAGTTGAAGTTTTTATCTTCTAAAGGTACCACTAAAACTTCAGTATCCTTAATCAGACGTAATTCGACTGAACCTGAAGCACGGCGTTTGTTCGGGCTGACCTGAACAAGATCAATCTGATACTCATACGCATTTTCAGGTAATGACTTAATTGCCATATTTTGAATCGTTAAACTTACACCACCACGTTGTCTGAGGATTTCACGATAAATCGCATTCATTCCCTCAAACTGGGCTTTATCGGCATTGGCCTGATTCACAGATTTGAATAGGTCATCTGCGTTACCTACCGCCATATCACGCTCTTGTACAGCCGCATTTAAGCTCTTACTCACAGCATCCAAAGCGGTCTTCTGTTTCTGGACAACATCTACCAATTGTTCCGCATCAGCATCGTAACCAACAACGGTTAAACCCTGACGGTGTCCGACAGTATAACCCAGCATAAAACTGCTACCGATCAGAACGGTAGCACCAATAATCAAAGGTAAATTCGTTTTTAAAAACTTATTTTTTTCAACGGAACTGTCTGGTGAAGTAGTCGGTTCAACGTTTTCCATCATCATCTCTATCGTTATGATTTGCATCAAAGCACACATTAAAATCGAAATTTAAATGTGTGTGAAGTAAAAAAGCGTTTTTTATGGTAATAAACCAATACCTTCTAAGCCAGCAGCCTCATCAAAACCGAACATGAGGTTCATATTTTGAATCGCCTGACCCGCTGCACCCTTCACTAAATTATCTTGCGCTACCAACACAATCAGCTTATTCGGTTGCGGGCGATAAAGCGCAATTCTGAGCTCATTCGCACCACGAACGCTACGAGTTTCCGGTGAGCTATTCGCAGGCATCATATCGACAAAGCGTTCATCTTTATAGAAATCTTCATAAAGCTTCTGCAAGTCTGTTTGCTGACCCTGTTCATTTAAATCCACATAAATCGTGCTCAACATGCCACGAATCATCGGAACCAGATGAGGCACAAATATTAACTGATCAAACTGACCTTTTTGTCCTGAAATATTTTCCAGTGCTTCAACTATTTCTGGATGATGACGATGTCCAGCAACACCATAAGCCTTGAAATTATCTGCATTTTCACTGTAGATCATACCTAGACTGGCTTTACGACCAGCACCGGATACACCCGATTTTGCATCTACAATGATACTTTGCGTATTGATTAGTTGCGTTGCCGATTTTAACAATGGCGCCAAACCTAATTGTACTGTAGTTGGATAACAACCAGGATTACCAATCACTTGCGCCTGTTTGATCTTTTCGCGGTTTAATTCAGTCAAACCATAGACAGAGTCTTTTAAAATCGCTGGACAGCTATGTTGCATGCCATACCATTTCTCAAATTGCTCAAGATTTTGCAAACGGAAATCTGCCGCAAGATCAATTACTTTAGTATCCGCAGCGGTTAAAACTTCTGCATGCTGCATGGCAACACCATGTGGCGTCGCGAAAAACACCACATCACATTGTTTTAACTGTTCTAAATCCATATCTGAAAACTCAAGTGTCGTATGACCACGTAAACTTGGGAACATATCAGCAACGCGTTTTCCTGCTTCTGTACGAGAAGTGAGAATACGAACTTGAACCTGTGAATGTCTAAGTAATAGACGTAATAGTTCAACCCCTGTGTATCCAGTTCCACCAACAATACCAACAGAAATCACGTGTGACACCTCTAGCTTTCATTTAGGCCAGTAGTATGGCAGTTTGCCCTGTTTTACACAATCTTCAAGTCTCTAACTTTTAAGAAAATAAACACCTGCTATCTGGGAAATTTATGCAGTTATCTTCTGTCTATATTTTTATGAACCCATAATTAAAGACAAATCAATTTTGTTTTATTAAAAATGATTTCACCATTGGTCAAGAAATACTATTGTTTCCGTGAGGGATTCGAATAGAATAAAAAAACATTGCGGTAATAATAAATTTCATGGATGCAAAATTTTGGAGAGCTGGAATGCCTTCTTTGAAACAAAAACAAAGATTAAATCACTATATTTGCTTGGGACTCAGTACCCTGCTATTAAGTTCAACATTGGTTGGATGTGGAAGTGGTGAAAGTGAAGCACCGCTTCCGACTGAAACTCCAACGACACCAACACCCAGCCCAAGAACCTTAAATGTTAAAGTACCGGTGGAGATGCGTAATATAACGATTAAGGTTTATGACAATACAGAAAATACTTTAATTTTAGAACAAAAAGCCAATACCACTACCAACCTTGTGCTTACCTTACCTCAAAACATCCAGAACCGGATTTATAGAGTTGAATTAACAACCCAGCCAACTGCACTTATTTATAATCCATTATCAGGTCAATACGATAACGTATCTACTACTTTAAACGCACTCATTGAATTTAATCTCAACTCAACAAGTAAAAATGTTTTTATTAATCCAAACTCAGAAGCGATTTATCAAAGAGCGCTTATTCGTTCGGGTTACCTTCCAAGTGATACAAAAATTGATCCAACAGGGATTAGCAGCTTACACCTTAAACTGGCTTCCAATGATGTGAATACCGCTTTATTAAGTGCTTTTAATAGTATTGATCTACCTAATTTAAGTCCTGCCTATTCACTCAGTAGTTTTACAACCCAAGATGTCGCTGATTTCCCCGCACTTTATACAAGTATTTTTTTCAGTTTTGGTTATATTCAACAATGGGCTAACACCTTCCCAAACGACTTCTTTAACGAATTTACCAAAAATTTGGCAGTCGATTTAAGAGATGGGCAACTTGATGCAAAAAAAGTTCGGGGTGATAAAACAACTTTAAGAACACTGATTACCACTGCACCAGAAAATGTCGATCCCGCTCAAAATACGCTGTTAAAAATCGCTGCGAACCAGAAAACAATTCGGGATCAATATGGTGCCTCTCTAAAAGAAGCGACCTTAGAACTGGCAAAGAGCTATCAGCAAGATTCAATCAACCTACCAGGCTATAATTTATTACAACAAAAAGTTTATGCTTTCGATCCTCAAATAGAATCTAACGATTCATTTCGCGTTTCTGGCGCTGGAGATTATCGTCGCGCAGTTGGCTTTGTAGATACCACTGCCACCTGCAATGGCTCTGCTTATCCATGTAAGCAAGGCTTAACTGGCATTAATCTGGTGAATGTGAATTTGCCTTCTATTGAGTATTTAATTGGTCATTATGACGATGGTAATGGCTGTCAACTTAATGTGCGGGCAAATGGTGTACTTGAACTGATTAAAGGTTCTCAAAACTATCGCTCAACTCTTGATGCCGACAGTACTGATAATCTATTACAAGTCGATAAAACCACTCATGAATATCTCCTTAATAGCAGCTCATCTCAGCCGACTAACCCGACCTTCCAATATAATTTTATTCAGATCAGAATCAAAGCCAATCAGGTGATCAGTGCAAGTGCTGGCCTTGATAATCGCAAAGCCCCCGATCAACTACAAAGCACTCAATTACAATGTAGTTTTTAAATCACTTAGCGTATAAAACCAGGCACTGGAATTTTAGTTCTGGTGCCTTTTTTAAATAATATAAAGAAAATCAAAATATAATTTTAACCAAACCTTAACATTTTATTATTACTATCCATTTCAACTAATATTTAGGTTGAAATTAAATGAAACTTAAACCATTACTTTTACCCGCCCTTATTTCATTGCTTGTTGGTTGCGGAAGCGACAATGATTCCGCTAATAATAACCAGCCCACCCCACAACCCAAACCACCAACAACAGAACCTCCTATTTCCTCTCCCAACCCACAGCCCGGAGAATTATTAGAACCGGGTGCAAACGGTGATATTCGTCAGTTCGGTGGTGCAACCCGCTTAAAACAAGAACGTACCCAAGCTTTAAAAAATTCTTTAAGTGACAAGACCGTAAAAAATATTATTCTGTTTATTGGCGATGGCACCAGTGATTCCGAGATTACCTCAGCCAGAAACTATGCCGAAGGCGCTGCGGGTTATTTTAAAGGTTTAGATGTTCTCCCTTTTACCGGAAGTTATACCACCTATGCACTGGATAAGAATGGTGCGATTGATTATGTAACAGACTCGGCAGCTTCAGCGACAGCATGGGCTTCAGGAGTGAAGACCTATAACAATGCACTGGGTGTAGACATCTATCAAAAACAGCATGCAACTATTCTGGAACTCGCCAAGAAAGCTGGTTTTGCAACGGGGAATGTCACCACCACAGAGTTACAAGATGCAACGCCTGCTGCCTTGGTTTCCCATATCAGCTCACGTAAATGTTATGGACCAAATGAAACCAGCAAACGTTGTCCCGAAAGTGCACTTGAGAAAGGTGGATTAGGTTCAATTACCGAACAGCTTTTAACAACTCGAGCAGACGTGACTTTAGGCGGCGGTAAGAAAACATTCTATGAAGTAGCAAAAGCAGGTCCTTTCCAAGGCAAGACATTATTTGAACGCGCGAAATTAGAAAACTACCGTATCGTCGAAGACCTCAACGCGTTAAAAGCAGTTGATCGTGCCAATCAAAACCAACCTTTACTCGGTTTATTTGCAGATGGAAATCTTCCTGTGATCTGGACAGGTCCAGCAACTCAATTGGATGGACATAAAAAGGAAGCGGAAAGTTGTAGAGATAATGCTGAATTTAGTGCTTCTACCCCCCGCTTGGCTCAAATGACTGAAAAAGCCATTGAACTGCTTCAACCAAACCCTAAAGGTTTCTTCTTACAGGTTGAAAGCGGTTCAATTGACAAAAGAAATCACGCAGCAGATCCATGTGGTCAAATTGGTGAAACCGTACAACTGGATCAAGCCATTCAAGTAGCTTTACAGTTTGCAAAACAACATGGCGACACTCTGATTATTGTCACAGGTGACCATGCGCATACCAGCCAGATCATTCCTGTGGATGGTGACAGCCCTGGTCAAACAGCAGCACTCAAAACCAAAGATGGCGTCGCTATGGCAATCAATTATGGGACTGCACCTGAAGGTAAAAGCCAGCATCATACCGGCGCCCAAGTTCGTACAGCTGCTTATGGTCCGCGTGCTGCCAATGTATCAGGCTTACTCGATCAAACTGATTTATTCTTCATTATGAGAGATGCTTTAGGCATTAAATAGTTTTAAGGACAGTAGTCTTTCGAGGCTGCTGTCATTTACATGAAAGCGATCATGTTAAAACTGTTTCATTTACCCAAATGCTATACTCAAAATAATCATGTTATTTCACTTTATTCATGTCTTTAAAATATCAAATTCCGACCTTACTGATTTATTCCAGAATCATACTCGGTTTTCTCATCGTCGCAGTGACGTTATTCCAACCGGAATTTTATCCGATCTATACCGTCATTTTTCTCACAATGGGTCTGCTTAGCGATATCTTCGATGGCATGCTTGCCCGACATCTCGAGGTTTCAACTGAACGCTTACGCCGACTTGATTCCAATGTTGATCAAATCTTTTTTATTTGTGCAATCGTTTCAATTTACCTGCAACAGCCGGCTTTTTTCCAACAACAACTCTATCCAATCATTATTTTAGTTGCATCTGAAATGGCGATTTATGTGGTGAGTTTCATTAAGTTTCGCAAGGAAGTTGCCACCCATAGTCTGGGCGCCAAAGTCTGGACTTTATTTTTATTTGCACTGTTGGTACAAGTGATCCTAACAGGACATTCTCATATTCTGTTCCTGATCGTATTCTGGTTAGGAATTCTGACCCGTGCAGAAATCATTGCCATTATCCTTGTACTAAAACACTGGCAGAATGATGTTCCTAACCTTAAACAGGCCTGGCGTATCCGAAAAGGCTTAGCTGTACAACATAACCGCTTTTTTAACGGTTAGTCCTTTTTATAGTACCAACTCGGTAATTGAATTTGCTTCAACTGCTGACGATGCACAAGATAATTTGGATCATATTTGGCAACTTCATTCCAGAACGCCGCGCTATGGTCAAAATGTCTGGTATGTGCCAATTCGTGTACGCACACCGCCCTGACATTATGTTCAGGCATCAGCGCCAATGCGGCACTGAGCATAATATCATGTTTGGAGCTACAACTACCCCAGCGGGTTTTGGGATTTCGAATAGTACAAGCTTGATAAGCCAAGCCGATTTCCTGACTGATCTGATCCAGATAATCAGGTAAAAATTGCTTGGCATAGGCCATGACAGCCGCCTGTAACGCTTTCTCCGATGCCGTATCTCGTATAAAGATGGTTTGCTGTTCCCAATCAAACTTAAAAATATGTCGTTGTGTTTGTCGAATGATCTGAAACGGTTGAGAATGAAAAAATAATGAAAGTTGCTCTGGAAAATCTAGGTTGTGATTAAATTGTTTTTGTTGTCTGACCCAGGTTTCAACCAGCCATTGCTCAGAATGAGTTAAAAACTGCTGGATCTGTTTTTTACTGCAAAATAGTGGAACCGTTAAACGAATACCTGTAGGTTCCACACGCAAGCGCAGATTTCTCGCCCTTGCATGTCGAACCACTTTAATTTCAGGTAATAAGGTTTCTAAAGAAACTACCTGCATTATTGTGCAGTACGCTCTTCGATACCATTATTGGTTGCAACAATCGCAATACTCGCTGCATTGAGTGCAAAGATACCGTTCGTAACCACGCCTGGAATATCGTTAATGGTTTTTTCCAGCTCAAGTGCATTCAGAATGTTTAAGTTAAATACATCCAGAATCACGTTACCGTTATCCGTAACCACACCTTCGCGATAAACCGGATCACCACCTAAAGCGACGATTTTACGTGCAACAGCAGAACGTGCCATCGGAATCACTTCAACAGGAAGTGGAAAATCACGGCCCAACTGGTCAACCCATTTCGAATCATCAACGATACATACAAATTTCTTTGCGATTGACGCAACGATTTTTTCGCGGGTTAAGGCAGCACCACCACCTTTGATCATATGCATATGACGATCAATTTCATCAGCACCATCTACGTAGGCATCCAGACCACCCACAGAGTTCATATCAACCACTTCGATGCCGAGCTTCTGCAAACGCTCAGCTGTTGCATTCGAACTGGCAACTGCCGCCTCTAATTGCAATTCAGGCAATAAATCAATTAAAAAATTAACGGTACTTCCTGTTCCTACGCCCAAAATGCCGCCTTTAGGCAAATGTTTCAAAGCTGCTTTTGCCGCAGCTTGTTTTTTTTCATCTTGGGTTGCATATAGACTCATGACTTCACTCAACTATTTTGACATTTGCTGCAAGAAAACAGCGCAAATGCACGGGGGTTTGCTACAATGATCGTCTATTTTAAACTGTTATAGGGAAGAAGAACATGCTGTCTCGTGTGGTACGACAAATTTTACAAGCAACGGTTTATGATGTTGCAATTGAAACACCGCTTGAAGCAGCTCCACGAATTAGTCAGAAAATTAATAATAACATTCGATTTAAGCGTGAAGATTTACAACCTGTGTTCTCTTTCAAACTTCGCGGTGCTTATAACCGCATTAGCCAGTTACCTAAAGATCAGCTTGAGCGTGGTGTGATTTGTGCATCCGCAGGTAACCATGCGCAAGGCGTAGCGTTATCTGGGAAAAAATTAGGTATTCATGCCATTATTGTGATGCCAAGCACCACACCGGATATTAAAGTTCAAGCCGTCAAAAGTCTGGGTGGCCAAGTGGTGCTACATGGCGATAGCTTCGACGTTGCCAATAAATATGCAAAACAACGTGCAGAAGATGAAGGACTGGTTTTCATCCCACCTTATGACGATGAGCTGGTGATTGCCGGTCAAGGCACCATTGCCAATGAATTACTGCGTCAATGGCGTGATGTTGAATATGTATTTGTAGCTGTGGGCGGCGGTGGATTGATTGCAGGTGTTGCAGCCTACCTCGGTGAAGTCGCGCCACACGTTAAAGTCATCGGTGTCGAGTATGAAGAATCGGCATGTTTAAAAGCAGCACTGGAAACCGACGAACGTGTGGTGTTACCACATGTGGGCCTCTTTGCCGATGGTACAGCGGTTGCGCAGATTGGCGAGTTGCCCTTTGATATTATCCGACTGCGTAAATCAGATAATTCAGGTCCAATCGTTGATCCAGTTATCGTAACTGTAAATACCGATGAGATCTGTGCCGCGATTAAAGATACTTTTGATGAAAACCGTAGCATTGTTGAGCCATCAGGCGCCATGGCTTTGGCTGGCATCAAGAAATATGTTGCAGAGCATCAATTGACCGGTAAAAACATGGTCTCGATTGTGTGCGGCGCCAACATGAACTTTGACCGTTTACGTTATATTGCAGAACGTACCGAGTTAGGTGAACGCCGTGAAGCCATTTATGCCGTCACCATTCCTGAACAAAAAGGTGCGTTCCTGCATTTCTGTCGTGCGTTGCAAGGTCGTAATATTACTGAATTCAACTATCGTGCCAGCTCAAGCAATCTGGCTCAAGTCTTTGTCGGCATCAGCCTCAAAGGTGGCGAAACCGAACGCCATGAAATTCATGAGATGTTGAAACAGCAATATGAAGTCGATGATCTGTCTGATGATGAAGTGGCAAAACTGCATATCCGTTATCTGATTGGCGGTCATGCCAATATTGAAAATGAGCGTTTGTTCCGTGTTGAGTTCCCGGAACGTCCAGGTGCACTACTCACCTTCCTTGAGCGCTTGGGACCAACCCATAACATTACCCTGTTCCATTACCGGAATCACGGTGCAGCGGAAGGTCGTGTACTGGTCGGTCTGGAAGCCACGGATGCCAAACAGAATCCCGATGGTCTGATTGAAACACTGGAACAGATCACTTATCCATATGCCGAAATCAGTAACAATATTGGTTATCAACGCTTCCTTAAATAAGCAGTTTAATGACTTAAAGCCGGCTTGATGTCGGCTTTATTTTTTCGTCTCTGTTGATGGGTTGCGCGACAACAACACAAAATCATTACAAACGGAAAACCATTCCATTTTAAAATGAACAAAAAGACATTTTTATCATTTAGTTAAGGACAGTTATGGCACAGTTTGCAGTCATTGGTTTAGGCAGTTTTGGGGCAACTGTTGCGTTAGAACTCACCCAATTGAAACATGATGTCATCGGAATTGATACCATCAAGCGCAATGTGGAAAATCTGGCGGATCGTATTACACATGCAGTGATTGCCGATGCTACAGATGAACATGTTCTGGAAGAACTGAATATACAAAATTGCGATGCCGTGGTCGTTGCCATTGGCGAAGATATTGAAGCCAGTATTTTGTGCGTACTCAACCTGAAAAATTTAGGTGTCGAGAAAATTCTGGTTAAGGCTAAAACCAAGGCCCATCATACGATTCTTTCCCATTTAAATGTCAGTAAGATTATTCATCCAGAAGAAGACATGGGGGTTCGTGTTGCTCAGGCATTAAACTATCCAATGGTGAGCCGCTATATGGCACTGGATGACGATCATTATATTGTCAAAGTTCCAGTCAATGAAAAGCTCAATAATGTCAATTTATCAGGGATTTTGAAGCAAGAGCCCAATATCAAACTGTTATTACTTAAACGCGACCAGCAGATTTTTTATGACACTGATCCAAATTTCACCTTAAAAACAGATGATGTACTGATTTTGGAAGGTTCGCTTAGCCATCTCAGAAAACTTTCAGGGTGTTTCGCATAACATGGCATTGAAAATAAACTCTCAAAAAATTTTTAACCTGAGCCCGCCTTCTTTACTGGCCATTGGTTTTTTAAGTTTTATTGTCATCGGCACATTATTACTCAAACTCCCAATTGCCAACAAAGGCAACGTGAGCTGGATGGATGCCTTATTTACTGCGACATCAGCGGTGACCATTACCGGTTTGTCTGTAGTAAATCTAAATGACTCATTCAATCATTTTGGGCAGTTTATTATTCTGTTATTGATCCAATCCGGTGGCTTGGGTTTTATGACCTTTGCCATACTGGCAGCGTTAAGCCTAGCACCCAAGTTAGGTCTTAAACAGCAAATGATGGCACAGGACAGCCTTGGCCAAACCAGCCTGTCTAAAGTCACTTTTGTCGCCAAAGGCGTAGTGTTATATACCCTGCTGTTTGAGTTGATTGGTGTTGTGATCTTAACCGCCTCGTTTGCACCGATGTACGGATTTGCCCGCGGGCTTTATTACGCTATCTTTTACAGCGTGTCTGCCTTTAATAATGCTGGCTTTTCCCTATTCGATAACAGTCTGATTAATTTCCAAAGCCATTACCTGATCTGTTTAACCATTAGCCTGCTGTATACCTTAGGCGGGATTGGTTTTCTGGTCTTAATTGATGTTAAACAGAATAAGCGCTGGAGCAAACTGACACCAAACAGCAAACTGATCCTGAGTACCATCGCGATTTTGAATCTGGTCGCTTTTATCCTGATCTGGTTATTAGAGTCCAATAATCCGCTGACACTCGGCTCGATGAGCTTGGGTGAACAAGCCATGAATGCCTGGTTTCAGGCCACCGTTCCCCGATCTTCTGGGTTTAATACCATCGATACCGGCGCAATGGAACATAGTACAGCCTTACTGACCATGTTATTGATGTTTATTGGTGGTGGCTCTCTGAGTACTGCAGGTGGCATTAAAGTCGGTACGTTTGTGATCCTGTTGCTGTGCGTGCTTTCTTTTTTACGGCGTAACGAAGAAATCCGGATCTTTAATCATTCCGTTTCAGCAGAAACAACCTATAAAGCACTTGCTGTGACGGCAATTACAGGCATGCTGGTGTTTGTAGGTTGCTTTATCATTTTCTTGCTTGAACCAAAACTGGATGTACTGGACCTGATGTTTGAAGTAGTTTCTGCCGCCTGTACTGTCGGTTTATCACGTGGCGCCACAAGCCAGTTACATGACGGCAGTTTGTTTGTACTGAGTCTATTGATGTTTACAGGTCGACTGGGGCCTTTAACCCTTGCCTATTTGATTGCAACACCGAAAAAGAGTCGTTTAAAACACGCCAATGCCAATATTCAGATTGGATAGGCATGAGTAGGCTGCTCAATTACGATCACCTGCTGACAGATGCCATCAGCCTGGCGTTGTTGTTCGAATACGGCTTTAGACATCACATCAAAATGATCACAGAAACTGACTTCCTGTTCATCAATTGAATACAGCAAGGACTGGTTGCCCACTCCTTGCAAGGTGTCGTAAAATACAATCACAAAATGACCATGTTCAAAAGCATGCTGAATTTCAGCATAGGTTAAGGCAGCCTCAACAGGAATACCGAGACGCTGTGCCTCTGCATAATACTGCTTTTCATTTTTATCGATATGGGGATCAGGCGCCGTATAAAATGAAACGCTATAACCTAATTTCTTCATGGCTACAGCCAGCGCAATCGTGAATGTGCCATCTATACGATCATGACCACACAGCTGGATCAGGTCAGCAATATCAATATGAGTTTGATATTGCTTTAAGATCAGCCATAGGGCAAACACCCCACAATTTGCTTCAAGCTCTAATAAGGGTTCCGGAATATGTAAACTCATTTAATACCAGTTCATCAATGAAACACCCAAGCCCGCATAGGTTGCACGATGGTTGTAATCAATCAGACTTTCACCATAACCGTCAAATAGTTGCAAATGACCACGCAACTTCCCTGTGATCGGGAATGCCCAGTCAAACTGCACCGCACCGTGTGAACGATCACCACCTTTTAAGGAGTGACGCAACATCAGAGAAAAGTCGTTATCGCCCTTCCGGTAAAATGCGGTTAAATCGCCACGTCCGATATAATCTTTAATATCTGGGTTGTTGTCATCTTTAGCATCTTCTTCAACGCGGTACCAAGGACGCAACATCAGTGCAAAGTTATCTTTTTCAAAACCAAGATTAAAAATCACACGGTTCCAGCTCCGCGATAACGGATCAGAACGGCCATTGGACTGGTGATTCAAGGTCACCCCAAGCAAGCGCGCATTCAGACCCAAAATTTCATAATTGGTTCTAAACATCAAGCTGGCTTCAGGCTCGTAATTGGTCTCACGGAAAGGTCGCGACTCATCCGAATTATAGACTTGCCAGCGTGAAGACTGGGTATAGCCTAACCAGAGGTCACCGTTATCGCCAAAGATGTTTTCCCAGGCCTTGGTCTTGAATGAGATCTGAAACTTGGCTTCGCTCGAAGTGAGTTCTTGCTTATCTTTGACCGTATTTTCAGGATTTGGGCTACTCGGAAATTCATTTTTGTCGCTGGTCCAGAATACAGGCAACAAATACACAGGTTGATAGGCACGGATATTCCATGTACCCAACTTGCTGTCTTCTGAGAGTTCCCAACGGCGATCCAGCAAAGAGACATTTGGATCAAACTTTGGCGCAGCGCCCAGAATATGCAGATCACTCACCTTCTGAACCACTTTTTCTTTTAACGATTCAGGTTGAGCTCTCACCGTACTGGCTGCAGCTGGTGCGGCCGCCACAGCGACCGCGGGTTCTGGCGCCTGCAGTTGTGACTGGATCACCACCGGTGCCTTAAAAAGTGCATCATAACATGCCAGACGCTCAGCATTTGAAGCCAAGGCCACACACGCATCCGCGGTTGCAGGACTGGCAGGTGCAGTCGCTTCCGCGTGTGCCAGCGATGTAGTCAAGCCAAGTATCGTCAGGACACTCAGCTCCAGATAACTACGCTCAAAAGATTTGAACGCCATAGATTTCTCCAATTTTTCTTTTAATTGACTTGCTTGATGCTAAACCCAAGTTTCTGCAATTCTTCACGTTTCGCAAATGGCGCCACCACAGCTTTCACAGGTTTTTGAGCCAATAAGTACTGTTTGGCAACACGTTGCAAATCTTCCAGAGTCACGTTTAACAAGCGTTCACGCAAAATCTTGCGGAATTTTGGTGTACGTGCATGCAGCAATGCATAACATGCTGTAATCGCTTCACCCGCTGGAGAACCTGGTTTATCCATACTTGCGACTAAGCCTAGAATCGCTTCTTCAAGTTGGTGCGGCTGTTGCTTGGTATTGATTAACCATTGCACACTGGCTTCAAAATCATTAAACGTTTCAGCTAAGCGTGGATCACGGTAGCTATAGAAACGGAACGAACATGCGTTACCATCATAGCTTGCACCACCGCCATAGGCACCGCCTTTTTCACGAATGGCGCTATGCAGGAAACCATTGCGTAAATAGGCAGCCAACACCATCAACGGTGCTGCATCCGGATGCGCCACATCTACCGCCTGATAGGCTGACGCGCAGAATTGAACATTGGCTTGAATCAACCAGGCTTCATCTTCTGAAGTATTGACCTGTTCAACTGCCGTTAAACTTACAGGTGCCTGATCAACAGCCAGTTTGTCCCAGACATTTTGCACTTCTTCCACCAAATGGTCTGATTGATGCTCTTCACAGACCAGTAAGAATTGTTTAGGCGCTTGTAGCAACTTGCGGTGAATGGCCTGTAACTCGCCAATCAATGCCTGATAAGCTGCATCATCCTGATCAATTTTGGTCACCAAGTCACTGAGCCAGTTTAATGCGCCCAAGCCGGTGTTGTGATAGTCACGGCGCGCCAAGGCACTCATTTGACGAGATGCAGCCTGCATCGCATAGCTATGACCAGAACCAGACAAACGTGACTGCCAACGGGTTTTACGTTGTTGCAATAATTCAACAATGCGATCTTTTTCATCGAAACGGAGCTGCTCAAAAGCAAGTTTCAATAATTGAATGGCATCCAGCTTTTGGGTCAGCGATTTTGTGGTTAAAGTCAGCCATGCACTGATCCGGTCTTTGTCGTCGACCTTACTGCGCAAAGAAGCGCCCATGCCTAAACCGCCACTTACGGCTGTCTGAATCTGCTGGAATTCAAGATAATCATATTTACCAGCACCGACCTCACCCATCAGGATAGACAGCAAGTTGAAGTAAGGTGACTGAACAATCTCATCTGGGATCTGAATCAATACCTGTTGATAGTAAATCCCATTGGTGCCCGCATGATATAGGTTTAATGGGGTATCCAGACCATTACAGATAATTTCACGCAACTGGCCTTGAACGATCTGCAACTCGGCTGGGACATCTTCCAGACCGACTTTTGGTAGTAGCTCAAGATTATCTGGGGTGTCCTGACGCTGTTTTAATGCTGCGGTTTTTGCTTCAATCTCGATTTTCTGTGCATCGGTTAAAGTTGCAGCAATTTCAGCCAAACGCGCCTGTTCTGCCTGTTGCTCTTTCAGCGATTTGGTTGCATCCGGAACCAAGGTCATTTGTACACGGTGCGGGTTATCCAGCAAGTGAGTTTGAATCAGGTTTGATAACCACATCGGGTCTTTCAGCTCTTCTTTGACTTGTTCAATCGCAGAATCCACATCCCAGACATGCACCGGATCACTATGGTGAATGGCACTGCCCAATCCATTTAAGATCAGGCTGAGTCCATACGGCGTACCATCACCATTAATTTCACGTTGATGTAATTCAATTTGATGCAAGATGGCATCGACAAAATCAGTATCAACTGGCTTGGAAGCCACCTCTTTCAGAATATCTAGAATGCCATTTTTAAAGGTTTCTGCATGTTCAGCATTTGAACCTTGCACCCCGCAATAGAAGGTCATTTCAAAATTGCTGTCATCAACGCCCATTAAAGGACCTGTTGATTGTGCATAACCACAGGTTTCCAAATAATGACGTAATGGCGAAGCCGAATTCTCTAATAGAATCCCTTCAACCAGACGCATCCCTAGACGTAGTTTGGTATCGCTGGTTTCTGGCAACAACCATGACATCACATGATAGGTTTTATCTTTTAAATCTTCACTATCAACCGCATAGCTTTCAGTCACTTCGACCGGAGCCGTTAAACGCTTCTCAGGTTTTGAGTATAAGGTCGTGCCTTGAGAGAATTTGTGTAATGCTAGCGTCTCAAACTGTTCTTGCAGGTCATAGGCACTTTGGTTACCAAAGGTCATGAATACGGCATTACTTGGGTGATAATGGGTCTTATAGAAATCGACCAGTTGCTCATAGCTTAAATCTGGAATGTCTTTCGGATCACCACCAGAGTTATAGTGATAGGTTGTTTCCGGGAACAAATGGTGCGCAAGTTGATGATAGAGCTGATCGGTTGGAGAGCTCATCGCGCCTTTCATTTCATTAAAGACCACACCTTTGTAAACGGCCTGATCATTTTCAAGCTCAATGCGGATCCCTTCCTGAGCAAAGTCTAAAGGGTTCAAATTGGCAGCAAAAGCGGCATCTAAATAAACAGACAGTAAGTTTTGAAAATCTTTTTTGTTTTGGGTTGCAAAAGGATAAGCGGTCCAGTCTGCCGCAGTAAAAGCATTCATGAAAGTATTCAGCGAACGACGGATCATCAGGAAAAACGGATCGCGTACCGGAAACTTCTCGGAACCACATAATGCGGTATGCTCTAAAATATGTGCCGTTCCTTTTGAATCCATAGGCTGGGTTCTAAATGCCACCAGGAATACATTTTCATCATGATTGGTGGCCAAATGATAGTGAACTGCACCAGTTACTTTATGCTTATATTCTGAAACTTGAATATCGAGTGCTTCTACATGGTGTTGACGTAATAGCTGAAACGCGGGATGAATAGTTTGGGTAATGCTTTCAGTAACATCTACAGTCATGTGATCTCCAATTTATCTCTATTAAATCATTACGATTGATTATAGAGAGTCTACCGAAGAATACGTATCGATATCCATGTAAATTACTCTATTTTTGTAGAAAAATGCAGCGCCTAAGCGAAAACAACATTTCCTCAAATCTTTTAGAAATTACACTGCCCTATTCCAACAGATTGATCACCCTGAATTTACAGGAATCAGCGGCTGGTGCAGTATCTGTGAAAAGATTAAGTCACTCAAAATAAGCCTTTATTTATGATTCACTCTACTCCTAGAAAAATAGATCGGTTCTCTTGAAGCCAGTCTTGCTCATCTGGTCATCTTGATTTGACTGTAATGCCACGATTTGCTGAATTTTCTTCAACAAACTATTGTAATCCTGAGCATTGGTGTAAACTTTGCTTTTTGATTTTTACTGTGATGACAAACATGGCAACTGTTGATCTTTTTGCAATTGGTAATGCACTCATTGACCAGGAATTTAAGGTTTCAAATGAGTTTCTAACGCAACAAGGATTGCCAAAAGGCACAATGCATTTGGCCGATGGCGAAACACAGGCAAATTTATATCAAAAATTACAAGCGACCCAAAGCTATAAAGGCCAAGCCAGTGGTGGTTCAGCAGCGAACACCAGCGTTGCTTTTAGTGCTTTAGGCGGTACTGCATTTTATGGTTGCCGTGTCGGTAACGATGACCTTGGTTCAATCTATTTAAGCGGTTTAAACGAAGCAGGTATCCAAACAGCTACCCAATCTATCAGTGAAGGCGTAACAGGCACCTGTATGGTACTGATTAGCCCGGATTCTGAACGTACCATGCAAACTTATCTCGGTATTACTGCTGAACTGACCGCTGAACAAATTGACTTTGAACCGTTAAAAACAGCGAAATGGTTATATATCGAAGGTTATTTATCGACCAGTGATTCGGCACGTGTCGCAGTAAAGCAGGCACGCGCGCTGGCCAAAGCACACGGTGTTAAAATTGCCCTGTCGCTTTCCGATCCTGCAATGGTGCAATATGCACGATCAGGTCTGGAAGAACTTCTGGATGAGGGTGTGGACCTGCTGTTCTGTAACGAACAGGAAGCACTGATGTTCACCGAGACAGAAAATCTTGAAGCTGCAATCGAAATGCTGAAATTAAAAAACCAGCAGCTTGTGATCACGCAAGGTGCCAAAGGTGCAGTGATTGTAGATGCAGCCCATCAGTTCCATGTCAATGGCCGTGCAGTGGAAGCCGTCGATACTAACGGCGCGGGCGATGCATTCTCAGGTGCGTTCCTGTATGCAATTAATGCAGGTTTAAGCTTGGAAGCTGCCGCTCAACTTGCTATTTTAATCTCTAGCGAAGTTGTAGCACAATTTGGTCCACGTCTAAGTGTCGAAAACTACGCAGAACTTTTAGAACAATTTAAAAAAGCTCAACAGGAATGTGCTTAACATGGAAAAGATTTGCATGACTGAAGAAGTCCCGGAGCGTGAGTCTCGTGCATACGATACGATGAAAGGGACCACCATTTTCATTACTCAAAAAGATGGCAGTTTTTATGCCTATCAGAATGTTTGCCCGCATTTGCAAACAGAACTTGAGTTTTTGGAAAACCAGTTTCTGGATCAGGATCGCGAATATATCCAGTGTTCTACTCACGGTGCATTATTTTCTGTCGAGACAGGTGAATGTATTTCAGGCCCCTGTCTGGGTGAATTTCTTGAAAAAGTAAATCTGGAAGTGCACTCGGATGGTGGTATCTATATTGATTGATGCTTAAATCATGAATTCTGCAATGACTGAGTTTTTTCTCAACTACTACCTGATGCCATTTCATATGAGCGTCGTGGCTTTGATTGTGCTTAGCATTGCAGAAACCATTGGTATCTTTATCGGTTTACGTCCGAGTCATCTGGTGAAGAAACTGACACCGGAATGGTTACTGCACTCACCTTTGCTGGATGTAAAGTTTTCTAAATACCTGATTTTTGTTTTCTTACTGATTAACTTTAGTTTTGCAGGCTATTTTCTGGAACTGTCGTTCTTCGCCTTACAGCATTACTTTATTTCACCCTATTATTTATTTGTTCCTGCGCTGGTCATCGACATCTTCTTTACCGTGTTTATGATTCACTGTCTGGATCAGGTCATTAAACCCAAAGTCATCCATACCCATACCAATCTGGTGGGCCGGCTCGCAACGATCTCAACAGGCAATGCCCGTCCAGGTTTTTCAGCTCAGGCGCGTGTTCGTGATGAATTCGGACAACTGTATTATGTACAGGTTGAACCCGAATACGGCGAACTTGAATTGCAGTCACAAGTGTTGCTGATCAGTCAAAAATCAAATTCGCACTATCTTGCCAAGAAGATTTCGCTTTCCAATAACCTTTTTACCCCAGACTAAAACTCCTCCGATAACGTTTAAAACGAACTTTAAGCGCAAACCAAACACATTGTTACAAAAG
Organism: Acinetobacter sp. 'aerobic (ED)'; assembly: GCF_904886855.1. Taxonomy (NCBI): domain Bacteria; kingdom Pseudomonadati; phylum Pseudomonadota; class Gammaproteobacteria; order Moraxellales; family Moraxellaceae; genus Acinetobacter; species Acinetobacter sp. 'aerobic (ED)'. Next base: position 534,757 of record NZ_CAJHGI010000001.1, read on the forward strand.
TACACAATAAAAAGTTTAGATTTGTACCTTCCTTTTTTAAATGATTCGTGATCTAGAAATCCCAAAAAAACAAAAGTGATGTTGATCACATTTTTGCAAATAAATCCGAGCTAAATACTAGGTTTTATGAAAACGAGATCGTAAAAATATTTTAAATCGATGACTAAAATGATAAGCCTATGTATATATTATATATTTTATATTCATACTGTTTTAGTAGGTTTAATTTTTATTTAATTTATTTTAAATCATAGCTTTTTAATCAGGTTTAATATTATAAATACAACTGTTTTAATCAGATTTAAAAGTTAATTCCAATTATTTTAGTTGGTTAAATCAAATATTTTAATTTTTAATCAAAAATAAATATAAGTTATTGTTTTTAGTATCTTATTTAAAATAAATTATTTTAAAATCCTTAAAGGTTTATTTTTAATACTTTTTATTTAATAATGTTTTACATCTTTTAAAAATGTGTATGAGGCTAAGTTCTATGAACACGAGTTCTCAAGATCCAAATCGGCGGCTCATCCGAGAAATCACGATTATTCTTATTATTAAAGTTGCACTTCTCTTGGTGATTAAACACATCTGGTTTGACGCCCCTACGATTCCAAAAGATTTTAACAATGAAGTTGCCGAGCGTATTGCTGGTGACATGTCTAAAACTCAGGAGACACGTTGATGATTTCTGAAAGCGTGGTCGATCTTTCGCGGTTCCAATTTGCAATGACCGCAATGTATCACTTTCTTTTCGTCCCTCTTACTTTAGGTCTGGCTTTTATCCTTGCCATTATGGAAACCACCTATGTGATTTCTGGCAAGGAAATCTATAAGGACATGACCAAATTCTGGGGGAAACTCTTCGGGATTAACTTTGCCTTAGGTGTAACCACTGGTCTGACCATGGAATTCCAGTTTGGGACCAACTGGGCCTATTATTCTCACTATGTCGGCGATATTTTCGGTGCCCCGCTTGCCATTGAAGGTTTGATGGCCTTCTTCCTTGAATCCACCTTTATCGGTTTGTTCTTCTTTGGCTGGGATCGCCTGTCTAAAGTCCAGCATTTAGGTGTGACTTGGCTGGTTGCAATTGGCTCGAATATGTCTGCCTTGTGGATTCTGATTGCAAACGGTTGGATGCAAAACCCGGTCGGTGCTGCATTTAACTACGAAACCATGCGTATGGAACTGGTGGACTTCGGTGCGTTGATCTTCAACCCAGTTGCTCAGGTGAAGTTTGTGCATACCGTTTCAGCAGGTTATGTCACAGGTGCGATCTTCGTCCTTGCGATCTCTAGCTACTACCTATTAAAGAAACGTGACTTACCGTTTGCACGTCGTTCATTCGCGATTGCTGCCATCTTCGGTTTAGCGTCAACACTTTCTGTGATTTTGCTTGGTGATGAATCAGGCTATGAACTCGGTGATGTTCAAAAAACTAAACTTGCTGCAATCGAAGCTGAATGGCATACCGAACCGGCACCTGCTGCATTTACCTTATTTGGTCTCCCAAATCAGCAGGAAATGCGTACCGATTATGCGATTAAAATTCCTTATGTGATGGGGATTATTGCTACGCGTTCTACAGACAAAGAAGTGACCGGTTTACGTGACTTGATGAAAGAACATGAAGTGCGTATCCGTAACGGTATGGTGGCTTATAGCGAGTTAGAAAAACTTCGTGCGGGTGACCGTTCTCCAGACTTATTGGCTTCATTTGAGAAAAATCAGAAAGACTTAGGTTATGGCCTACTCTTGAAAAAATATTCTCCAAATGTGGTTGATGCAACTGAAGAACATATCCAAGCCGCGACCAAAGATACTATTCCAAATGTCGCTGCTCTGTTCTTCTCATTCCGTGCGATGGTGGCTTCTGGCTTCCTGATGTTATTGCTCTTCCTTTTAGCAACCTGGTCCGTGGCAAAACGTAATGCCGAAGATAAACCTTGGTTACTCAAATTTGCTTTGTTTGCTCTCCCACTCCCATGGATTGCAGCTCAAACAGGTTGGTATGTAGCTGAAGGCGGTCGTCAACCGTGGTCAATTGGTGAAATCTTACCAACACACCTGTCTGCTTCAAGTATCAGTACAGGCGATGTATGGGGTTCAATTATTGCGCTGGCTGCGTTCTATACCGTACTGCTGATTATCGAAATGTACTTAATGATCAAATTTGCGCGTCTAGGTCCAAGCTCGTTACATACAGGTAAATATCACTTCGAAAAACTCGAAGCAAAAGCTGGGGAGGCTCAGTCATGATCGAATATGAACTCCTAAAAATTATCTGGTGGGTACTGGTTGGTGTTCTACTGATCGGCTTTGCTCTCACCGACGGTTTCGATATGGGCTCAATGGCACTCATGCCATTTGTAGGTAAAACCGATTCTGAACGCCGTGCTGCAATCAATACGATTGCACCGCACTGGGATGGTAACCAGGTCTGGTTCATTACCGCTGGTGGTGCATTATTTGCAGCCTGGCCAATGGTTTATGCCGTTGCCTTCTCAGGCATGTACTGGGCCTTGCTTCTGGTTCTATTTGCCCTGTTCCTGCGACCTGTCGGCTTCGACTATCGCTCTAAATTAGAGAATACCCAATGGCGTACTTCTTGGGATTGGGGCTTGTGTATCGGTGGTGCAGTGCCTGCACTGGTGTTTGGTGTGGCATTCGGCAACCTGTTCCTCGGCGTACCCTTCAGTCTGGATGACACCTTACGTTCACAATATACCGGTAGCTTCTTTGCCCTATTAAATCCCTTTGCACTGATTTGCGGTATTGTCAGCTTATCGATGCTATGTGCACACGGTGGCGCCTGGTTGATGCTACGTACCGATGGCGATTTACATAACCGTTCTGCCAAAGCAACGCAAATCATGGCAATTGCTTTCCTGGTATGCTTCTTGGCTGCGGGTGCCTGGTTATTCTTCGGCAATATCTCTGGTTATAGTTATGCGACTGCGGTGAATACCAATGCTGCGCTGAATCCGCTTGCCAAAGAAGTAGTGACCAATGCCAATCATGGTTGGTTCAATAACTATGCCACTTATCCGATTACCATGGCTGCACCTATTGTTGCAATTTTAGGTGCACTATTGGTCATCATTAGTGCAGGCAAACATAAAGCGGCTGCAAGTTTTACAGGCACAAGCTTGATGATTGTCGGTGCAATCCTGACTGCCGGCTTTGCCCTGTTCCCATTCTTGTTACCATCAAGCATTGATCCAACATCAAGCTTGACCATGTGGGATGCTGTTTCCAGTCATAAAACCCTCGGGGTAATGACGGTTGCTGCATGTATCTTCGTACCTCTCATTTTGATCTATACCTCTTGGTCGTATTACAAAATGTGGGGCATCATCACCAACAAGCACATTGAAGAAAATTCACATAGTTTGTACTAATCAGGAGATGTGACATGTGGTATTTTGCATGGATTCTAGGCATTTTGATGGCATGTTTTGCAGGTGTACTCAGTGCACTGTATATCGAACACCATCAAAATTTAGATGAAGAATAATAAAATGGCTGAAGCAATGACAACACCGAAGAATCGTAAAGCGCAAGTGCTTGCAATGACCATTTCGTTTTTGTTGGCATTGCCCCTTGCTACTATTTTATTGGTCCATCCATCGCTGATGCTGGATGCTAACGGACACTATAATCATAGCCTGCTGATGCTGGTGATGATTGGAATCTCCGGTGGCTTCGTGCATGGGGTTGGATTTGTGCCAAGATTCTGGTTATGGAAATGGTTATTTAGCCCTTATATCGCCTGGCCTTTGATGGTTCTCGGATACTTTATCTGGCTAGGCCAGTAAGTTATTTTCCATTACTGTATCTTTTAAAAAAAGGCTGCCAGATCTGGTGGCCTTTTTTAATTTAGACCGTCAATAAAATTCTTATGAAGTAGCCTGATAAATTGCTCTTTGTTAGTACGATCTTAATAAATTTCTATATAAGCTCTAATTCTGCTAAAATTTAAATAATAATTATTATCATTCTTATTTGCAGATTTTACCTATGTCTTTAAAACTACTCGGAATCATTATTTCGCTTCTATCCTGTCTGGGTCTTTATCTCAGCCATCCCAATCAGATTTTCTTAAAAACCCAACTGGGTCGTTATTCTTTTTATATAGCCCTCATCGGTTTATTGCTCGGTTTAAGCATGTTGCTTTATGCGTTGCCTTTACTCGTGGCAATCTTGATCTGGCTTGCAATTGCAACACTGGTCTGGTCGTTCGCACCTCTGCTGATGTTCATAAAAAGGCCAAATTAAAATGAATCTACTCAAACAAAAACTCCAACCGGACTGGTGGACAAAAACGCTTACGGGTTGTTTTCTTGGCTTGAGCTTTGCGATGGCGATCGGTGCAATCATTGTTCTACTCAGTAAATCTCATACAGATTCTTCCCTAGCCCCTCAGTTAGGCATGTGGTCGATCCCGTGGTTCTGGCTATTTAGTTTCTTTATGGCCTATTTCATCCCGAAAGGTTGGCAAAGTATTGTGATTTTCAGCATTGCAAATGTGCTTGCTTATGCCCTGTTGTTCTGGTTGAGAGGTTAAAAATGAAAGTTCGCGCAGATATCATTAAAACAGGTAAAAATCTTCATACATGGGTCGGAGTCAGCGCCGGTATTCTTCTCTTCATCTGCTTTTTTGCTGGTGGACTAACCATGTTCCAGCACCAGCTGAGCCAATGGGCAACGCCTCCTCAACAAAAACTAGCGGCCATTCAACCTAACCAATATAACCAGCTCGTTGCACAGGTACAGGCACAATACCCAGAGACAAAGCAAGCCTTTACCCTAAGTTTTAGCTCACCAGAAGGACATAATGCACCGATTCAATGGCAAGCAGCACATGAGCCAGCAGAAGATCATCATGGAGTTGATATCGCTCAAACCAGCATGTTGGCAACACTCGATGCCAATGGTCAGTTGATTGCACAACAAGAGAATGTATCTAAATTAGGTTGGCTGATTGAACAACTTCATGAAACCGCAGGTATTCCCGGCATGATGGGACATCATACTGCGGGTGTCATGGTGATGGGTGTAGTTGCTATTCTCTACTTTCTTGCAATCATGTCCGGTCTGATCCTGTTATTGCCGACATTGATCAAAGATTATTTTGCGATCCGCCTAGGTAAAAATAAGAAACGTTTTTGGTTAGATACCCATAATGTCATTGGCATCACCAGCTTACCTTTTCATATCATTATCAGTGTTACCGTCGTTGTTTTTGCCTTTCATGATATTTTCTATAGTGCACTTAGCCAGCTGGTCTCAAAAGACAAACCACTTTTTGAAAAACCGCCTGCGGTAAAAATTGTTGATCCAGCTCCACAGCTCGATGTAGAAAAGATTTTGCAGAATATACAGAAAGTTGCCCCTGAGTATCGCATTGATGGTATCCGTTTCAACCAGCTGGATCATCCTGAACGGGCCTCAGCATTCGTTGCACTGTATCATCCAGATCGGATGCTACGGGGTGATACGTTTGATTATATGAATTTTAATCCTTATCAAAATTCACCATATCCAACCAAAACCCTATCAACAGAAGAAAGCACGGCTGCGTCACTGATCCGTTCTATGTTCGCATTGCATTTTGGCAATTATGGTGGCGAACCCATTCGCTGGATTTATTTAATCTTTGGTTTAGGTGGGGCTTATTTATTTTATTCTGGCAATATCCTGTGGATTGAAACCCGCTTAAGGAAACAGAAAAATCCTAATCTGCCCGCTCCACAACAACGTAAGGATGTGATGTTTATTACTAATCTTACGATCGGTGCGTGTCTAGGCTGTATACTGGCAATATGTGTGAGCATGCTGGCTGGACGATGGGCCTACGTCACTCCAATGCAATTACAAAGTCATAACCATGTATTTATGTATAGCTACTATTTTGTATTTATTGCTTGTATTTTATACAGTTTTCTTATTGGCGCAGCCAAAGCATTAGCTCAACTCTTCTTAGCCATTGCGGTAATTTTATTGCTGATTCCATCCACCTCTATTCTCGCTTATCTATTTCCTATTCAAGGGTTATGGTATTCAACAGGATATTTAATCTGGATAGATATTGTTGCGATATGCTTCTCTTTACTGTTTTTACGCTTTTACCAACATGCAAGAGATCGAGCACAAAGTGCACCAAATGGTTCGATCTGGTCTACTCAAAAACCGCATCGTACAGTTCAGACAGAAAATCAGGTTTAACGTACTGCTAGATATTTAAGTAAGAAACACTCTAATTATTTTTTAGAGACATAAAAAAGCCGATGAGATCATCGGCCTTTTTATTGATATGAAATTTAGTTGCTTTGACCAGCTAACCATGCCATGAATTTTTGACGTTCAGCCTTAGATGCCTTTTGCCATAAATCTGCCATTTGCTGATCGGTCGTCTTTGCTGTTCCCGTTGGGGCTGTCGTTGTGACCGCAACTGGCGCAGATGCGGCAACCGCTGCTTGTGAGGTAGCTCCTGAATAAACAGGTGCTGGCTGGTTTACAGCATTGTTTTTATTCTTTTGCGTTAAATCCAGGGTCCGGCTTAGGAAATTATTTCCTGTAAACCAGGGTTGCGCTTCATTGTTCGCACCGGTTTGTTGTACTACAAGTTTTTTGTTTTGGTCATATAAAGCAACTGTGGGTTGATCAGCATATTTTTTGGCAGCATCAAAGTCTTTTGGTGCATTTACAAGCGCCAGACTATAAGACTGATTATCCTGCAAATTAGCTGCCTGAAGCGTGACCACACCGGATTTAACGATGTCATGTTCACCGTTCAAATGCTCGAAATATTCACGATAACGCACATTGACCAGCAAATTGCCAGGATCGACCTGATAATTATTTTTCTTCGAAGGAATTAATCCATTGTTTACTTCCTGACCATTTACAGCAAGAATCACGATTTCTTCAGGTGCAGTGATTGTGACTGCTGAAAAAACTAAACTACTTGATAATAACCCTAAAGCAGCAACACCAACTCTTAAAGACATTAGACTCTTCTCGTTATAAACAATTTATGAAACCGTATGCACTATGCAATGCGATTATGACGATTTTATGACAAAAATTAAAACTGTCTATTGCAACAATTTAGCTTTTTTTCAGATATCTACAGCACAAAATCAACATAAGCCAATAAATTGATTTAAGCTATTATTTATAAAGAGAAATATTACATGATTTTAAAATGCCTACAAAATCTTTCTGCAATTTTTCACATAAGTTACCTAGCCTTTGATTTCGCTAAATTTCAAACAAGTATCACGGCGATTAAAGGTTTATTCCAATAAGCTTTATTCTATTGTTATGAACGTGATCGAAAAAACATTTCAAGCCTTTTACATCATCATATCTCAGCAACAGGATCAACCTTGCAATGTGGACGTCTAAAAACGCCAGACATCACTTTTGCCAGATTAACCCTCATCTCAGTTCGGGCTTACAATATAAAATAAACATATCAGTACTGCGAGGATAATGCTTGCAAGCACCAAATAGAAATCTACCGTATTAAAGCTTTTTAAAAACTTAAAAATATTCATAATTATCAACCTCTTTTTATTAAAATTTTTTATATCAGATAAGATGTAACACTTTACAATAAGTTTGCAATTAGAATGTTTCAATTGTTACCAATAGGTAAATAAAACTGTGTAATTATATCTAAATCAAAAAATATCCAGCATAAAAAACCACCCACAGGTGGCTAAACACAGACTTTGATATTTAATTGGGGTTAATAAAATAAAAATATACAATCAACATCAGCAACACAATACTTGCCACTGTTAGATAAAACCCCATTGTATTAAAGCTTTTTAAAAATTTGATAATATTCATACTTTTCAACCCCTTGAAAAGTAAATTAAAGTAGCACAAAAAGTGAGGTTTTTAACCTATTTTTTTACCAAACAGTAAAAAATAATTGATTCAACCTTCAGCTCACCTGTACTGCTTTTATAAAATAATTTCACCTATGCAAACTTGATTCTCAACGAGATCAGCCACGCATGAGAATTGATCTTTTCATCAGCTTATTTATCAATAGTACATTAATCCGCCTATAAAAATAGCGATATTCTACGACATGAGAGTTCGCTTCTTAGATAGCAAAGATGTGGGTAGTTAAATAAACTGTCTACCCCATCTTTTAAGACACGGGGAACTTTTTAATCTCCGATCGGAATCGTTAATTTAAGCTGGTCGCTTCGATGCGCTATAGGCGAAGGATTGTATTTTACAATTTTCTGTTGATAGTCCCGATTTGAAATTACTCCTCTATTACGGGCTTTTTCTAATGAACTGAGTTGCTGACCATTTCCATGCGCATCTAAAGCCCCATAATGTCTATGCTCCAGATAATACTGGGCTCTATCATGCGGACTCATGTTAGCGGTATTTGCTTGAATTTCGTGTAAATTCTCTAAATCTTGAGTGCGCTGATTGATCTGATCCTGTTCTTGCTGTTTCAATGACTCAAAAAAATCGACCTGCTGATCGTTTTTGAGCTCCAATTGGGTGTCCTCCTTCTGCAACACCAATATAGACTGAGGCTTGGCCAATACATCATCAGCACTAAACACCGAACCAGAAGCAACCGTACTTATAGAAAGAATTAGTATTTTTTTCAAAAAAGCCATCCATTAAAAAAACAAATAAAGACAAGTGTATATTTTACACTTTTCACATAATTATTTCAAATTTAGCATTATAAAACAAAAACTTATAATTAAATCCAAAAATCATAACCAGTTATAAAAATGAGCAGGACTCAACAATTCCAGCTTCCCAATCTCATACTTTTCAAGGGAGTTAATTCACGCGTTGATGTTTGTGCCCAAGCTCAGCTCTCATGGGCTTAATTATCTTTTGACACGTTTTAAGCCATTTTTTTAAAAGATATTGAGATCATTCGATTTAAATATTTTTTAATAATTTCATTAACAGGAAAACAGCATTTCTAGCTGGATAAAACAAATAGCGCACAAACCGAAACCCTTAACACTTTTATTTTCAGTGATATTGGAAAAACAAACTTTAGGAGAATTTCGTCATGAACAACCTGAATAGTGAATATCAAGAATTAAATCAGCTACTTAAAGGTATTAAATTTGCCATGATCACGTTTATTTCTGAAAAAGGTCATTTGCATTCAGCACCAATGACCACACAGGATACTGATTTTGATGGAGTGGTCTGGTTTTTAGGCTCTAAAAGTTCTGAGCTTGTAAAAAGTATTCCTCAAAACAATCAAGTCAATTTAGGCTATAGCAATATATCAAATAATGACTATGTCTCAATTAATGGTGTGGCTGAGTGTGTAAATGACCCTGCAAAGCTGGATGAAATATGGTCTTCGGCTTATGAGGCATTCTTTGAACAGGGTAAAACCGATCCTGACATTCAACTGCTTCGTGTGAACTGTAATGGAGCCCAATACTGGAAAGGTTCAGGTAAGATAGCGACCCTTTTTAAGCTGGCTAAAGCTTCGGTCACAGGTGAATCGGAACAATTGGGCACAACCAAAAGCATTTCCCTGTAAATTGATTGTGTTTATTCAAGACAAGCTTCATTTAGTCATGCATTCAGCAGGTAACGTCCTGTCCTTCATTTTAACTGTTAGACCTCTTACTTCACGTAAAAATGATGTCTAGGCTATCCATTGGGATATACAGGATAAATGCAATCTGCATATTTTATGCAAACAAAAAAAGAGCACTCAAGGTGCTCTTTTTACTGCGCAGTCTTTACCTAGTTAAAAGTTTTGAAACGTGCTGCATCATCCATATATGTTTTTTCACCCGCAGCAGCTTCGATAGAACCGAATACCAACTGAGCGCGTAATTTCCAGTTCGCAGGAATATCAAATGTTTCTGCAACTTCAGCATCAATAATTGGATTGTAATGTTGTAATGACGCACCAACACCAATTTCAGATAAAGCAGTCCAAGTGGCAAACTGTGCAATCGCACTTGAATGTTCTGACCATACCGGGAAGTTATCTGCATATAACGCAAATTGTTCTTGTAAACCTTTCACAACATCTTGGTCTTCATAGAATAACGCTGTACCAAAGCCTGCTGCAAAGCTATCAATTTTCGCACTTGTATTGGCGAAAGCTTCTGCTGGAACCATTTTACGTAATGTTTCACGTACGATTTCCCAGAACTTAGTATGAGATTCACCATATAAATTCACAACACGAGAAGTTTGTGAGTTAAATGATGATGGGCTTTGTTTTACAGCTTCACGGATCGTTTCTTCAATTGTGGCTTGGTCTACAGTCAGGTTTTTACCAATTGCATAAATTGTACGACGTGATTTAATACTATTTAAGAAGTTGCTCATGTTGTTATTCCTACCTTGTGCCCTGGGGCGTTATCTTGGATTGAATGTAGTGTATAACGACATATTTTTTAGGAATAGTCTAAAAAACATGACAGATCGTTTTATTTTTGAAACAATTAAAATCCTCTTGCATTAATCCGCTTCTGCGCTCGCTTCTTCTGCCTCAACCACAGGAATCACCCAGTCTTTTGAAATCATTTTGTATTTCTTCTGTCCTGCTTGATCGAGTTGCTTAAGTAAATAAGACATCCTTAAATAATGCTGTGCATCCAGATCTCCCTGTTCGGCTGCCTTAAAATACCATTGATGGGCTTTATTATTATCCTTCTGCACACCTCGCCCATGCGCATACATCACCCCCAGATTATATTGCGCATTACTATCTCCTTGATAGGCTGCACGTTGATACCACTCAAAAGCCTTTTTATGATCCTGTGCGATCCCTTTGCCATTTTCATACATCCAGGCTAAATTATTCTGAGCGTTTACATTTCCTTGATCTGCAGCCATAAGATACCAATGTACTGCTTTAGCATTATCTTGTTCCACTCCATCGCCATTCGCATACATCATCGCTAAAGAATATTGTGCCTCACTATCACCTTGTTCAGCATATTGGGTGAGTGTGTTTATGGCATCAGTATCGCCTAAGGCCAATACCGGACTTGTGCCTAAGAGACTGGTTAACATAATAAAGGCTAAAGGTTTTAACAAAAAATTCATGTTAAAGGCTCTTTTTTAAATTATTCATATATTTTTTTAAAAGCTTATTTTTAAACAAAATAAAAGCCGAAAACTCGGCTTCTATTACATATAAAAAAACGATTTATTTATCTGTTTCAAATAAAGCAGCAACGAATGATTTTGCTGAGAATGGACGTAAATCGTCAATCTTCTCACCTACACCAATATAGCGAATCGGCACATGAGTACGACTTGCAATATTGAACAAGACGCCACCTTTTGCTGTGCCATCCAGTTTGGTAATGGTGATACCGGTTAAGCCAACAGCCTCGTCAAACAGCTGTACCTGATTAATCGCATTTTGACCGGTGCCCGCATCTACAATCAGCATGATTTCATGCGGTGCAGTTGCATCGATCTTTTGCATGACACGTTTTACTTTTTTCAACTCTTCCATCAGGTTGGCTTTGTTTTGCAGACGTCCAGCGGTATCTGCAATCAAGACATCAATGCCTTTGGCGCGTGCACTTTCAAATGCATCAAAGATCACCGACGCACTGTCAGCCCCATGGCCCTGTGCAACGACTGGAATGTCATTACGCTCACCCCAGATTTGCAATTGTTCTGTTGCGGCTGCACGGAAGGTATCACCCGCAGCCAGCATGACTTTCTTGCCTTCACCTTGTAAACGCTTGGCCAGTTTACCGATGGTTGTGGTTTTGCCTACGCCATTTACACCCACCATCAAAATCACATACGGTGATTTATTCGGATCAATATGTAGCGGTTTAACACGTGGCGCCAATAAAGCAACCAATTCTTCCTGCAGCGCCTTATATAAAGCATGTGAATAGATTAAATCTCCACGCGCAGTACGTTCAGTCAGATTCGCAATAATGGTTTTGGTTGCATCCACACCAATATCTGCCACTAAAAGCTGCTCTTCAACTTCTTCCAAGAGCTCATCATCAATTTCTTTACCGCCAATCAGAATGTTGACCATACCATCCGTAAAACTACGGCGGGTTTTGGTCAACCCATCTTTCATACGACCAAAGAAACCTGTTGATTTGGCTTCTTCTTCAACCACTGGCGCAACAGGTTCTACCACAGCAGTAACAGCTGGCTCTACTGGCTTTCGTACTGCAGGCTCTATAATGGGAACATCGACAGCAGGTAAACTTGGTAAGGTGACATCATCATCGCCGATATCAGCATTTATCAAGAATTTATTTTGCATATTCGATTGCTGTTGCATGTCGATTCCTTGAAAGTAAAGCAGCTTTTAAAATGGGGCCAGTCTAGCATAAATTGCTATCCTTTTCCCGAATAAGGCAATGCATTCATTTATAATGGAAATGAGTCGATTAAAACTCACTCATCTTCTTTTGCCATCGCTGGATATTGTTTAATCCGGTTCGATTCAAATTGATAAGCATTTAATAATTTTAAATAATTAATACGGCGAATGGGAGTCTGCTCTAACACCTCAATGGCCATATGCTGGGTCCGCGGATGGCTGGCCTGATGAGCAAACTGCACCACTTGCTGATATTGCAATGAACCGACTGGACGTAATAATGCGTTATACGCAAGTATAAAAATGGACAAAATAATAATAGCGACCAAAATATTATAAAATTGGTCGAGTTTGAATCCTACTCTGGATTGCATCAATTTATGTTTAGAAAGTATAGACAACATAACCTACCTCGAATTAGAGGTAGTGTATGTCTCTGATTCGCTTAGGACAAGTACCACGTTCAATAAGTCACAATTCCACAACCTATTGAACGTGCAAATAACTTTAGCGGTGATTAACTGACCAGCGAACGTACAAAAGCAAAGTACAGGATAAATGCTATCATCACCAAGACAATGAAAATCGCAAACATGCCCACTCCACTTTCTGCATCAGCGGGATGTAAATCGTCATCGTCAGCAATATTCCTCAGCTCTCCATCATAAATTTTATAAAAACGGTCTTTCTGCTCAGGGCTTAAATGGCTGGCAAAGTCATACACACGTTTACGTTGTGCCAGACAGTAGTCACCTAAATGAATTTCCTGATGAAAGATCGCTTCATCCAGTAATTTACGGTGATGATGTGCTAGCGCAATGATCTGACTTTCTAATGGTGGAACATCAACATTCACACCATCAATGACATTTGACATGTTATTCTCCTTTTCTCTTATTCTCACTTTGATTCTACTTAAAATTATTTGTGGTAAATGTTTAATCGTGTAAGCTTTTATTTACGCAAAATTGCTGAATATATTTGACAATTCCATCAATTTGTCATATTACTTTAATAATTCTAAGTTAAAGTAGCTTAAATTCGAAGTAGTATAACTTTGGATAGAATTTGCGGTAATCATAATTAAAATAAGGAGTTATTATATGATTCAACATGTTACACACCATGAACTAGAGCATCTATATGCAAATGCGGTCAATACAATTCAATCGCAAAAAAACTTCCAAGATGCAGTAAAAGAGCTTGAGGAAGTTGCTAAAGCAGGCCACGGCAAAGCGGCACTATTTTTAGCAGAATTGTATTATCAAGGCTTCCGAGTAGAACGAGATTCCTTAAAAGCCCAGTATTGGCAGAAGATGGCAACCCTTCAAGCTTAAAGAAACGTCCTTGCGCTATATCAAAGCTTTTATCGCTTTGATTTGCTCAGGTGGCGTTTTTTTTAATGCCTGTTAAATTATAATGTGTAAAATGATCTCTACTTATCCATTGGTACTGCATTAAAACATTGAGCTACCCAGATTAAATTTCCTGTTCAATAAAAACACAATAACTCTATTTTATCCAACGCCTTAGCTTACAAATTCAAAGAACTTACCAATCAATTATCTAAGCAACTACAATATTTGCTTACGATTTTAGTCAATTGTTAAACATAAATGACATCTAGATTTCTTATAATGAGCCATAAGTTTAAGAATATTAGTTCAATAACATGTATCGCTTTAACCATTTTCAGCCGGTTTCACGAGAGTTGATGATTAAAATTTCAATTCTAAAAACAATGATGTACTGTGGTGCACTTTGGGGCCTTTACCATCAAGGTTGGGCAATCAAATCAGATCAGGACGGTCATGTCTTCCCTTTCTGGCTCAACGGGGTTCAAGCCCATCGTTATGCCAAGGCCAACTGGAAACACTACACGCCACGGAAAATTACCCCCAAGGACTTTCATGAGTCCTTGCTTCCCACCTTAACCCGTTTACAGGTTGAACCTGCATTATTCAACTCATCACACCGCAAATTTAAGCTGTCAACCCAGCAGATGCAGCATTTCTTTTTTATGCCACGCGAAGCGGTCATACCTGCTTAAAACATACCTGCAGCCCAATGATGACTTTTTGAACATTTATGCGCAAAAGTTATCATTGGAATGAAATTAGCGCTTTGCAATTAAAAAAAATACCGTTAAGTTAAATGAAAACGACAATACAACACAGGTGGATAAACAATGACAATCGTTGCTCAAGTCATCAAGAATAAAGCAGTACAATCCATTTTTACAATTTCACCCAATGCGACTGTACTTGAAGCAATTAAGATCATGGCCGAGAAAGGTGTTGGTGCCTTGGTTGTTGCTGAAGATGAAAAAGTCGTTGGCATTTTTTCCGAACGTGACTACACCCGCAAAATTGCCCTGATGGAACGTTCTTCCAATAATACGCCTGTTGCAGATATTATGACTTCAAAAGTGATCTCGGTCAGCCTGAATCATACCGTAGAAGAATGTTTACAACTCATGACCGATCGACACTTACGTCATCTGCCAGTACTGGATCAGGAAAAGCTGGTGGGCTTTATCTCGATTGGAGATCTGGTAAAAGCAGCGATGGACGACCAACGTATTCTGATTGAACAGTTACAACAATATATTTCCGGTTGATTTTAATCAAACATAAAAAAAGGGCAAATGAATTGCCCTTTTTTTATGAATATTAGCTATTTAAGCGTTGAGAAAATTCTGGATGGCAGGTACCAGACGTTTAAGCAATTCATCTGCTTGTGCTTGGGTCATATTCAAAGGTGGTAGTAAACGCACCACAGAACCCGCAGTCACATTAATAATCAACTGATATTGATCACGTGCAATGGCAACCAGCTCGGCACAGTCTTTTGGCAATTGGATCCCGATCATCATGCCGAAACCACGCACCTGAACATGATGATCCGCCAATTGCGCTCTTAACTGATCAACAATATACGCCCCTACGGTTGCCGCATTTTCAACAGCATTCTCTTTTTCCAGTGTATCCAGCACCGTGTAAACCACACGTGATCCCAATACCGTACCGCCATAGGTTGAACCATGACTGCCTGCACCAAGCAAGCCTACCGCTTTACCTTGGGTCATCACAGCACCTACAGGAAAGCCATTCCCCAAACCTTTTGCCGTGGTCATGACATCAGGAATGATATTGGTATGCTGATAGGCAAAATATTTACCGGTACGGCCATTCCCTGTCTGTATCTCATCTAGCATCATCAACCAGTTGTGTTGATTACATAAAGCACGTACCTCTTCCAGGTAGCTAAAACCTTGTGGTGCAGTATTTACCCCACCTTCGCCTTGAATGGGTTCGATCAGGATTGCCACAATGTCAGGATGATGAATGGCTGCTTCCTGAATTGCTTCAACATCACCAAATGGCACACGAACAAAGCCATCTACCAAGGGAGCAAAACCTTCCTGTACTTTCTTGTTACCTGTTGCAGATAAGGTTGCAAGTGTACGGCCATGGAAAGATTGTTCTGCCACTAAAATTTTAGGATTGGCAATCCCTTGTTGCGATCCGAACTTACGCGCAATTTTAATTGCGCCTTCATTGGATTCCGCCCCACTATTGGAGAAGAAGATTTCCTGCATTCCAGAAACTTCAGCCAGTTTTTGTGCTGCCGCAGTTTGCCAGGGAATTTCAAATAAATTACTGGTGTGAACCAGAGTTGCAGCCTGTTCAGCGATCGCCTCAGCAATTACCGGATGGGCATGCCCTAATCCACATACCGCAATCCCGGTTAATGCATCTAAATACTCGGTTCCATCTGCGGTATATAAATGCGCCCCTCGCCCTCGTACAAAGCTGATCGCCTGACGACCATAGGTCGCCATAAGATGTGTGGGTTGATCAGGTTGCACGGGAGCAAGAGTGATATTAGTCATAACAAACTCAATCTATCAGTAGTTGTAGTGGAAAAAGTTATATAAGCAAAAACTTGCATAGATTGAAAGCTTAAAGTCACTTTTATACAAGAAAAATCTTTTGCAATCCTCCGCCACGCTTTTTTTTAGGTATAATGCAGAAAGATTAGTAGAGGATCCTATCTATGACGGAACAAGCGCGTGATACAGTAGCGTTAATTCGTGATCAAATTGCGAAACACCCTGTTTTACTTTACATGAAAGGCACTCCACAATTCCCGCAATGTGGTTTTTCTGCTCGTGCAGTAGAAGCACTTAGCCAAATTGGTCGTCCATTTGCCTACGTAAATATCTTGGAAAATCAAGATATTCGTGCAACTTTGCCGCAAATTGCAAACTGGCCTACTTTCCCACAACTTTGGGTCAATGGCGAGTTGATTGGCGGTAGCGATATTATGCTTGAAATGTTCCAGAATGGTGAGTTAAAGCCATTGGTTGAACAGTACAGCCCAGCGCCTGAAGCATAAGCTGTAAAGCAAAAAGCCAATCACATGATTGGCTTTTTTATTGGGAGTTGTTTAGTTTTGACTAAAGCCTACATAGCGGAACATACCTTCTACCCCCAAATCGGCTTTAAAAATTTTCATTTCAGGATAATTTGCCTGACTCACCGTGGCGAAAATATTCATATTCGGATCTTCATGAATTTCATCAACCGATTGTGACAAAACCTCGTCGAAACGATCGGCGATAAATTCAAAGCCTAAGTCCATGGCCATAAATAAGGTATGTTCACAGGGTTGGATATACTGTTCCTGTTCCCAATCTAAAACAGCATGCTGACAAAACGGACAGGTAATATTTTGAGTTGCATCGGCAATATGAATAAGTTGATAGGACATAATAATAAAGCATCAAAAATTTGATCCAGTTTAAAAGAATATGATGCCTGAATCTATCGTCTATACTTTGAATGAGAGGATTTCAATCATGGCAACACTTGAACGGGCGATTTCACTTGCAGCAGAACGGCATGCAGGCCAAATGGACAAAGCCGATGCCCCCTACATTCTGCATCCCTTGAGAGTGATGCTCAACATGCCGGATATAGAGCACAAAATCGTTGCGGTTTTGCATGATATTCTAGAGGATACCGCCACCACGACGGATGAGCTATATGCGCTTGGTTTTCCCATGCATCTGATCGAAGCGATTGTTGCCCTGACAAAACAGCAGGGCGAATCCCGTATACAGGCTGCGCAGCGCACGGTACAGAATCCGATTGCACGTATTGTGAAACTGGCTGATCTCACCGACAATATGGACTTATCACGGATTCAGTCTCCGACAATGAAAGATTTTGAACGATTGAAACAATATCAACAGGTTCGAGATATCTTATTATCCCAAAATGTTTAATAATTACATTTATACTGTTTTAACCTGAACACAATAAGCTGGAGTTTATAGCGTAATGCTAACGGATTTAGATGATTTTTATTGCTTTGCGCTGGTGGTTGAACACGGCGGTTTTAGTGCAGCAGAACGTGCAACCGATATTCCTAAATCTAAACTCAGTCGTCGGGTATACAACCTCGAAGAGCAACTTGGCGTACGTCTGATTCAGCGTAGTTCGCGTCATTTCGCCGTGACCGATATCGGCATGGATGTATACCGCCATGCACAAGTCATGATGAATGCGGCGCAAGCAGCGCATGATGTGGTCAATCATTTAAGTAGCCAGCCGCGTGGTGTGATCAAAGTCAGTGTACCGGTCGACATTGCCCAGAACCAGATGGCAAAAATCCTGCCAGCTTTCTTGAAAAAATATCCTGAAGTACGTGTTCAGATGATGGTGAGCAATCGCCGTGTAGACGTGATTAATGAAGGTATTGATCTGGCCTTACGGGTGCGCTCTAAACTGGACGATGATCCGAATCTGGTGCTCAGACAATTTGAAGCGATTGAACAACGGCTTTTTGCCAGCCAGGCCTATTTAAATGAATTTGGCAATCTCACTACACCAGAACAGCTCCCTGAACATCGAATTATCAGCATGGCTGAAGATCATCTTGACCAGCAATTTCTATTAACAGGTCCGGATCAGCAGCAGAAAAAGATTAAGGTCAACCCGGTCATTATGGGCTCGAATCTTTTGATGCTGGCCGAGCTGGCAACACAAAATTGTGGAATTGCCTTATTACCGGACAGTATTGCACAAGACTTTGTTAAAACAGGACAGCTGGTGACCGTACTACCAGAGTGGACCGCTCCACATGGTATTTTCCATGCCGTCTATCCATCCCGTCGTGGCTTGTTACCTGCTGTACGTGTCTTTATTGACTATCTGGTTGAGCAACTCACCCAATGCTCAACAAAGAAAAGGCCCGGTTGATTTCCGAGCCTTTTCGACATCACAATAATAATTAAACGGCAGGATAATGCCCTGTACCTTCCGGCCATGGGGTAAGTAATTCAAAACCATCATCCGTTACCGCAACCATATGTTCCCATTGCGCCGACAGTGACTTATCTTTGGTGACCACTGTCCAGCCATCGTTTAGCTCTTTGACATGAGGTTTGCCTGCATTAACCATCGGTTCAATAGTAAAGACCATGCCCTTTTTCAGGACCATACCTTGGCCCTTTTGTCCGTAATGCAAAATATTGGGCTGTTCATGATATATACGACCGATACCATGCCCACAATATTCACGAACAATGCTATAGCCGGCATTCTGGGCAACGGTCTGGATTGCATGCCCAATATCCCCCAATGTTGCACCCGGTTTGACGGTATGGATGCCTGCCAACATGGCTGCATAAGTGGTTTCGACCAGTTTCTTGGCCTCAGCGCTTGGTTGGCCGACAAAATACATGCGGCTGGTATCACCGAAATAGCCATCTTTAATCACGGCAACATCGATATTCAAGATGTCACCGTCTTGCAAAATCTTTTTGGCAGAAGGAATCGCATGACATACTTCTTCATTCACAGAAATACAGGTCGTCTTGGTAAAACCGTGATAGCCAACGTTGGCCGGAATCACCTGCAAGGTATTCACGATATAATCATTGCAGATATCATCTAAATATTCAGTTGAAACACCCGGTTTAATATACGCACCGATCATTTCTAACACTTGTGCCGCCAAACGACCTGAGATTCTTAATTTCTCAAGATCTTGTTCAGTTTTAATGGTCACAGTAGAAGCTCTCATTCGAGATTTTCCTTATTCATCTATCAGATTAATTTCACATGCAAGCAAAAGATATGAGGGCTGCATAAAGTATTTCAATAGTTGTACGCCCTTGCATAGAAATCTTCAATCTTTTTAAGACTAAAAGCGTACTTTTATTTTACATTTAATTTCGATTGTGCTGATTGAGAAAAGACATCAGCACTTTTTATTTTCTGAGTTTTAAAAACCTTTTCAATGCATTAGCTTTACCACAGCTAATTATATGATTTTCATAATTTCTTTTTAGTCAAAAAACAGACAATTTTCACATAAATTAGTTTCAAAAGAACGCTTTTTTATTCTAAAATTTGCACTTTTATTTTATGCCTCCCTCTTTATGAATCAACTTCGTACAGGAGATATCATTGCTTTAGGGTTTATGACCTTTGCGTTATTTATTGGCGCAGGCAATATTATCTTTCCTCCTATCGTTGCGCAGCAGGCTGGTGAACATGTCTGGCTGGCCGCTTTCGGTTTCTTAATTACTGCAGTTGGTTTACCTGTGATTACGATCATGGCTTTATCTCGCATGAAAGGCTCGATCGAAATCATCAGTTCGCCGCTTGGCCGTTTCTTTAGCTTACTGCTTACCATTGCTTGCTACCTGACTGTAGGACCGCTATTCGCGACACCTCGCACAGCTACCGTTTCTTATGAAATTGGCTTTGCACCTTATTTTGGTACTTCAGGTAGCAGCCTTTTTATCTATAGTATTGTTTATTTTGCTTTTGTGACTGCAGTTTCGCTGTATCCCAACAAACTGCTTGATACTGTAGGCCATGTGCTGGCACCTTTAAAAATCATTGCCCTCGCTATTTTAGGGATTGCCGCTTTTGCTATTCCAACCGGTCTGATTTCACCTGCAGTGAATAACTATGTCAGCAGCCCAGTATCTGAAGGTTTCGTCAGTGGTTATCTCACCATGGATACCTTGGGTGCTTTGGTATTCGGTATTGTGATTATTCAGGCGATTCAATCTCGCGGTGTCACAGATACCAAGCTCATTACCAAATATGCCATTATTGCAAGTTTGATTGCCGGTGTAGGACTGACCTTGGTCTATATCAGCTTATTTAAACTGGGTTTAGGCAGTCACGAAGTTGCGCCTGATGCAGCCAATGGTGCCATCATCCTCCATGCTTATGTACAGCATGCATTTGGTGATTACGGTTCTTACTTCCTCACCTGTCTGATTTTCCTTGCGTGTATGGTGACTGCGATTGGCCTGACCTGTGCTTGTGCAGAATATTTTAATGAATTAACTGGTTTATCTTATAAATTGCTTGTTTTCATTCTGACTGGCTTCTCGTTATTAATTTCCAATCTAGGTTTAACCAAGCTGATTGCTTTCTCTGTACCTGTACTGAGTGCCATTTACCCGCCAGCAATTGTTGTGATCATGCTCAGCTTTTTCTGGAAGCGCTGGAATAATCCTTCTATTGTGGTTGGATCAGTTACCGCTATTGCGTTCCTATTCGGTATTGTTGAAGCAATTAAAGCTGCCGGCTTTACCGCACAACTTCCAGCATTTATTCAGCACTTACCTTTAAATGAACAAAACCTTGCATGGTTACTCCCATCCTTGGCTGTTCTGGTAATTGCGATTGTGATTGACCGAGCGATGGCTCAGAAAAAGTAAAATGATTTGTCGTTAAAATGATGTTTTACCCAAACATGATTTTAGCTATACAAAAAATGTTCTTTTATCCAATGTTCATTTTTTGTTTACGACAAATCTTTCTTTTTTGATCAGGCAAGCATAAAAATTACTTATTTACATTGATGTGATGATAGTAGATATTTTACGATAAAGTGATATCACTCACTTTATATACCCCTTATAAATATTTCATATTGTAAAAATATCGACCAATATTTAACTAAAAAATACTATAAATTAATATAAAAAATACTTTAAACCTTTATAAATCAATACATTCAAAAATTTATTTTCAAAATCCCCCTTTTTGCTCTTGAAATGCTCAGAAAATACCAGTACAACTTAAAAAACAATTCAGACAAAAACGCATGGTTTTGTCGTCACAACAAGGAGGGATGGAGATGTTATCAATACATTTCAACAAGCAAGTCTTCATTAACGCTCTGAAGGCAAATGATACAGTAGTATATGCAACCACAACGCTCGCCTTAATGGTTACGTTGTTATTTCAAGGCACAATTAAAGGTAATTTAAAACCTGAATATTTTGCATATGCATTGATTGTCTCTGTTGCCTTTTGTATGTGGGCGATCGTCGATCGAAAGTTTCGACAGTTAAGCGTAGCACGCCAAAAAAATTCTTTAGGGAGAATGGATGAGTAATCATCCATTTTTTTAATTTAAAAACTTCGCTATTGTTCCCCATAACAACACTGTTGTAGCGCCTAATTCGACAATAATTAAACTTAACATCATCAACGACATGCACCATGCTGGCAAATTCAACCGCCCCACTTTATGCGGTTGCTTAAACTGATTGGTGGTGTCCTTTAATACACCATGTAAGATATAAATCAAAATCGACATCGCAAAAAAGAATAAGTTTGCAACAACACAGAATAAAACAAGCTGATCAGATAAAACCGTGAAATAGCTAAGTGCAGCTAAAATCAGGCTTGCAGATGCATATAGCAGACTACTCCGATGAGCGATATCCACATAATAGTGTGCTCTGGCCAGTTCAGACTGTCTGATCTGATAATATTTCCAAACCCCGGTTACCATCCCCACCCAAAGAAAAATCCCACTGAATACAATAGCCAATTGCGTTGCTGTATTTAATACATACATGTTCTTTGCAGTTTTCCTATACTTTGTTTTATACGGTTATATAACATAAAGTTTGACTTTTAAGTCATTTTTTAAACGGGTTTCTTTTTGGAACTTATGTAAAGTAATCCTATATACATCAGAGTATCGTTTCCATGAATAGCGTTGAATCTTTCTGGATCAGTTGCAAGGACGGTTATCAACTTGCTGCTCAATTCTATCCAGTACTCAATTCCAGTAAGTCCTACCCGATTCTAATCTGCCCAGCGACTGGTATCACCAAAAATTTTTATCATGCATTTGCCCAATGGTTGAATCAACAAGGTTATCCAGTATTGAGTTTTGATTTTCGTGGAATTGGGGAATCCTTACATGGTGCATTAAAAGACTCCACAGCAAGCATTAATGACTGGGGAATTTATGACATTCCTGCTGCAATTGAGGCATTGTTGAATCGCACGCAAGCGGAAAAAGTCATTATTGTTGGCCATAGTGCCGGAGGACAACTGCTTGGCATCGCTTCAAATTATCACAAGGTTGCCAAAGTATTAGCAATTGCGGGCTCAACAGGCCATGTCAAAGGCCTCAAAGGTAAAACCAAGGTACTCGCACCGCTGATGTTCAATGTCATTTTCCCGGTTTCGAGCTTTGTTAAAGGTTATGGCGCAACCCAATTTATCGGGATGGGTGAAAACCTGCCTAAAAATGTCGCAAAACAATGGGCTGAGTTTTGTAGTAAGCCCGGTTATGTCATGAATGCCATAGGAAAAACTATTTTTGAAGATTATCATCAGCAAATTCAATGCCCTATCACCTCGTTCTGGGCAACCGATGATGAAATTGCCACGCACAGCAATGTCAAAGATTTACTTCGCTTATATCCGAATGCACAGACCAAATTAATTGAACTGAATCCGCAACAGCTTGGTTATAAGCGGATTGGACACATGCTGATGTTTAAGAAATCACATCAAAAGATCTGGCCAATATTGGAAAGTGAATTACGGATTTAATCTGGACCGTTAAAAAGGTTTAAGTTCATTGCCTGTTCTGCTTTGCGCATCTCAACCTGTAATCCTGTTGAGGTGCGTTTTTTTGTATGCTGTTTCTAAAAAATACAACACAACCTGATTGCCGTAAGCATCTTTTTATAAATTTACGAGAAAAGTGTGACAAAGAATGTATTTATTCATCTTTTAAAAAAGATTCCACAAGTCATATTTTAACCAATTGTTCAAATCAAACTTATGTATTCGCTATTTATTTAAGCTTTATTTATTTTATAAATATATTGATTTTGTATATTTATGACATTTTAGACAGAAATTTTTATAAAAATGTCACGTCAAAATTCGTATTTTTTTTCTACAATACAAATATTCTATAGTCCAGCACAGCTGTAAAACTGTAGAATCCCGTTAGGGGTTAGACGACTGGATAGTTCATCTTTAATAGCTGATTTATGTGACTTTTATGATGACTTCTCTATTCAGAACAAAGATAATTTACAAATTATCTTCGGACAAAGATGTTAAAAATGGAATGTTAAAAAAATCACGAAAGGGATTTTTGTTAACAGGCAAATTGTAGACATTTCATGGAATCTTAGAGCTAAATTGGATTAGCTCCTTGTGCAAGCATAGGAAATAAGTAATGCCAAAAAAATATGCGCGTTTTTTACCTACAGCCGATTCATTTAATCTGGAAGACTTCCCTTTTTACTGGATTTCTCAAGTAAATGCTCAGTATGTCCAAAACATCGATAATGTACTGAAAAAGTATGGTCTAGACAATTCACGTCGCCGTATTCTGATTGCCTTGCACGTCAAACCTCATGCTAGTGTGTCTGAACTTTCCGAAATGGTCATTTCAAAAATGTCGACCACGACCAAGATCGTGTATCGCCTCAAAGATGAGGGCTATATTGATACTTATTCGTGCAAGGAAGATGGACGTATTACCCGTGTTCATCTGACTGAAAAAGGTCAGGAAATGATTACCAAAATCAATGATCTGACCGCGATAATCCTGGAACAGTCTTTTGATGGTTTGACACCATTACAAATCGAGAAGACCATGGAAATCCTGCGACATATGTTTAAAAATCTCGCACGTTAATACAATGATAAAAAAGGCTTCATCAGGAAGCCTTTTTTTTGATTTGAAAATTAAAAATCAAACATATTTAATTGTGGTGTGACTTTTTCTATTTTTGCCTTTGGCACATGTAAACATTCAAACTCTTCCACCGGAAAACCTTGCATAAACTCATACAGCTGATGAGGTTGTTTTAAGCTTAACCATTCATCTAAGCGCTCATGCGGAATCACCACGACCGATCGTTTAACATCACCCGGTTCATGGAAATCCTTCATCATCGGGTGGTCTATGGCGTCCATGGTCAGCATGGTAGCCGAACGGATCACCTGATCATTCAGTTTGCGGATCTCATATAACGCTGCGATAAAGAAAGCTTTTCCATCTTTGCGACGGACAGCCCAACGTTGCGGCTTATTGTCAATATACTTACTTTCATAAAACTCGGTCACTGGAATGACGCCGAACTTACATTTGGAGGCAGCTTCCAGAAAACTCGGTTTTTGAAACAGTGTTTCATGTCGGGCATTATAGGTATGCTTAGAAATATTGGTATCTTCCGACCATTTTGGTACCAAGCCAAATAATACCTCACGCCATTCATAGCCGTGGTCCGATTTAAATAGCAACGGGGTTTTATAGCTCGGATAGACCTCTTCCACATATTCAAATGGAATCGGAGGCAAGCCCAACTGCAGCGCTTGCTCAATGGTCAAGGGTTTAAAATTGGCACACATGACTGTTATATGGGTGTAATTCGCAAAGTTTAAAGTTAAAAAAAGGAGGTTTATTCACCTCCCTTTTTATGGAAAAATTTATCCAAATAATTTTTTCATCTTTGCACTTAAACCATGAATAAAGCGGTGCTTGGCATTGGCTTTATCGCTGGTTAAAAAATTGATCTGGATTGATTGACGCTGTCCTTCATAAGGAACATAGCCATGCCAGCCATTATCGGTGACTTTAAAGGCAACTAATGTACCTGGACCCGCATCAATCTCAGCCACATAGTCATCCATGTTCTTTTCATCATTCAAGATACGTAGACGGCCTGTAGGCGCATCCCAAGATTCATTTAAATAAATCAGGATAGTCAGCAGTTTGGTTTTTGAATCCGAGTGAATCCGGCCATCTTTTTGACGTGAATAACCACGTAACGTGATCATCATTGGATGTTCCATCACATCCACATCAAATTTTTCAGTTAAAATCTGGCGAAATTCTTTGGTATCTAATGATTTTAAGAAACGATCAAAATTAGGCTTAATTTCAACATCTTCAATGTTATAGCTTCCACCTTGTTCAATCTTTGGAAAATCCTGAATCACAGCTTTCACTTCGCTGTCTACAATTGAATTTTCCACCACAAAGTAAGGATATGGCGTAGTTGAAACCTGCGCCTGTTTTAAAGCATCTAATTTTAGGATTTGTGACATCGCTATGATTCGGCTAAATGATCAAACTGCACTAATTATAACAAATATTTCAGCGCTAATCTGTTTAATCCTGTTTTTAACAATATTTGATCCTCACCCAAACAAAGCAAGCAGATACCTCGTTTTTCTGAATCGCAGCTATAAAAAAAGCCTCCGAAGAGGCTTCTTTATTCAGATGAAATTAATCACCGGTATAACCTTTTAATTTTAAACGCGCTGCGTGGAGTAATGGCTCTGTATAACCCGATGGCTGCTCTGCACCTTTGAAGATCAGGTCAGACGCTGCCTGGAATGCAATACCATCGAAGTTAGGTGCCATTGGTGTATAAAGTGGATCATTGGCATTTTGCTGATCTACAATCACAGCCATGCGCTTAAGCACTTCTTCAACCTGTTCACGCGTTACGATACCGTGACGCAACCAGTTTGCAACGTGTTGAGATGAAATACGTAATGTTGCACGGTCTTCCATCAAGCCAACGTTATTGATGTCGGGCACTTTAGAACAGCCAACACCTAAATCGACCCAGCGAACCACATAACCCAAGATACCTTGACAGTTATTTTCAAGTTCGTTGTTTAACTCTTCTGCAGTCCAGTTGGTTTCTGCTGCAAACGGCGGTGTTAACAAGTCATCTAAAGACAACATGTTTTCAGCAGCCAATTCGTCTTGGCGTGCTTTTACATTGATCTGGTGATAATGCAAGGCATGAAGTACCGCACCTGTTGGAGATGGAACCCATGCACACGATGCACCTGCATTTGGATGCGCAGTTTTAGTCGCCAACATATCTTTCATGCTGTCTGGTTTTGGCCACATGCCTTTACCAATTTGCGCTTTGCCTTGTAAACCGCATGCCAAACCAATGGCAACGTTACGGTTTTCGTAAGCAGCAATCCATTTTTGTGTTTTAACTGCTTCTTTACGAACCACTGGTGCAGCTTCCATAGAGGTATGGATTTCATCACCCGTACGGTCCATAAAGCCCGTGTTGATGAAGATAGTACGGTCTTTTGCAGCAGCAATACAGTTCTTCAGGTTGACAGAGGTACGGCGCTCTTCGTCCATGATCCCGATTTTGAGCGATTTTTCTGGTAAACCAATCGCTTGTTCAGCAAGTTCAAACAATTCAACGGCAAACGCAACTTCTTCTGGACCATGCATTTTAGGCTTAACAATATACATTGAGCCTTTACGAGAGTTTTTATTCTCGTTTTGACCACGAATATCCGCAACGGTAAGTAACGGCGTGATTAGTGCATCCATGATGCCTTCAAACACTTCCTCGCCATCTACAAGGATCGCAGGGTTTGTCATCAAATGTCCAACATTACGGAGCAACATCAATGAACGACCATGTAAAGTGGTTGTACCACCAATCAGGTTTTGAACGGTACGGTCTTTATTTAAGGCACGGGTAATAGTTTTACCATTTTTCTCGATTGACTCTTGCAAGTCACCTTTCATCAAGCCTAACCAGTTACGGTAGCCTTCAACTTTCTCTTCTGCATCGACCGCAGCAACCGAGTCTTCCAAATCCTGAATCGTAGTTACAGCAGCTTCAAGGGTTAAGTCTTTGACACCCGCAGCATCAGTTTTACCTACTGGGCTATTTGCATCAATCTCAATGATTACGTGCAAGCCATTATTTAATAATACGATTTCTGCAGGAGCCGCAGCATCGCCATTAAAGCCAACAAATTGAGATGGATGCGCCAAAGCAGTGGTTGAACCATCTTTTAAAGTCACAGCCAAAGCGTTGTTGACCACCGCATATTGGGTTGCATCTGCATGTGAACCTTGTGCCAATGGGAAAGTCTGGTTTAAGAAGTCCTTAGCAAAAGCGATAACCTTGTCACCACGTACCGGGTTATAGCCCTTACCTTTTTCTGCGCCACCTTCTTCAGAGATGACATCTGTACCGTAAAGCGCATCATATAACGACCCCCAACGCGCATTGGCTGCGTTTAGGCAGTAACGTGCATTACGTACAGGTACAACCAATTGTGGGCCTGCAAGTAAAGCAATTTCTTCATCTACGTTTTCAGTGCTGACTTTGAAGTCTGCAACTTCTGGTACCAGATAACCGATTTCGGTCAAGAATGCTTTATAAGCATTAAGTTCAAATTTATTATTACGATGCCATTCATCAATCTTCGCTTGAAGATCATCACGCTTAGCCAATAATGCCTTGTTCTTTGGGCTAAGGTCGACAACGACTTGCTCGAAGTTTTTCCAGTAAGTTTCACTCTCTAAACCAGTCCCTGGTAAAGCTTCATTTTCGATGAAATCATAAAGTTCTTTAGCAATCGCTAGCTTGCCTTTTTGAATACGTACAGTCATTGTCTTTCCTGATGGTGCTAACTTTTTATAACAAGAATTCTAGTATACTGATTTATACTAGCCTGAATAGTAATATCACATTCCTAAATAGTAAGCATTTTCCCTATTAGACGTATTGACAAACAAGATTTTTTATATTCATCAAAATATCAAATACAGATACTTTTCTTTTTAGTTATGCAACATACTCCCTTTTCAAACTTATCTAGTTATAACAAAATTCAATCAGGAATAAAGCGTTATGCACGTAACTTTATAAAAAAAGGCATTCCGAAGAATGCCTTTGTGATTTATGAGGTCTGTGCGACCTGAATCTGCCGATGCTCCGAATGCAGATAATCATCCGATTGCATTTCCAGTAAACGTGAACGCGTCCGTTCAATTTCAAATGCCAGTTTCTCACCTTCATACAGATCAATGATTGAATCTTCAGAGGTAAGAATCAGTTTTACGCCACGGTCATAGAATTCATCGACCAGATAAATAAAACGACGTGTCCCTTCAGACAGGAAATCAGTCAAATGCGGAACATTACTCACCAATACGGTGTTGTAAATGTTGGCAATTTCAATAAAGTCGGCCGGACTACGCGGTTTAAAACATAGTTCCGAGAATTCACACCACAATACATCTTCAGTATGACCTAAAGTCTCTACTACACGATTATTGATCATGATTGGAGAATTAGATTGTGCCTGCGTCTGGGTCAATGCTTTAAAACGACCTGATAACCATGCTTGGGCATCATCGGTTAATGGATACTTGAACAGTTGCGCTTGTTTCAAGACGCGTAAACGATAATCCACACCGGCATCTACGTTTAAGACTATGCAGTTTTTCTTGACCAGCTCAATGGTTGGCAAGAATCGGTCACGATGAATCCCGTTCTTATACAAGCCATCTGGTGCAATATTTGAAGTTGCAACCAGCGTAATGCCACGTTCAAATAGCTTCTGGAATAAATCGCTCAGGATCATTGCATCAGTAACGTTCGATACGAAAAATTCGTCAAAGCAAATTACAACAGCATCTTTATAAATCTGATCTGCAACCAAATCTAAAGGATTGCGTTGACCTGCAAGCTTATTCAACTCTTTGTGGACATGTTGCATAAAGTGATGGAAGTGCATACGCATTTTACGGCGGAATGGAACAGATTCATAAAACTGATCCATCAGCCACGTTTTGCCACGACCTACACCACCCCACATATAAACGCCTTTCGGATAGGTTTGACGACGGAAACGTCGAAACGCCTTCTTGGAAGCCTTATAACGGGTGAGTAACTCTTTCCATACTCGGTCTAACTCTCGCACAGCCTGAGCTTGTGCTTCATCTGGCATGAATTGTCCTGACTCAAGTGCTTGAGTATAACGCTCAGCAGGTGACGTTGGGATAAATGCAGTGCTATGTGAGTCTGGTTTAGAATTTGACATAAGGTGTTATTGCAATTTTAATTGGTGAAAATTATATCGAACATTCTGTTCAATGACATTAGATTTTAGGCTTAATTATCATGGAGTTTAAACATCATAATGTACCATTTTTAATCATTTAATGATGGCGGTTATATTGTCTTGGACTCAGTCCAAACCATCTTTTAAAGGCATGATTAAACGCTGCCGGTTCAGAATAACCTAACATTTCGGCCACCTGTTCAATCGAATATGAGCTATTTTCGATGAATTTTATCGCCTTCTGTTGAATCAGCTTTTCACGAATTTCCTTATAGCTGGTCTGCATTTGCTGCAATTGATGTCTTAACGTGCGCTCAGGAATATGCAAGGCACAGGCCGTTTCCGCCATCGTCGGAATGACACCGTTTTGCATTTCCAGATAATCCTTCACATACTCCACCACGGTCAATTTCAGACTGGCACTTTTTTCTAGATTTTGAATATCCGCTAGGCATTTTTCTTCATAAATGCGATAGGTCAATACATCAGCAGATGGGATTTTAATGTTAAGTATTTGGGTATTTTCTAATATGAAGGCAGCCTCTCTGCATCCAAATTTGACATCCTGCCCATAATAATCCTGATACGCTGCAAGCAAATTTAAGTCTTTCGGACGGGTAAATGGCAATTCGATCCGGATATTCGGAATCTCCAGCCCCATCATTTTAAAAATATCTTGTAAGAACTTATAGGTCCCTGAAATTTCGCATTGCGCTCGCAACTGCCCTAAATGTGTATTCAGGTCAACCGGCTGATAGAACAAATAAATAAAATCTTCTTTAATTTCGAGATGTAAAGAACCAAACAAATGGGTTAATTGCTGAAACTGCACACCATTCAACAATGCCTTATGGAGAGTTTCACTGGTGACCAACAGCATCAGGAATGGTCCATAACCGGCCAGCGCATAATGCTGCCCGATGAACAGACCTTGTTCAGGTGAAATATCCTGACTAATATGTTGCAGGATATCCCATTCGATCTCATCAGGAATAATCGAAGCTGGATCTAAGGCATCGGCGTGTATACCCATATTGGCTAAACGTGCATCCACATCAATGCCGACATGACGCATGCCCTGAATCAAATACATCAATCCGAGGATAGATCTCTTCATAGTTCCTAATGCAGTTCTCAAAACTTTAATGTTTTACTATAAAAAGCTGAGCAAATGAATTGCCGAAATGGTCAAGTTTTACGTCGGTACAATCATATTTAATCTCGATAAAACCGTTAAACTGGCACAAAATTTAGCTGTACAGGATATACGCTATGGGTAATGTAACCAAAAATGCGATTCAAAAAACAAAAGTGGCAATTATTGGTGCAGGTTTTGGTGGTTTAGCGATGGCCATTCGCCTGTTGCAAAGTCAAATTAATGATTTTGTAATTTTAGAAAAAACCAATGACGTCGGTGGTACATGGCGTGAAAACCAATACCCGGGTGCAGCATGCGATGTGCAGTCACATATGTATTCCCTGTCTTTTGCGCCAAAAACCGACTGGTCAAAACGTTATGCAGAAGCAGATGAGATTTTTACCTATATTCAGGACATCACAGCACAATATCAATTAAAAGACTATTGCAAATTCGGACATGAAGTGACCAAAGCCGAGTTTGATGAAAACCGCAATGTCTGGACCTTGGACTTTAAAGATCAGGCCACCCTCGAAGCGCAATTTGTGATCTTTGCTTCTGGCCCGTTGCATGTTCCACAAATTCCTCATGTCAAAGGCATTGAAAAGTTTAAAGGCAAAGTGTTCCATTCGTCTCAATGGGATCACGATTATGATTTAACGGGTAAATCCGTTGCATCTATTGGCACCGGTGGTAGTGCCATTCAGTACATTCCAGAAATCGCACCCGAAGTTAAGCAGCTCTATGTATTACAACGTACTGCCGCCTGGGTCATTCCGCGTGATGAACGTAAATACTCACAGCTCAGCAAAAGACTTTTTAAAGCGTCGAATATTTATCGTCAGATTCACAGAACCCGCCTGTACTGGACCAATGAATCTCGTGTTGTACCGATTGTGCAGCCACAAATCATGAAATATGGCCAAAAACTGGCAGAAGCTTTTATCCGTTTCCAGGTCAAGGATAAAGAACTGGCGAAAAAACTGACTCCAGATTTTGTCATGGGCTGTAAACGTATTTTGATTTCTAATAAATACTTCCCGACCTTTAACCGTGACAATGTTGAACTGGTGACGGATGCTATTCAGGAAATTACAGCGAACGGCATTATCACTAAAGATGGCAAAGAACGCCAAATTGATTGCCTGATTTATGGTACGGGCTTCATTACCGATCCACGCATTTATTTAAAGCATTTCAACTGTATTGGTCGTAATGGCATTGAACTGAAACAGGCATGGAAAGATGGTGCGGAAAGCTATTATGGTATCAGCACCAAAAACTTCCCGAATTTGTTCCAGTTGCTTGGACCCAATACCATTCTTGGTCATAACTCTGTAATTTTCATGATCGAATCACAGGTGAACTACATTCTGCAATTGATTCAAACTGTCAATCAAACCAAGACTCAAGCTGTCGAAATCAAGCAGGATGTTCAGGATCAATTCAATGAGCGTGTACAAGAGCAACTGAAAGGTACGGTCTGGCAAGCGGGTGGCTGTAGCAGTTGGTATCAAGCTGCTGATGGCAAAAACTTCTCACTATGGCCAACCTATACATGGAGATATTGGTTAGAGACACGCAAAGTAAACGTGGCTGATTATAATTTTATCAGCAGCTCGACTGATGCCAAATCTAATGCTGCATAAATAGTAAAGAGTTAAAAAGCCCTTGATTGTCTCAGGGGCTTTTGTATTTCTGAACCATAAAATGGCTTTTACCTCTCACCTAGCACCTTCTCTAACTTAAAACCGCATTTCTTTCTATAGGCAAAAACGAAAAATTCATGCTAAGATTTTAACTACCTAACGTTAGGTAGTTAAATAATGTCTGCTCATTTTCTTCCTGCCCTAGAGTCTACAAGATATGCAATCTGCTCCGCCAATCTCTAAAATCAGTTGGTCTTTGTTACTACTGCTGTCCTTATTTACCGCCTTAGATGCACTGGCAATTGATATTTATTTACCTGCATTTCCACTACTTGCCGAAAGCTTTGCAACCACACCTGGACATATCCAGCTCACCCTGTCGGTATTTCTAATCGGTCTTGCCATAGGTCAAGGGATGTATGGGCCTTTGCTAGACCGTTTTGGTCGACGTAAACCGTTGCTGATTGGTATTGCAATCTTTATTTTGGGTTCATTACTGGCTGCAATTGCGCCGTCGATTGAATGGTTACTGGCAGCCCGATTCCTACAGGCCATAGGCGCATCGGCAGGATTAGTGGTACCCCGAGCAATTATTTCCGATATATGTGATGCGCAAAGCAGTGCCAAAAACTTTTCGATCCTGATGCAAGTGATGATGATCATTCCCATCATTGCACCTTTATTCGGTAGCTTTATTCTTCGATTCGGATCATGGACGCTTATTTTCTATATATTGGCCGTACTCGGTACACTCTTATGGTTGTGGGGTAATTACGCCATACCCGAAACCTTAAAACCTGAGTATCGCCAGCCACTCCAGCTCGGCACCATCAGAATCAGCTATCAGACATTGAGCTTAAATAAAAGCTTTATGGCGTATACCCTTGCAGGTGGTTCCATTTTGGGTGCTTTCTTTGTTTACCTGAGCCAGTCGCCTTTTATTTTTATTCAGCATTATCATATTCATAATGAAACCTTTAGTACCTTATTCGCGGCCAATGCGATTGGGCTAATCATTCTTGGACAGGTTTCAATCCTGCTATTAAAACGCTGGTCGGCGCAACGCTTGCTGGTCCTCGGTATGTGTATATTCAGTGGGGCCAGCTTGGCGCTCTTATTGGGGGTGTCTTTTTATGATTTAAACTTATGGCAATACATTGTACTTTTGGGACTGAGTATCTGGTCGACCGGGTTTATCTTTGGTAACGTCACCGCACTGACCATGCAACAAAGCCCGCAGCATTTGACAGGCGCAGCATCATCCTTGATGGGCTTACTCCAATATGCGCTTGCGTCACTGATTGGTCTTATGGTGAGTTTGATCGAGGTTAATATCAGCCTGCTTCCCGCGAGTTTATTCATCTGTGGCAGCATCGCACTGGGCTTATCTATTTTTGCCGCGTCAGGACAAGGGGCTAGCTTTCCTGTCGCAGAAGCTGAATAACGATATTCAACGGTATCAGTACCCTTTTAAATTCGGGTACTGATCAATACATTCAATGCCTTTAAGATGGCATCCAGACGAAGTCGAAACTTTTCTCGACCGCCATAGATCAATTCACTTTGCAAGGCATCCACAAAACTCATGCATACCCGGGCAAGGGTCTGAGCGTCAAGTTGATGCTGATTTTTAACCACTTCAGAATTCTGAATCGCTTGCCAAAATAGCTGTTCCAGATCAGCCATGAAGAGATGCATCGGCTCAATCACCTGATCATATAAATGCACGGGTGGACTGATCAAGGCATTCATCCAGAACTGAACCGCATAAGATGCGTTAAAGCGCTGTTCGATACTGATAAAATAATCATGCAATTGCTGCTGGAGCTGTTCTCCACCCTGCAAAACCGTTTGGGCATAGCCCAGCTCTTCATCAATCATGATCGGAATCAGGCTAAGATAAAGTTCATCCTTATTCTTGAAATGGGCATAAATCGAAGGTTTCTTGATACCAACATCGGTTGCAATTTCATGTAATGACGTGGCTGCAAAGCCCTGTTTTGCAAAGCGTTGTAATGCATATTTTTGAATCTTGGCTGCTGTCACAAATCATCTACCTCTTGTACTGATATAAGTATATTTCACCTGATGTGATATGCATAGCTGAATCAGCGCATTCAATCTGCATCTCAGGATAGAATAAAAATCTGGGAGAGGCTCTGTTCAACACTTTCTCATTGTTTCAGCCCTAAACTTTCTTGATCAAATGATATATAAACCTACCCAAGTATAAGATTTCCCTGCATAATAAATCAGCACTGTAAACGCTCTGATTGTATGACCTCTTTCGTTCTGATTTTCCAGATTTTTGTTTGTATTGGCTTAGGCTATTTTGTAGCACCACATTTATCTCCGTCGCTAAAAAAATTCGTCTTTAAAATTCTTCCCTATTTTTCTTATATTTTACTGGTCAGTGTTGCCTTTGAACTGACTCAGGCACTGAATCATATTCAGAATCCAGCAACCATCCTGCCACCTGCGCTACTCATTGCATTCACCACGTCAATTGGTTCTTTTTTCATTTGTTTAATGACCTATAAGCTGATTGATCGACAAAGTGTGCAAGGAAAAATCTCACTGCACCTGTTTCTCAATGCGCTAAAGAATATTGGCAAAGCCTTTCTGGCCTTGGCGGCCGGGATTGGCTTGGGGATGCTCATTCAAAGCTTAGACCTGCATATCGCCTTTAATAGCTGGTATTTATTACTGATCTTTATTTTCTTGATTGGCATTGAGCTGGCCTTTACTCAATTCGATCGTAGCTGGTTAAGCTGGAAAATTTTACTGGTGCCCGTGGCTGCATTCATCGGATCTTGTCTGGCAGCAATTCTGAATTATTTTATTCTATCGAAGCATTACAGCCTGAATGAAGTCATGGCCCTAGCACAAGGTTATGGCTGGTATTCAATGTCTGGGATTTTATTTACCGAACTGCACTCGGCCAAACTGGGAGGTATTGCCCTGTTAACCGATTTATTTAGGGAAATTTTTGCAATTTTATTGATGTATTGTCTAGGTTGGCGCTTTCCACGCTCGGCGATTTCCAGTGCGGG
Source organism: Acinetobacter sp. 'aerobic (ED)' (assembly GCF_904886855.1). Taxonomy (NCBI): domain Bacteria; kingdom Pseudomonadati; phylum Pseudomonadota; class Gammaproteobacteria; order Moraxellales; family Moraxellaceae; genus Acinetobacter; species Acinetobacter sp. 'aerobic (ED)'. The sequence goes on from NZ_CAJHGI010000001.1 coordinate 570,174, forward strand.
TGCGACTTCAATGGATGTGACGCTTGCGATGGTGAAACAGTCATGTGGCACACATTATGTCCCACATGCCATGATGAGTGGATTGATTCTATCGCTGCTCGCACCACTCTTGATCAGTTTATTTCTTAGTATGAGGTTTTAACCTTCGACTTCATTAAATCGAAGCCAAAATTGATTTCAACATCTCAGTCGGTTTTTCCGCTTTAGTGATTGGACGACCTATCACTAAATGCGTTGAACCATCAAGGATTGCCTGTTTTGGGGTTACAATACGTTTTTGGTCATCCGCATTTGAACCCTCTGGACGAATACCCGGTGTAACCAAAGCAAACTGCTGACCTAACAGATCACGAAGGATTTTCGCTTCTTGGGCTGAACACACCACACCATCCAGTCCACTTTCCTGCGTAAGTTTGGCTAAACGCTTCACCTGTTCAACTGGCTCGATATCCAGACCGATATCGAGTAAATCTTCACGTCCCATTGAGGTTAAAACAGTCACTGCAATCAGTTGAGTCTGATAGTTACCTGCTTTCAATCGCTCAACACAGGTTTCCATCATCTTGCGGCCACCTGAAGCATGCACATTGACCATCCATACCCCTAAGTCGGCAGCAGCACATACCGCTTGAGCTGTGGTATTGGGAATATCATGGAATTTTAAATCAAGAAAAACGTCAAAACCTTTGTCTTGCAAGTTCTTCACAATTGATGGGCCTTCATGAGTAAAAAGCTCTTTGCCAACTTTTACACGGCAAAGTGACGGATCAAGCTGATCAACAATTGTTAAGGCGTCATATTGGCTTTTTGCGTCTAGGGCAACAATAATACTCACGAATCTAGTTCCATCACATAAAAATCAGTTAATTATAAAGTGATTCACCCCATGAACAAAGTAACAATCTACGCATAATGCAAAAAAGACTTTATAGCACAGGGAAATCATCGCTATCTTTGTTCAGAGATCAGGATGGCTCTGGTATCCGCTTGTAAAGCTTCAAAGATATGCGGTTGATCGGCAGGATAACAAATGTAGTCTCCTTCATTAAGCAAGATCGGCTCGGAAATTAAGCCGACTCTGGCCTGACCTTTCATAATCACAATATGCTCAATGCTGCCAATCGGATGCGGCTGACTACAACGCGGTTCACCAGGTTGGGTGGTGAGCATATACACATCTCGTCGGGCACCCGTTGGGCAATTGGCCAATAGAATAGCCTGATAATGGGCAATTTCAGATGAAACGGATGGCCCTTCACCAAAACGTATGACTTGAGTTTGTGCAATATTACTTTCCATTAACTTGGCAAATGGAATATCCAAAGCCACACACAAGGCCCATAAGGTTTCCAGACTTGGATTGCCTTGTGCGGCCTCCAATTGCGATAAGGTTGATTTGGCTATACCTGCACGACGTGCGACCTCAGCCAACGACAATCCTGCTTTTTGTCTCTCTCTTTGCAATCCTTTTGCAACAATTTCAATTGGCAACGCCATAACCCACCATAAAAAACGAATGTTCGTTTTGACGAACGATATAAGATTAATCTATTATAACGTACGGTCGTTTGATATAGAAAACAAAGATGCAAGATAAACAGCGGTATCACTTAATCAAAGCCATTATTCTCATCTCGGTCGCAACAGGAATTGTCGGAATTTCTCTCGGCTCGGTTGCGGCCAGTTTTAACCTGCCCATGTGGATTCCTTTAGCGCTTTCCTTAACGGTACTGGCAGGTGCAGCGGAATTTACTTTTATTGGCATGATTGCGACAGGAGCCAATCCGGTATTTGCAGCATTCACAGGCATACTTATCAATTTGCGTCATTTACCTTTTGGATTATCTGTCGCAACCTTCATTGAGAAGAATGTCTATCACTTTATTGCCTGTCATATCATGAATGATGAAAGTGTCATGTTCGGGCTAAGTCAGCAGGAAGCACATTTAAAGAAATGGGCTTACTGGATGTGTGGTGTAGGTATCAGCATACTTTGGCCGCTCGGCGTGTTTACTGGTTATCTGTTGAGTAAAAATATTCCGGATATTTATGTCTTTGGTATTGATGCAGCATTCCCGGCCATTCTTTTTGCCTTGATTTTGCCCATGCTCAAGAATAAGACCACACGCAATCGGGTATTTCTGGGTACCTCCCTTTCCCTAGCTTCTATTCCCTTACTTCCAACAGGCCTTCCTGTTTTAGTGTCTATGCTTGGTTTAATGTTAGGTCGGAAAACGAAATGAAATACAGTGAGAGTTATATATTTATCGGCGTTGTCGTTCTTGCTTTAGGGACCTATCTGATCCGTTATTCAGGCTTTTATCTGGCAAATCGCATCGAGATTAAAGAACATCATAAGCAGTTACTGGCAGATTCTGCCTGTGTTTTGCTGTTCACCTTAGCGGTATTCAATACCCTTTTTACGGAAGCCCATTTTAGCGGGATCAGCAAAATAATAGGTGTTTCGGTTGCGATCATTTTTGCATGGAAAAAATATTCGCTTATTGTGGTAATTTTAGTGGCGATGCTGCTTACGGCTACGTTGAGATATTTGGGTCTGCCATAAAACAAAAAAAGCTCTTTAAATGATAAAGAGCTTTTAAATGCCTTATACAATCATCAAGATCTTATAAGGCTGCAATATAAAGATTATAACGGATTACGTGGATGGCTTTCCGGGTTAATATCCAGAATGGTTTTCTCATGTCTTACATTTGCAGCAGCTTCTGCGGCAGCTTGCTGTGCAAGTTGAATTTGCTCTTTACGTAGATGATCGATATCTTTACGTAATCGCTTAATTTCCCAACTGGTTTGGAAAACGCGGAAAACCTGGACGCCAAGAAGGAGCCCAACAACAATACCTAAGACCAAAGTCAATAAAAGTAATAACCCCAAACGCATTGCTGGAACTTGAGTAAATAACAAGTCTACTTGTAGCTCAGCTGGGTTTTGAAGCACCAAAGCAAGTGAATAACCAAAAATGGCAACGAGTAATGCAATTAGAACATAACGCATAAAGACCTCAATACTTATTCAGCAGATTCGTTTACTGCGTCACGAAGTGCCTTACCAGGTTTAAAGTGTGGAACTGCTTTTGCTGCAACATCAACCGACTTACCTGTTTTAGGGTTACGCCCTAAACGCGGCTCACGATGATGCAAAGCAAAACTACCAAAACCACGAATCTCAATACGATCACCGCTTGAAAGTGCTTCGATCATTTGATCAATCATAATCTTAACTGCGTCTTCAACTAAAGGTTCAGCCAAGTGTGGGTTTTTAAGCGCAATCCGTTCAATTAAATCAGATTTATTAAGTGCTTCAGTAGTCATTGATGACCTCTTTAATTATTGCTACTTCCAATGTTTTTAATAATAACCTGTTTAAATACAAAACGGTAGCGCAGTACATGATTACTACGCTACCGTTTACAGTATTTTTGTATAAAAAAGTACGTCTCTGTTACAAGAAACGTACTTTTTAACAAATTACTTCATTTGAGCTTTAATTAAGTCACCAATAGTCTTAGGACCATTGCTTTCTGCAGCTTGAGTCGCAGCAGCTTGGCGAGCATTGTTCACAGCTTCTTTCTCTTCAGCTTCGTCTTTCGCTTTGATAGACAAGTTGATAGAGCGAGATTTGCGATCAACGTTGATGATCTTCGCTTCAACTTCTTGACCAACTTCTAGGAATTTAGTCGCATCTTCAACGCGGTCACGGTTGATTTCAGAAGCTTTAAGTGTTGCTTCGATGTCATCAGCTAATTTAACTGTAGCACCTTTAGCATCAACAGCAGTTACAGTACCTTTAACTAAAGCACCGCGCTCATTCGCAGCCAAGAAGTCATTGAATGGATCGCTGTTTAATTGCTTGATACCAAGGCTGATACGGTTACCTTCAGCGTCTACAGACAAGATAACTGCTTCAACTGTGTCGCCTTTCTTGTAACGACGAATCGCTTCTTCGCCTTGTTCGTTCCAAGAAATATCAGACAAGTGAACTAAACCGTCGATACCACCGTTTAAGCCGATGAAGATACCGAAGTCAGTGATTGACTTGATTGTACCAGAAACTTTTTCGCCTTTTTCATGTGCTTTAGCAAACTCTTCCCATGGGTTAGCACGAGTTTGTTTGATACCCAATGAAATACGACGACGTTCTTCGTCAACTTCAAGAACCATAACATCAACTTCGTCACCGATCTGAACAACTTTAGATGGGTGGATGTTTTTGTTCGTGTGGTCCATTTCTGAAACGTGTACTAAGCCTTCAACGCCTTCAGCGATTTCAGCGAAGCAACCGTAGTCAGTTAAGTTAGTTACACGTGCTTTAACGATAGAACCTTTAGGGTAACGGCTCATGATCGCTAACCATGGATCTTCGCCTAATTGCTTAAGGCCTAAAGATACGCGGTTACGCTCGCGGTCAAACTTAAGTACTTTAACTGTAACTTCTTGACCAACTTCAACAACTTCTGAAGGGTGCTTGATACGCTTCCAAGCCATATCTGTGATATGTAGAAGACCGTCAATACCGCCAAGATCAACGAACGCGCCGTAATCAGTAAGGTTTTTGATCGTACCTGTAACTGTTTGACCTTCTTCAAGTTGAGCAAGTAATGCTTCACGGTCAGCTGAAGATTCAGCTTCCATAACTGCACGACGAGATACAACAACGTTGTTACGTTTAGCATCAAGTTTGATTACTTTGAACTCTAACTCTTTACCTTCAAGGTGAGTAGTGTCACGGATAGGACGAGTGTCAACTAAAGAACCCGGTAAGAACGCACGTACAGGACCGATGTCAACAGTGAAACCGCCTTTAACCTTACCAGAGATAACACCAGTAACGATTTCGCCGTCTTCAAAGATTTTCTCAAGTTTAGTCCAAGTTTCAGCACGTTTCGCTTTTTCACGTGATAAAACTGTTTGACCCATACCGTTGTCAAGCGCTTCAACAACTACGTCAACAGTATCGCCAACTTGAACTTCAAGTTCACGTTGTTCATTTAAAAATTCAGCACGGTCAACAACGCCTTCAGATTTAAGGCCAGTGTCAACAGTAACCCAGTCAGAATCGATACTAACAACAGTACCTTGGATGACTGCACCCTTTTCAACGTTGAGGTTTAATTCACTTTCTTCAAAGAGGGCTGCAAAAGATTCGGTCATGATATACCTGATAAAGTCCGCGGTCTTGGATCAGACAAGGCCGGTTTAGTTAAGTTGTTACATTGTCCAAAAAATCTGATCAAGCAATGCTTCAACTGAAAATAAAATGGTCTATCTATTGAATACGGCTATCGATATAGTCCACCATTAACTGAAACACTTCATCGATGCCTATTGTAGAACTATCAATGATATACGCGCCTTCAGCTGGCTTGAGCGGAGCAACAGTTCGCTCCATATCTCTTTTATCTCTAGCCTGTATGTTAGATAAAATGTCGCTTATTTTAGCATCAAGACCCATACCCTGCAACTGTTTTACACGACGCGCTGCACGAGATTCAGCCGATGCGGTTAAATAAATCTTGGCTTGGGCTTCTGGAAAAATCGAAGTCGCCATATCACGGCCATCAGCCACCAGACCAGGTGGCTGAATAAATGCGCGCTGACGTTCGAATAAAGCTTTTCTCAACTCCGGAACAGCCGCAACTCTAGAAGCGTACTCACCAACCTGCTCTGTACGGATGGTATTGGTGACATCCACCCCTTCCAGAAAAATCAGTGTCGCTGCTGGTGTCGATTTAAATTCAATATCGAGCTGGGTCGCATATTTAACACACTGCTCCAGCTGGGTATCCAGCTGATCGAGTAAGCCATGCTGAAACAAAGACAGCCCAAGTAAACGATATAACGCACCAGAGTCTAATAAACTAAAACCATAATGTGCGGCAATTTTTGCAGCCAATGTGCCTTTACCAGAACCACTTGGACCATCAATCGTAATAATATGAACTGTCATTCCCATCTCTTATGAAGCAACTGATTTGGCTAATTTTGAAAAACCTAGTGTAATCGCTGCTTTGAGTTGTGCAAGAATTAATTTACTTACAAAAGGTGCTTTTGCTGTAAATTCAATCTTATAAGTGACCAAAGTTACAAAAGGTGTGATTTCTTTAAAGTCAATTTGCCCTAAATGGTGTTTTACCAAAGGGTTATTGATCAACTTATACTCAATTCGTTTATTCTCTTCCAATAAGGTGATTTCTTCTTGTAGCGGTTTAATCGGTCCAAATCCCATGCGGCGAACTGAACCGATTCCGTCAGGACGTTGTGGATCAGCCGAATCCTTCACACGAACCACCTGTAACGGTGCAAATGCCTTGTTATAGGTGGCGTGTTTTGACAACAAGTCAAAAACCTCAGAGATCGGTGCATTGAATTCTTTTTTTATCGTGATTGCATTACGCATAACTTCGCCTTTTGATTTTACCCAAAAATATTGGAGGCTTAGTGTGCCACAACTCATGAGACATTTTTAATCATTTAAGGACGTTTTTGACGAACGGATTTTCTTCTTTTCACTTCGTCTCTGTTTGAAAAATTCACTCAGCTGCAAGGAACACTGCGCTTGCAGACATCCTTGTTCAAAAACAAATTTATGATTGTAATAACCGCTTTCAAGCAATTGACGGGCACTGACCAGAGAACCTGCTTTGGGCTCTGTAGTAGCAAAAACCACCCGCTTTACCCGTGCATGCACTAAAGCGCCAACACACATGGTGCACGGTTCAAGCGTGACGTAGAGGGTTGTATCTTCCGGTAGGCGGTAGTTATTTAATGCCTGACAAGCGGCACGCAACGCCTGTATTTCTGCATGTGCAGTGGGATCTGACAGTTTAATCGGTGCATTATAGCCCGCACCAATGACCTGCTCATTACTAACCAGAACGGCACCGACAGGAATTTCTCCCTGTGATGCCGCTAATGCAGCCTGCTCATAGGCAAGCTGCATCCAGTATTCATCATTATGATTTTCTACAGTCATAGCAACTTAAGCAATCACGCCATAGTGCTTTAATAACGCATTCCAGCTCTCAATATTGGTTACAGGCGCACAGTCAGCCAAGATGCCTTTAAGCGTTAACTGTTCAGTTGCTTTCCATTCAGGTGACAAATCTTTATCGACCAGACGGGCGCGCACACCTTCAACAAAGTCAGGATGGCGGATTTTCCATTCAGAAATTTGCGCTTCCAGGGCAAATACTTCATCCCAGGCATGCCCTTGTTTACCCCATTGCCATAACAACCAGGTAATCGCCGCCGTGCTTGGTGAACCCTTTTGCAGGTTTTCACTGGCCTGACGTAACCAGTCACTACTTGCATCACTGAGGCCAATAATCGATTGATAGTCATATTCAAAGCTCTGACCACGACAAACGCTATGAATCACATCAATTGAATTTTGCAACGGCCCCGCAGCCACAGGACGATGTAAGCTATTCAAGGTATCATCAATGGCACGGAATGCACCTGCTGGATAATGGTTCCAGTCGACATTTAACACTTTTTGCAGCACATTATCACGTTGCGCTTCACAGATATGCGTTGCCCAACCCACACTGAACGCACCCGCTGCAGTCATGATTGAACCGGTTAAACCGGTAAACAATCCGATTTGGCCACGGTCAGCCAGAAAACGGCTTGCACCAACATCTGGATATAAACCAATATTGATTTCAGGCATTGCCAGACGCGAATATGGCGTCACCAGACGGAAAGGTGCGGCCATAAACAGGCCAAGACCACCACCCATGACATAGCCTTCGCCCCAGACCACAATTGGCTTTGCATAATTGTGTAACAGTAAATCCAGTGCATATTCTTGCTGGAAAAACTGGTTTGCTGTTTCCACTTCCTTATTGATGACGAGCTGACGTAATTTACGCACATCCCCGCCTGCACAGAAAGCCTTTGGTGTGGTCGAATCGAACCAGATTGCCTTGACAGTTTCATCTTCATGGAAATGTTCAAATACTTTCAGTAGCGCACTTACAATTGGTTCATCTAAAGCATGTAACGATTTAGGGCGATTAAGACGAATGATTCGCCAGCCATTTTGTGCATGTTCAATAACCAAATCAGGATGATAGCTATTTAAATCGGGAGAAGTCATTATGCGTCCAATTGCCAGTCTATAGGCTCAATGCCATGTTGTTTCAAATATTGATTGGTTTTAGAAAATACTTTGCAGCCAAAGAAACCACCACGGTTTGCAGCAAGTGGTGATGGGTGAGCTGCACTAAGCACAAGATGCTTGTTACGATCGATACGTTGCCCTTTACGCTGTGCATAAGCACCCCATAAAATAAACACGATATGTTCACGCTGCTCATTCAATACATCAATGACCGCATCGGTAAAGTCTTCCCATCCCTGTTTTTGATGTGAAGTGGGCTGTCCTGCTGCCACTGTCAGTACACTGTTAAGTAATAACACGCCCTGTGCTGCCCATTTACTCAAGTCACCATGACGAGAAACCGGAACACCCAGATCGGTATTTAATTCGTGAAAAATATTACGCAAAGACGGAGGTAATGCAACCCCTCTTTGTACAGAAAAACTTAAACCGTTGGCCTGATTCGGACCATGATAAGGGTCCTGTCCCAAAATCACGACCTTTACTGCATTTAAGGGTGTGGTATTTAATGCATTAAAAATCTGTTTGCTTGGGGGGTAAATGACTCTTTCTGCGAGTTTTTCTTGTTGTAAAAACTCACGTAAATTATCCATTTTAGGACTCAGAAGAAACTCTGACAATGAGATTTTCCAAGACTCGTCCAACTGAACTTTATTAAGTTTGTCCTGTTGCTGTTCAGTAAATTGCATCAACATTCCTTGAAATAGATTCTTTTATTTAAGTGAAAATTACTTAAATATTAACTTGTAATTCTACATTCGGATTCTGGAATTTTGTTCCTTTTTTCAGGTTTTCATACATCTGAACATCACTCCATTCAGCCTGTACCTGCTCTGAAAAGACAATCTGTTCCAGACTCAATTCACCCATTTGTATATTTTCAATATCTTCCTGAAAACTCTGTGCATAGCCCGTATCAGTTTCATGAACAATGACGGAGTAAACCTCAACATCACCTTCACCATTCTGGGTTACGGTTGAATTTAACACTTGCTGGGCGAGAAAGAAAAAGATACGCGAAAACTGTTCTGCCGAAGGCGAAACCGGTAAGGAAATCCAGCGTGCACTAAATGTTTTACATGCATCAATATAAGCAGGATCATCTTTCTGCCAGAAACAAATGGCATGGTCGAAGCTATCATATAGCTCTTTAATCACGCCTTTAAGCAAGCCAAAATCATAAACCATTTGTCCATGATCCAGCTTTGACGCTTTTAATAATAATTCAACTTTATAACTGTGCCCATGAATCGAACGCTTACAGCGGTCCGATGTACAGTTACGTACAATATGAGCATTCTCAAACTTAAACAATTTACGAATTAACATGCACCAAGCTAATCTTTATCTGCAAACGGATTTTATTATAAAGCAAAAAAACATGGATTGGGATTGATTTTAAACCTTGTCACCATTTGACAAATCAATCTACACATTTACTGGAAAGGTGAAAGACTTCTTGAATAAACAGTCACTTGCTTATCTTTACGTGCTAAAGCACTGGTAAACTGACGCTTCCGTTCGCTTAAAACCACTTCAATCTGTGCGGTAAAATAATTGGATTTACTGTCCAGCAAAGCTGTTGCATCGGCTTTGTTTGCTTCATCTATTCCAGAAAAAACACTTAATTGCCATAAATCATCCACATTATTGAAATAGGTCAGGTTGGCCTGTTTGGTCTTTAATGCTTGTTCAAGTGCTTTGACATCAATCTTTGGATCAATACTGGCCAATAACAGGGCTGGTGCTGTATTCATATTGACCTTGGTGTACTCTGGTAATGCCGTGACATAAGCCTTAATCAAATCATAATTTTTGCCTTCAAAACCTCTGACCAGTTTCAATTCTTCCACACTATGAAACTTGGTATTTGGTGTCAGATAAGCGGGATCCAAGCCCTGATAATAATTACTTTCCGCACCCATCGCACCTGTAGTTTCATCATCAACATCTTGCCAGTCAATCACGGCCTGACTGAGCTCTGCAGGCAGACCGACCCGTTGCAGCAGCTTTTCAAACCAGCGTCGCGAAGCCTCATCTACTTGGGTTCCATCTGCCTTGACCAGATTATTCAGGTTAAATTTGCCCGACTCATCGACTAAACGCCCCGCAACATAGCCATCATCCACAGGAAATGGCGGCATTGGTTTGGCCCAGTTTTCCTGTAAATGATCAATACTTTCACCATTATCACTGTCTTGAATCAGCAATTCCGAAAAAAATGCTTCTGCACTTTTGGCATACAGTAAGGACTGGTTCTGACGCATCAAATAGCCGGTATTCTCGGCAGTATTGGTCTGTCGTTTGGCAATAGTTGCCGCCAGAATTGTGGCCAACGCCACCATCACCAGAATGGTTAACAATGCGATGCCATGTTGAGATGAGTGATTTTTCATGGCATTACTGACCGCCCATATCTGGATTGTTTAACAGACTATACACCCACTCATAATCAGTCCCCGCAACCGTCAACTGAATTTTGATACCACGGGGTAATTTCTTCAATTCAGCGATATTACTTGGGTCACTGTTTTCAGGCCATTGCGTCAATTCTTGCGGGTTCAATACCGTCAGCTTAAATTGGTCGACATTTTCCAGCAAAGTACTTGAAACAGGTTGTACACGATTGGGAATATTCAAATTCGAATATTTCAGGCGATAGACTTTCTTTTGGGCAGCATCATAGCGGTATTCAATACGCTCGTAAGGAGACAAACCCTGTTTCAATGGATCAGAAACACCTGCCTTGCTAAATGCAAAGTGCTGATCATTCAACACCAGCGCTGCCTGCAACTGTCGGCCATCATTGGCAGTTAAAGGAATCATCTGCAGACTGTCTCTTAGCACCTGCTGATAGGCGTCCTGCAAGGCAAATAAATGCATTTCATGTTCGGCATTGCGATCTTTGACTTTTAATAGATAGTCAAAAACTTTCCAGCCCAACATCGAAAGTACTGCAAAGATTGCAATGGCAACCAATAATTCGACCAAGGTAAATGCACGTGTGTATTTCATTGTGTTCTGGCCTTTGCAGGATAGTTAAAGAACACAAGATTGGTAATGCCCGCTTCGACCTTGCCTTGTTCATTATTAAATAAGCTGACTTGCAACTCGATGCGCTGGATCTTCGGACTAACCGTCGATTGTGCTTTTTTATCAATTTGCCACGTTTCACCTTGAGATGTGACTTGCTTGGATTGCGTACCGTCCAGCCACTCTTGGTTCATTTCCATCATCGCCACTTCATTCATCGCTACAAATTGTGCTTTGGTTCTTAAAATGGCATTCGATGTTGACTGGGTGTATTGCATTGCCACCTTCGTTAACGCAATTGCTGCAACTGCGAAGATCGCCAGCGCCACCATCACTTCAAGTAAGGTAAATCCTGAAGCAGGTCTCCGCCGAGCAACGCTCGGCCCTGCTGCAAGACCGAAAGCTATGCTTGAGGTGTGAGATTTGTGTTCTGTTGAAAGCCGAGAAGCTATACTTGAGGTGCAAGCTTTCTCTGCTTTCACAAGACAACAAGCATTTTCTGGAAGACCTGTTAAAGACTTAATTTTCATTGACCTTACCCAAATGATCCAGCTCTAACTCATGCCCAATCGGCTGTTGCTCATAATAAAACTGGATTCGAACAGGTTTGGCTTCACCGTTTCCGAACCAGATGAGTTGAGGAGCCTTACCCCCCAGCAAATCTTCATTTTTGGCTTTGTTATAACTCGCCGTATCTAAACTCTGAATCGTTAAAGAAACATTATTGGGCAATTGACGGGTCTTAAATTCTTTATAGAGTTGCCAGGTGCGATCAGCCTGCTGAATCTGTTCACGACTCTGGTCGTGATATTCAAATAAGTTGTAACTAAAAGGTGCGACATCTGTTGCATTTTGAGTATTTAAGGCAAAGACTTTGGCCTGATCAGTCGCTTCTTTATTGATTTTCTTCAGATCAAGAATAAACATCTCTCGGGCTTGCATGGCCCTACGCTGGTCAACGCCACCGATATTCAAAACCACGAGAGATGCCATAATCGTCATAATCACGATCACCACCATCACCTCAATCAGGGTAAAGGCTTTTTGCGAATGCTGTGGTGATCTCATGCGTTTTTCAACTATGCAAGAACAGGTTCGACCAGCTTCGGCAATGCCAAAGCCTGCTCAATATAAGCAACACGTAAAGTGTCTCGAGAACCTAAATAGCGTTGATAAAAACTCGAATTCAGAATCACCGCTGCACCATAGGTCAAAGACCAGATTGAAGCCAGATAATCACGTGTCGTCATGGTACTGTTTATATCCAGTAAATAACTTTCCGTCATACGGATAATGATACGCAGACGCTGCCTACGCACTTTATATAATTCACTGAATAATAATTGAATGCCTTGTCCCGTGGTGGAAAGCCGCTCTTCGATCTGATGAAAGAGCGCGGTACGCTCCGGATGATGTAGATGGTGCAACATAAAGAAAGCCAGATGTTCAGGAAATGCTTTTTCGGTATCCTGAATCATTTCCAGCAACATGCGCTCATTACGAATAATCAGCAACATATAGAGTTCATCTTTACTTTGAAAGTGCTTATATAACGTGCCCTTTGCAAGATCCAGCTCGGCAGCCAACGCATCCAGCGTCATGCCTGCCTCACCATTTTCTAATAGGAGTTGCTCCGCGATTTGAAAAATTAATACTTCTCGTGCTCTAAACTGAGCTTGACGATCCATTTTCACGTAATAACTCTCTTTCCTAGTACAACAAAAACCGTTTATTTCAAATTTAAGAGATTTTCAAAATTTTGTGTTGTAATCATGCCAATCTCTTCAACCGATTTATCATATACATCACTTAATGCTTTTGCTACAAAAGGAACATATTTCGGTTCATTGCTTTTACCGCGATAAGGCACTGGCGCTAAGTAAGGACTATCCGTTTCGATGAGCAAGCGATCAAGCGGTACCTGTTTAGCCACATCACGCAAGTCTTGCGCATTTTTAAAAGAAACAATCCCGGAGAAAGAAATATAATAACCACAATCCAGAACAGCTTTTGCTGTTTCCCAATCCTCGGTAAAACAATGCAAAATACCATGGGTAGACTGCTCTGCACGAATAATATCAATGGTATCGTGCTTGGCTGCACGGGTATGCACAACCACAGGCTTTTTCACGATTTTTGAAGCTTCAATGTGTCGCGCAAAGCAACGTTTCTGTTCTTCAACAAAATCCGTACTGTGATAATAGTCCAGACCGGTTTCACCCAAAGCCCACACTTTATCGGACTGAGCCAGATTGACCAGATAGTCTGTTGTTGCACGCGCCATGACCTGCTCATCCTCACAGGGATGAACGCCCACCGAATAGCCAACGTCTTTATGGCGGGCAGCAATTTCTGCCAGCTTGACATGATCTTCAAGATCAACCGAAATTCCCATGAATTTCGACACACCGGCAAGACGGGCTTGTTCCAGTGCCTGATCCAAGTCGCCTTGATAAGGACTTAAATCCAGCATAGTTAAATGGCAATGCGTATCAACAAACACTCTTCTATCCTATTTACTTCATTACTACATGGTATAACTTGGACGATCCAGACCTTTAGATCCCGCCAGCAATTTCTCAGCTTCATTTTTATAATACACGCCTTTTTCACCTGCGAGCTGTATGGCAAAACCTTGTGGCTTAAAATGCGTCTGTTTATGCGAAATCCAGATCACTTTTCCAGTTAATGGAATCTTTTGCGCTTGTTCCGGCAATGTGGCCAGTACAAAAACCTCCTGTCCCATTTTTACTGCCTGCTTGGTTGGCACAAATAAACCACCGCCTTGGACAAAAGGCATATAGCTGGATTGTAAGGTCGCTTTATCTGGAATATTGACCTGTATAATTCCGCCCATCATTTGTGGTTGCATAACTTTCCCCTGTTCAATACTAAATCATTAAAATACAGAACGTGTACTTGCGATTTATCTATAAAACTTCAAACGATATTTATCGGATTTATAGCATCATCTTTCATCTTCGTTCATTTAATATGTATACGTCTTTTATGACTGAATTATAGAAAACAATCCAGCAAACAACAAATGATGTTTAGGAAAATTGTGTTTTAAATACAGAAAATGAAATTTATTTACCGCTTTCCGTATCATGCACGCGCTTGGTTTAGAATAGATGACAATTGAAAAGAAATGACAAGAAATTTAAGGACTTGATTAAAAAACCGCTGTAATCAGCGGTTTTCAATTCAATCCTGCAAAATAAAGTGGTTTATTTTTCAGTACACTTATAATCAAAGTCTAATTTACTGATCATTTGATCAGTATTTCTGGCAATGACCGAAATATTATTGGCTCCAGCTTCAATATAGAATTTGCCACTAAACTGACTGACGCCTGAACCTCGGACATGATTAAAAGAATAACTGTACACACATTCGTAAGCCTGTGACCCTGTATTGGAGGCATTAATCTGAAAAGACGACCCATTAATATTTGAAACGAACTTGGGTTCAGCCACTGCCATAGCTGGTAAAAGCATACAAGACAATGCAATCGCGATAGATTTGTTTTTCATCTCGATATTCCTTATTTTTTAATATTATTGTGAAGTGCTTCACATTTTATATTCTTTTTTGATCAAGGATTAAAGAGTAATGTACATTTTAGATACAATTTTTATATAAATCTTGCCAAGCAGGATAAGGTATTTATTTTAATACGTTTCCTTTACCCTGCTATTTTACTCAGATCAGAAATCAGCAGAATGATTTAGATAAACTCAAGCCACATTCATGAGCTGAATAAACAGCTCATCCATGACCAGTTGTGTTTGAACATTCTGCTCAACCATGCGCTTTTTCTGTTGCAAGTCAGAATAGATGGTAAACAGCTGCTCAAGGTTATAACACTCAACCAGCTGACTAAAATCCAGATCATCATTCTTAAGTGTCTGGTTGAGTTTCAAACTCACCAAATCCCCCAGCAGATATTCAAACATGGTCAAGAATTCAGAAAAACTGAGCTCTTTAGACCACTTATTTGAGTAATGCAAAGGCATGTTTTTTTCCGCAACCAACTTCAGCCAGTCGGCAAGAAAGAGTCTACGTTTCTGCAGCCAGTCACTTTTTTCAATTTCAATCGCGGTCAGCGGCATATCATTAGCAAGATTTAATAATAATGACACTTGTTGCGATGAAATTTCTGGAATTTGCTGTTTGACAAAAGTCTGCGCATCCTCAAGCGTTAAACGATCTAACGCAAAATGCTGTAATCTACTGCGAATGGTAGCGGGTAATTTCAAATAATGATCAGCAAGTAAAATTAATACGACGCGCTCGCCGGGTTCTTCCAGTGTTTTCAATAAAGCATTTGCCGAAGCCGTGTTTAAGGCTTCTGCAGGCTCGATGACCACAACACGCCAGCCTTCCCCGGTTTGTTGCACAAATGGCAGTAGGTCGCGTATTTTCTCAATCTTGATTTTTGCGTTTTGTTTTTTATTTTCCTCGTCTGTGGTGATATGTACATAATTCGGATGCGTATCCGATTTCAGCCACTGACAGCTAGTACATTCACCACAAGCCGCTTGCGCCTGTTTATTTAAACAAAGCACCCAAGCGACAAAACGTTCTGCAAACTCTTTTTTGGCGCAGCCTTGTTTGCCATAAAACAGTAGCCCATGTCCAAGATGAGGAAATCGTGTACTGAGCAGTTGCCAGGTCTGTGCATGCCAAGGGTAAAGGGTTTGTTTGTGTGTATCGACCATCATCTTATTCAAATGCACTCACAGGTAGAGTATTGAGACGATCTAAATCTGCCTGTGTATCTACGCCCGGAGGTAAATTCGCTTCTGCAACATCAATGGCAATACGATGGCCATTTTCCAAAACCCGTAATTGCTCAAGGCTTTCCAGCTTTTCCAGCTTGCCCTGTTCCCACGTCACATATTCTTGTAACAATTTCACACGGTAAGCATATAAACCTAAATGGCGGAATGCCTGGGTATGTAATGCGGCGACAGCTTGCTTGGCACCATCACGATCATAAGGAATGGTCGCGCGACTGAAATAAAGCGCCTCATTACACTTATTCATCACCACTTTGACAATGCTGTCACGTTGAAACTCATCTAACTGATGAATCGGTTCACACAAGGTCGACATTGAGCATTGCGGATGATCAAGCAAAAGCTGTGTGACCTGCTGTACCAGTTGAGCTGGCAATAAAGGTTCATCCCCTTGTACATTGACAATCACATCATCTGCTGCCCACCCCTTAATGCGCGCAACCTCACTTAAACGATCGGTACCAGAGGGATGTTCAGGATGGGTTAGAACCACATCTACGCCTTCTGCCTGACAGACTGCTGCAATACGCGGATCGTCTGTTGCAACACATAAATCATCAAAACCGGCAACTTTTTTCGCCTGATCCACCACACGCAAAATCATTGGTCGGCCATGAATCAGGAGTAAGGGTTTTCCTGGCAAACGAGAGCTCGCAAAACGAGCAGGAATAACAATATGCTTCATGATAGATCTCTAAGAAAGTTGAATGCCAACCTGTTTTAATTGTTGCTTTAATAGCACATAACAGTCAGGCGACAATACGGCTTCGACGGGGATCACCCAGATCGGAATATTAAATTCAGGATGTTGCTTTAATAATGCCTTAAATTTTACCGCATCTTTTTCAGTGGTAATGATTGCATCAGGATTATCAAAGCTTAGATCAGCGATTTCATAATCATGATGATCGGGAAATTCATGTGCCTGATACTGATCAACCCCGAGCTTATTCAATGTCTGGTAAAACCGTTGAGGAAAACCAATACCGACCACCGCATTAAAATATTGCTTTGGATCGAACCAAGGCGTATCCAGATGAGGATTGAGCAGATAAGGCTGACCCACTTCCAGATGCATATTCTGCCGAGGTTGTGCCGCTTTGGTATGTTCAATCACCGTACTGTGGTTTAAGCGAGATTTAGGCTCTCTTAAATAACCTTCTGGCAATAGTTTCTCATTGCCCAGACCACGATGCTGATCCAGCACAATCCATTCTATATCGCGAGCTAGAGCCCAATGCTGTAAACCATCATCACTAATAATCAGATCAAGCTGCTCATTTTGCAGTAAGAGTTCAATTGCAGCCTGTCGATTGGGACCAACAGCCATAGGCACCTGAGTCGACTGGACGATCAGACAAGGTTCATCGCCAGCAATATCAGGTTCGGATGTTTGGCTAACCAAAAGCGGAAACGGCCCTTCAGCTCCATAACCCCGACTAATCACACCGACCCGAACACCCTGCTGTTGCAAGTATTTGACCAACTGGATCAGCAAAGGAGTTTTGCCACTACCGCCGACCGTGATATTGCCAATCACCATGACCGGAACAGGTGCTTTATAGACTTTTTTTAATCCACTTTTATAAAGTGCCTGATTGGTACAGAAGCCCAATCGATACAACCATGACAGTGGGCGCAACACCACCAACCATGAAGCCTGTTCATTCCAAGCATCCTGTATACGTTGCGCCATCGACATGCTTAGTCTTCCTCAAAATTGCGTTGATGTAATTGATAATACATACCATGCTTGGCCAACAGCTCAGCGTGGGTACCTTGCTCAATAATCTGGCCTTTATCCATTACCACAATCAGATCGGCATTCTCAACGGTGGATAAACGATGGGCAATCACGATGGTAGTACGACCTTGCATCGCTTCATCAAAGGCTTGCTGGATAAAGTATTCAGACTCATTATCCAGTGCACTGGTTGCTTCATCAAGAATCAAGATTGGCGAATCTTTAAGAATCGCACGGGCAATCGCAATACGTTGACGCTGACCACCAGAAAGGTTTAGGCCCTGCGCCCCCAGAATGGTGTCATAGCCTTGTGGCAGATTCATGATGAAATCATGGGCATAGGCTGCTTTTGCTGCCGCAATCACCTGTTCATCACTTGAATCCTGTAATTGACCATAGGCAATATTGTCACGTACTGAACGGTTAAACAGTACAACCTGCTGATTCACTGTGGCAATTTGAGAACGTAAATAAGCCAGCTCAATTTCTTTGACCGCAATGCCATCATAATAAATCTGACCTTCGCTCAACTCTTGAAAACGTGGCAACATGTTAACCAATGAGGTTTTACCCGCACCAGAACGCCCCACCAGTGCGACCGTTTGCCCCGCCTTGATGGTTAAAGATAAATCTTTAATGGCATGAGTACCATCTTCATAACGCAAGTTGGCATGATCAAATTGAATATTGCCTTTTAAAACCGGTTTCAACTGGCCATTATTTACTTCTTCAGGTAAATCCAATAACTCAAATACCGAGTGTGCTGCAGCCAGACCGCGTTGCAGTTTTTCATTGATATCGGTCAAATTCTTGACCGGTTTAGAGATCAGACCCGCAGCAGTGATGAATGAAATGAACTCACCCGCAGAGGTATCACCAAACACCTGTGGACGGAGTGCCAGCCAGAGGATAATCGCCATCGCCATCGACAACAACAGCTGAATGATTGGGCTGTTAATGTTTTGTACCACAACCATTTTCAGGCCGCGACGTAAGTTTTCTTCAGATGACTTATAAAAGCGCTTCTGCTCAAATTCTTCGCCAGTAAAGCTCTTCACCACCGAGTTTGCAGTAATGGTTTCTTGTACCACATGGTTTACATCACCCATGGTATTTTGTACCTGAATCGAGAGCTTACGCATCTTTTTCGATGCGATTCTGACCAGAATACCAATAAACGGCATGAAAACCACGATACATAGGGTTAAACGCCAGTTGGTATAGAGTAGATAACTCAACAGACCAATCACAATCAGACCGTCTTTAATCAAAGTCTGCAAAGACTCAGAAGATGCTGCGGTAAGCTGCTCAACGTTATACATCAGCTTTGCGCTGATATGACCGGCACTGTTATCGAGATAATACTGAGCTGGCAGTCTTAAAAGCTTTGCATAAACTTCCTGACGAATGCTGAATACCAGACTACGGGAAATCACCGCCGAGAAATATCCACCGAGGAACAAACCCACGCCGCGGAAGAACATGAGCAAGACAATCAGCGCAGGAAACCAGTCCAGATTCTCTCGACTACCATTTTGAATTGCATCGATAATGTATTTCAGCAACTTTGCCACAGAGACTTCTGTGGCAGCATTGATACCAAAACCAAGCAAGACAAATAAGGCAACGCCCCAATAAGATTTTAAATATGATATTAAGCGGACATAAACCTTAAAATCTTGATTCACTCAGTAAAACCTCTAGTTGAAACTTTAGTGCTGATATTGACGTTGACGAAGCCGAGCTGGCCAGCCACATCCATCACCCGAATCACGTCTTGGTGAGTGGCTTTTGCATCAGCAGCAATAATAAACATCAAATCGCGACGATCTTGTGCCACCTGCTTGATGGCCGTACTTAAATCGGCAATATCTTTACTGGATAAAGCCTGACCATTCACAGAATAATGCCCTGTGGAGTCTACCATGATTTCAATTTTATGATCGAACTGTTTAGGCGGAACACCTTGTGCATCAGGCAGTGTCAGATTTATACGACTTTGCTGACTAAAAGTCGTGGATAATAATAAAAACACCAAAATAAATAACAAACAGTCAATCATTGGTGTCAAATTAATATGAATATCTTCAACTTGAGAACGTTTAAATTTCATGATGCCACCCCGGCTCAGCTTGCGCGACGGTGTTCTTGTAAAGGAGACGCTTTTTTATAAAAAAGCGCAGCATGAAACAAAGTCGATTGCTGTTCCAGCTCTGCAATATATTCATGCACGACACGTTGAAAATAACGATAGGCAATCATGGCAGGAATCGCAATCAGCATCCCCACTGCTGTGGTAATCAATGCTTTTGAAATACCGGGCATCATCATGCTGGCATTGCCCGCAGAGCCCACATCAATTACCAGGAAAGATTCGATAATTCCCAGCACCGTACCCAGTAAACCCAGCAAAGGTGCAATTGCACTTAATGTTCCAAGAAAATTAATATTTTTTTCGAGTGCGCCGATCTCTTGTGAAGCCGTTGCTTCCATTTGCGCACGTGCAAATTGTTCACCTTGTGCCTGATGATCATAACCTGCTTTTAAAATACGTCCGAGTGGACTTTTTAAAGCTTCATCTTGCTCAAGCTGTGCAATTACCGTGTCAGCATCTGTTGCATTGACCAGTAAGGCCTGAGGTAAAACTTGTGATCGCTTTAAACGAATATAGCGTTCAATCGTAATCGCAACCGTAAAAATTGATGACAGAATAAGGGGCAGCATTAACCAGCCACCCGCTTTCACAAGTTCCCACATATTATTCCCCAATAATATTTAAAATATAAAAGGACGTATCCTAAATATTAGTTAGGTAAACAAATATTGAGGATTCCATCCAACTCATCCAATGAGTGATAGTGAATGACCATTTTTCCTTTACCTTTCTGGTTATGGTCAATTTTGACATTTGCTCCGAAACGCTCTGAGAGTTTCTGGGTCAATTGTTCAATGTCAGGAGAAAGCTGCGCCTTTTCCTTTTCAGGTTTTGGTTCACTCCACTCACGTACTAACTGTTCAGTTTGACGTACCGATAAGCCTTTTTCAATCACGATTTGCGCCACTGAAATCTGGTCTTTGGTTTTTAAGGCAAGAATGGCACGTGCATGTCCCATATCGATTTGACCCTGTTGCATCAGGTCTTTAATCGGATCTGCAAGGCTTAAAAGGCGCAGTAAATTACTGACCGTGGTACGCGCCTTGCCAACAGTATCGGCAATTTCCTGATGACTTAAACCAAACTCGTCATGGAAACGCTGTAGAGCCATTGCCTGATCAATTGGATTTAAATCCTGACGCTGAATGTTTTCAATTAACGCCAAGGCAATCGCCACCTGATCGTTTAGATCACGAACAATTGCCGGAATTTCAGTCAGACCAGCCAATTGCGCCGCGCGCCAACGACGCTCACCGGCAATAATTTCGTATGGATGCTGCTCATCCTCAACAGGACGAATCACAATCGGTTGCATGACACCATGTTTTTCAATCGATGCTGCAAGCTCTTGTAGATCTTGTTCCTGAATAAAGCGACGTGGCTGATATTCACCACGCTTTAATAAATTGACATCAATCTGCTTGAGTTGACCATGGTCCAAGGCCTGTGCTTCAAGTTGCAATTTCTCTTTCTGAATTGAACCTAATAGCGCATCTAAACCACGACCTTTAGCCAATCCGCGTTTTTTGATGCTCATACAGCACTTCCTTTTTTCACTTTACTTTTCTTCAATATTTCTGCAGCGAGATTCAAATATGAAACTGCGCCTTTAGAGCTTTTCTCAAAATAGATCACAGGTAAACCATGAGCTGGCGCTTCCGCCAAACGGATATTCCGCGGAATCACGGTCTCGTATAGCTTTTTACCAAAATATTGCTCTAACTCGGCAGAGACATCACGTGTCAATGCGTTACGAGCGTCATACATGGTACGTAATACCCCTACAATTTCCAAGTTTGGATTCAGGGCTTTTTGTATGCGATCAATGGTTTGTGTCAGATCAGCCAAGCCTTCTAGTGCATAGTACTCGCATTGCATTGGAATAATCACGCCATTCACGGCAGCCAAAGCATTGACCGTAATCAGACTTAAGCTTGGTGCGCAATCAATAATAATATAGTCAAAAGCAGAAGCGACTTCTTGCAGTGCATTTTTCAGAATGAATTCACGTCCTTCCTGCTCTGCAATTGCCAGTTCTACCCCAGCAAGTTCACGGTTCGCACCTAAAACCTTATAACCGACTTCTGCTTTTTGAATCGCAGTTTCAATCGGCACTTCACCCAGCAACACATCTGTCACCGAATACAGTAAATCATTCTTTTGAATGCCAGACCCCATGGTGGCATTCCCTTGTGAGTCCATATCAACCAACAAGACACGTTTTTTCAAGATCGCCAAAGAAGCAGCAAGATTGACTGCTGTCGTGGTTTTCCCTACACCACCTTTTTGGTTTGCAATCGCAATAATTTGAGCCATGATTACCCTTAATATTTTTATTGAATACGTTGAAGTAAAAGTAAATGACGTTGTTCATCTAATCTCGGGACACGAAGTTCAATGATCTTACATGAATACTCATCTTTCATTTGCTCAATTTCATCAGCTGGAATCAAGCCTTTCATTGCAGCAATAATACTCTGCTCATGCATATATGGTTGTGCTGCATCGACAAAGTCTGTCAAAGACGCAAATGCGCGACTTGTAATGACATCGAACTGACCAAGCTCACCAATACTATCTTCATTTTCAACACGTGTCTGAACGGCAATGACATTTTGCAGTTTCAAATCAGCAATAAACTGCTTCAGGAATCGGATCTTTTTCCCGTTCGAATCCAGCAGCACGCAAGCACGTTCTGGCTGACATAATGCAATGATCATGCCCGGCATTCCACCGCCAGTCCCTACATCTAATAAACGACCTTGTGGTAAATCATTCAAGATACTTAAGCTATCTAATAAATGTTTAACCAGCATTTCTTTCGGCTCACGAATCGCCGTTAAATTATAGGCCTTATTCCACAGCACCAGCGCATCTTGATATTTCAATAAGAGTGTTAGGGTGTCCTCACTCAGGTTCAGACCCAGAGCTTGACTACCTTGCTTTAATTCTTGAAAAAAAGGATGCATAACAGTGCAACATCTCGATAAATTTGCTGTGCAGTATACCGATTTCTGATACAAGGCACAGTAGGACTTGTTGAACGATTATGCAGTTAATCATTTACAGGCATGATAAACTGCACAATCCATTAAGTTTTTGTCTTTTCTTAGGCAAATCCAAGATAGACAAAGCAATTTTTGTTATGCAAACGCACCTTGCTTGATCTGCTGATCAAGCTGCTCTAGACGCTCAGGTGTCCCGACATCGACCCAGATCGCCTGCATCTTTTCTGCTGAAACGTGCTGCTGTTGCATCGCCTGTTTCAACAAAGGTGCCAAAGGTCGCTTACCATTTTCTAGCCCAGTAAACATGTGTGGCGCTATAACAGCCACACCACTATAGGTTAAGGCTTCCCCTAGCGGTTCTTGCTCAAAAGTATAAGCCAAATCATTTGCCAGGATGAAGTCTCCCTTTAAATGTTGAGGCGGATTTTCGACCAAGACCAAATGCGCTAGCTTATCTTCTAACTGAACATTCAGTAATGATGAAAAGTCCATGGTGGTCCAGACATCACCATTCACCAGAATGAAAGGCTCATCACCCAGTAATGGCAAGGCATTGATGATACCGCCTGCCGTTTCCAGACCTTCACCTTCGTGCGACCACAAGATCGTCACACCAAACTGAGAACCATCACCCAACGCAGCAACCAACTTATCACCTAACCACGCGGTATTGATCACAATTTCGGTGACACCAATTTTCTGCAGTTTTTCAATGTGCCAGACAATCAGCGGTTTCCCACCGACTTCTAGTAGCGGCTTTGGTGTATGCAACGTCAGTGGACGCATGCGATTACCTAAGCCAGCGGCAAGAATCATCGCTTTCATTATGCTGCAACCTCGTAATCACCGTATTTGGCAATAAACTTAGGCATCACCACATCATTGATAAATTGCATAAACTCATTCAATTCATCATAGCCTTGGCTTTCTTCAAGTAAGTACCACATTACACGTGGTAAATCTTTTAAGTAACCTGATTTGCCATCACGTTCGAATAAACGGACAAAAATACCTAAAATCTTGATATGGCGCTGAATCGCCATCAGGTCGGCATCACGTTTAAACTGCTCAAAACTACGATTTTCTTTGGCAGAAGCTGGTAATAAGTTATAGAACACTTCAAACCATTGATACACACGTTCAGCATTCCACTGCACATAGGCATCACGGGTAATCGAAATCAGATCATAGGTATCCGCACCAATCACTGCATCCTGAAAATCAATCACCCCCAGTTCCTGCTCACCTTCAATTTTCATCAGATTACGACTGTGAAAATCACGATGTACAATCACTTGCGGCTGTTGAGTCGCTTCAATTGCCAGAAAGTCAAACGCTTGCTCAATGGTTTCTAACTGCTGCTCTGTCGGCTGAATATTTAATGAAGGCAACATCCATTCGGTCAGCAAACGCATTTCAGTCATGAGCTTTTCATAAGAATAAGCCGGTAAATGAGCCTGCCCATCCACCTGTTGCAGTTCAATCAACTGTTTAAAGCTTTGCGCATAGTACTCATCTACTGTCTTATCATTCAGTAATGTTGATAGCACCACATCACCAAAATCTTCCAGAAGCAATAAACCCAATGTCAGGTCTTTAGCAACGATATGCGGAACACGCACACCATTTTTGTCAAAGAACTCATCGATATTTACAAATGGTGCACAATCTTCTTTTTCAGGCGGCGCGTCCATGAGCATATATGTTTTGTTTTGTAACTTAATTCGCGCATAACGACGAAAGCTTGCATCTCCTGCTAAAAAGTTGATCTCGAACAGATCGGATTGGAGAGTGGCTTGAAGCCAAGTTTGTATCAATTGTTCACGTTGTGTATTCATTTGCAATAAAATCTAAAACTAGCTGAGATTTTGAAAGCTTAAGTGTAGCCACTTATCAACTTTTTCTCTATGATGCGACAATAATTAATTGTGAATTAGCGTACTGGTTAATGAGACAATGAAACATCAGTTTAAATTTAATCCTTTAGCAACAGCTATTTTGACACTCTTGTGCGGCGGCTCGATTCAATCCAGTTTCGCGGCACCAGCTGATGCTGTCTCTACGCTTGACAACAAACAGCTCAAAGCAGCCATTCGAAATCAAGGACAGCAAGACCAGGAAAGTTATCCTGGAGAAAGTTTTTTCCAGCAATATTACGTAGACAAATCTGCACCAGAAGCACAATTGCGCGACAACCGCTATTTAAGCTCCTCTTTTTGCCAAGGTACCTGGGTTACGCCGATTAATCCCGAAACCAAGGCAGGCGATGCAAGTACAACTACCTCGGTAATTACAGCGGATTATGGACACTACAATCCAGCGGGTGACTCTGTGCTTCAGGGCAACGTGGTTATCGATCAGGAAGGTCGTACTATTCGTGCCGATCAGGTGACTATTGATTCGACTCAAACGCATGCCAATGCCGAAGGCCGAGTGCAACTAGCGCAATCTGGCCTGCTCACCCAAAGTGATGCGATTAACTATAATTTAAAGACCCAGACCGGGGATTTAAATAACAGTTTCTATATCTCAGAACAACAACATGCACATGGTCATGCCAGTCAGATCAAACGTGCCAATGAGAATCTGGTGATCTTTAAAGATGCGAGTTATACCGCATGTCCACCAGAACAAAAACCGGCATGGAAGATTCAGGCCAAAGAAATTGAGTTAAATCAGGATACAGGTCGTGGTGTGACCCGTGGTACAAAATTTTACGTAAAAGATGTACCCGTCCTCGCCGTTCCTTATTTCAATTTCCCAATCGATGACCGCCGCACCACAGGTTTACTCAGCCCAAACTTTGGCTACAGTAATGATGGTGGCGCTCAACTTGCTGCGCCGGTTTATCTCAACCTTGCACCGAATTACGACCTTACGCTTACACCAAGCTTTATGAGCAAACGCGGTGCTAAATTAGATGCCGAATTCCGCTATATGACTGAAAACTTCGGTTCAGGTCGTATTTGGGGTGGTTATATTGCTCAAGATAATCAATATGATGACCAGGACCGTGAAGACCTTCACTTTCTTCATAACTGGAATATTAATGACCAGTGGTCGACCAATCTTGAATATAACTACGCATCAGATAAAGATTATTTTGCTGACTTTAATAACAACCCCAACACCCGTACTGATCTGAATTTACGTCGTGCCTGGGAACTCAACTATGCAAATGGAATTCCTGGTCTTAGAGCGCAGTTAAAAGTCGAAGACTTCCAGACGCTAGATAAAACCATTAAAGATGCAGACAAGCCTTATGCCCGACTGCCACAATTCTTATTAAATTATGTCACGGGTGACCCACAAGGTCTGCAATATGAATTTAATAACGATACCGCATACTTCAAGAAATCAATTGAAGATGGTTCTGCGCTGGAATCAAGCGGTACCCGTATCTACAACCAGTTTGCAGTCCGATACAACTACCTGACGCCATCATGGTTCTATGTTGTGCCAGAAGTTTCTGTGCGTAGCATCAATACCTTCTTCGATCAGGATTCCAAAGAAGGACGTGGATTATCAGCTTCTGATGATTTAGAAAAATCAGTGGTAGTACCACAGTTCACCCTAGCAACAGGGATGACCTTTGAAAAAGATGGTAAGTATCTACAAAGTATTTCACCTCGTGCTTTTTATGCTTATTCCCCGTATAGAAAACAGGATGATCATCCAAACTTTGATTCGACCTCTGCGTCAATCAATTATGATCAACTATTTAACTCCTACCGTTTCTATGGTCATGACCGCTTAGACGACAATAACTTCTTGTCACTGGGTGTAACTTATAGCCTTTTAGATACTGAAGGTTTAGAACGGATTAAAGCCAGTGTCGGACAAAGTTATTATTTTAGTGATCGTCGTGTCAGCCTAAATGAAAAACTGGATGAATTTGACACCCAACGCCGTACCGGCCCTATCGTCAGCCTGTCTAGTCAGCTTAACCAGAACGTCACCATTAGCTCGAATGCAGCCTGGATGTCCAATGGTGAGAATGCGCAACGTGATTTCCAAGCCTACTATACCGGCGACAAAGGCAATCTATATAACTTAGGCTATTTCTACCGCAAAGATATTCCTGATCGTCAAAACGCTTATGACCAAGTGGTTGCATCCTTTATACAACCTGTAAAAGACAATTGGCGTATTATGGGTCATGCTCAATACGACATCGACAACAACGTGATGCGCGAATACTTACTTGGCGTAAATTATGAATCTTGTTGTTGGGCTGTGTCAGTCTATGGCCGCTCTTACTATAACGATCTGGATGATCCAAATATGCCAGACGTTCGTAAAAAGAATGCAGTTATGGCTGAATTCACGCTAAAAGGTCTTGGTGCTTTAAACAATAAGCTCGCTTCACTTCTGGAGAATAGAGTTTTAGGTTTCAACAAAATTAATCAATCTTGGACACAACGTTAATGAAGATAAAACCTTTTCAACATATCTTTAGAGCCACTGTTCTCGCTGCCCTAATTTCTTCATCAATGCAAAGCTTTGCTCAACCGACGGATGAGGTTGTGGCAATTGTGGACAATAGTGTCATTCTTAAAAGTGATTTAGAACAAGGTGTTGCTGAGACAGAACATCAATTAAAAGCACAAAACAAAACAGTTCCACCGCAACAATACTTGCAAATGCAGGTTTTAGACCAACTGATTGTCCGCCAAGCCCAGCTTGAACAGGTCAAGCGTTACGGCATTAAAGCAGATGAAAAAACCTTAAATGCTGCAGTGCTAAAAGTTGCCAATCAATCGGGTGCCAACTCGCTAGAAGCGTTTCAGCAAAAACTAGACACTATTGCACCTGGTACTTATGAAAACTTGCGTAACCGTGTTGCGGAAGACCTTGCTATTGGCCGTTTACGTCAACAGCAAGTGATGTCACGCATCAAGATCAGTGATCATGACGTTGAAAACTTCCTGAAATCTCCGGAAGGTCAGGCCGCACTCGGTACACAGGTTCACGTGATTCATATGCGTATTTCTGGTGACAATGCCGATGCCGCTCAGCAAGTTGCTCAACAGGTTAAACAATCACTGTCAACCAGTGATGATCCTAAAGCCATCAGCAGCAAACTTTCCACTGCCGCTGTAAAAGTCGATGGTCTTGATATGGGCTTCCGTTCACTGTCAGAAATTCCAACCGAACTGGCAGCGCGCATCACCCCACTTCAAGTGGGACAAACAACTGAACTGATCAATGTTCGTGATGGCATACATGTCTTAAAGTTACTGGAACGCAAACAGAATGACCAAAAAGCACTGGTTCCACAATACCAGACCCGTCATATCCTGATTCAGCCTTCTGAAGTGGTGAGTCTGGATCGTGCCAAGCAAATGATTGATAGTCTCTACAAACGTGCTAAAGCGGGTGATGATTTCGCGACCTTGGCCGCAACTTATTCAAATGATACAGGCTCGGCACGTGATGGCGGTAGCTTAGGCTGGGTTAGTCCTGGTGTGATGGTGCCTGAATTTGAAAAAGTTATGAAAGAGACCCCTGTTGGTCAAGTCAGCCAACCGTTCCAGAGTCAATTCGGCTGGCATATTCTGCAAGTAACCGATACTCGCCAGCAGGACATGACCAAAGAAGTGCAAGAACGTATGGCACGTCAAATTCTGGGTGAACGCCTGTTTGATACTGAAGTCGATAGCTGGATGCGTGAACTTCGCGCCAATGCTTATGTTGAAATCAAAGATGCCAACCTGGACTCTAAAGCTCAGCAAAAAAAGTAAGTTAAGCTCAAGTAGAATGCCAGCCATGTGCTGGCATTTTATTTTTCCAAAAATGACATAAAAAAATAGCGGCACTAGCCGCTATTTTTTGTGCATTACAAATAAATTATTTGTAACGATCAACCATTTTCTCTAAAGAAATTGGACGAATCTTGTCTGCATGCCCTGCGGTACCAAATGCTTCGTAACGCGCAACACAGATTTCTTTCATTGCTTCAACAGTTTCGCCAAAGAATTTACGTGGATCAAATTCACTTGGTTTTTCTGCCATCATACGACGCATTGCACCCGTAGAAGCCAAACGTAAATCGGTGTCAATATTAATCTTACGCACACCATGTTTGATCGCTTCAACCAGCTGATCTACAGGCACACCATAAGTTTCTTTAATATCACCACCGTACTGGTTAATCACTGCTAACCATTCTTGCGGCACAGAGCTTGAACCATGCATTACAAGATGCGTGTTTGGCAATGCAGCATGAATTTCTTTGATACGGTCAATTGCAAGAATATCGCCTGTAGGTGGACGAGTAAACTTATATGCACCGTGTGAAGTACCAACAGCAATTGCCAAAGCATCTACATTGGTATCCGCCACGAACTGGGTCGCTTCTTCAACAGAAGTCAGTAATTGAGAATGATCGAGTACGCCTTCAGCGCCTACACCATCTTCTTCACCCGCCATACCAGTTTCAAGGCTACCCAGGCAACCAATCTCACCTTCAACAGAAACACCGCAAGCATGCGCCATTGCAACCACGCGACGGGTTACATCAACGTTATAATCATAGGTTGTTGGTGTCTTACCATCCGCACCCAATGAACCATCCATCATCACTGAGCTGAAGCCCAACTGGATCGAACGTTGGCAAACATCTGGACTTGTACCATGATCTTGATGCATTACCACTGGAATATGTGGCCACTCTTCAATCGCAGCTAAAATAAGGTGACGTAAGAAAGGTGCACCTGCGTATTTGCGCGCACCAGCCGAAGCTTGCACGATGACAGGTGAATTTGTTGCATCCGCAGCGAGCATGATTGCACGCATTTGTTCTAAGTTGTTTACGTTAAACGCTGGTACGCCGTAGTTATATTCTGCAGCGTGATCCAAGAGCTGGCGCATTGAGATTAGAGCCATAATATCCTCCCAGGTAATGCGCCATATTCTACATGTTGATTTATTTCAATTCAGCAACTAATCACAGGAATTATAAAAAAATCTTTAGTGTTTTGTGTAATTTGGGTAGCAAATCTTACTAAATAATCAAAAAGACCAAATCACGGAATGATTTGGCCTTTTTTTCAGAAGCAATCGTTTAGTCTTAATCAAACATATTAAGAGTTAGCAATAACCCTCTAAACGCGTTAAAGGCAATTTCTTACCAATTGCTTTTTCAATTTCAGGCAAATAGAAAGCATCATCTTCCGACAAAAAACTAATACTCACGCCTTGTGCACCTGCACGACCTGTACGGCCAATACGGTGAACATAATCATCCGACTGTTCAGGTAAGGTAAAGTTAATCACATGCGAAACACCATCAACATGGATACCACGCCCCGCAACATCGGTCGCGATCATGATATTGTTCTTACCCTGCTTGAATTGATCCAGCATCTTCAGACGCTTATCTTGTGCAATTTCACCTGATAACATCCCCACACGATAACCATCACGTTTCAAATGATCATACAAACGACGCACCTGATCACGACGGTTGGCAAAGATCATGACTTTATCAATCGGTTCTTCACGCAGGATTTCTTGCAACAGTTTGTACTTATCTTCTTTCGCAACCACATAAACCCGCTGTTCAACATCGTTATTGGTTTTCTGCTCAGGCTCGATTTCAACTGTAACCGGCTCAAACAACCATTGACGGGCAAGATTGAGCACATCATAGCTAAATGTTGCAGAAAACATCAGGGTTTGGCGTTGCTCTTTAAACGGTGAAAAACGAACAATTCTCTTCACTGACGGGATAAAGCCCATATCAAGCAAGCGGTCTGCTTCGTCAATCACCAAGAATTCAATTTTGTCTAACCAGACTTCTTTTTGCTCGACAAAATCAATTAAACGGCCCGGTGTAGCCACAATAATATCGACAAAATTACGGTCCAGCATTTTTTTTTGCTTTTCAAAATCCACACCACCCAACAAAGTGACCAGATGCAAATTTGAAAATTTGGTTAATGCTTGCGCATCACTTTCGATCTGTAACGCTAACTCACGAGTTGGCGCTAAAATTAACGCACGTGGCTCACCACGAAAACGCTGTTCTTGAACTGGATTATTCAACAGATCATTGATCACGCTAATCAAGAAGGCAGCCGTTTTACCAGTACCCGTTTGTGCCCGACCAATGGCATCATGCCCTGCTAATGTATATTTTAAAACCTTTTGCTGAATTGGGGTCATTTTTGTAAAACCCAAAGCATCAATCGCTTTCTTCAACTGCGGATGTAAATTTAAGGTTTCAAAACCAGTCGTCATATATGCTCTCGAACCATCAATGACCAAAAGAAAGTGGCTATTATAAACAAAAACGCCCCAAATTACATTGGAGCGTTTTTATATTGCGTTAAGGCAACAAATTAGTCTAAAGGCTGAACGTTTTCAGCTTGGAAACCTTTTTGTCCTTGAACAACACTGAATTCTACGCGTTGGCCGTCACGTAAAGAACGGTGGCCATCGCCCATAATTGCGCGGAAATGAACGAATACGTCATCACCACCATTACGCTGAATAAAACCAAAGCCTTTAGTGTCGTTAAACCACTTTACTACGCCTTGTTCACGAGCTGTCATAAGTCAATCCTCAGATATTGAAAGATAAGGATCTTCCGGTGTTGCAAACAGCAGAGCCAACAAGGTTTTAAAATATTTATAATTTTAAAGCTTGTAATCATTCTGTAAAACTATCAACAATTTCCGGTTACATCCATTTGTTATAGGGTTTATTACATTAATTGTGTATTAAACTCTTCCTAAAACGCATCGAGCTTATCACGGGTTTATGACAATTAATAGAACTATTTTTAGTTATTTCCATCTGTTCTATCTGTTTTTTTCAATAATTTAGCTGTTTTTTTAATGGAATTTTTATCATAAAAATTACGCAGAAATTTGTTAAGATAATTTTGAATGAAGTGATTTAATTGAATATGACCGACACAATCAACACCCCGGAAATCATTGATGCATTAGGACAGCCCTGTCCTATGCCCTTGCTGATGTTAAAACGTGCTTTAAAAAAAGCGGATCATTCCAAACAGTTTTTGTTGAAATCATCTGATCCACATAGTGAAATTGATGTAACACGATATTGCCAAATTCAGCAACTTCAATGCCAGACACAAAAAATTTCAGAGCATGAATTTCACTATTTAATTGAATCTATGTGATTCTTTGCTAAACTCTTGGTAAAGATAAAATAGTTTACTTTACATTTCTATACTCAAATTTCCTTAGTGATGAAGAGCATTCGCATTAAGATGAAATTGTTGACTTAAATACCATCCTATAAGGAGAATCCATGACTACTGACAGCAGCAATCAATTGATGCCCCTGTCATTGTCTGCGCCAGGTGTAAACCTTGGTGCATATATCAGTACTGTCAATCAAATTCCAATTTTAACGGCCGAGCAGGAAAAAGAACTTGCTGAACGTTACTATTATGACCAAGACCTTGATGCTGCCAAACTTTTGGTAATGTCACACCTCCGCTTTGTCGTACATATCGCACGTAGTTACGCAGGTTACGGATTGCCACAAGGTGATCTCATCCAAGAAGGTAACCTCGGACTGATGAAAGCAGTGAAACGTTTCGACCCTAATATGGGAGTTCGTTTAGTTTCTTTTGCTGTGCACTGGATCAAAGCTGAAATTCACGAATATGTGATCCGTAACTGGCGTATTGTCAAGATTGCGACCACCAAGGCACAACGTAAACTGTTCTTTAACTTGCGTAGCCTCAAGAAATCGAGCAAGCGATTGACTTTGGAAGAAGCCAAATCGATTGCCAATGATTTGAATGTTACACCTGAACAGGTGTTAGAAATGGAAGGTCGTTTAACTGCCTATGATGCTGCTTTTGAAGCTCAAGGCGATGATGATGATGATACCCCGCATACTGCACCAGCATTGTATCTCGAAGATAATCGTTACGACCCTGCACGTCTGATTGAGGAAGAAGATTACGAAGAGCAAAGCACTTCTGCCTTGCATGAAGCGATGGACCAGCTTGATGATCGCTCACGTAATATTTTACAGCGCCGCTGGTTAGATGATGACAAATCCACTTTGCACGAACTGGCTGCTGAATATAACGTTTCTGCTGAACGTATTCGCCAGCTAGAAAAAAATGCCATGGAAAAAATCAAAACCGCCATGTCTGCGAGTTAAGATTAATTCAAACACAAGGGCTTTCATGCCCTTTTGTTTTATCTGGCTTTGTTTAAACTCCCGAATATGTTAACTTTGTTCATCAAGTTTCTAGTTCCATTCTCATTATGTGGATAGCAATCTCGGCGCTTAATCTTGCGCTTGCAGTGATGTTAGGCGCTTTCGGTGCTCATGGCCTCAAATCTTTTGCCACACCAGAACAACTGGCTTGGTGGAATACAGCAACCCAGTACTTTTTCTATCATGCGATTGGGTTACTGATTTTAGGTGTCCTACATAAAACCACTGCAACATTCCCTATAAAAATTCCTTATATTTTGATTCAAATTGGCATCATCTTTTTCTGTGGTTCGTTGTACATTATGGCGCTTGGTCTACCTAGAATCTTAGGTGCCATCACCCCGATTGGCGGTGCATTTATGATCGCGGGCTGGATCATGCTCGCATGGCAAGCGATCAAGCATGCGAAATAAGGATTTATCATGCATATCTATTTAAACGGCGAGTCAACAGACACGTCTTGTGAAAATCTGCAGCAACTCATTCAAAGCCTGGCGCTTGAAGGCAAACGTTTTGCTGTAGAAAAAAACCAACAGATTATTCCGAAAAGTAGACTTGAGCAGACATTGATTGCTCCAGAAGATCATATTGAAATTATTCAAGCTGTTGGTGGCGGCTAATTGGCTAAAAATGGAGTAAGCCCATGCAAGATTCCCCTTTAATTATCGGTTCTCGTACTTTTCAATCACGTTTATTGGTTGGAACTGGTAAATATAAAGATTTAAATGAAACCGACTTAGCCATTCAAGCAAGTGGTGCAGAAATTGTCACCGTTGCGATTCGTCGTGTGAATATCGGACAACATGCAGATCAGCCGAATCTGCTTTCAGTGATTCCACCAGAGAAATACACCATTCTGCCGAATACTGCTGGCTGTTTTGATGCAGATAGTGCAATTCGTACCTGTATGCTGGCTCGTGAGCTACTTGATGGACATAATCTGGTAAAGCTGGAAGTACTCGGTGATGAAAAAACCTTGTACCCGAATGTGACAGCAACGCTTAAAGCAGCGCAAACCTTGATTGATGATGGTTTTGAAATCATGGTTTACACCTCGGATGACCCGATTGTTGCCCAAGAACTTGAAAGCATGGGTTGTGTCGCGATCATGCCTTTGGGCAGTTTGATTGGTTCAGGTCTCGGTATTTTGAATCCACATACCATTTCCATCATCAAAGAAAATGCCAAAGTTCCTGTATTGGTGGATGCTGGTGTGGGTACTGCCAGTGATGCAGCCATTGCAATGGAACTCGGCTGTGACGGCGTACTGATGAACACGGCGATTGCTGCGGCTCAAAATCCAATCTTGATGGCTTCTGCCATGAAAAAAGCCGTTGAAGCAGGCCGTGAAGCATTCTTGGCGGGTCGTATGCCGCGTAAGCGTATGGCCAATGCCAGCTCGCCTGAGACTGGATATTTCTTTAAGTAAGAAAAGAAAAAGCAAAGGGAGCTATTTGCTCCCTTTTTTTAATCGCCAAAACACTCATTTCTTTCTAGCATTTTAATGCTATCTGTAATGAACTTTTTATATCATTCACAATATATTTTGGTGCAAGGATAAACAAAAGCATTTCAGCCCAATACGGCTCACTCTTAGCATATACTTCCATCGATAATTTTTTCATTAATTGGCAATAATCATGATAAGCAATGCGGTGAGTTTTATAGTTCACAGGACCATCAAACAAATTAAAAATCGTATTAAGTTCATATTGAGTTATATCAGCATTCCTTCCAATCGGCTGAGGATAAAACTCCTTGAATGTTGAATATTTAAACAACAACCAGTTTAAAGAATAAATGACTCTGGAATCATAAACTGCATAAGCCTGATGATCCATAAATGATGCGACTTTTGATAAAGAAGAGATCACTGAAAAAGTAGTTCTTGTTAAAGCACCTTTTGTAAGTTCACTTTCAAATTTAAGCAATAACAGGTCATTTTTAGGATTTTGCTTAAAAGAACGTATGCCTCCCCACTCTTGAATCAACCAGTACCGACCAGCTAAATCGTCTGAATTCAATAAAGAATTGAAATTATGTTTTAAATAAATATTTTGCTCAAATATTGAGGCAAGATGCACAGGGATTGGTAATGGATTACTTTCTGGCAACTCCCATATAAAATATTTTTCTAACGGATGCTGTTTCGCTAGCTCTTTCAATGTTTGAATTAGCTGGTCCATGATTCTCTCAATTCTAAATGTTTAATATTCGATTTAAATTTTGCTTCGCTCTTTGCCCAAAATTCTGTTGAAAATATTCGGTTTGATACAACGGTTCTGCTTGATAAAAATGTGCGAGAACTTCTTTTCTTTTAATCGCATAAACATCTAGATCTACCCAAGCATATTCTTGTTGAATCTGTTGCTCATACTCCTCGAAACGTTCTGGTGAAGCCGCTAGAATCGCCAAATCGATATCTAATAAAAACTGCAAATCCAACTCATTCGTCGATTCGTGCTTTTGCGTGGCAACAATCCATTGCTTTATCTTCTGAACGATATCAATTGATAAATCTTGAGCCAAATACTGTTCAAATAGCTCTGCACTTTTCAGCTCATTATCTTTTGCTTGCGGATCATAGATCGCATCATGAAACCAGAGTGCTAACTCAACTGAATAAGCATCTTTTAAATCAGGTCGAATTGAATCAAGTAAAACCAGACATTCATACAAGTGCTGAAGCGTATGATAAGCCCGCTGTTTTTCACTATAGGCAGCAATCAACTTGTTAAAAATTTTCTGCGGTTCAGAGAAATGATAATGCCGATGCAGCTCAAACCATGATTTTTCTAATAAGCTTAAATATTGCTGCATTGCTCATCCTCATTGAATTGCTTTATTCAGCCACTTTGCCAAGGATTCAGCATCTTTACGCTCAAGAAAGAGCTGATACAAGGTACAGGAACCAAACTCATGTTTTAGCTCATGTTGACGGACAGGATGATTACCAAACCGGAACCGTCGAGTGCCATCCGTATCTAAAGGCAATGCATACACCCCATAACTCCGAGGTTCGGTCAGATGCCCTTTGATTCGGACTTGATCAGACGATATCGCGTGTTTTAATAAATGCTGTTTGGTTAACATCCCACCCTGCCCAAGGCAAATCTAAGCTGCGTGCTGTTCATCTCGTTTAAAGACCAATTCTTTATCCGATGAACTTTCAGCATCAAAGTAATACCCTTCACTATCAAATGCTTTTAATTGTTCTACTTGGCTTGATTTATTTTCAATCAAGTATCTCGCCATCAGCCCACGCGCTTTTTTCGCATAGAAACTAATGACTTTGTATTTTCCGTTTTTCTGATCCAAGAATACAGGCTTGATGATTTCTGCCTGAATTTTCTTTTCATTCACAGATTTATAATATTCGTCAGAGGCCAAATTTACCAATACTTTTGCATCAATTTCAGCTAAATCCTGGTTAATTTGATCGGTGATCATACTGCCCCAGAATTCATATAGATTATGTCCACGGCTATTTTTTAGTTTAGTTCCCATTTCCAAACGGTACGGCATCATCAAATCCAATGGACGTAATAAACCATAAAGACCAGACAACATACGCAAATGCTGCTGTGCAAAATCAATATCCTGATCGTTTAAGTGATAAGCATCTAAACCGGTATACACATCGCCTTTAAATGCAAACAAGGCTTGACGTGCATTGGAAAAATCAAAATCTGCATTCCAGTCACGGAAACGTTCTACATTCAAGGTGGCGATTTTCTCGCTCACGGTCATCAACGATGCGATTTCACTCGCAGAAAGCTTGCGACATACATCAATCAACTGCTGTGATTGTTCTAATAAACGTGGCTGAGTAAATGTATCCGTAGGTAAAGCCGTTGTGTAATCAAGTGTTTTCGCTGGAGAAATTAAAGCAAGCATAATCAATCAAAAAATAAATTTAACTTGATGAAACTATAACAGTTGATAATTTTTAATGCCAATTCGTGTTTTCATTCTTCATTATCGGTAAAATAGTGGATTCTTCCATTATCCATTGCGTATCTTATGTCTGAGCAATTATTCATCCAGGGTCCTGTTGGTCAAATTGAAATGTTTGTCGATCAACCTCAAGGTGAAGTCACAGGTTTTGCTGTGGTCTGCCATCCACATCCCTTGCAAGGTGGAACACCAAATCATAAAGTCCCTGTACTGCTGGCTCAGATTTTTAATGAAATGGGCTGTGTCGTATATCGTCCTAGCTTCCGTGGTTTAGCTGGCAGTGAAGGCACCCATGATCAGGGACACGGCGAAACGGATGACATTATGGCAGTGATTGAATATGCACGTGCAAAACATGCAGGTTTAACCTTCTATGCAGGTGGTTTCAGCTTCGGCTCTCACGTATTGGCAAAATGCCAAGCCCAACTCAGCGAAGAATTACGCCCCAAACAACTGGTGTTATGTGGCTTACCTACGGGTTCGGTCGTCGATTTACGTCATTACAAGACCCCAGCTATCGACGGCGATATCCTGTTTGTTCATGGCGAGCAAGATGATATTACCCTGCTCTCAGATATGATCGCGTGGGCAAAACCACAAAAACATCCGATCACGATTTTGCCAGGCGCCAATCATTTCTTTACAGGTTATCTAAAACAATTGCGTCAGGTCATTGCCCGTTTTTTAAAACTGTAGACTTAACAACAAATTACTAAGAAAAATATACGTGTTTTGAATCCAATGTCTGTTATATCAGTAGAGATGTACAGACATTGGGTTCTTTAATAATGAAATTCAATAAAAAACAGGGACTTTTTTTAAAACAAACCATTGAACAATGGCAGCAACAAGGCACGATTACGCCCGATGTGGCCAACAAGTTAAAGCATAGTTTTTCGATTCGTCCATTTGACTGGGAACGAATGGCAAAATACTCATTCTGGATTGCAATGATTTGTGCCGTGATTGCCATCGCTGCAATAACTGCCGATCAGTTCTTGATGGAGCTGATTGAAAAAATCTTTATCGATTCCAAGATTATCCCATGTCTGATTTTTGCTGTGGTGGCGGCCGGCTTTTATGGCTTTGCCTATCGTCGACGTAGAACCAAACCCCAGCATCAATTTAGCAATGAAGCGATTATTTTCGCAGGCGTGCTATCTACCGCAGCGTCCGTCGCCTATTTCGGACAAGCGATTGATACAGGCAGTGGTCATTTTTCTTTGTTATTTCTGCTCTCCACTCTTATTTATGCAGCACTTGCGTTCTGGTTCCCCTCAAAACTGATCTGGGTATTCTCGCTGCTTGCGCTCGGTTCTTGGTTTGGGACGGAAACTGGCTATATGTCAGGTTGGGGTGCCTATTACCTAGGCATGAACTTCCCGTTACGCTTTGTCTTTTTTGGCGGTGCCTTGATTGGCTTAAGCCTGCTATTTAAACGCTATACATATTTTAGAGATTTCGCCCATCCAACTTATGTCATGGGACTGCTTTATCTGTTTATTGCTTTATGGATTCTCTCGATTTTTGGCAATTATGGTGACTTGAGTAGCTGGTATAACGTTAAACAATACGAGTTACTACATTGGGGCGTTTTATTTGCCTTTATTGCCATCATTGCGATTGTTTATGGTTTAAAACATGATGATGCCACCTCACGCGGTTTTGGTATCACTTTCCTATTTATTAACCTCTACACCAAGTATTTTGAGTTCTTCTGGAATGGCATACACAAAGCTATTTTCTTTATCTTGCTCGCTGCATCTTTCTGGTGGATTGGCCGACATGCCGAAAAACTTTGGAACTTGGAGTTTCTACCCAACCAATCCAGAATCAAGAAAGAATATCCAGCTGAATGATTACTGAAAGTTACGCCAACTCAAGCCAAACCGGGCCAAATACTTTTTGACCCGGTCGCTGTCATTGGTGGTGTTACGTTGCTGGCGTGAAGCAGCAAACAGTTGGCGGCCAGCATCTGCCATCGATTTGGCATGTTCACAGACTTGTAGCACGCCACGCAGCTGAATCTGATCAAATTCATCAATCTCGCGCAACTGGGTTTGATCTAAATATTTGAGGAGAATATCGATATCTTTAGATTGGTTTTGTGTGGTTTGAATCGACCACAGTTGCTTTAAACGCTGAATCTCTTTTTCCACCGTTTCTAAACGGATCAACTCACCACTGGATAATGTCGCTAATCGGGTCACACTGGCGGTTAAATCCCGGAAATTCCCCTGCCACGATGCTTCTTTAGACTTGGCAAATTTCAAATACACATCGAGGGCATCACGTTGAAAACGTAATTGTCGTTGATGATTTGCCGCAAAGCGTTGCAATTCAAACTCAACATTCGGGGCAATATCTTCAATTCGATCTTTAAGATTCGGTAAAAAGAAAGTCCAGGTATTCAGTCGCGCCCATAAATCCTCTCGGAAATGACCTGCTTGCACTTCGGCTCTCAGGTCTTTATTTGTGCCTGCAATCAGTTGAAAATCGGCCTGAACCTCTTTATCACTTCCAACAGGAAAGAAGGATTTGTCCTCAAGTGCCTTCAGCAACATTGCTTGCTCATCTAGCCCAAGCTCACCAATTTCATCCAGAAATAAAATACCCTGATCAGCACTTTTTAATAAACCTGTTCGTGAAGCCGCTGCACCTGTAAAAGCCCCTTTGATATGCCCAAACAAACTCGACATGGCACTATCGCCACGTAACGTTGCACAGTTCACATCAATAAAACGCCCACTCAAATGAAATTTGTCTTTCTTTAATTGAAAGATTTGTTTGGCTAAATGCGATTTACCTACACCTGTGGCACCCATAATCAAAATCGGTGCGCTGGAACGTGTCGCCACCAACTCAACCTCGGTGATCAATTGATTAAATTCGTGGTTATAGGTTGAAATATTGGCTTTTAACTGTTGCCAGTTTTGTTGCTGTTCATCTTCAAAACGTTGCTTGAGCACATCATAACGTGACAAGTCCAGATCGATGACGCGGTATTCACCTTCGGGCGTTTTTTGTTGGTTGGGTGCACTTTGAATCAGCTTGGCAGGTAGATAATTGGCATCGACCAATAGATACCAACAAATTTGCGCAACATGAGTACCTGTGGTGATATGCAAAAGATAGTTATTGTTTTCCGTATCAAAAGGATAAATTTTCACAAAGTCATACAGCGCACCATAGACCTCGGCAAAATCCCAAGGATCACGAATACTGACACGCTGGCCTGAGACAGTGCTCGATGGCGATAAGTGCTGGGCATCTTCAGCAATAAATTTAACTAGATTATGATGTTGCCGATCATGCAACAGTACCAGTTCATCCACCATCAGATCTTCATGCATCAGAAGGCTCAAGGTTGGACGCCAGCGTTGCCATCGGTCAGGACGCTTGCCCTGATCTAAAGTAGAGCCGACAAAGCCAATCACGACAGTTTTCTTTGCATTCAGCATAATTTCTATAATATTTTATATATGACTATCCTATACAATACGCATTTCAATGCAAAATTCCAACAATATGCTTCATTTTACTTTTTTAGGCACCTCTTCTGGTGTACCCACACTCACACGCAACGTCTCTGGCCTAGCCATCCGTAACAGCAAGAATAAAGACTGGATCTTGGTCGATGCTGGCGAAGCTACACAGCATCGTATTCAACAGGCCAAACTTTCATTGCAAAGCCTAGTTGCCATCTGTATTACCCATGTTCACGGCGATCATTGTTATGGATTGGTTGGCTTATTGGCCAGTGCAGGTATGAATGCCCGTACTGCGCCTTTAACTATTATCGCACCTAAAGAAATTCAACAATGGATTGAGGTTACCGCACAATTAACGGATTTACATTTGCCCTATCCACTCAACTTTATCGATGTGAATGAAGCAACTCAGATTCTATCGTTAACCGATGAACTCTCGATTCAAGCTCATCCACTGAGTCACCGCGTACCCAGTTTTGCATTTAGTATTATTGTGCATTACACCCAAAAGAAACTAGATACACAGGCTTTAGTTCAACTCGGCGTACCCAAAGGTAAAGCTTGGGGAGACTTACAACACGGTCAAGATATTCAGTTTAATCAACAAACGTTGAAAGCAACTGATTTCACTCAAATCCAGACGCAACGTATACATGCCATCGTGGGTGGAGATAATGATCGTCCTGAGTTATTAGCGCAAGCATGCCAAGATGCCCAACTCCTCATTCATGAAAGCACCTACACCCAAGCTGTTTTAGAAAAAGTGGGTTCAGGCCCCATGCATAGTTCTGCAAAGAGAGTGGCTGAATTTGCTCAACAGCAAGGGCTAAGTAATCTGATCTTGACGCACTTTAGTCCACGCCATCAGGACTATGCCGGGCAACAAGCAATTGCTGAAGAAGTTAGAAAATTCTATCAAGGCAACTTCTACTTGGCTCATGATTTTGATCAATTTAGCTTAGAGG
This sequence comes from Acinetobacter sp. 'aerobic (ED)', assembly GCF_904886855.1. Lineage (NCBI taxonomy): Bacteria > Pseudomonadati > Pseudomonadota > Gammaproteobacteria > Moraxellales > Moraxellaceae > Acinetobacter > Acinetobacter sp. 'aerobic (ED)'. The sequence continues at coordinate 611,692 of NZ_CAJHGI010000001.1, forward strand.
AGACAGGACAACTTACAAAAATTAAAAAAACTTAATAAGTTTGCAGTATGTGAGGAGCTAGATAAAACTCATAATAACATATATATCTTTTAGGATATTTTTATATCTTAATGAATATAAAAAATTTACTAAAACCATGCCTTGATTACAACTTAAAATATATTCAAAAATTTTATTTTAATTATTTATCAATGCTTTACTAATTATAAAAATTAAATTTAAAAAAGTTGGCACAGTCAGTGCAACAGTATAGACACACAACATCATTGGGATCTTGTGAATATCACCTGCCTGCAAACGCTTGGCAGGCAGGCTTTGAAAGGAAAATGAAAATGTCTGTCGTTGAACAAATCAACCAACAAGCTCAATTTGAACAAGAACAGCAACAACGTGCTTATCAAGTTTTAAAAAATGAAACGAGTATGCCAGTAAAAATGTGGACCAATGGTGTGCTTGTTGACGACAACTCCAAACAACAATTACTACAAACCGCACAAATGCCGTTTATTTATAAATGGATGGCCGTGATGCCCGACGTTCATTTTGGTTTAGGCGCCACCATCGGAAGCGTGATTCCAACCAAAGGAGCAATTATCCCAGCTGCCGTCGGTGTTGATATTGGCTGTGGGATGATGGCGACGCGTACCAGCTTAACCGCCTCTGATTTACCAGATAACCTATATGCTTTACGTACTGAACTGGAACGTTTGATTCCGCACGGAATGACCAAACGTGGACGAGATAAAGGTTCTTGGGAAACTCCACCTGAAATGGTAGATCAGGCCTGGGCTGATTTAGTGGCAGACTTTGAATTGATCTGTGCCAAGCACCCTCGCCTAAAAAATACCAACAACCGCAAACAATTGGGAACATTAGGAACCGGAAATCACTTTGTCGAAGTCTGTCTGGATGAACACGACCATGTTTGGATTATGTTGCACTCAGGTTCTCGCGGTGTCGGTAATGCCATCGGTAATCATTTTATCGAGCTAGCGCGTAAAGATATGCAAAAGCATTTTATTAATTTACCCAACAAAGATTTGGCATATTTAGTCGAAGGTACTGAGCATTTTGATGATTACTGGTTTGCTGTCGGTTGGGCACAGCGCTTCGCCATGAAAAACCGTGAAATCATGATGCAGTCTGCCATTAAAGCCTTAGCAACGATTATCCCAAAACCGTTCCAAGCACGCTTGGAAGCCGTGAATTGCCACCATAATTACGTGGAAAAGGAACAGCATTACGGTGAAGAAGTGATGGTAACGCGTAAAGGTGCTGTACGCGCACGTTTGGGAGAATATGGAATTATCCCTGGTTCAATGGGAGCCAAGTCTTTTATTGTTCGTGGGCTTGGAAATCAGGAATCGTTCTGTTCATGTTCGCATGGTGCAGGTCGTGTCATGAGCCGTGCTGAAGCAAAACGTCGCTTTACCGTAGAAGATCAGATTGCGCAGACTGACGGTGTGGAATGCCGCAAAGATGCAGCCGTGATTGATGAAATTCCGTCGGCTTATAAACCGATTGAAGATGTAATGAATGCACAAAAAGATTTGGTTGAAGTGGTTTATACACTAAGACAAGTAGTGTGTGTTAAAGGATAGAAATAGTATGATCTAAATGTTCATTTTAGATTACAACTTTAAAAAAGATTAAATTTAGGAGAAACTAAATGGCTTTTTCGTGGACATGCCCTTACTGCAATCAAAACGCGACTATTACAGATTCAAATATTTATCGTAATCGCTTTAAATTTAATAAAGGAAACATTGAAGGAAACCTTGCTTTTACATTTACAGCTATTACTTGCCCAAATAATGATTGTAAACAATTTATATTAAATAGCAGCCTACACCATACATATGATCTTGACATCAGTAGTAGTTCATATGGTGATCCATTATTTACGTGGCAGTTAAAACCCAGTTCACTTGCAAAACAGTTTCCAGATTATATTCCTAAAGCTGTTTTAGATGATTACAACGAAGCTTGTTTGATTCGCGATCTTAGTCCTAAAGCATCAGCAACTTTATCACGAAGATGTTTACAGGGCATGATTCGTGATTTCTGGAGCGAAACAAAATCTCGTTTAATTGATGAAATCAATGCCATTAAAGATAGAGTTGACCCTATTACTTGGCAGGCAATAGATGCGGTAAGAAAAATTGGCAATATCGGCGCACACATGGAAAAAGACATTAATTTAATTGTTGATGTTGATCCGCAAGAAGCTCAAATGTTAATTAGTTTGATCGAAATGCTGATGAAAGAATGGTACATCGCAAGATATGAACGACAAAAACAACTTGAAGCTTTAATTGGGCTAGATGCGAAAAAAGCTGAACAAAAAAATACTCCAAAATTGGTAAACGAATAATGAAATTAGCAGAAGCACTTTTACTGCGAAGCGATCAACAAAAAAAGCTCGCTTCATTAAAACAGCGGATCAACGCCAATGTACTGGTACAAGACGGTGATGAACCGAGCGAAGATCCAAATGAACTGATCAAACAAGTATTTGCTTTAACCCAAGAAAGCAATCAGTTGATTTGTCGTATTCATTTGACCAATGCACAAGCCAAGTTGGAAGATGGAAAAATATTGCTATCCCTACTAAGCTTACGCGATAGTTATGCTGAACAACATAAGATCCTCGTTGATGCGATTGCCAATACCCATCGTGAACCGGATCGTTATAGCTCACGTGAGATCAAATGGAAGAAGGTTATCCCTGTTTCTAGCTTGCAAAAACAAGCCGATGATATCAGCGCGAAATTACGCGATTTAAATATCAAGATTCAGGCTGCCAATTGGCAAATTGATTTAGTCGAATAGACAACAAATTTTGTGAATTTAGTTCACAAGCACAGTTTGGGCATACTGGGCGAGTACAAGATCCTGCATTACTCCGATCTGAGGGATTGAAAATAATTCAGGCGGCTATGGCAGCATGTGAGCCGTGCATCAATCTTCACTGATTAGGCTCAGCACCATGTACCTAGCAAAGCTTTGCCAAAAGCAAAGTCACACGTTACTTCGCATTACCATGTACTGACAGTATGTTCATTAAATTACAAAATAAGGAAAATAGAAGTGAATAAAGCTTTGGCAAATATGCCAGCAACCATCCAGATTGATGGTTCACAAGGTGAAGGTGGAGGACAGATTTTAAGAACTGCCCTTGCCCTTTCGATGATTACAGGTCAGGCATTTGAATTAATCAACATTCGTGCTGGGCGAAAAAAACCAGGCTTAATGCGTCAGCATCTGGTCTGTGTACAGGCATCCCAACACATCAGCCAGGCCTATGTGGAAGGTGCTGAACTACATAGCCAGCGTTTGTACTTCGCACCACAGCATGTACAAAGTGGAAAATACCAATTCCAGATTGGTTCGGCAGGAAGTACGACACTGGTTTTACAAACCCTCTTACCGGCTTTGTTATTACAAAATGAAGCGAGTGAATTGACTATTTTTGGTGGCACTCACAACCCGCTTGCGCCAACGGCAGATTTTATCGAGCAGTGCTTTTTGCCTGCATTAGAAAAACTTGGAATAGCGGTCGAGTTTAAGTTAAATAAAGCAGGCTTCTTCCCGATTGGTGCTGGTGAAATTCAAATCAAGATTCAACCTTGGCAACATCGAAACAAGTTAAATTTATTAGATCGTGGTACTTTGCAAACGACAAAGGCTTTTGCGGCAGTACTCAACCTTTCCGAAGAAGCACAAATCGCACAACGGGAACTGGCAACCTTAAATAAAAGACTAAAACTGGATACACAACAGCAGTTTCATTTAAACGGCATTAGCCAAGGTAATACGGTGTATGTCAAAGTTGAACATCAGCATCACATCCAGCTATTTACTGCTTTAGGTGAAATGCGCAAAAGTGCAGAACAAATTGCCAATCATTTGGCGGAACAGGTGAAGCAATATATTAATTCTCAAGCTGTAGTAGATGAGTATTTGACAGATCAGTTGTTATTACCTTTGGCATTGGGTCACGGTGGTGAATTTACGGCACAATGTATTAGTGAACATACCCGTACACAGGCTGCAATGATTGAAAAATTTATTGATTGTGAAATTGAGTTTATCGAACTCGACCAAAACCTGTTTCAGGTCAAAGTAAACGTAGAATAGTGAATATTAAATATGAAAGAACATACTCAAATAAGCAAATTTTTAAGCCTGATATTACGACATAAGCCTGAACAAATTGGGCTTCAACTTGATCAAGAAGGCTGGGCAAAAATTGCTGAGCTTATTGAAGCTGCACAACAACACAATGTTCCTCTAGATGAAGCATTACTCCAAGTCATCGTAGAACAAAATGATAAAAAACGCTTCCAAATCTCAGAAGATGGTTTGATGATCAGGGCTGTGCAAGGCCACTCAACAAATACGGTACAACGGCAAATGATTGCGCTTGAGCCACCACAATATTTATATCATGGCACAGCGAGTCGATTTATAGATTCAATTCAGACGCAAGGCCTAATCGCTGGACAGCGCCATTATGTGCATCTAAGTGAAAATAAAGAAACGGCTTTGAATGTAGGCCAACGCTATGGTAAGCCTGTGCTATTTTTGATTAACACACTACAAATGTATAAAGATGGTTTTGAGTTTCATCAGGCAGAAAATGGTGTTTGGCTAACAATACATGTACCAACACAATATTTATCATTGATTGATCAGACCAAGACAGGATCATTGGTCTGATCTGATTACAACATTAAATTAAGCTACACTCTCCAAAGCCGTTACCAGTAACTTCCAGCATTTATCTACCGTATCTACTTTAACTCGTTCACCAGGCGCATGCGCCCCTTGAATATCCGGGCCAAACGATACCATCTGCAAATCAGGATAATGCTCCGCAATAATGCCGCATTCCAAGCCCGCATGAATCACTTTCAAGTTTGGCTCAATCTTAAATGCAGATTGATAAGCTTGTTGTAGACATTTCAATGCAGCCGATTCTGGATTCGGTGTCCAACCTGAGACTAAGGGCGTTAACTCTGACTGAATTTCAAAGCTGGCAAAATGCTGTTGAATATTATGTGCGAATGTCACTGCTTCTTGGTTCACCATCGAACGAACCATAATCAAAGTTTTGACCTCATCTTTGGTCAGTTTGACCACACCAATATTATTCGAGGTTTCAACTACATCGGGTAAAGCACTACTCCACTGTGCAATACCATATGGACATGTTGCCAATGCCTGCAACCAAGCTTGTTGCTGCTGCAATGAAATAACTTCGTTTATCTGGTTGGCATTTTGCTGTGCGGTGATTTGCAACTGCTCATCAATGCCTTGCAGTTTCTGCTGCCATTCAGCTTGTATTGCTGCAACTGCTTGTTCTAAGTCAGCCAGTTGTTCAGTTTCAATTGCAATCGTCGCCACTGCTTCACGCGGGATAGCATTACGCGCTGTTCCACCGACAAATTCAACCAATCGACCATTGGATTGTGCCAAATACTCATTGAGGAAATGGGCTAAAATCACATTGGCATTACCACGCCCCAGATGAATATCAACACCAGAGTGTCCACCTTTTAGTCCTGACACTAGCACATCTACATAAATTAAATTAGCGGGTGCTGTTTCATATGCAAGTGGCTGTCCTACTTCTAGGTCAATACTCCCAGCACAGCCAAGATAGAGTTCGCCCCATTCCTCTGTATCGATATTAAATAACCATTGTCCAGTTAAAACGCCTGTCTCAAGTAAACGGGCACCGCTCATTCCCGCCTCTTCATCAATAGTAAGTAGAACTTCAATCGGACCATGCGCAATATCATTTGATTCTAATACTGCTAACGCCAGTGCAACTCCAATGCCATTATCGGCACCCAGTGTAGTATTTTCAGCAATCAGCCAGCCATCTTTTAATACGGGTTGAATGGGGTCTTTGAAGAAATCATGCTGGGTGCCGCGATTTGCCTGAGTCACCATATCTAAATGGCCTTGCAAAATCACACCTGCAACGTGTTCTTTACCTGCTGTAGCAGCTTTGCGAATAATTAGATTACCAATGTCATCCACATAGGTTTGCAAGTTGCGCTGTTCCGCCCAATCTTTTAGATGTTGTCTGAGTTGTTGTTCATATTTGGAAGGTCGAGGAATCGTACATAAGGTCTCGAAATGTTGCCAGACCACTTGCGGAGATAATTTAGAAAAATCGACCTGTATCATGCACCTATACTCTCAAATAAAGCGTTTAAATCAATATACACCATACACCTAAACAGTCTTGATGTTAAATCACTTCATTTAAGATTGTATTCGTAAAACTGTCTTAGCTTTTCCAGACAAACTGGGAAAAGCTATGTTCTGCTTTTAAGCTATTTTCCACGGCTTGGGCCAATTGACGAATAATACTTTGTGTCTCAATACGCTCAAACCAAGCTTGTTCTTGCTGTGGATTGGCTGAGATTTCACAAAGAATATGTCCTTCGGTATCCTGTTGCGAACATAAAATCGAAAGCGGCAATTGGTGATTGTCGATACATACTTCAATTTTTTCATGTTCATGACGAATATGCTGTGCATCGAAGCCATATTGTTCTAATTGTTTATACAACAATGCCGCCACGTATTCTTGCGTGATATAGCATTCATTCGGTGGATGATCGACCACTCCATGTTTTGGGCAATCTGCGATAAATTGCAAGGTTTTCATGCTATTCCCTCTATTTTTATATTTTAGGGCTGGAGCACAACCCAAATCCAACGTATATACTCTGAATTATTATATATACAATTGTCTATAAACGATTAGCTGATTGTCTTAGTTGTATTGTTAAATTGATAAATTTCGACCCGATTAGATATGTACATCAGCAAAGTCATCATTTTGAGTATTTAAACGCTGAGTGAAGGCATTTAACAAATTATTTTTAACGATAAATACATAAAAAAAGCAGCATTCAACCATCTTGAGCTGAATGCTGCCTTACACAAATCAGATTACTGATTGACTACACTTAAATCCAATCCGGCCGAATTTGCAAGTTCGGTAAAGGTTGGAAAACTTGTCGCTACGGTTTCGGTTCCATGAATGGTGATTTCACCTGAAGTACGTAGACCCGCCATGCTAAAACTCATGGCAATACGATGATCATGATGTGATTCAATTTCACCACCTGTAAAGATCGGTGACCAATCCCCAGACTTACCTTTACCTTCGATGATAATGCCATCTTCGGTTGGGGTACAATCGATCCCCATGATTTTCAAGCCATCTGCCATCACTTGGATACGATCAGATTCTTTGACACGAAGCTCAGCAGCACCCGTCAACACGGTTTGACCTTCTGCACATGCAGCAGCAATAAACAATGCCGGGAATTCATCAATGGCCAAAGGCACTTGATCTTCTGGCATGTGAATGCCTTTCAGGGTTCTTGAACCTTTGATATGAATATCTGCAATCGGCTCACCACCTGCGATACGTTCATTCTCAACCGTCAGGTCAGCACCCATTTGCTTGAGGATTTCGATCACCCCTGTACGCGTCGGGTTAATCCCAACCGCTTCCAGCACCACATCGGCACCTTCGGTAATCGCAGCACCGACCATAAAGAAAGCAGCTGACGAAATATCTGAAGGCACCCGAATATCAGTACCGACTAATTTGCCACCACCGACAAGCGAGATTTTATTGCCTTCAGTTTTTACATCATAACCAAAGGCACGTAACATACGTTCAGTATGATCACGGGTTGGTTCTGGTTCAGTCACCGACGTTTCACCTTCAGCCCATAAACCCGCCAATAAAATACCTGATTTCACCTGAGCAGACGCCATCGGTAAATCGTATTGAATTCCTTTAAGTGCCTGACTGCCGGTAATACTCACAGGTGGCGTACCTTTCTCGCCTGTAGTCTGGATGAGTGCACCCATTTCACGAAGTGGTTTGGCAATACGCTCCATTGGACGTTTAGACAATGAGGCATCACCCGTCATGACTGAATCAAATTTTTGCGCAGACAGCATGCCAGACAGCAAACGCATACTGGTGCCTGAGTTACCCATATACAAAGCGCTTGCTGGCGCTTTTAAACCGTGCATGCCCACACCATGAATAGTGACTTCACCATTCTTCGGTCCTTCGATGCTCACCCCCATGTCACGGAATGCCTGCAAAGTTGCGAGTGCATCTTCACCTTCCAGAAAGCCGGTCACATGGGTGGTACCTTCTGCAATCGCACCAAACATAATTGAGCGATGTGACACAGATTTGTCACCCGGTACGGTGAATTTACCTGTAAATGTTTTCTTTCCCGGTAAAATACTAAATTGCTGTGTCACCTTGTTTTTCTCCATCAAAGGTTTTTTGGCTAACATATGATTAAAATGTTGGCGTGCTGCCTGCGCGTGGCCCAATAGCCCCATCAACGCTTGCGAATCTTCCTGTTCAATCAGTTTCTTTAAAACGGATAATTGCTGTTCAAAGCCATTAACCGCATTCAAAATTGCGGTTTTATTGGCAAAGAAAATGTCATGCCACATCTGCGGATCACTGGCTGCAATGCGAGAGAAGTCCCGAAAACCACCGGCTGCATAACGGAAAATATCTAGATTATCTTCACGATTTGCCAGTTGTTCCACCAGATTGAATGCCATTAAATGCGGTAAATGACTGGTATGTGCCAACACTTCATCGTGTTTAGCAACATCCATGCAAATCACTTCGGCTTTGGCTGCCGACCAGAGTTGAACCAGTTTTTCAACCGCCCACTCCGTGCTGGTCGGCAGTGGCGTTAGAATCACTTTGTGATTGACGAATAAATCAACTTTACCCGCATGCACACCAGTATGTTCTGCACCTGCAATCGGATGACCCGGTACAAAACCGGCTGGTAGCTTTTCTCCAAACACTGCTTTTGCAGCTTCAACCACATTGCCTTTGGTACTGCCTACATCGGTAATAATGGCATTGTCTGCAAGATAAGGCTTGATCTGTTCCAGCACTTTTTGTGTTGCACGCACAGGCAAGGCTAAAACAATTAAGTCTGCATCCTGAACTGCTTCTTCAGGCGCCGTATAACCGTGTTGAATCAGGCCGAGTGCCTTGGCATCTTCTAATGTTTTTTTTGAGCGTGTTGAAGCCACAATTTGAGATGCAAGTTGTTCTGCCACAATCACACGGGCAAGACTCGATCCAATCAGTCCAAGCCCAATAAATGCAACTTTTTTAAATAATGGTTGAGACATAAAACATATTTGCCTAATGAGACGACTTTGATATGGATAGATACCGAAGTCATCTATCCATTCGATAAAACGGGATTATAAAACAGCGATTGGATATGAACCGAGTACACGTAACTCTTTCACCATTGGACGGATTTCTTCCAATGCCGCCGCAACATTTTCCTGTCCGATATGTCCTTCTAAATCGATAAAGAACACATAGGCCCATTTTTCAGGTAATGCCGGACGTGTTTCAATGCTGGTCAAGCTGATTTGATGCTTGGCAAATGGCGCAAGAATTTCCAGCAAAGCACCCGCACGATCATGCGCAGAGATCAATAACGAGGTCTTGTCATTACCGCTTTGAGGAATCTTCTCACGACCAATCACAAGGAAACGGGTGGTATTTTCAGGATTATCTTCAATATTGCTATGTAAAATCTCAAGATTGTACATACTTGCCGCAATATCAGAGGCAATTGCAGCAGAATGCCATTCGTTACGAATACGGCGTGCCGCTTCTGCATTTGAGTTCAGTGCAACACGCTCAACGCCCGGATAATGTGCATCTAACCATTTACGACATTGAGCCAAGGTTTGCTGATGCGCATAAATCTGTTTAATACTGTCTTTACGGGTATTTTCAGATACCAGGAATTGGTGATGAATACGAAGTTCAACCTCACCAATCACATTCACTGTCGATGCTTTAAAGCAATCCAGGGTATGGTTGACAATCCCTTCAGATGAGTTTTCTACAGGAACAACCCCATAGTGCGCGCTGCCCGCTTCAACTTCACGGAACACTTCATCAATGGTCGGTAATGGACGCACAACCGCATCTTTACCAAAATGCTTTAACACCGCAGAATGGGTATATGTCCCTTCTGGCCCTAAGAATGCAATGCTTTGTGGTGCTTCAAGCGCCAGACATGCTGACATGATTTCACGGAATAAACGTGCCATGGTTGCATCAGACAAAGGGCCCTGATTACGCTCCATGACTTTACGCAGCACTTGCGCTTCACGTTCCGGACGATAAAACAGTGGATTTTCTTCGGATGCAAATTTCGCTTTAGCTACCGCTTCTGCCAGTGTCGCACGGCGGTTGAGTAACTCTTGGATTTGTTGATCAACACTATCAATATCGTTACGAATTTGTTCTAAATTAAGTGAATTCGATGTGTTTTGTCCATCGTTTACCATTGAATGCAGCCTCAGCAAAATCATCTATAAGAATGGATTACAATCTATCTATGAATCGATTATCCGAGCTAGAGTATAACAATACTTTTAGCCATTAAACACGCTGAGTTTTAACTCTTTTTCTGATTAAACTTTATTGATAATGATTTTCATTATATATTACTTGTCAAAATTTTGATGGGTGTAAATAAAGCGATGTTTAAACATCTTGGGATTTTGACTTTTTCTCTGCTCATGGCAACACCACTGGCTTTTGCTCAACCCAGCACCTCGAGTTCAAATAAAGCGCCTCTCAAAGCACAGACCAATATTCAGCAAAGCTTTGTATTGGCATCTAAATATACCCAGCATGATTATCTGATCCAGATCTCGGTTCCTGCTGGTGAAGCTCCACAGCAAGGTTTTCCTGTGCTGTATGTACTGGATGGTAATGCCGCATTTGATAGTGCCGCCAATATCGCTAAATCTGTGGGTGGTGGAGCCAATCGTTTAGGTTTGAGTCCGGTCGCCATTGTTGCGATTGGTTATCCTAAACAAAGCACATTTGATGTAGAAAAGCGTGCTTTAGACTATACACCCCAGACATCGGCTGAGTTTCAAAAGCAAGCCAAGTACACTTATGGTGGTGCAGACCAATTTATTCAATTTATAGAAAAAGAGCTAAAGCCTGCAATTCAAACCAAAATTAAAGTCAATTCACAGCAACAGAGTTTATTTGGGCACTCCTTTGGTGGACTGTTTGTTTTACACACTTTCTTTAGCCAACCACACATGTTCCAGCGTTATATTGCCGCCAGCCCTTCACTCTGGTTTGATAATTATGCACTACTCAACAAACAAAAGGACTGGTTAAACAATAAAGCAAATCGTGCTCAAGAGATCATGCTGATGACCACAGTGGGTACGCATGAACATGGACGAAGCCCAACACCAGATGCTGAATCCTTGCAAAAGCAGAACAACTTCTATCAAAACTTTAATCAGCAACGTTCAAAGCATTTCTTGTTCTGGAATTATCGACATCCTGCTGAACAGCATTTGACTAATATGTATGCCAGCTTACCGAAAGCGATTATGTTGGCAGGTTGTCAGCCACAAAGTTGTTCAAATCTATTTGATGAACCAACACCATAATGTCCTGAATAAACATAGCTAAATTTAAGCGGGCTATTTGTTCCGCTCAAATTTGAACTTTTCTATAGAATAGATTGGTTATACTGCAAGAAGATGTCATAACAACAGTAAATACAATGAATAAGATTTTCGGCTTAGGTTTATTGAGCTTGATCAGTATCGGTTTAAGCGCATGTAGCGGTTGCCCCATGATTGCAGGTTGCAATGGCACCGATCGATCACCTTACTTTATCACCCCGATAAGTAATCAGGTGCGTGGAATACCTGTCCCGTCTCAAACCAAACTGACTTATCAATCACAACACTTTAGACAAAAGCATCAGCAAACTCATTCCTTAAAAGAACAGAACTTAACAGGCATCACCTTGCCAGAAAATACCGCAATTGTCTGGGGAGGTATGCCGGTTGATAAGTTTTTTCAATTTTCAAATCCCGAAATGAAAGGTTTTCGCGTCTACCCTGCAATGGGATTTAAATCAGAACAATCGAATGTGTTCTTAAATTTATGGAAAAGTTGTGAAAGTGATTTAAGTATTTACTTAAAAAATCCAAATGACTGGTCATTTAATCCATCTAATATGGAAATAAGAGGCTGTGGCCGCTTTCAACAACGCACTGAATATACAGAAGATATTTTTCGGCAAGATGAAGCCGATGAGTTTCTACACAAGATCAATCAAGCCTTACAGCAATTGCCTAAACAGCAAAATTATCCAGTTCTTCATCAATCGAACAAAGAGTGAAAATAAAACAGCCCGCTTTCAAGCAGGCTGTTTGACGAGATAAATGCAGATTAAGCTTTACCGATAATGCCACGCGCCACGATTTCTTTCATGATTTCGTTGGTTCCGCCATAAATACGCTGGATACGCGCATCAACGAAGAAACGTGAAATCGGGTATTCAGTCATATAACCATAACCACCAAATAACTGAAGCAAATTATCTGCAACTTTCATTTGCATGTCAGTACTGAAGCTCTTCAATGCCGCAGCAGTTTCTACATCCAGTTTACCTTCGTTATATAGCTCAACATTTTGGTTATAGAAAGCAGCAGTTGCCAACTCATCAATCTTCGCTTGTGCCAAGACAAAACGCGTATTCTGGAATTGTGAAATTGCCTGACCAAAGGCCTGACGCTCTTTAACATACGCCGTTGCCAAGTCAATTGCACCACGAATTGCGCCTAAAGCGGTGGCCGCAATCGCAGTACGTTCACGTGGAAGTTCCTGCATCAAGTAAGCAAACCCTTGCCCTGCCTGACCCAGTAATTGATCTTTCGGTACTTTGACATTATCAAAGAACAACTCTGAAGTATCTTGTGAATGTAAACCGATTTTGTCGAGGTTAGTGCCCTTTTTAAAACCTTCCAGATGAGTATCCACCAGCATCAAAGACACGCCTTTAGCACGTGCTTGGGGATCAGTTTTCACTGCAAGCACCACCAGATCGGCATGCTGGCCATTTGAAATAAAGGTTTTCGAGCCATTTAGCACATAGTGGTCATCTTGCAAAATGGCACTGGTACGCATCGCCTGTAAGTCTGAGCCAGCACCGGGTTCAGTCATGCCAATGGCACCAACCACTTCACCTGACACCATTTTTGGCAGCCAGTACTGTTTTTGTTCTTCTGTTGCAATGTGCTGGATATAAGGTGCAGCGATTTCAGAGTGGCATGAAATTGCAGTTGATAATGCACAGTAGCCCGCACGCGCCGACTCTTCGACCAACATGAGTGAATAATGGGTTGGCACACCATAACCACCGTATTCTTCCGGAACATCGACACACAAAAATCCATTTTCGCCCAATGCCGTCCATACTGAACGTGGCATGATGCCTTCGCGTTCCCATTGATCATAATGCGGTGCGATCTGCTCGCTCATAAAGCGCTTAAAGTTATCACGGAAGAGTTCCAAATCTGCATCGTAAGCTAACATCATTATTTCCTTTCGCTTTCTTTGTTCTTAAAAATTCGTTCGCAGTCATGCTAATAACTTTTAGATAGGATGTCATGTCCCGTTTACATCAAATCACTAGACTGATTCGGTCAATAATTTTGTTTGCATCTTGGTTCTTTAAACCACAGTTGCTTATTGATTAAACAGCTTGCTGGTTTTTTTATGCTACCGGACCCGATTTTATGTCATATTGATCTCATTCTCAGTGACAACCTTCAATACGGCCATGAACACAAAACGAAATATCTATAAAACTGCAGAACATCCATTTGCTCAATATGTTCGTATTTTGGGTAAAGGTAAAACCGGTTCACGTTCACTGAGTTATGAAGAGGCCTATCAGGCTTTTAGCATGATCTTGCAAGATGAAGTACTGGATGTTCAGCTTGGCGCCTTCTTGATGCTGTTACGTGTTAAAGAGGAATCCGTTGATGAACTGGCAGGTTTTGTTCAAGCCACGCGTGATCAACTCAACTTTCAGCCACTTGAGGTCGATCTGGACTGGTCGTCTTATGCAGGCAAACGTAAACACTATCCTTGGTTCTTATTGGCAGCACTCACTTTAGCGCATCATGGTTATAAAATTGTGATGCATGGCGCATCGGGTCATACCATTAACCGTGTTTATACTGAGCAGGTTTTGCAATACTTAGGCTATTCTATTTGCCAGAATCAACAGGATGTCCGAGAGCAACTAGAACAGCACAACTTTGCCTACCTGCCACTAGAAGCGATTTCACCAATTTTATGTGACCTGATTTCACTGCGAAATGTGATGGGACTTCGCTCTCCAATTCACACACTGGCCCGCCTGATTAATCCATTTAATGCCAAAGCCACTTTACAAGCTATTTTCCACCCTGCTTATCGTAGTTCACATCAGCAGACTGCTTTCCGTCTAGGTTATCAAAACAGTGCCGTGATTAAAGGTGAAGGTGGTGAGTTTGAACGTAATCCTGATGCCAAGACCTTGATTTGCGGGATTAAAAATGGTGAGTTGTACGAATACGAACTTCCAAAATTGACACCAGACCGTAGTCCGATTGAAGAAGAACTAGATCTGGCTGTGTTTAAAGCAGTCTGGCTGGGTGAGCAGACGCATGAATATGGTGAATTGGCAGTCGTTGAAACCATGGGAATTGCGTTGTATACCATGGGTGTAGTCAGTACTTATGATGAAGCAATGAACAAAGCGAAAGAGCTTTGGGAAAGTCGTTTTAAGTAGATATAGTCACTTAAATACTAAGTCTTAACTTATCTAAGGCATATTTATAGAAAAACTACTAGTTAGACAGGACAGATAGTACACAAGTTAAAAACACTGGAGAATGGGGAGATATAAAATATGTCGCATTCTGAAGATATAAATCAATTGAAATTAATCTTGCAAGGTGAAAAACCAAGTGTTGTATTAAATCGTATACTAACGGCTAATCTAGAATTAGATAAACATGATTTGGCTTCTATTTTCCTCGAAGAATTTTGTCTTTTAGATGGCAAATCTCTATCTTTAATTTGGCACTGGAAAAGTATTAAGTCAGTTAGAGGAATATCTGATAAGCAATTTGACGACTCAATTATTATGCAAATGAGAGAGGCAGGATATTCTGTTTAATCTACTCATCTCACTACTGTGTAGTGAGATGCCAAATTAACTAAATGATAATTCATAAAAATTTATCAAGTTAATATATCGAAATCATACAACTATTGAATCAAATATAAACCTGAAAACAAAAAAGCGATGACTTTATTAAAATCATCGCTTTAAATACTACTTATATTAACTAAACAAAACGAATCGGCTTAAATTCAGGTTCATTTTTGTGATGGTCGTCATCACACTCTTCACCATCTTTTTTGGTGCCTCGGTCGATATAACCACTGCGCTGTTCTTTTGGCAAATTTTCCATTTCCCACGCATACACAGCCTGCATACAAGTTTCACGCTGTTCTTTGGTGAGTGCAACGCCATTTGGCCATTTACCAATTTCAACAGCAGTACGAAGACGCTCAACAATTTCAGGATTTAAAATAGCGAGCATTTGTTCAATATTCATGAGTCATCCTGTTGAAAAGATTCAAAATCTTGATTCCACCCTAATTTGGTACGGCATGCCATATAAAAGTCATAACCTGGTGGATGTAATAAGCTTAGTTTAAACGGATGTTTGCGGATATGCACCGTGTCACCTACATTTAATGCAACACTATGTTGACCATCGGCACTCACCATCGGCAGAACACGATTTTCACGGATGGTAATCTTGATTTCACTTTGTCCACCCACCACGATAGGACGTGATGACAAGGTGTGCGGATGCATCGGCACCAGTGCGATCGCATCCATACTTGGATGCAGAATCGGTCCTCCGCCTGAAAGTGCATATGCCGTCGAACCCGTTGGGGTTGAAACAATCAGACCATCACTGTGCTGACGATAGACATATTGCCCATCAATATTCAGCTCGAAATCGATCATATGCACCGATTTACCTGAGTGCAACACCACATCATTCAATGCAATCGCATCATAAATGGTTTCACCATTGGTACGCACTTCCATTTCCAGTAAGAAACGGCGGTCCAGCTGGAACTGGCCTTGTAACACCTGATCCAGTTTAAAGATGGCTTCGGCGGGCTTAATATCGGTTAAAAAGCCGAGTCTCCCCCGGTTAATGCCGAGCACAGGCGTACTATAGCGTACCAAAGCACGTGCAGCATGGAGCAATGAACCATCACCACCCACCACAATCACTAAATCAACGACTTCACCCAGCAAGTTACGGCTCACGGTCTGGCCATGACTATAGGGGACAAGTTTTGCTGTTTCCTGATCAAAAACGGGGTTTAAGCCTAAATTGATCAAATGATCATGAATTAAACATAACGTTTCTACTACAGAATACTTGTCTGGTCGTCCAATGAGACCAATATTTCGAAAGGATTTATGTGAAATTTGCACGAATAATTCAGCTCCGTCGCGGTTATCGACTATCATATCATTAACAACCTATGTTGCGTTGATGATTGATTAAAAAGTATAAAAATGTCTATCCGTTGCTTTTTTATACCTTTAATGTCAACACATGCTTAAACTTTTTATTGCATGTTGCTATTTATTCACAGTTTTATGATTGCAAAATGACAATAAGCTATCGCATCATTACCGTCATTGTTTTGGTTTTAACGCAAATCTATGAAGTTTGAACGTGGTATTGGTTTTCTAGCACTCATTTTCTCAATGTTAGTGATAGGTGTCTTTGTTGCCTTTAGTATCTATCTGATCCGATTGGATAATATTATTCGTGACAAGTTTGAAGGTCAGCGTTGGGATATCCCTGCCAAGGTGTTTGCTCGCCCATTGGAAATCTATGCCAATGCACCGATTACTCAGGATAATTTTACCCAAGAGTTAAAATTACTGGGATATAAGAATACGGCGAACTACGACAAGTCTGGTAGCTATGTAGTTCAGGGTAACCAGATGTATGTGCATACCCGTGGTTTTGATTATGGCGACAGTACCGAACCTGAACAGGTGCTGGAACTGGCCTTTGCCAATGGCGAAGTCAGTGAAGTGCGCTCTACCAAACCCTCAAATACAGGGATTGCTCGCTTAGAACCTTTACTGATCGGTGGTATCTATCCGCAACATAATGAAGACCGCGTTCTCATTAAACTGAATAAAGTACCTAAAACCCTGATCGAAGCCTTGATCTCGACGGAAGATCGTAACTTCTATCACCATCATGGTCTTTCGATCCGTGGTACTGCACGTGCTGTCGTCAGTAATGTAACAGGTGGACGTCGCCAAGGGGGTTCAACCTTAACCCAGCAGTTGGTCAAAAATTTCTATCTTTCACCGGAAAAGACACTGAAACGTAAGGTCAATGAAGCCCTCATGGCGCTATTGATTGAATTACATTACAGCAAAGACGAGATTCTGGAAGCTTACTTAAATGAAGTGAACTTAGGTCAAAATGGTAGCTATTCGATTAATGGTTACGGCTTGGCATCACAATTTTACTTCGGTCTACCATTGCGTGAACTGAATATTTCCCAACAGGCCTTCCTGGTGGGTCTGGTTCAAGGTCCTTCTTTGTATAATCCATGGCGTAATCCAGAATCAGCGAAAAAACGTCGTGATGTTGTCTTAAACAACATGAAGGTGATGGGTTATTTGACTGATGCAGAATATGAAGATGAAATTGCCCGTCCATTAAATGTGGTCAGCAAGCCAACCTTAGGTCCTGCAAAATTCCCTGATTTCCTGGATATTGTCCGTCGTCAACTTCGTACCGAATATCAGGAGAGTGATATTACCAATCAAGGCCTGAGAATTTTCACAACCCTTGATCCCATCGCACAGACTCAGGTGCAGAACGCATTTAAGAGTACCGTTAGCCGTTTAGCCAATGCCAACCCGGGCCGTTTAAGAAACCTGCAAGGTGCGGTACTGGTTGCCCATCCTGAAAATGGTGAACTGGTTGCAGCCGTAGGTTCAACTCAGGACTTTACCGGTTTTAACCGGGCGCTTGATGCCAAACGTCAAGTCGGTTCTTTGCTTAAACCGATCATTTACCTGAATGCAATCGAATCAGGCCGATACACATGGGCCAGCCCGATTGAAGACAGTGCCGTCAATATTCCAATTGATGGTGATAAGAGCTGGACTCCGAAAAACTATAGCGGTGGTGAGCATGGTGTTGTACCAATGCAACAAGCTTTGGCAAACTCATACAACTTATCCACTGTCCGTTTAGGCAATGAATTTGGTTTATCTGCATTTAGCAATAAATTAAGACAGTTTGGTGTGACTTCAGATATTCCGGCCTACCCTTCGATTTATCTGGGCGCAGTGAATATGTCACCGATGGAAGTCTTGAGCATCTATAGCAACTTTGCGACAGGTGGCTTTAAATATCCGCCTCGCTCGATCCGTACGGTGGTGGATGCCAAAGGTCATTTGCTTGAGCGTTATGGCTTAAATGTACAACAGACCATTGACCCTGCTGCTGCCTATATCCTGAACTTTGGCTTACAACAGGTGATGCGTTCTGGTACCGGCCGTTCTGCCTATAACAGCTTACCTGAATCTTTAAATCTGGCGGGTAAATCCGGGACCACCAATGACACCAGAGATTCATGGTTTGCAGGTTATTCAGGCAATCATGTGGCAGTGGTGTGGTTAGGTCTGGATGATAACAAAGTCACTGGCTTAACCGGTTCATCTGGTGCATTACCAGTCTGGACCAATGTGATGAAACAGCTTCGTCAAGAGCCTGTTAATCTGCGTCAAACCGATAATGTGCAATGGCAATGGATTGATAGCGCCAGCGGTGATTTATCTGCGCAAGGCTGTGATGGCGCAATGTATATTCCTTTAATGCGCCAAACTGTGCCACGTCGTGCCACGCTGTGTGGCCAGTCTCATTATGAAGTGGAACCGACCTATATTCCACAAACAGATGAAACACAGGGTGATCAGCAGGACGATAGCATTGGTAACTATATTCGTGAAAGTGAAAACCAGATGGATACAGACTTATCCAATCGTAGCCCGGCACGTGTGATTTCCAGCGGTAGTTATAACGGTAACGGTGAGAACTAAGCCTCAAAAGGATAATTGAACATGATCAAGAAAACAGCAGTTATTATTGGAATGCTTATACTGGCGGGTTGTACCACGGCACCTGAAAAGGCGCCAACCAAGACCACGCCAACTCACCCACCGAAAAAGGAAAGCCAATCCTCTTCCGGAGTGAAAATCACGCCTTATGATCAAAAAGAGATTAAGCGTCAAAGCGTTCCTGTGGTTGTGCCGCAACAAAAGGTGCAGCAAAAGTTTAATGATGGTAGCCAACTGCCGGCATTTAAAACCTTGATGCAAAAAACCCAGGTCGCTTATAAACAGCAACAACTGGCAGAAGCTGAACGTTATGCCCTTCAGGCACAACGTATCGCGCCACAGGCCACGGAAACCTATTTGTATCTGGCTATGATTGCCGATCAACGTAAAGAATATGCCAATGCAGAAGCATTGGCCCGCCGTGGCTTAAGTTATGCGCAGAGCAATGCCATGAAAAAGCAATTGTGGTTAATTATTCTGAAAGCCAGTGAAGCCCGCAATCATTCGGTGAAGGCCCAAGAAGCGCGTAGAGCCCTTCAGGCACTCTAATCCTAGTCAATTGCACTAAACTGACGAATCCCGGCAAGCCCATAAGCATGATGCTTTTGGGCTTGTTTCAATTCAGCAGGTGCAACCCCCCCTAAGGCAAACACAGGAATATCACTGGTTCGGGCGAGCTCATCAAAACCCTCCCAACCCAATTCTTTCGCATCAGGATGAGTTTCAGTGGCCTGTACCGGACTTAACAACACCGCATCACAACCAATATGATGGGCATGTTGCAAAGAGACCGCATCATGACAAGCTGCGATAAAGCGCTTCCCTACGACCAAGCCAGCTTTACTGAAACTCATCAATTGTGATTGCTTTAAATGAATGGTTGAGATTTTATCGCGTAATGCAGCATCCAGTTGCTGCCAGAGATCGACATTGATCATCAATTTCTGTAATTGCGCATCGCTCAAGCTTAAAAGCTGCGACTGGATCTGATCAATATCAGCAGAATCAGTACGCCAATACAAGAGCGCCTGTTGTTGCGGCAAGGCATCAATTTGATCACTGATCTTGATGAGATGAGGCCAGATCAAACGTTGTAAAATGGCATCATTGGCCTTCGGAAAATTTAACTCGGCCAGTTGCTCACGTTTGTACCAGCCCCACGGTTGATGAATCAGATCAAGCAATTCATCGGGCACATAGGCATGAAACAAATGCAGATTCACAATAATGTCGTCATATTCATGACGGATCACATCAAAAACATGCCAGTCCTTTAAACCGATGCCCACTTCCTCATAAATCTCACGGCGGCAAGCCTGCCCTGGTGTTTCACCGGCTTCAACTTTTCCACCAGGAAACTCATGTTTATTGCCCTGATGCTGGCTGGCCTGTCGCCAGCCGACCAATACTTTGGTTTTGTGTAATAAAATTGCGATTGCAACATCAACTGTAGCTTTGGTCATAACAGACTAAAATCTCTCATCTTTTATCCAGATTTTAAGGTGTTTAAACACGAATTCACATGACTAAGAACAAAATTAATCACTGATTTTGTAAATTGTTAAAATTTCCGTTGACAGGTCTATTCGATAATGATTATCATTTAAAACGTTAAAGAACACACCACGGAGCATAACAAATGAACGCACCATTCAACCTATTTACTCGTAGTACAGATGCAGCCCAATCATTGCCAATGTTGCATTCAAACAATCTTTTTGCCTTGGGACGTGAAATCCGCATTATGCATGCGGGTGAGGAATACCGTTTACGTCTAACCCGTAATAATCGCCTGATTTTAACGAAGTAATATAATAACAACCGCATAATAATAAACGTGGGAATAAGCAGTATGTCAGCGCATGCTGCTTTTTTTTATGTTGCTTATGAAAAAATTTATACAGGCAGCTGGAGACTCACTTTCAGTCCGCCATAGCAGGATTGGGAAAACTTGATTTTACCCTGATGCAATTCTACAATTTTTTTACAAATCGACAGACCTAATCCCGAACCTTGGGTTTTAGTTCCTAAGGCACGATAAAAACGCTCACCTAAACGTTCCAGAATTTCAACATCCACGCCTTGCCCTTCATTTTCGATCACAAGTTCTATTGCATCTCGTTGTTGCTTCAAACTGATATAAATCTGTCCGTGCTCAAGGCTATAGCGGATCGCATTATCAATTATGTTGCGGATACAGGTAAATATCAGTTGTTGATTAGCATGCAGCATCTTGGGCTGCGTTGAGACATCCAGCTGTATTTGAATCTGCTTTTCCTGCACGAATAATGCCAAGGCTTGCATTACCTCTTGTATCACCCTATTTAGATCAAACTGAGTTTTCGGCAGATTATTGGCATGCTCAGGATCGAGACGCGCCAACAGCAGTAAATTTTCCAGCGTTTGAATGCCGCGATTGACATCTTGCTGCATCTGAACAAAATCACCCGCCCGTTCAGGATACTTACGTTGTAACAACTGCAATCGAAGCTGAATTGCCGATAAAGGCGAACGCAATTCATGAGAAGCATCCGCAGTAAAACGCTGTTCTGCTTGCAAGGATTGTTCGAGTCGCTGTAACAGTCGATTGAGCTGACCCAACATGGGCTGTAACTCTTTCAGCTCTACCTCTCCAGTTGATATCGGGCTTAAATCATCTGCATTCTTTGCTGAGATTTCTGAAGATAACTGATGCATTACCTTAAATTGCCGTTTAATCAGGAAATGCAACATGATCCATTGCATCAGCCATACCAGCAGCAAGATCAAGCTATAACCTGCGAAATGATTCAGCAAATCTTTAAAACGTTCTCCTAGGGGTTGTAGAAGCAATACTTGCATAGGGGCATGCTCATCTTCGCCCGCATAACTCCGCCATAACTGACCTTTTTGCCAAATCAGGCCAAAGTTACCTTGGCTTGCTGTAATCAAGCTGTGATGCTGTGGATCAAGCTGAAAATCTGTGGACTGGGTCAACACCTGCTGCGAATTGCGCAACTGGTATTGGATATCAAATTCATCACTCAGTTCATCAATCTGCTGTCCTGAGGATTGGGTTAAGTCGGTTATCTGCAACATATCTGAAATCTCGTCCATGATCTCATCTTGCATCTGCATGGTTTGATACACCGAAATTACCGCGAACAAAAGTAAGGCCACACATCCAGCAATGATTGAACTGATTAATGAAGTTTTAACCAGTCTGGTTTGTAATGACACGACTTTCATTCTATTCCCCCTGATGCATGCGATAGCCTAGACCGCGAATGGTCTTGATATATTGCCCGCCAATCTTTTTACGAATCTGATAGATAAACACCTCGATGGCATTACTTTCAATTTCATCACCCCATGCATACAGGGATTCTTCCAGCTGCTCCCGTGTCACAATATGTTCAGGTTGCTGCATTAGCTTATATAGAATCTGAAACTCTTTGGCAGTAAGATTCACCGCTTTCCCCTCCTGAATCAGGGTCTTGGCTTGGGGATCCAGTTGCAAATTGGCAAAATAAAGATATTGACCGGCTTGGGCTTGATGCTGACGCAATTGGGAACGAACCCGGGCAGATAATTCTTCCAGATTAAATGGCTTGACCAGATAGTCATTCGCCCCTAGATCCAGCCCCTCTACCCGATCATGGATATGGTCTTTGGCGGTAATAAAAATCACCGGGGTTTTGCTATTTTGCCGGCGAATGCTTTTAAGAATTTCATCTCCTGACGCTTGCGGTAAGCCCCGATCCAGCAGAATACAGTCGTATTGATGCTGTTCGGCTGCCAGAATCGCATGATCGCCACGTTCCACCCAGTCAACGCTATAACCATCCATTTCCAGCCAGGCCTTGATACTTTCCGCCTGCGAGGCATCATCTTCAGCCAATAAAATTCGCATAAAACAGCCCACTGTGTTGATCTTTCACATGATCTTAAAATAAATCATCAACAAAAAACCACATGATGATCATGTGGTTTTTTATATTGATTCATCAATCTTTAGAATTGAACCTGATCCACATCTACTTCAACACGTTTCGCTGGCTTATAGTCGATGTCGATTTCACCAATTAAGGTCACTGGTGTTTTTGCTGATACCGGCTTACCTTGCCACAAGTCATCATCAATATCGACCGTCATTGAACCCGTCTGGTCACTAAACTGATATTTCTCATCACCCGTTGCTTTAACCACATAACCTTTCAACTTGACTGGGGTATCATCTTTTAAGGTTAAGGCTTGTTTGACTGTGGTAATTTGAGTCGGCGCCAATGCTTGCTGATTTACCGCAGTGGTATTTGCTACGGCAAAAGTAGTTGCACCAACCAAGCCAGCAACGACTGCACATTTAGATAATACATTCATCTTGTTTCCCCTCATCGTGGTTTCATCATTTCGATGCAGTCATTAAAACAAACCAAGATGAGGTGAATCTGAAGATAACACTATAGCTTAATTTAATGGCACCACGCGCAATACTTCTTCTAAGGTGGTTACGCCCTCAATCACTTTACGCGCACCCGCGATCCGCAAGGGCTCAACGCCTTCTTTTTTGGCTTGTGCTTTTAAATCATTGAGTGTGCCATGCGCACTAATCAGTGACTTGAGCTCCAGACTAACTGGCATAAATTCGTAAATCCCGACTCGGCCCTTATAGCCAGTATGTCGACAAGCTTCACATCCCACAGCTTTATACATGCTGGTCGGCATGTCCATCATATAATCAAAGGTCAGATGTTCCCACTCTTGCTCATTAATTGGCGTTTCCTGTTTACAATGCGGACAAAGGCGACGAACCAGACGTTGAGCCAGAACACCTAGAATTGTTGCAGCTGTCAGGAATGGTTGCACGCCTAGATCATGTAAACGCGTCAAACTGGACGGTGCATCATTGGTATGTAAAGTAGATAATACCAGATGCCCTGTTAATGCAGCCTGAATCGCCATATTGGCGGTGTCATGGTCTCGAATCTCACCGACCATGATAATGTCAGGATCTTGACGCATTAAGGCACGTACGCCATCTGCAAAGCCTAATTCAATGTTTGGATTGACCTGCATCTGGTTAAAACTCGGCTCCAGCATTTCAATCGGGTCTTCAATGGTACAGACATTGACCTGTTCGGTGGCCAGCTGCTTTAAAGATGAATACAGCGTAGTGGTCTTACCCGATCCTGTTGGTCCTGTGACCAGAATAATACCGTGACTGTGCTGCGTCAGCTGCTGCCAGCTCTGCAATAGATGCCCTTCAAAACCCAGTTGCTGGAAACTCCGCACCAATACTTCCGGGTCGAAAATACGCATTACCAGCTTTTCACCAAAAGCGGTCGGCAAAGTCGAAAGACGTAATTCGGTTTCCTGTCCTTTCGGGGTACGGGTTTTTAAGCGTCCATCCTGCGGTTTACGCTTTTCCGCCACATTCATGCGGCCAAGAATCTTGATACGGGAAATTACCGCGGTCAGTGTATTGGCTGGCATGTTATAGATGGTATGCAGCACTCCATCGATACGGAAACGTACCTTACCTTTGTCTTTACGTGGTTCCAGATGAATATCGCTGGCGCCTTGCTCAAATGCAAACTGCAGCACCCAGTCCACCAGTTTGACAATATGCTGGTCATTGGCATCAGGATTCTGGGTATCGCCTAACTGTAATAAAGCCTCAACGCCTTTATTTTCGCGGTCATAGATACTGGCATTTTGTGAGGAACTGACTGCTCGGCTGACCTGATAGTACTCAACAATATAACGTTGTAACTGTTCAGGATTGAGCAAAACTTTTTCAATCTTTTTAGGTGCCAGACTCCGTTCCAGATTGTTCAACCATTCGCTGATAAATGGTTGATCGGTGCCAATCAGAATCCGGTCTGCATGTACTTCTACTGCCAGAATATGATTTCTGGCGGCAAATTCTTGTGACATGACACTTGTTAACGCCGCAACATCGGCTTTAAGCGGATCAATGATAAATAAGGGAAGATCAGCTTTCTCAGCCAGCCATTGACACAAACGATTCAAGGATAAGGTACTACCTGCATTCAGCTGGTCTTTGAGGCTGAAATTGGCAATCCACTGCAAAGGATGCCATTTCAACTGATCCTTTTGCCGATGTGTGGTCTGTACCAGCAGTTTGTCCCGTTCCGTGATACGGCCATCCTGCACCAATTGTTCCAGACACCAGGTCACATCGATCGTAAAAGAAAAGTTTGCGAATTTTGCCTGAGCTTGCATCACCGTTGATTCCCCAAATTTTTAACGAAATTTATATTTTTAAAGTTTTAACTTTGTTCCACTGCAACAATGGTGATATCCTGTTCACCCACCGTAAAACGTACATTCAACATGGCAAAGCGCATTCCATATACGCGTTCAGCATCATGCTGATAGGCAGGTCGAGGATCTAAAGATAACACTTGTTCAAGTTCATCGAATATCTTTTTATGCAAAATCCCCTGCTTTAATAACTGCTGTTGTTGCTGTTGTGCATTTTCCAACCAAACCACCGTTTTACGCTGTGGCTGCTCTTGGGCATAGCCACTGACCGCCTCAGTCACCGCATCCGAATATTGTATATACGGCTTGATATCTAAAATCGGGGTACCGTCCAGCAAATCACTGCCCGTGACATAGACCCGTACCGCTTTGCCATGCTTTTCAACGCGTAAAAACTGTACCACCGATAAACCAATCGGAGAAGGGCGATACATGCTCCGGGTCGCAAAAACCCCTATTTTCTGATTGCCTCCCAGCCTAGGCGGTCGTACTTGTGCACGAAATTTAGGCATTTGATTCAAGGCGTTATCTGGATTTTTATTCTCATGAAACTGCCATAGCAGCCATAAGTGGCTAAAATCTTCAATGCCTTCAAATGCCAGAATATCGCTATAAGCCGCCGTCATCTCTATATATGACTCGACCTGCACCAGATTTGGCTGGCGCGGGATACCGAATTTCTCACGATAAGGCGAACACATATGACCAATGATTGGCATCACTACTGAACTGTTCATCACTTTTTCTTATAAACACAATTAAATATATTCAGTTTATCGAGAATGATTTTAGATTAGAATAGCGATCTGTTTCTTTTAACTGTGATCGAGACCTTTAATGGCTGCTTTTAACGTTGAACGCATTACTCATGTTCACCACTGGAATGACACACTTTTCAGTTTTAAAACTACACGCGACGTCAGCTTACGTTTTAAAAATGGTCAGTTTGTAATGATCGGCCTTGAAGTGAATGGTAAGCCTTTAATGCGTGCTTATTCGATCGCCAGTGCGAATTATGAAGAAGAACTTGAATTCTTCTCTATTAAAGTACAAGACGGTCCATTAACTTCTATTTTACAAAAAGTACAAGTGGGCGACGAAATCCTGATTTCTAAAAAGCCTACAGGCACTTTGGTACACGACGATTTACTGCCAGGTAAAAATTTATATCTGTTATCTTCTGGTACTGGCCTTGCCCCATTCCTTTCTTTGCTTCGTGACCCGGAAACTTACGAGAAGTTTGAAAAAGTGATTATGGTGCATGGTACACGTTATGTGTCTGAACTTGCCTACCAAGATTTAATCTTGAATGAACTTCCAAATCATGAATTCTTTGAAGAGTTAGGCATCAAAGACAAGTTGATCTACTACCCAACTGTGACACGTGAACCGTTCCACACCCAAGGTCGTGTAACTACGGCAATTGAGACTGGCGAACTGTTTGAAAAAATTGGTTTACCACGTTTTAACCGTGAAACTGACCGTGCCATGCTCTGTGGTAGCCCGGCGTTCCTGAAAGACGTCGCTGCGTTGCTCGATCAACACGGTTTGGTTGAATCACCACGTATGGGCGTAATGGGTGATTATGTAATTGAACGTGCCTTCGTCGAAAAATAATATTGCCCTATAAAAAGAACCGAGGATAAATCCTCGGTTTTTTATTTTAAGTTTTATAAAAATGTAATTTTATTTATCTAAAGGTTATTATTTAGCATAACTACAATAATAAGTTATTATGCTGCATCTAAATGGATTAATCGCTCGATATAATACCAGCACTCTTCGATCTGGGCATGATCTTTATTTACTTTTGCATACGAGGTCATCCCGTCCAGAATATTAATATACATCGCTGTTAATACATGAGGCTGATAAACCTGTGCCTTTACAAACAGGTCTTCTACCAATGCCATTAACCACTCACGATATTCCATGATTGGACGAATAATGGAAGGATACTGTTGTAAAATTTCTAATGAAGCTTTTTGAAACATACAACCATGAAAATCATCTGAATTAAACCAGCCGAGATGCCAAAAATAGACGGCTTTAATTTTACCTAAATAATCATCTGCTGCTTTCAGGCTAATTTCGTTTTCGATAGACGCCTGGATACTTTTATTCCTTCGTGACAGACACTCTTCAATCAGATTCTCTTTAGAAGGGAAATACTTATAGAACGTCATTTTAGCAACGCCCGACTCACTGATAATTCGGTCCACACCTACAGAGCTGTAGTTATGACGGTTAAAAAGGTCTAGAGCCGTTGCAATAATATCTTCTTTTTTTGACATTTTATTATCCTTTTAGAATTCTATCAAAAAACTTAACGTATTATTAAGACATAGTTTACATGCTGGAAATTTCTGGCCACTATGTATGTTTATCTTATTTTTAAGAGCATTATAGAAAAGTCAAATTTTCTTTATTGTTCCTCTTATAGGGTATGAAAAAAACGGCTTATACACAAGCTCATTTGTAAAAAAATCTTTCTATTTTTTTATTAAAAAAATATACCGTGAATTACTTCACCTTTTATTTACAGTTAAGTTAAATAATAAGCTTTCTTGGCATTTTTTAGCCGGCTTAATAAATTGATTTCACAAAAAAATCATTTTATATTTAAATCATCCAATAAAAAGATGTTTGGTTGAAACAATAGTTATATTCATAATCAGCCAAAGAAAATCTAACTAAATAATTGGAAAAGCAATAATATTATTAATTCATCGAGTACAAGACTATGCCAAAAAAATTTGAAAACTTTAACAACCCGAGACAGAAAGCGATTGAGGGTATGAAAAACAGTATTTCTACGGATCTATGGAACAAGAACCTGGATTTTCTGAACAAACTACGAGCAGAAATTTCAAACCATCCTGTTTCACGGCATCCTGCCATTCAACTTTTAAATGACGGTGTAATTGACAAAGAGACTTTAAAACATATTCATCTTGAATATCGACATGCCATTGTGCAGGTATTTACCGATGCCTTGCTGATGGCTCAATTCCAGACCAAGCAGTTAGAACCACGTTTATTATCGGGTTCCAAAATGTTCCCGCGCTTTTTATTGAACCTGAACATTTTGGACGAATTTGGTTTCCGTCCAGGTCTGGATCAGGAAGGTTATTATTCCGGCAATCCTGAATATGCACATTACCCATTATTTGAAGATGTGCTCAATGACTTTGATTTGACCCAGTCTGAGCGTAATGACTATCAACCATCACTGATTGCACAACGGGTACGTCATTATCTGGAAAATTCGTTTAACAGCTATCAGGCAGTTTCTGCTTTGCTCGCCGTTGCAGAAGAAGAAGTGATTTTATTCAGTCCTGCACTACGTCAGGCCACCAAAGCGGTCGGTTTTGATGTGGATAGTGGTTATTATTATGTCCATGGTGTTTCACATGATGCAACTGCCGAAGCGGCTGATGACGACCATGAAGATGATTTATGGTTTGTACTGGCACAGGCCTGCGTTGAATCTGAATACGATTCAATCCGTCAAATCTGTCTTGAATACTGTGATTTATGGGAACAGTTCTGGGATGAACAAATTGCTTACTACGGAACCTTCAAAAAACTTGCCTAATTTTCTCAGGAAAAGCCATGTCTAATTTTAGAGATGGCTTTTCTCTCAAGATAAAATATCAACTCCTGCACTGTTCCACCTTTGGTATCCTATCCTCTGTCTTGTCTAATAAATGACAGTAATTTGCGGTATAATTCAACTTTATTCCCCTGTTTATACCCTGCGATGTTCTCTCAATTCGATATCAATTTAGTGGTACTGCTGGTCTTATTAGGTTGCGGTATCTTTAGCCAAAACACGGCGGTGACGGTAGCCGCAGCGTGTCTGATCCTGGTCAAACTGACTCCTTTAAACCAGTTTTTCCCTTATATTCAGAGCCACGGATTGAATATTGGTATCATTATTCTCACTATTGGCGTACTTGCACCGATTGCCAGTGGCAAGATCAGTGGCGAAAGCATTCTTAAATCATTTATCAGTATCAAATCTCTGGCGGCCATTGCCGTTGGCCTGTTGGTCGCATGGCTAGGCGGACGAGGTGTTAAGTTAATGAGTAATCAACCCGATGTGGTTGCCGGCCTTCTGATCGGTACAGTAGCAGGTGTCGCCTTGTTAAGAGGCGTTCCGGTTGGCCCCCTGATTGCGGCAGGGATTTTGTCGCTCCTTATCGGGAAATCTTAACGTCTATAACATCTGCCGGGTCATCTCATCAAAATAAAGGTAGCGCATGGCTACCTTTATCATAATAAGACCTTGTATTAATTTTCATAATACACGGCACGCATCTTGGAAAACTTTTCCAGTTGCTTGATGAAGCCTTCAAAATAGTTCTTCTCTTTATCCTCGACCCGATAACCCGCATACAAAGTACGTCTCAGACCTTCCGGAGCGACACAATCCAGACGGCGGCTGACCACCCAGCCTTTTTGCTCATATTCATTGACCACCCAATCCGGCAATGCCGCAATGCCGCGTCCACTTGCCACCAGCTGGATCAGCATTTGGGTCAGATCTGTAGTGCGGATGTGCTTCGGATAGACATTGGCTGGAATAAACAGATGCGCCATGATATCCAGACGATGCTTATCAACCGGATAAGTAATCAAGGTTTCTTCTGCCAGATCCTGCACACTCACCTGCTCGGCACGTGCCAAAGGATGTGTGCTAGAGAGAACCAAGCGTGATTCATATTTGAAAATTGGGAAATATTCAATTCCCTTCAATGCAATCGGATCTGCCGTGATCAATAGATCAAACTCGGCATTTTGCAGCAGTTCGTGAGGATTCGACTCAAACCCCGCAGCAAAGTCCAAATCTACATCCGGATACTGATGACGATACTGATTCAATAACGGCATCAACCAGTCAAAACAACTGTGACATTCTGAAGAAAAGATAATCCGTCCCGTCTGGCCGTGCACGATACGGGTAATATCAGTCTGTGCGATCTGAACTTGTGGCAATACATCATCTGCCAATTTGAGTAGACGTTCACCAACATTGGAGAAGCTGACAGGGCGACTACGGCGATTCACCACTTCTACCCCATACCAATGATCAAGTTCTTTTAATTGGTGAGAAATTGCAGACGGCGTCAGACATAAATCGGTAGCCGCAGCGACCAATGAACCATGTTCTCTTAGCGCAAGTAATGTTTTTAAATGACGAAGTTCTAGCACAACAAAAACCAAAATTGAATTTATTTCATCTTAACATAAAATTAATTAGCAAGCCTCAACATGAGTTTGATTTCAAGATTTTTCTGGTACGTGAAAGTCTCTCATATAAAAAATGTATTTTTTTAACAGAACTCACAAGCCTCATCTCAAGAGAAAAGTTCTTTGATAATCATATCTGTTTTTATGCTTTAAAATTTTTCAGCTCGAACTGAGAATATTTCAGTTAATTCAAACGTTTTGCCAATTTAAAACTTTTACAATATCAAATTATTTTTATAGACCATGTCGCCTATGACCCGTCAAAGTCAAAAGACGCTTGAACGCCAAAAACTGAGCTTACCCGAAGGACATGACAAGTTACTGCTGCACTCATGCTGCGCGCCATGTTCCGGTGAAGTTATGGAAACCCTGATTGAATCAGGTATCGACTTTTCGATCTTTTTTTATAATCCGAATATCCATCCAGTGAAGGAATACCTCATTCGTAAGGAAGAAAATATCCGTTTTGCCGAGAAACACAATATTCCGTTTATTGACTGTGATTACGATACCGACAACTGGTTTGCGCGCGCCAAAGGTATGGAGAATGAACCTGAAAAAGGCATTCGTTGCACCATGTGTTTTGATATGCGTTTTGAACGTACGGCGCTTTATGCCTATGAACACGGTTTTAGCCTGATCAGCAGTTCGCTGGGTATTTCGCGCTGGAAAAACATGCAGCAGATTAATGACTGTGGTCTACGTGCTGCCGCGCATTATCCGGACATTCAATATTGGGATTATAACTGGCGCAAACATGGCGGTGCAGTCCGCATGCTGGAAATCAGCAAACGTGAAGAGTTCTATCAACAGGAATATTGCGGCTGCGTCTATTCACTCAGAGATACTAACCGCTGGCGGATGAGCAATGGTCGCGACCGGATCCAACTGGGTGTGAAATTTTATAGTAACGCCATGGATGATGAATCCAGTCAATAACAATGCAGTCGAAATAAAAAGGCTAATTCTAGTGAATTAGCCTTTTGACATTTTAATGTACAGCTACACTGATAATGCTGTAGAATTGATTGCCCGGCTTTTGTTTCGAATCTACCGTTTCGCTGACTTCAATCAAGTATTCCGCTGCTTTTGGAAATAACAGTTCAGCATGACCATCCGCTTCCGTTTTCAAGCTTATCCCTTGCTTATCGGTGGCACCTTTAGCACGAATCACCACTTCAGCATTGGCTAAAGCTTTATTAGCCTTCGATACTTTAATTTTTACCGCCTGATTGGCTTTTAACTCATTTGGATGGGTGAAGAACTCCACCTGAATCGGCGCTGTGCTGGCCTGAACGGGGGTATGCTTTTCCTTACTCACATAAGTCAATAATGTCCATTCGCGCGTGATTTCAACTGGTTTGATATTCTTGCTGTTTAGATCGGCAGGAATCACAAAATCGCGCTCAGTTTTTGCAGGCGCTTTATCGGCCGGCATATCAAAAAACATCTTCCATTGTTTTTGATCCTGCACATACTTCAATGGATATGAAGCTTTGGTTTGAACCAGATAAGTCCCTGCTTCAGGCAGTTTCAAATCAAATACGGTCGCTGAGTCCAGTTTAGTATTCGCTTGAATGGTGGTTTTGGTATTATTCGGCGCAGTGATCTCAAATTTTGCATCTTTCAAGGCATATTCACTGTTTAAGGCTTCTTCTGCATAGCCAGAAATAATCGCCACTTGTGTTTGTTCAGTTGTATAGGCAATTGGTGCAACATAAGGTTCATGTGCAGCGCTATAGCCAGAAACAAGTAGCAATGAACTGATTAATAATTTTTTCACTTTTTCACCCCGAAAGTTGTCATTTAAAATGTATGACCTGCAGTATACACAAATGTAAATAATTATCATTAATATTATTATGATCATATATTAATTTCACACCCTCTGCTGGCTATTTAGAGATTGCAATACCTCCATTTTTTACGGTTTCAGTAGCACCGTCACCAGTTACCAAGTCTTTACAAAATATGTCGTGATTGTTCAGAAGCCAGTGAAGCTTAACCCTATGCTTATTATTCGAGTTCTAACGATGGATTCATAATAATGAAGAAACTTTTTATTTTAACCACGCTCCTGCTTCCTTTGGCACTCAGCGCCTGTAATGATGATTCAAATCCCGAGCAAGGTTCTCAAAATAGCAGTGATACCCAGCAACAACAAACTGAGCGTAATAAATCACTGGTCACCAGCTACTATGAAGGTGTATTTAAAGACAAAAAAGTTCGAGAGTTCTCTGAACGTTATATCGCCGAAAACTATATTCAACACAACCCCTATGTAGCCGATGGCAGACAACCCTTTATTGATTTTTTTGAGAAACGCCTGGCAGATAATCCAGACGCTCAATACAACATTTTACGCACCATTGCCGAAAATGATCTGGTGCTATTACAGGTCAAGGGTAAACTGAATGCAGATACGCCGACCAATGCCGGTTTCGATCTGTATCGGGTTGAGAATGGCATCATTGTAGAGCACTGGGATGTCAATCAGGCTGTCCCAGAGAATGACCGAACCAAAGCCAATCCGGACGTGATGTTTGATGGCCGCAATACAACGAATTTGTCGCCCGCAGAAACCGCTGCCAATAAACAGCTGGTCACGGCTTTTGTCAAAGGTGCCTTTGAACAACATCAGGTCAGGGAATTTTCCGACCGTTACCTTGCCGATCATTATATCCAGCACAATCCATGGATTGGAGATGGTAAAGAGCCCTTTGTGACCTTCTTTGAGCAGCTCTTCCAAAATGATCCGGCAGCACAATATGAAGTCAAACGGGTTATTGCTGAAGGTGATCTGGTAGCGGTGCACCTCCGCAGTAAGCAAAGTAATAAACCAGAAAATGCGGGCTTTGATATTTTCCGGGTAGAAAATGGCAAAATTGTAGAACATTGGGATGCCAATCAGTCGGTTCCAGAAAACAGTGCCAATAGTAATACCATGTTCTAAGCTTCACCCACACCACAACCCGATAACTCAGAATAAAGCTCATTCTCATAATGGGCTTTATTTACCTGTTATTCCTCTACATCGCTACACTAGCTACCCTATTCATGCCACGCCTAGCTTTTGTGCCGCTCCTTCTTAATTTTATTTGAAAATTCCACTTTCCTCTCTATCGGTTTTGACAGAGGTATGGAAAAATAATCCCTGCTCCAGATATTATTTTTTAGAGACTCATGACCTCTCCAAGTTCTCCCACACCCATAACATCCCACTATTCCTTATTTCTAGTGATTTTCTCACTCGCCGTCGGTAGTTTCTGTATTGGAACAACTGAATTTGTGGCGATGGGACTGATTCAGGAAATCGCCACTGATTTAAATGTCAGTGTCCCGCATGCAGGCTATTTTATCAGCGCTTATGCATTGGGCGTGATGGTCGGCGCGCCG
Organism: Acinetobacter sp. 'aerobic (ED)'; assembly: GCF_904886855.1. Taxonomy (NCBI): domain Bacteria; kingdom Pseudomonadati; phylum Pseudomonadota; class Gammaproteobacteria; order Moraxellales; family Moraxellaceae; genus Acinetobacter; species Acinetobacter sp. 'aerobic (ED)'. Next base: position 645,747 of record NZ_CAJHGI010000001.1, read on the forward strand.
ATTATTGCCATCCTCGGCGCTAAGGTTCCACGTAAGACCTTATTGCTGGGCCTGATGCTGTTTTATGGTCTGGCCAATGCAGCGACAGCTTTTGCAACCACCCCCGAAGCCATGTTGCTGTCCCGCTTTATTGCCGGTTTCCCACATGGGGCTTACTTTGGTGTCGCGGCACTGGTTGCGGCTGAACTGGCAGGCAAACAACGCCGTGCCACGGCGATTGCCCAAGTGATGATGGGTTTAACCATTGCCAATGTGATTGGAGTACCCATTGCCACATGGTTGGGGCAACAATTTGGCTGGAAATCAGGCTTTGAATTTTCTGCCGTGATCGCCTTTATTACCCTGATTGGGGTCAGTTTATTTGTCCCGAATATTCCATTGCAAAAAACCGCGAGTATCAAGGCTGAACTGGCAGGTTTAAAGAATATCAATATGTGGCTGACCCTTGCCGTGGGTGCCATTGGTTTTGGGGGCATGTTCTCGGTATATAGCTATGTTTCCCCGATTCTCACCGAATATACCCATGCCAATATCAGTGTCGTGCCGATTGCTTTAGCGATTTGGGGCATAGGCATGGTCATCGGTGGCTTAGTTGCCGGCTGGCTGGCCGATAAAAACCTGTTTAAAACCATTATCGGGATTCTGATCAGCTCGGCCCTCGCCTTTGTAGCGGCTAGCTTTATGATGTCTCATCTGTATACCGCGATTGCAGCCTTATTCCTGATTGGTTTTACCGTGATTGGTCTCGGTGGTGCCTTGCAAACCCATCTCATGGACATTGCGGGTGACGCACAAACGCTGGCAGCTTCCCTCAACCATTCGGCATTTAATCTCGCCAATGCTCTGGGTGCTTTTTTGGGTGGATGGGTTCTGAGTCATGATATGGGCTGGTTAGCACCGATCTGGGTCGGCTTTGTCCTAAGTCTGGGTGGTTTAGCCATTTTATTGATTGCTCTGGCGTATGCCCGCTATTCACAGAGCAATCAATCTGCTGTGTCTTAACAGCAGATGCCGCTATTGATATTAATGCATTAATTTCACAATCTGTCGATCATGCCATTTTGATAAGAATAACAAGGCCGTGATCGACCCGATCAGGGCAAAAAACATATCCGATTGTGTATCCCACTCATCCCCTTGTGTTCCAAGGAATTCTTCTGCACCCTGTCCCAATAACAATGCGGCTGCCCATTCAATCAGCTCATAGCTGGCACTGATTGCCAGTACAATGCAAATCACAATAAAGCTCAGCATCTTAGCTTTAGCTAAAATATGCTTCCGAATCAGGATTTCACGCGCAACCATAGCAGGTACAAAGCCCTGCATAAAATGCCCGATCTTGTCATAAGGATTGCGGTCCAGCCCTAACCATTGTGCAAGTTCAAAACCCAGCGGTACACGCGCATAGCTGTACGCCCCACCAACAATCAATACAATGGCATGCAAGAAAATAAGCTTATATAACAACGGACTGAGTGGAAAAGCTTTATGTGTCGCATACAATATCGGTATCACAATCAATACCGGTGTGACTTCAAGCCACCATGTGGTCCGGTCAAAAGGCTGAATTCCTGAAATGATCAATAAAAAGGCTAAAATCGCTGTGCCCAAATACAGTAAAGAAATACGCATCATCTTATAAGGTCGTGTTTATTTCCCTTTATCATATAAAAAACCCGAAGCAGACGCTTCGGGTTTGTTGTTATCATGCGGACAGACTGGATTTTACTTCACCGCATCGGCCACTTCTTTCAGCATGGCTTTCATCCCATCCAGACCATTGTTCATCAAATACCAGTTACTCGAATCCAGATAGACAATGTTGCCGTTTTTAGCCGCTTTAGTCTGGTTAATGATCTGGTTATTTAACACCTGTTTGGCACCTTGCTGATTTTCAGTAATGGCTGCACCCCGGTCAATCACAAACAGGTAATCAGGATTTTTCTGGGCAATAAACTCATGTGACACCGCCATACCATGCAATCCCACCTTGATCGAAGGGTCTGCTGGGGTAAAACCATAGAGATCATGAATATTGCCAAAACGCGAACCTAGGCCATAGGCTGCAATCTTGCTGTTATTGACCAGAATCACCAATGCTGTTTTCCCTTTGGTCTTGGCTTTTAAGGCTGCGATCTCTTTTTCTAAAGTTTGCAATTGTTGCTTCGCTTCAGGCTTTTTGCCCACCATTTCAGCAATATTCAAGGTTTGCTGTTTAAACGAATTGAACTGGTCGTTGTAATCCACATCAACAAAGTAGGTCGGCGCAATCTGCTTGATCTGACCGACCAGATTTTCCATGCGTCCACTCATCAGAATCAGTTCAGGCTGACTGGCTGCAATCTTTTCCAGATTCGGCTCTTTCACCGTCCCTACATCCAGATATTTACCTTCACTGAAATTTTGCAAGACTTTCGGTAACGGCGTACCTTTTGGCAAGGCCACCACCTTATCATCCGCACCCAAGGCATGAATGGTATTTAGGGCGCTGGTATCCAGCACTGCTATACGGGACACATTCGCAGGAATGCTAATCTGGCCGGCCTTGCTGTTAAAACTTAAGGTATCCTGTGTAGCAGCAGTATGACTGTCCTGATTTGCCGAAGGTGTACTGGAATTACCACATGCAGCCAAGGCTACACTTAACATCATGACTGGCAATGTTTTCTTGAAAAGCATAACAAGCTCCTAACTAATAAAATACAAACCTAATTTATGTTGCTGAACCTGCTGGATCGGAATATGGAAATCGAAAATATCTTGCAGAATATGTTCATCCATCAACTGTTGTGGATGCCCTTGATACAGCAACTCACCTTCTTTCATGGCAATGATGTGATCGGCATAGACGGAAGTAAAGTTAATGTCATGAATCACCACAATGATGGATTTACCATGATTCTCGGCCAGATCTTTTAACACCCGCATAATCTGGGAAGAGTGCTTCATATCCAGATTGTTCAAGGGTTCATCCAGCAAGATATAGTCGGTGTCCTGTGCCAGAATCATGGCGATATAGGCGCGTTGCCGCTGCCCACCGGACAATTCGCTGATTTGTCGGTGGCGTAAGGCTTCTAAATCCATATAGGCAATCGAACGGTCAATCACTTGACGATCTTGTTCAGTCAGGCGTCCTTGTGAATACGGAAAGCGGCCAAAAGCCACCAGATCCTCAATACTGAGACGCAGCTCGGTATGGTTGGACTGCTTCAAGATCGCCAGTTTTTTGGCAATATCGGCACTTTTCATCTGTTGCAAGTCTTGACCATCGAGCAAAACCTGCCCCTGATCCGCTTCGATTAAACGACTCATCATGGAAAGCACGGTACTTTTGCCTGCACCATTCGGCCCAATAAATGCGGTAAATTGCCCTTTGGCAATATTCAGCGATAGGTCATTCACGACCCGCTGTTGCTGATAGCTTTTACTTAAATGCTTGAGCTCTATTGCCATTTTTTATTTTCCTTCAATAAAATCCAGAAGAAATAAATTCCACCGACAAAGTTAATAATCACACTGAGCGTGGTTTTGAAATTCAGCACATGCAGCACCATGAACTGTCCAAGCATCAGACACAGAATACTGACCAAAATAATGCCCAGCAGTAAGATATGATGTTGATGGGTCTTGAACAGTTCCAGAGTAATGTTGAGTACCAACAGCCCTAGGAACATCATTGGACCAGCCAAAGCTGTTGCAGAAGCCAGTGCCAATACCACCAGAATCAACAGCAAGCGGCTGATCTTGTCATAATCCAGTCCCAGATTCAGCGCATGATCGCGTCCTAGCGCCATCACATCGAGGGTGTGATAATGCTTTAAGCCATACAACAGAATCGGCACAATGGTGAGTAAGGACAAGCCCACCGTTTCCATCTTCACCACATTAAAGCTGGCAAAACCGGCATAGGCAGCAATCTGGAATTCATCCGGATCGAGCAAAACCTGAAAGAAAGTGCTCATGTTGTCGAATAAAGTCGAACAGATCAGCCCCACCAACAGCAGGAAATAAATATTTTGCTGCGCCACTTTCTGGAAAATAAAGCGATACAGTAGCAAGGCAAAAGTCACCATGAGCAGCAGACTGATCAGATAATCGGTCACAAAATTCAGTGACAATAACGTACTGGCACCAAAGAAATAGATAATCGCCGTTTTGGACAGTTCATATAATTTATCCAGTCCCAAAGCCTGCGGCGTCACCACTCGATTATTGACAATGGTATGGAAAACCAGGGTCGAAACACCGACTGCAGTTCCCGCTACCACGATGGCTGCAACAGTTTTTAAACGCAGATTCAAGGCATATTGCCAAGCCACACCCAGATTCCAGCCAAGATAGAGTGCAATACTTGCAATCACAGCTACAGCTAAAATCATTAACTTGATTTTATGTGGCATAGCGATATCTCCTGAGTAGCAGCCACAGGAAAATGACACTGCCCACTACCCCCATAATCAGACTGACAGAGACCTCATAAGGGAAAATCACCACTCGACCAAACACATCGCAAAGCAGAACCAGCAAAGCACCCAACAATGCAGTATGTGAAAGGGTCTTCCGGATATTGTCACCGAGGTATAAGCTCACCAGATTCGGTACAATCAAACCGAGAAATGGAATCGCACCCACAGTGACAATCACCACACCGGTAATGACCGACACTAGTAACAGGCCAATAAAAAGCGTCTGTTTATAATTCAGCCCCAGATTGGTGGCAAAATCCTGTCCCAAGCCAGCCAGAACAAAACGATTGGCAAAGAAATAAATCAGGATCAGAACGGGTACGCTGAGATAGATCAGCTCGTATTGCCCATTTAAAATGGTGGAGAAGTCGCCTTGAAGCCAACCCGCCAGGTTCTGTAATAAATCCAGTTGTAGCGCGATAAAGGTGGTAAAGGCTGAAATGATACTGCCAAAGATCATCCCCACCAGTGGCACAAAAACCGTATCACGATGCTTGAGCGTCGCCAGAATACTCATAAAGGCCATCGCACCAATAAGCGTTACCGCAATGGCAAAACCGGTTTTAATAAAAATTGAAGCACTGGGCAATAAAATGATTGAAACCAGAACGCCTAAACGGGCACAGTCATATAAGCCTGCGGTGGTGGGAGACACAAAACGGTTACGACTCAACGACTGCATGATCAGACCGCAGACACTCAGCCCTGCGCCCGCCACCACAATTGCCATCAGACGCGGTAAACGGCTGGTCCAGAACAGTTGCCAGTCTTGAGGGTTACCCGCCCACAAACCCGCGAGACTCATCTCGCCTACACCGACAAATAAGGAAACCATTGCCAGTGGAAGTAATAATAAAATCAGGTAACGCCGCTTAATCATGTTGGGAGAACTTCATAGGATGCGTAAACTTAAAATAAGCTTAAAAAATACAAATCAGATAATAAGAAACTATCACAAATGATAAAGATTATTGTTAAGTTTTTTAAATGGAATTTAATCTCAATGAAGTACAACTTAATACTGATCGAATTTTACTTTCTCGCACAAAAAGCGCTAAGCACTCACACACCGAAGTTATAGCGCATTAAAATTATTCAGTTTTGGAAATGATTAAGAACTTGAGCTTAACCCTGCTCTACATTTCTATAATAAATTTTTGAATTATTCAGGAAGCTTTTCACCACAATGCGGGCAAAAACGGTAATGCTTCTTTTCCTGCTCCTGATCTTCAAGCAATTTTTCCCTGACCAGTTGCATGATAATTTCATGGGTCTGCTCTTTGGGTAAACCGACTTTCTTGCGAATCCGTTCAATTTCCACCTGATCATGCAGCAAGTCCAGCCCCTTGGCTTGCAAGACTTCGCGAAACTCCTGTTCCAGTCGCTGATTTCGCATATTCAATTCATTGGCAAGACCCGAAGCCAGAATACCCGCGGGCAAAGCAGCAATACCGACACCGAGAATGGTAATAAATGCACCCAGTATCCGCCCCAAGTTGGTCACGGGGGTCACATCGCCATAACCGACCGTGGTAAGGGTGACCACCGCCCACCACATCGATTGAGGTATCGAACTAAAGGCTTCAGGCTGGGCTTTATTTTCAACCACATAAATCGCAGATGCAGTCATGACAATCATAATGACCAGAATAAAGATGACCGCCTGAAATGAACCTTTTTCACGCTGGATGACGCGTAATAGAATTTGCAGGGAAACAAAATAGCGCGTCAGCTTCAATAAACGGACTAAACGCAAGACCCGCAAGAAACGTAAGTCAATTGGCACAATAAAGTTGAGATAGGCAGGTAGAATCGCCAATAAATCAATAATGGCCCCGCCACTTTTCATCCAGCGAATACGTTGCTTCCAAGCCGCCTCTTGTGGCTCCTGCTCAATAATACTCCACAGCCTGAGCAGGTATTCGCCACTAAAAATCATGATCGAGAGATTTTCAAAGATATCGAAATACGGCTTATACAGTTGATAAAACTCGTTCACCGACTCCAGCAAAACGGCAGCAACGTTACCGATGATCAAGGCGATCAGCAGATAATTTACGCAGGTACTGACGGTACTTTTATAGTCATCATTATGCAGATTGTCATACACAAAACGTCTTAATTGCTGCCATGAAAGTTGAGTCATACCGTACTTATTGTCTGTTCAAGCAAGCTCAAAATGTAGCATGTTGTTTTCAAATTTGATAAGGGATTTTCACTTGAAGTCCTATTTTCAGGTTTAAAATAAGATCATTTGCCAATACATTGAGCTATCTGACGCTGTTTCAACAAAACTTTCTTTGCAGTTGAGCCTCAGCTTCAACCATAATAAAAGCTTCGTGGTTATTTCTTTAACGATTCATTCATAAAGAACTATAAATTTTATTAAACCCGTGACAACAAGGGGAAATTAATATGGGATTTAAAGCTCTCCCGACGCTGATCTCTTTATTTATTGCATTGATTATCTGGTTCGTGATTCCTGTACCTGCTGGCGTCGATCCTGATGCATGGCATTTATTGGCGATGTTTGTCGGTGTGATTGCCGCCATTATTGGTAAAGCCATGCCGATCGGTGCAATTGCGATTATTGCCATTACCTTAGTCGCTGTGACTGGTGTTACCAATGACAGTCCAAGTGGTGCCATTCAGGATGCGCTCAGCAGCTTTGCCAATCCATTGATCTGGTTGATCGGTATTTCGATCATGATCTCCAAAGGATTGCAAAAAACCGGATTAGGTGCACGCTTAGGCTATTTATTTATCGCGGTGTGGGGCAAGAAAACCATTGGTATCGGTTATAGCATGGTGCTGTCTGAACTGATTCTTGCACCTGTGACTCCAAGTAATACGGCACGTGGTGGCGGGATTATTCATCCGATTGTCCGTGCAATTTCGACCAGTTACGACTCTGACCCAGCCAAAGGCACCGAAGGTCGTATGGGGAAATACTTAGCCTTGGTCAACTACCAAGCCAATCCGATTACCTCTGCCATGTTTATTACCGCAACCGCCCCTAACCCTTTGGTGGTGGATCTGGTAGCAAAAGCAACCAACAGTCAGATTTCCTTGAGCTGGAGTACATGGGCACTGGCGATGTTATTACCAGGTTTAATTGCCTTGATCATCATGCCGTTAATCATGTACTGGATGTATCCACCTGAAGTCAAGGAAACCCCAAACGCAGCGCAGTTTGCCAAAACCAAGTTAAAAGAAATGGGGCCTGTCAGCAAAAATGAAATCATTATGCTGGGGGTATTTGGAATTTTACTGCTGTTATGGGCAGGTATCCCTGCCATGATTTTTGGCTCAGCTTGGGCGGTTGATCCGACGACCACTGCCTTTATTGGTTTGGGATTACTACTCATCACTGGCGTACTGACTTGGGAAGATATTCTGACGCAAAAAAGCGCGTGGGATACCATTACCTGGTTCGCAGCGTTGGTGATGATGGCGACTTATTTAAATAAGCTCGGTTTAATCACATGGTTCTCAGGCGTACTGGAAACAGGAATTGGCCATTTGGGTCTCAGCTGGATGCCTGCCTGTTTATTGCTGATGCTGGCCTATCTCTATGCACATTATATGTTTGCCAGCACCACGGCACATATCACTGCCATGTTTGCAGCCTTTTATACAGCTGGATTAGCGTTAGGTGCACCACCGATGTTATTTGCCTTAATGATGGCAGCAGCGTCAAGCATTATGATGACCTTAACCCATTATGCAACGGGTACATCGCCTGTGGTATTCGGTTCTGGTTACACTACACTGGGTGAATGGTGGAAAGCTGGCTTTGTCATGAGTGTCGTTAATATCATCATCTTTGTGGTGATTGGCGGACTGTGGTGGAAAATGTTGGGTTATTGGTAGAATTGTTTTAATTTTAAAAAAGCCCCTTATGATGGGGCTTTTTCATGTAACAAGTTTGAAGGATTCTATAATTATAAACCTACCCAGCGAATAAAATGATATCAGCGTCATTGATAATCAGGCTTGATGTCATAAACCCAATTTAGTGCTTGTTCATCCGTCGTCGATTCGCAGATGTAGTAAACTTGATGCTACGAGTCTTGATGGAAAATTTCCTTTCTGTGGTAGCTGACTTGTTTGCCATTTTCGAAACAGATAAAACGGTCACCTTGATCTTTCACCGCTGAACCGTTAAAAAATCCACTAATACATAATTTCAGGCAATTACGAAACAAAACTATCTATTTAGTTACTTAAGAGTAAACCTAATTACTATTAAAACTGAATTAGTTCACGCCCAACACAATAATAATTATTATTTTTTTCCATATATAGATATATTTTTTTAATTCTATCAACTGGAATATCCCCTATAACTGCCGCTTCTAATCCTGGTAAAAACTGTAAGTTAATTTCTGATTTAATATCTTCTGACCATTTAGCATACAAACTATTTCTATCAATAAAATCAATACCATCAACATCAACTTCCAACCATATGCAACCACCCTCTACCATCCTACTATTGACTATATTTTTAACTGCATTTCTAGGTGGATCTATCCTTTCCAAATATTCAGAATAATTAAAATCAATTAAATCAAAAACACTAACTCCATTTATACTTTGTACATAAGTTTTACCTGATTTAACAGCAAAGTTACCCCACTTATCCTGAAAAAGTAAATCATCATTAGGATTAGCGTAAATAAAACCCTTACTATAAATATTTTTTAAATGATTTATAGAAGTCATATGCCAGACTTTACCCAATAATATATTAGGAAATAATTTCATAACTCAATCACTCTTAACTCTATTGATTAAATTTAGAGCTAGATCTTCTATTCTTCTTAAATTTTTAAAAGTCTTTCCACATCTTACAATTTCCATAACATTTAAAGAATATTCTTTACTCAATAGCGAACAATCCACATCCATATAATTTCCATTGAATTTACTTAAATTATTTTCAACTTCCTTAAAAGATAAAAATAGACTTTTCATTTTAGCTATTAGCTCTTCTCTTGAAGAACCAGTATAAAACTCATCAATTGTAAAGGGGAACTCATGTGTAATTTCCGTTTTTAAAATTTCACTATGGTAAAGCTGATTCGACAATTGATTTTCAGTTAAAATATCATCTATTAATAAGTGCTGTAAAAAATTAAAGATCTGTACTTTTAATAAATTAAAATCATAAGGATACGTAATTCTTTCTATCTGATAGCATAATTCATTTGTATCACCTAAAAAATTTAATTCTACATGAGCTAATTCATGTGCAATACAAGATATTTTTTCCTCATAATTTAACGATGTACTTATTCTTATCACACCACTTTCGCCTTCATCCAAGAAGTAACCTAAATTTGGCATTAAGTCATTAAGTGACTTATATTCTAATACAAGTTGATAATTATAGTTATCGCATAATCTCAAAATTAATTGGTAATAATCATTCAAACTTTCATTACTATGTATAATATCTAATATATTCATAAATAAATAAGGGCTGATTAATCAGCCCTTATTTTTAGCAAAAACAATCGATTAGGTCAATTGTGCAGCCTGAATTTTCTTGGTATCAACTTGATCAGCTTCTTTTGTATATTCGCTCATCTTGTCGAAGTTCAAGTATTTGTAGATGTCAGCAGAAGCGCTGTCGATTTGCGACGCGTACTGTTGATATTCTTCTGGGCTTGGTAATTTACCAAGAACCGCAGCGACTGATGCAAGCTCAGCAGAAGCCAAGTAAACGTTTGCACCTTGACCTAGACGGTTCGGGAAGTTACGTGTAGAAGTCGATACACATGTCGTGTTCGGTGCTACACGTGCCTGGTTACCCATACACAATGAACAGCCCGGCATCTCGGTACGCGCACCAGCACGACCGTAGATGTTGTACATGCCTTCTTCCATCAATTGATGCTCGTCCATACGCGTTGGTGGAGCCAACCATAAACGAGTAGACAATGAACCACCAGGTACTTTGTCAAGTAACTGACCCGCTGCACGGAAGTGACCAATGTTAGTCATACAAGAACCGATGAATACTTCATCAATCTTGTCACCTTGAACGTCAGAAAGAAGTTTCGCGTCATCTGGATCGTTCGGGCAGCAAAGAATTGGTTCTTTGATGTCAGCAAGATCGATTTCGTAAACTTTTAAGTATTCTGCATCAGCATCTGCTTTTAACAGGCTTGGGTTGTCTAACCACTTCTGCATGTTTTCAGCGCGGCGTGCAAGTGTACGTGCATCGCCATAACCTTCAGCGATCATCCACTTCAACATGGTGATGTTAGAACGTAGGTATTCAGCAACTTTCTCTTCAGAAAGCGTGATTGAACAGCCAGCAGCAGAACGTTCAGCAGACGCATCAGAAAGTTCGAATGCTTGCTCAACAGTCAAGTCATTTTCCATTTCTGAAAGATCGATCTCAAGGATACGACCAGAGAAGATGTTTTTCTTACCTTTCTTCTCTACAGTCAAGTCACCCGCCTGGATTGCGTAGTAAGGAATTGCATGTACAAGGTCACGTAAAGTGATACCAGGTTGCATTTTACCTTTGAACTTAACAAGTACAGATTCAGGCATATCCAGTGGCATAACACCAGTCGCAGCTGCGAACGCAACAAGACCAGAACCCGCCGGGAATGAAATACCGATTGGGAAACGAGTATGTGAGTCACCACCAGTACCAACGGTATCTGGAAGTAGCATACGGTTTAACCAAGAGTGGATAATACCGTCACCTGGACGTAGAGAAACACCACCACGGTTCATGATGAAGTCAGGTAATGTATGGTGCGTTGTTACGTCAACCGGTTTTGGATACGCAGCAGTGTGACAGAAAGACTGCATCACCAAGTCAGATGAGAAGCCCAAGCATGCCAAGTCTTTTAACTCGTCACGAGTCATAGGACCAGTTGTATCTTGAGAACCAACAGTCGTCATCTTAGGTTCACAGTAAGTTCCTGGACGGATACCTTGACCTTCCGGTAAACCACATGCACGGCCAACCATCTTCTGAGCTTGGGTGAAACCTTTGCCAGTGTCAGCAGGTTGTACTGGAGTACGGAACAATGTAGAAGGTGCAAGACCTAATTCTTCACGTGCTTTCGCAGTTAAACCACGACCAATGATCAGGTTAATACGACCACCCGCACGTACTTCGTCTAAAAGTACAGGTGTTTTAAGGTCAGCTTCTGAAATTTGAGCGCCGTCTTTGAATGCAGTTACTTTTGCAGCAGCGTGATCAATTTTCAATACAACTTCGTCGCCCATGTTCATGTTGGCAACGTCGATTTCTACAGGTAATGCACCTGCATCTTCCATTGTATTGAAGAAAATTGGCGCGATTTTAGAACCTAAGCACACACCACCGTCTTTTTTGTTTGGAATGTGTGGAAGTTCGTCACCGAAGAACCAAAGAACCGAGTTAGTTGCAGACTTACGGCTTGAACCTGTACCAACAACGTCACCTACGTACGCAACCTGGTTGCCTTTCGCGATAAGTTCTTTAATTTGGCTTAATGGACCAACTTCACCTGGTTTTTCAGGGTTGATGCCATCACGCTCGTTTTTCAACATAGCGTTTGCGTGTAACGGGATGTCCGGACGGCTCCAAGCGTCTTGAGCTGGAGACAAGTCATCGGTATTGGTCTCACCAGTTACTTTGAACACAGTGATTTTGATTTCTTCTGGAACGTCTGGACGGCTTGTGAACCATTCAGCATCAGCCCAAGATTGTAAAACAGCTTTAGCTGCTGCATTACCTGCTTTGGCTTTGTCTGCTACGTCATGGAATGCATCAAATACAAGAAGTGTTTTCTTTAACGCTTCAGCAGCAAGCTCAGCAAGTTCAGCATTATCAAGAAGCTCAACAAGTGGCGCTACGTTATAACCACCAAGCATCGTACCGAGTAAGTATACTGCGCGCTCTTTGGTTACGAGTGGAGAGGTTGCTTCGCCTTTTGCAACGGCAGCTAAGAAAGCAGCTTTTACATATGCAGCTTGGTCAACACCTGCTGGAACACGGTTTTCTAGCAAATCGACCAGGTATGCTTCTTCACCTGCTGGTGGATTTTTTAATAGGGCTACAAGTTCAGCAGTTTGAGCATCATCAAGCGGCTTCGGTGGGACTCCGAGTGCGGCACGTTCTTCAACGTGTTGGCGGTAAGCTTCTAGCACAGTGTTATTCCTCTTTTTTAAAAAATTACTTGTAAGTTCCAGCTTTGTACAAGCTTTACAAGCAATGTGGACAGCAAAATTTTACTAGACTTCGCGTCAAATGTTAATGCAACTACCGTATTTCTACGTGATGTCCATTATTTTATAGCGAAATGATCCCCTCTTTTAAATACCGCTTTGGTCTAAGGTTAATGTCTAATAAAACAATAAATTACATCTATAAAAAAAGACAAACGATGTTGTCTTTTTTATGAACACATTAAAAAAGTTTATAGTTCGGTAGCTTGTCATGTGGTGTAGCCAAGCATTCGTCCATAAATTTTTTCTTTAAATTTTCACGTAATGCTTCTGGATCTTTTTTCAGTTCATCAACCGGGATTGCATAAACTTTATCCAGAATATTAAAGATGAACTTACGTGTCATTTCATCTTCAATTTTGCCCGCATGTTCCGTTGCTTGCTTCTGGTCAATTCCATTTTGACGATCTAAAGTGATTGAGCGCGCAGCATTCCCGACACTGACACAGTAACCGTGCCATTGTTCTTCAGGGGTTAACGGCTTTTTCTCAGCACAACCAGCCAAAACTAAACCTAGTGCAATCAACAAAACTTTTTTCATCTTCATACTGCGGCTAATTTGATGCCCACCATCATACTGAAACTTGTTTATTTTGCAAAAAGGAAGCAGCTAAAAGCTTGCTTTCCGTAATAAAAACATACAAATCATTTATTACATTGCATGTTATTGGCGATCTTTTGACACTTCCCTCCATGTGCTGAAAGATAAGTTGTGCCCGCCACTAAATTATAAGACTTGCCTTTTGTATCCCAGCACCTTACGCCATTGCAGTTTTTTACGGGAATGAGGACTCCACTTGCTGCCGTCAGATTGCTGGCTGTGGCATTGCTTACAGGTTTAGATATTGTTGTTGGAGTTGCAGTCAGCGTGGTCGCTTTTGGCTCTTTAGGTGCAGTTGACTGCTGTGCTGGGGTATTGCTGTTGTTCTTAACCGGATCGAGTTGCGGTTCGGTTTTTTGTGCAGGTGGTGGCGTTGCTGAATAGGTGGTAACGCCTTTGGCATCGACCCATTTATAGTATTCCTTGGCATTGACTTGGAGTGTGGAACTGAGCAGTATCAAGCCAAGCACTGCCCAAAGCTGACCGAAAGTGACAGTTTTCATGTATTTCCTCCAAAAAATGTCTTAAATTCATTTATTATCAATGTCTTATAAAAATTCTATCATATTTTTATTTGCTAAAATAACGTCTTTTAGAAAAACTGCCTTAACGGATTAAAGCAGTTTTGTATTACTGGTAATTAATACTATGTATCGTTCAGACTGGTTGATAAACACCACAAATTAATCAATTCACACGGACTGGCATGCTACAGCCAGAATAATGTACCCAGCATTCGCCCGTGTTTGTGGCTGCACAATCCTGCTTGCCTATCTCCAACGCCTCCTCTTTTGTAGGAGCGTTCGCATATGCCGACCTCGTCTCGCTTAAGACAACCGCAGCGCATTGATTGTAATATTCCCGTTTTACGATACAGCCTCCGCCCCCTTGACTCTTACACGCTGCAATAGCGGCATTCTGCGCCTTCCGCTTGCTCGGCATGTCATTAACAATGCCGAAGACACCATTACCATCAGAAGCAATCGCTCCCCAACGCGTCGCCCAAACTGGCGGTGGTGGTGATGCAGATGGTAGATTATTTAAAGGAGAGTTTTGATGATCTGGTGGGAGGCAAACTCCTCCCGGCAATTCAACCATGCCCGCAGGACAAGCATAAATAGAACTACTTACTCCTAGAAATATCACGCTCAATACTATTAATCGCTTTATAAATTTGTTCATTTCATCTCTCCTGAACAAAAGCCATCACGTGATCAGTTCACACGGACTGCTGTGCTACAGCCAGACCAATAAACACTACAAGCATTATCACCATTCTCACGGCATGTTTTCTTTCCCAGCTCAACAGCCTCTTCTTTCGTTGCCGCACTCGCCGTTGCTGCCGCCTTACTACCAGCCATTACAACTGCGCATTGATTGAAAAATGCAAGCCTCACAGAGCAAGCTCCTCCTCCGTCTTTCTTACAGTCTTCAATAGCGGCTTTTTCTGCTCTCCGCTTACTCCTCATGTCCGTGACAAATCCGTAAGTGCCATTACCATCAGAAGCAATCGCTCCCCAACGATCTGCCCAAACCGGTTGTGGAACAGCATATTGCTGGGCTCCATCATTATAGTAAGGCGAGTTTGTATTATGTCGCGCGTGAAACTCTGCCGAATTAGGGTTTTCCTGAGCAGTGGTAATTGTGGACAGCATCAATAAAAGTCCAGCTAGCAGTCTGATATTGAATTTCATAATAAAAACTCCCTTTAAACACATCCCTCTATTGTGCAGTTGTACAAACATCACAACAGATGCACTCAAAAAGTGGATTGATAGATTCCACTATAGAAATCAACACGATTCGGAACAATGATTTTAATTTCGAAGCAAGGGCTAAAACGTCCTAAACGACAGGATTAAAATTTTAAATTATAAAATAAAACAATAACTTGAAACCTATATTTCCAGCATCACCCTTAGCATAGCCACTAAAAAATTGGCATAGACTGTTAATATATCTGTCCTCATTGTTTCTTTGTAATAATCAGATCTTAAAGATTTCAGAAGTTGTTTTAGCCCACAAAAAAAGAGGAACTATTTCAGTGAAATAATTCCTCTTTCCTGTTCTAAGCCTAGCTTAAAGAAAGCTTAGAACCGCCAGTTATAGAATACGTCAATTGCACGTTCTAAGGACTGACTTGCTTCCAGATATAAACGGCGGTTCATCTGATAACGCAAGGTCAACTTATTCACTGGGGTAAATACACCAATACCATAACGAATAAACAGATCTGGCGTGATATAGCCTGTCAGGCTGACCTGCGTATCATCACCGGTACCCTGTGCATCCAGCGCCAGACCACTTAAACCAAAGGTTCGGCCAATCTGGTTGGTCAAGGCACGAGTACCACCCAAGCCCATACTGATCCCTGCGGCAGCAATGGTATTGTTTACATCCGACTTAAAGCCTTCAGTATTACTTAAACCGCTGTTACCTTCATTAATACGGCCTGTCAGCAAGGCATTCAGTGCTTCCTGTTCAGACAAACCAGCATCGTTATAAATCTGAATGTTCGGCACGGTTGCGGTACCTGTCACACGGACACCGACCATGCTGCCCTGAACCGGTTTATTGGCATCAATATCCAGCGTCGGGTTCGCCAACGGTCCGTTAAAACGCGCAATCGCACGATTCAGGTCAAGGCTTTGACCATAGGCTTCAATCTTCACTTTCTGGCTGACACCAATGGCACCATTGGCACGCATGGCTGTTTCCAGACCACGTTGCGATAAATGTAAACGTCCGACCAGTGGAATGGTACTTTCGAAGCCTTGGAAGATCACCTGATTTCCAAGTGTCACGGTCATATCTGCACGAATATCCCAAGGCTTGGCCGCTTTCAGGGTAGCCAGCAAGTCTTGTCCCTGTTGGACTACACGCACATCCGGTGAAAGATTGACGACACTTTCAGAGGTTTCTGGCATGGAAATACGCGCGCGCGGAACATCCACTGTACCTTTCAGACTTAAACGCTTGTCAAATGGATAAACATCCAGACTCAGATCAGGCTTCACAATTGCCGTAATCATAGGCGCCTGACGCACCAGCAAATTATCGCCTTTCAAAGTCAGGTTTAAATGTGGATCATTCTTCCAGTCAAAGTTACCCTTTAAGCGCCCCACACCTTGTCCGCTGTTAAATGCGCCATCAATCGTGGCATAGTCTTGGCGAATCGATGAATACAGCTGGATGTTGCTTAAGTTGACCGGCAGTGAAATCATGCTGATCGCACCATTTTTCAAGCGCATCTCACCAGTAATCTGTGGCTGGGTCAAAGTACCGTTAACTTTTCCGGCCAAGGACAAGGTGCCCGCCATCGAACGCACATCCTTGATAAATGGCTTGAATACTTTGAGCTGTACATCATCAAATGCTACTTCACCACGCATCGGCATATTGTTCTGGAATGGATCAATAATCACATTGGCATAACCCGTTCCGATATCCGGTGTCTTCATATCGACACGGAATAACATGCCTTCGCTGATACTTTTGGCAATCAGGCTTAGTTCATCATAAGTCACTGTCGTGGCAGGATCTTGCGGATCATCTGCTGCCAGACCAATCTCACCTTTACGTGTGACTAAACGCGCATCCAGTTTTGGATGACTGCCATTCGCCCAGGATGCTTTGGCATATCCATTCAACTGGCCTGTAACCGCCAGACCCTCTGGCATAAAGGCGGTAAAGTCTTTTAGATCCAGATTCTTGGTAATCAGCGAGAAGTTACCTTTGGCCTTACTGATGCGGGCCGGCTGATCCAGACACAACTGACTGTTTGAACTCTGCCAGCAGTGCTGCCCAATATAGAGTTGCTGTTGGGCTGCGGTATAGATAATCGGCGCATTCTGGTTTTGCACCAGACTGATATTACGCGAGGTAAAGTTACCTTTCTGAACCAGTCCCAACCAGTCATTGTTTGGATTAAAACCACCCGCCAGTTGCACATAGAAATTAGATTGTCGGTTTTTACTTTCAACCTTCAATACATGTGCTTTACGCGTTCCAGCTAGATTTACGGTGGCATTCTGGATTTCACGATTACCGTTACGTAAATGGGTTAAGGTCGCCGTTAACTGGGTTGGAGTGGTTTCAGATGTCGGCAGTTCACCTTGTACACGTAATGACTTGATACTGACCAGATCATTAAAGGCAAAGTTATCGACCGCCATGTTCGCGGTTGCTCTTAAACGCGGTTGTGACTGAACGTTTAGACTACCATAGGCACGGCCACGTAAGCCCGGATATAACTCATATAATGCAGGAGCATTGAGTTTAATTCTCAAGCTTTGTGCATTGCCAGTGGCCTGTAACTGGTTCTGTGCATAAGCCAGGAACAGGTCGTTGGCCTCAAATTGCTGCGGTAAAAAACCTTGCTGATTTGAATCAAGTAACAGACTGAGATTACCACGACCGCGAACTGGCTTATTGTTGATGAAACCGGCTGCGTTAAGCTGGCGAATATCAATCCGTTTCAGCTTGTCTGACCAGACCCCTTGTGTTTTCACATGTCCGGAGACTTCACCTTTAACCGTAGAAACAAAGTATTGCGGTTTAAAACGTACCAGTGAGGCATCAATATCCCAGCCCAGCTTGTCTTCCAGATTCACTGAACCGGTCGCAAATACCTTACCTGCGACCCCATCGTGTTTTAATTCTTTAATATTAATGTATTCAGGCGTTCCGGCTACATTAATCTTTAATAAGCCATCTCCCTGATTTAAGGCGTTAAGCGAACCGTCATAGTCCACTGCAAAGCTCTTGAATCCGCCACCCGCTTTTTCATCATGGAAAATTAAAGCGGCAGTACTTTTACCTTTCAGCGCAATGGTTTCTTTCTGGTTGGCCTGTGCCAGCTGACCTTTTAAATCAATCTGTTCAAACTTGATCACTTGCTGATTCGGTTTGGCAAAACCATTGGCTTTGATTTCACCATTGAGTACATTGACCGGTGCAGCTGCCGCAACCGTTTGCGGATTAAAATCTTGTGCCTTAAGCTGCGCTTGCCAAGACAGCTGCTGCTTTTCGGTGGGTAATTTTACTTTGGCTTGACCAGACAAACTGCCTTTTTCAGCCAGATAACGGAAATTTTCGACATTTAACAGATTGTCTTTTAAATCCAAACGCGCTTCATATTTACCCGTTGGCAATAAACCCTGTTCATGCGGTCGTACCGTGGTCGCAACATAAATATCCTGTTGACCCTCTTTTAACGCCACATTGGTATGACCTTCTTCACTGCTTAACCAGCCGATATAAGGCATGGCACGGTCAATGCCTTTCCATGAAATATCCAGCAACATAGGCTGAGCTTTGTTATTTTTTTCTTCGGCCTGATCCAGCTTGAGTGCCCAGCTTTCATATTTGTCAAAAGCCACTTGAGCAGTCAGCGCCAGACCTTTTTGCAAGGAACCTGAAGAACTGATATTGGCATCCAGTTTCGGCGGTAAAAAGTCCTGTGCGATCTGCGGTACCGTGGTATTTTCAGGATCTAAATGGTCCAGACGTCCTTTCAGATCCCAGATGACATGCTCATGCCAGTTTACAATACCGTTCAGGCTCACAGCACCTTTCATTAGCTGACCATTTAAATCACGGATATTTAACTGATGTGTTAAATCGGTATCCATCAGTGCCGTATATTTACCTTCCGGAATCTGTTCACCTTTTAAATCCGTATCAAGATTCAACACCAGCTTTTGTATATCGCCGTTAAACTTGACCACACCATCTTTGGCAAACAGCTTCTGGTCTTTCAATAAAGGCAAATGATAATTTTTTAATAACAATTCGCCCTGCATCGGCACATGTTCACGGACCGGATGCAGAATCGCCCGACCTGTGAGCAAATCAGGAGTAGTGGTCGCAACCCCCAGTCTTAAGGTATCTAAAGAACCGCGCGCTGCCACCTTAATGGTTTCGATATCCAGACTTTTTAATGCAGGAATGATCAGATCAGCCTTGGCATTTAAAGGATATTTCCCACTGAAATCCATATGACCTGAAGCATTCTGGACAGCGAGATAACCCATGTCCATGCGCGAGTCTTCAAACTCCAGCTTGGTCTCAGACCATAAGGCATCTTTCAGATAGACATCGTTAAAATCAACTTTTGAAGTCGCGGTCTGGATTTGCAGATGATCCAGACTGGCTTCATCAATCCGTAAGACAAAAGGCAGCTTGATCGGCTCGAAACCAAAAGGTTCATCCGAAGGCGGTTTCTTATTGATAATTTTTAGATTACGGACATCGGCATGGCTTAAATGTACTTCTTTATTTAGAATCGCGCGCCAGCCCAAAGAGACATCCGCCCGATCTAAAGAAACATCTACCGCCTGTAACTGCACTAGAATATTTTTCAGGATAATACCCTTAAGCAGATTACCGCCTTCATATTCATATTTAATAATTTTCTGGCTTTGCAATACGCGATCCAGTAGAAAGCGGCTACCTTTATCGGTAGACATCATCACAATTAAAGAACTGACCAATAACAAAAGAATGATCAGCACGATCAGCGCAATATTACGACCAATGTGCCGTTTTTTTCTTGGTCCAGCGGGAGGTGTCAGTTGCTGTTCTACTTCCGTCATAATCAACCTGAAATTGTTTTGCCGCGTTAGCAGGCTAAATAAAAGTTTTTAAAGTTGTGGACCAATAAAGAAATGCAATCGAATCGGATGATTCTCATTGGAAATACCTGAAGCAACATCGAGACGAATTGGCCCAATTGGTGATCTCCAGCGAATACCGACACCCACGCTATATTCTGTTGGATTGCTAAACTGTTTGTCATAAGCATTACCAAAATCCGAGAACACGGCTGCACGCCAACCATCTTTAAACTGGTAGTTATATTCAAGCGAGCCAACCCCTAAAGCCTGTCCACCCAATTTATAGCCGTTTTCTTCTGGTGATAAGCTCTTATAGTCGAAGCCCCGTAGTGACTGATCCCCACCGGTAAAGAAGCGCAAGTTATAAGGTACTTTATTAAAATCATCGGTAAAAATATAGCTGGCATCGCCACGACCGACAAACTGGTGATTGTCATTTTCACCCAGTGAATAGATAAAGCGCCAGCCGGCACTCACAATCGCCATATTGGCATCAGACAGCAGCGATTCTGTGCCCAGTTCAACTTTATAGGTCTGTTTAAAGCCTCGGGTTGGATTCAAACGGGTATTACTATTGGTTTTAGAAGCTTCGTATCCCAACAGCAAAGACTCTTGTTCCGAATCAATTCCGGAAACCTTGAAGGCATCCGGTAACTCATCGATATCGACATCGCCTTTTTGAGTTAAACGGTCTAGGCGGTAACGCAGGCCAAAGGTATGTTGCCAGTCACCCAAAGGATTCTTGATGACACGTTCGCCACCCAGTACGGCCGACTCGATCAGCAAGTTGACATCCGGGCCAATGTCATCACGCGTTTCACGCTCATAACCACCCACAAGGTTGAAATAGTCATTTAACGGATGTTTATAAGGAATGCTGTAACGACCATCAATCGACTGACGAATTTCGGAAACCTCGACGTTGGCATCAAAAGAATGACCATATTTATTGACAATAGCACGACGGTACTGGCTACGAATACGCGCCCCGGTATCGGTCCCATAACCAATACCTGTTTCCAGACTGTTTAAACGGTCAGCATTCAAGGTCACCACTACCGGAATTTTCTGGTCAATACGCGCTTGCTCTTCCTGCTTCTGACGTGTCTCGTCATCATCCTCATGCGTTGGCATTGGCATTGAACGGGCTAAAGAATAGGTCTGTGCCTGTTCGCCCCCCGAGAATTGCGATTCGTCTACAACATCCTGAGTGACTTCTTCAGCAGAGGTAATTTTCGCACGGGCAAGATCCGCCTTTTGCTGGCTATTTAACAGCTGGGACTGTTCAATACGTTGCTGGTCGACCAAAGCTTGCAGATCAGGCGGCAACTCCAGCGGAGGCTGGATAGCATCCGGCTTGATGGTATCCACCAGCGTATAGTTAAAATAACGGGTATTGGTTAAGTTATTTGCCAGGGCATTTACACGCCAGAAGGCATAATCATCATCTTCATTCCACGGTGCCAGACTATCCAGCACTTTTTGGGTCAAAGGCAATGGCTTGCTCGGATCACTCATCCGGTATTCGACTTTCTTGAGTTTGTAACGCTCACCGGTTTCATATTTCAGGTTAATATCGGCGGTCTTTTCCGGCTGGCTGATCTTCACGTCATGCAGACGCCAGAACGCATCAAAATAACCGTTATCTGAGGCGACTGTGGTAATTTTGTTCTTGGTTTCTTCATATTTGCCGTGGTTAAAAATATCACCTTCATCTTGTTCCGGAATCAAACTAATGACCTGGAACTGCGGAATGTTAGCCCCTGCACCGGTAAATTCGATATTTTGTTCTTTGATTTTTACCGGTTCATTCGGCACCACAATCACCTTGACCTTGTTGTCACTTTCTTTGACAAAGGTGTAAGTGGCATTGTAATAACCGACAGCCTGTGCTGCCTGATTGGTTAAAGCACGCAATTGCGGTAAGGCGACATTGAACTCTTCAAAAGATTCCTGTGTAAAGCTGGATAATTTGGCCTTGATATTTGCGGCCAGAACAGGTGGTGCACCTGTCACATCGGCGGTAATACGTGGCACCTTATCTGGATTAAGCAAATTCTCTGGACGGAACCGATGCCAGATACGTTTAAAGAAACCTTCTTTTTCAGCATCCTGCTCAGTTTGGGTCTGAAATTCAGGTAAGGTCCGGCCAGCCTCGTTGGCTTCAACAACAATTTTACTGTCGGTCTGAATGTCGTGCATTAACTTGTCAATATTGACGGGTGCACTTTTAATCTCGGTCAGTTCGGTTTGAGAAACATCGCTCACCGAAACTTCAGGTGTTCTGGCGGTATTGTCACGATAATTTTTTGCTTCGTTTTTTGCATCTTCTGCTACACGGAAGATTTCATTGGCCATGCCTTGATCCACCGGAATCACCGGCAGATCTTCCAGATTATCGTCGAGCTGAATCGGTTTTAACTCGTCAATCTGGTTGGCCGCCTGCTCCTGATGCTTTAAGGCAGACAAACTGTCCTGCACAGACAAAGGATTCTCCGGGCTATTGAGAAGCGCTTGCCGTTGTTTCATCAGTGCAGCTGCTGCATCCGCCTGTGGTTCAGTCTGATCCGCTGTCTGATTTTCAGGCGAGTCCGGAATTTGCTCTTGTGCACAAGCAACTGATATACAAGAACTAATTAAGAAACCGCTACAAATAAGTTTAGGAAAACCCTGCATTTTAAAGATTAAATGCATAGAATGAACCAGTGTTGACTGTTTAAACTTCGATTTAGATGGCATGTAGAACTCTAAACTTATTTTTTAATTTATCGTTTTTGATGGCTGAAATAACTTCAAATCTTTGATTTTTCATCCAATCAGACAGGGATATCATACATGCATTTCATCACATTTTTACAGTTCGTCACATTTTTTTATAAAACACAATGAAGTGAACACACGATGAAACAAGATGAGCGCTTAATGACATCACGTCGGTTTGCACCGATGTTTTTCACGCAATTTTTTGGAGCACTGAATGATAATGTTTATAAACAAGCGCTCTTATTGGTCATCACTTATGGCTGGATACAACAACAAAGTGCGCCAGTCAGTACTTTAAATAATTTAGCAGCGTTACTGTTTATTC
Organism: Acinetobacter sp. 'aerobic (ED)'; assembly: GCF_904886855.1. Classification (NCBI taxonomy): domain Bacteria; kingdom Pseudomonadati; phylum Pseudomonadota; class Gammaproteobacteria; order Moraxellales; family Moraxellaceae; genus Acinetobacter; species Acinetobacter sp. 'aerobic (ED)'. The sequence continues at coordinate 668,763 of NZ_CAJHGI010000001.1, forward strand.
TGCCTTACTTTTTCTTTTCGGCTACAGCTGGGCAAATTGCGGATAAATATGAACGTTCTCAATTGATTCGCTTCATTAAAATATTAGAAATCGTCATTATGCTGATTGGTACTGCAGGTTTCTTGCTGGGCAATCTGTGGTTATTGTTATTTGCGCTGTTTTTGATGGGAACGCATTCCACCTGTTTCGGGCCGATCAAATATGCCATTTTACCTGAGATTTTAAAGCCACAAGAGCTAATGTCTGGTAATGCCTTATTCCAGTCAGGTACATCAATCGCGATTTTACTGGGCATGATTCTTGGCGGTGCGGTAATTGCTTCTTCTGAAGGCAACCTGCTCTGGATCAGCGTAACTGTGGTGACTATTGCTTGCTTAGGCTATTTATGTAGCCGTTTTATCCTGCCGCAAAAAGTTGCTGCACCTGATTTAAAAATTGACTGGAACTTTTTCCGCACCAGTTTCCAGACCATTGGCTATGCCAAAAGCATCCCGGTTGTGTTTGTGATTCTGTTAGGTAATTCTTGGTACTGGTTTTATGGTGCAACCTACCTGACCCAGATTCCGCAACTGACACAGCAAAATTTACATGCTTCAGAAAATGTGGTCAGTCTGCTGTTAACCTTCTTCTCGGTCGGAATTGGCGTTGGTTCTTTGTTATGCCGACGTATTGGCGGTACGGAGATCAATATCAAGATGGTGCCTTATGGTGCAATTGGCCTGACGGTTTTTGCCCTTTATCTCGCTGCCAGTATAGCATTTGTACCTGAACGTACAGGTGACCTATTGACATTGAAAGATATGTTTAGCCAAGGTGCAGTTTACTATCATGTGATGCTTGCCGTGACCTTATTGGGCATCAGCGGCGGTTTTTATATCGTACCGCTTTATGCCATAATGCAGGCCTATTCACCACGTTCTCATCGGGCGCGTGTGGTGGCAGCAAACAATATCCTGAATGCTGTATTTATGGTCTCTTCGGCAATTTTTTCAATTTTAATCTTAAGCATTTTAAAAATTGATATTAAAATCTTATTCACTATTACTGCTGTTTTAAGCGCAATTTTTTCGTTCTGGTTATTAAAACGACTCAAACCGTTACTGCAAAATGCGCCCAATACTCTAGAGGATTAATATATGCGTCAATACACAGGTCTCGATAAAGTTATTAATTCTTTTGATCAGGCTTTACGTAGTCTGGTACCGGGCGCGACCAGTGCCCAACGCGCCAATCCAGCCAGCGATGAACCTTCACAGCTGTGTGTCAGCGATGCACGCCATGTTGCAGGTTTGATGCGCGTTAACCATAGCGGCGAAGTGTGTGCCCAGGCGCTTTATCACGGTCAGGCATTGACTGCAAAACTGCCCCATGTGCGTGAAGAAATGCAGCAGGCTGCAATTGAAGAACAGGATCATCTGGCCTGGTGTGAAGATCGTTTAAAAGAACTGGATAGCCATACCAGTGTCTTGAACCCGATCTGGTACGGCTTGTCTTATGGCATGGGTGCAATTGCAGGGATTGCAGGCGATAAATACAGTTTAGGTTTTGTTGCAGAGACAGAACGACAGGTCAGCCAGCACTTACAGGAACATATCCAGCAATTGCCAGCGCATGATGACCGCTCCCGCAAGATCCTTGAGCAGATGAATGAAGATGAGTTGCATCATCGTGATACTGCATTAAATGCAGGTGGTGTGGATTTACCGGTGCCTGTGCGTATTACCATGACCGCGATTTCAAAATTAATGACAAAAACCAGTTATTATCTATAAATCATTCAAGGGAATTATGAATTTTTAATTCCCTTTTTTATTTTAAAATCTTCATAAACACGCTTGTTCAAAGATCAGCGAAACACAATTTTTCCTTTATCTGTTGAATAACGGTCCGACCAGAAACTTTGTGGCTGCTTTTCCAGATCAGTAAAAATCGTATAGTTAATCTTGCCTTGTCTAAACTCAAACTGGCCATTTTTCTGAGTGGCTGCCACTCGGGTATCGTTCACCCAGACACGTTGCTGCGGATCAATTCGGATGGTTGCCAAGGTCGAGCCATCTGACCTTTCAGCAATCCATTGCGGTTGATTGACCGCAGGTTCCGGCGTTGCAACTGCATCGGGTATGCTAAAGCCAGCCTTGATATTTTCTTCTGCGGTCTTATTGATGTCACAACCTTGCGCTTCACTGATTTGCGTACAGCCTGAACGTTCGAGTTGTTCTCTATATTTGGCATCAATGGCATAAGCGGAGTTCATGACTACATAGGCCATCACTCCAACCGTAATAAATTTGATGTGCATGCTGCATCCCTTGCGGTTGATTCAATTGAATATTTAAACATTGATCTCGGCATGGGTCTGTAATTTAAATGTTTAATCACAAAACAAAAAAGCCTGTAAGAAAAATTACAGGCTGTTCCAATCAATATTTTAACTTAATTCAAGCCATGCTCAGCCTTAAAGCGCTCCATATTGCGGACTGCATTATGATAACGCGACTGGACACTGCTGCTATTGATACGTAGATCATATAAACGCTTCTTATAATCATCTCGAACTTTAGAGGAAAGATCGGTGCGTTCCAGCTCCTTTAAGTAACGGTTCATCTCACTCTGTGAGCGACTGAACTCTGAATCAGCCAGATAATATTCATTGGCAGCCTGATAATAAGGTCGTAAAGTCTGGCGCTTTTCCGCCGGACAGACCCTGTAATCACCCCGTCCATCCAAGGCTTCACTAAAGATATTCTCAGGCTGGCAGTAATAGCCCAGACCTTGTTGATAGCCTTTTTCATACAGGCTTTGATTGGGAACAATATTGGCTTTCTGGCAAGAAGAATAATACTTATCTAGACGCGATTCATGCCCGGCCGAACCGTCTTTTTCACCCACGATCAACCAGTTAGCCGTTTTACATTGCTCAACACTCATGGCTGCACAACCGGAAAGTAATACCGTCAAAGCCGATAAAATTAAAATACTTTTCATGAACAATGGTCCTAATTATTATGAGATTACATTCAAACAAATTACATTGTAATGACAGGATAGTTTATCTTTTGATCATAGCTTAAATCAGCATGTGGCCATAAATCAAATAAAGGAATTTTCACATCCAGCGCCAGAGGTAACTTCTTAGGATTAAACTGCATAGTGTCTAAATCCTTTCCCCAGGCAATTACATCAATATCTAGCGTGATCTGGTGTGATGGACGAATCCGTCCCGATTGTTGTTCCAGCCTTTTAAGCAATTCAATGACTTCATCAACGCCGAGTCGACTGCTTAACAGACATGCCGAGTTCCAGTAATCTGCCCCGATTCCATCCCGACAAGGAATTTCATAAATCGGAGAAAACACCCCTCTACCGAGCTGGGCAATCTGCTCATAAGCAAAAGTGAAATTTTGTTGCTGCTGAAGATTACTCGCCAGTGCGAGCGCAAAAACTGTGTCTGTTGCGTTCAAGGCGAATTCCTACTGCATTAGCTTGAGCAATAATGGCGGGTTTGCGAATGGTGATAGTGATCGATTCGATCGAAGGAAAAGTGCTAAACAAACACTCAAGCACCAGTTGAGCAGCATGCTCAATCAGTTTAGGTTGCGCGTCTTGAATGACTTGAGCTGCAAGCTCACAAATTTGAGCATAGTTGAGCGTATCTTCCAACTCATCCGAGTGCGCAGCTTGGGATAGATCATTATGAATGGTGAGATCTAGCATTAAAGGTTGAATAATCTGGCGTTCCCAGTTGAAACAGCCAATGACCGTATCCACCTTTAACCCTTCAATGATAATGGCATCCATAATGACCTATTGAACCGATAAATAAATTAATGCTTTAAAAACGAAGCAGGTTCAATATTGTGAACCATTTTCAAACGCTGGTCAGCATAAATATCGGTATAAGGTGCGAGAACACGCATGAAACGATCAAAATATAACATTTGCTTGAATAATAACGCGAAGTCACGCGGGAACTTAATGCCATGACGTTCACCCACAGCCACCATATCCATCATGATGTCATTCAGATCTGCCGGATTCGAACTTAGAATTTCTTGCGGATCTGCCAGTAATACTCCACTAAACAAACGCTCCAGATCATCTGCCAATACCTGAGTATCAATTTTCTGATGGGTCATCCCCATCTTGAGCATATTCTCAGCCATTGCCACATAGTTGGTATGTTGTAACGCATCCATAAAGGCCATACATGCCGTCCAGACTTCCGGCTTTAACTGACCGACAATACCGAAATCGATAAAGCCAATACGACCATCTTCCAGCAGCATCAGGTTACCGGCATGTAAGTCTGCATGGAAACTCTTGCACAACATCAAACTACCAAACCAGGTATTCATGGCTGTAATCAGGACTTGGGTAGGATCTTTGGCATACTGCTTAACCACATCAAAGTCGGTTAATGGCACGCCATATAAACGCTGCATGGTCAGTACACGACGGGTCGAAAACTGATGATACACTTTGGGTGCAGTCGCAGCCTGATTGCCTGAAATGTTCAGGTACTGGATAAAGTCATCCAGATTTTGTGCTTCTTCAATAAAATCAACTTCACGTACCATGCGTGTCTTGATCTCATCCACAATTTCAGAAAGCGATGCAAACTTGATTTTTGGCACGGCTTTTTCCAGTAATTTGGTTGCCCAGTGCACGACATTCAGATCGGTATACAGAATCGTTTCCACACCCGGTTTCTGTACTTTTAAAACCACGTCTTCACCGGTGACCAGTCTGGCCGGATGCACCTGTGCAATTGAGGCAGACGCCAACGGTTTTTCATCAATAAAACTGAAAATTTCATTGAGGTTGCGGCCTTCAAACTCTTCTGCCAAAACCTTTTGAATATAGCTAAACGGTAAAGTCGGGGTTTGATCTAGACAGCCCTGAAACTCCTGTACATATTCTCGCGGGAATAAAGACGGCGTACTGGCAATAAACTGACCCAGCTTGATATAAGTCGAACCAAGCGACTCAAAGGTTTCACGCATGAGTTTGGCATTGCTTGGTTTCTCAGTTGCATACTTCACACCTGCTTGTGCTGCAACCACCACTGTTTCACCGATACGTGCAACAGAGCGTAATCCATCGAATAAAATATTTCTTTTCATAATCTTTCTTGCCTCACAGATGGCATTAGTTTAGCAAATTTTGCTCATTTTACCGATCAAGTTGCCTGACAAACTGGACAATTTACATCTTTTTCAAATTTAAGAATGCGTTGCGACAGGTTTAGGCCATTCCAGAGCAACAGTTTTTGCTTCAGTGGTGTTAAACCTAATCCTAAAAATAGCAAAGTGTGATGTGCTTGTAATGACGCTATCATTACAGGTGTAGTTGCCAATACACCAGACTCAGCACAGCGTAGCCCTTCATTGGCATGCTCTTCCTTTGGAAATAAGCATTCATAACAGGCTGAGTCTGACTCAACCATAAACATTTGCCCTTCAAAGCCAATGGCTGAAGCACTAATTAACGGAACCTGATATTTTTTACATACTGCATTGACCAGATAACGGGTGGTAAAATTATCACAACCATCTAACACTACATCCTGATGCTGTACGAGTTCATGCGCATTTGTTGCATCGAAACGTATATTTTGATAATTGACTTGTATATATGGATTAATGGCTTGGAGATGTTTTGCCAATATTTCAGCTTTATATCGACCTAAATCATTAGAGGTAAATGCAATTTGTCGTTGTAGATTACTGATCTCAATGGTATCCGCATCGATAATCGTAATTTTACCTACCCCGGCACGTGCCAACAGTTCGGCACTGGTACAGCCGATTCCCCCTGCACCGATGATCAGTACATTGGCAAGTTTTAGCCGTTCTTGTGCCTCGATATCCCAACCATCCAGTAAAATCTGACGGCTATAGAGATGCATTTCCTCATTGCTTAGCTCAAATTCGTTTTCTAAATGGTCTGACACGTGGCTTACTTCTTTGTTTAAGGGAATGCTGATTCTAAGTCGATGGAAGGATGGAGGAAAGTAGTAAATTAAGTCGAACACTGTTTTCTTTTGGCGCAGCTTTATTTTTATCTCGCTAATTTCTACTTGTCTTAATGAAACTAAAAAGATTAATACTGCAAAATACATTTTTATTAACAGTTCATTCCATTATTCCACGTCCACTAAAGTAGATAAAATTGGGACCAACTCGCTATAGCATCTGGGTAAATCATCTTAATGTCCAGTTGCCGCAATTCTTTTAAAATCATATTTAATTATTTAAAAACAAAAGCCTAACTGTTATAGAAAACTATTATTTATTACTCAACCCAGTTGTATCCAGCACGAAATTATTCCGTCTTAAACAGCTGATATCCCAGTTCAACGCTTCTGCTCCAATTGACAAGCCTTCTCTCAATTTCTGTAATAAAGAATCATTTTAAGACCATCATGGAGTTGATATATGTCTTTACTTAGGAATACTGCCTTTTTAATCTTGCTATTTTTGGCATTCGATTGCAGTGCAAAAATAATTCCAATCCCTACACAAGAACAATGGGTACATGCCAAGAAAAAAATACACCTCGATAATGGTATCAACCTGTCTTATATCGAAGCAGGTAACACTGACGGTAAACCGTTATTATTCATACACGGCTATACCGACAGCAGCCGCACCTGGTCTTTAATCATGCCCTATCTCAAAAACAGACATGTTTATGCGATTGATTTACGTGGCCATGGCCAATCTGACGCGCCTGCATGCTGTTATGCATATACAGATTTAGCCAGTGATGCCAACCTGTTCCTTAAAAAATTAAAAATTGCCAAAGCCGACGTTGTTGGACATTCATTAGGTTCTTTAACGACTCAAGTATTGGCTACGGCTTATCCAGATCGCGTGAATAAAGTCGTCCTGATATCCTCTACATTGAATATTGGAATAAATGGGCCAGGTAATTGGTTATGGGACAATATACACTCTCTTCAAGTGCCGATTGATCCCCATGGGAAGTTTATGCAGGAATGGAGATGGAACCCCAATCCGATTGATTCAAAACTTGAAGAAATATTAAGTCAGGAGAGCGCAGTTGTACCGCTGCATGTATGGAAAGGTGTATTGAGTGGAGCCATGTATGGAGATTTGAGCAATGCCGCAAAGCTGATGTCCGCTCCAATGCTGATCTTATGGGGTGATCAGGACCAACTGTTCGGCATCCAGCATCAAAACAAACTTCAAGCGGCCTATCCTAAAGCCAAATTTATTGCTTTTAAAAATGTAGGCCATAATATTAATTTAGAGCAACCGAAACAGACCGCCGAACTGATCGAAGACTTTTTAAATACTCGTTAGAATGACTTTCCTATAAAAGATAAAGTGGAATGTTGATTCTGCCCAACTTAACTAAGCCTATTATTTGTATAGGGCCTAAACTGCTTTAGGCTCTATAAAACTCTCTCTAACCTCAATCTTGAATGGCTGATTTCAATACAGGTTATTCAAACGAGCTATTTCATTTGCGATCATGCATCATTTCATAAGATTGCGCTCTCAGTAACTCCTCCTTGGTGGCAAAAGACTGAGTTCTTAACTGATTAATCGACTGCTGTTTACTGGCATCACTCGCATTACTTTTTAAAATCTGGTCACGCTCAGCCAGATATCCATTGACCTGTGTTTGCCAGCCAGCTTCTTCCTGATCAACCTTTTCCAGACGGTCCGCAGCCTCTGGCCCCAATAAACTTTCACGCATGTTGCGTAGCTCTTGCGCAGAGCCACCTTTGTCACGAATTTCTTGGGTCAATTGCTGTAATTCAGTAAATTGCATGGAAACCCGAACACCATCCGCCATGGTGGTAGGAAGTTGATCAATCAATTTTGCCAGTTCAGCCGCTTTTTGCTGTGCGGTTAAGGTCTTATTGGCATGAATACGCATCTGCTCAATATTAAACTGGTTCAGCTTACGTTCATTACCAAACAAGGCATTGATCTCAGCCGCATTAAAAAACTGCTGCTGGACTTTATACATCTGATCAAGAACTTTCTGAAAGCCCTCAATATCACCCGTCTTAAAATTACCATTGGGTTTTAAATTTTTGAGGGTATGGCTGTACGCCACATATTGATCCAACAAATAAATGGCATAACCTGAAGCCGTCTCTGGTAATGTCGCAGTCAGATATTGACGAATATCAGCGATCAGCTCAGTTTCTGTTTTTTCACCCAGACTAGAAAAGAAATAATCAAAACAGCTACGGATACCAACCGTCAGTATCAGTTTACCGTTGGCATCCACCTGAATTGGACAATCAATTTCGGTGCCTTGTAATGAAGCCGCCAGAACAGGTAATTTTCCCTTTTGATGATCTTGTGTAGCACCACCTGCAATATTGCTCTGTGGGGGCTGTTGTTGAGCCTGCTGCCCTAAAGGATGTGAAACCGCTTGAGCATCTGGTTTAAAGATCCAGTAGATCAAAGCCAATATCAGCAACAAACCGATAATGACACACAAACTGATGGTTTTATTATTTAAAAATTTACCGTTCATCATCCCTTGCTCTATTGATCCTTTTTTAAAATCATCCTGGCTAAAGGAGCACAGATGCCCCTTTAGCGCATTGATTATAGTCCCTGATTTTTTAAACGGTTGGCTTGTGCACGGAACGGCGTAACCGGATTTTGCAAGAAACCGACCAAACCTAATACCTGATTCACCTCATCCAGATGGTTAAATGCATAGTTATCACGAATGACCGTGCCTAAATGGCTTGAACAACGCGGTACCAAGCCATCATTTTCACCTGAAATGAGTAAAGAGGTTGCCGTTAACGCATAGTCCATCGGGTCAGCCGCATTGGTAAACGGGCTGGTACCACTCCACGAATAATAACGGACACCATTGACCAGTTCGGCACCTGATCCACAGGCTGTGGTGGGTACACCTGCCGGGAAACGCTGGTTAAAGTCTGCAGAACCCTTGGTTGTGAGTGAGTTTAACCCTGCAAGCGCATCCTGATCATAATAATGACCAGAGCCAATACCGACCAATGAGAAGAACGCATTAACGCCTGCTGCAATAACCGGTGCAAGTGCTGGACCAACAGGTGATTTCACCACTGAGTCGACCACATCTGCAACATCTGAACCTTTGGTTGGACCTCCTACTGCTGTTACTGAAGCAATCTTATTCGGCAATAAGCTTGCCACATAACGAACCGACTGTGAGCCATGACTATGGCCAATTAAATTGATTTTTTCAGCACCGGTAATTGCCAGTACCTGTTTTGCCTGTAACAGTAGCTGTTCACCACGTACTTCAGATGAGTTAAAAGAAGCTTGCTGTGCCACAAATACACTGGCCCCGTTTCCAACCAGATCTTCAGTAATCCCGTTCCAGTATTGCAATGGGCCAACCGCGGAGAAGCCGGCCATACCATGCGCCAGCAAAATCGGATATTTGGTTTTTGCATAACTGGAAGTGATGTTCGTACTACCGCCGACTGAGCAACCGTTCACATTACAGTTTTGCCATGAGGCCTTGGGTGATAGAAAATCAAACAAACCTGCGTGAACCACGGTACCACTACTCACAAACATGCCTGCCATTAAAGCCATAGCATTTAAATATTTCTTTTTCACGTTTTTGCTCCGAGCATTTTTCATTTTTATTACAAAGTGTTAGTCCTATACTTTTGTATGTGGAATCATTCCTACCATACAAAAACAATGTAAAATTTTCCCTCCTTGTATATTGTTTAATTTTTAGACTAAAGCAAACTGCGCCAAAATCATAACAGTTCAGGCCAAAATTACGATCGATTAATAAAATTCCGATGAATGTACATGCGCAAAGCTGCAATAAGGGCGGTGCTCATCTGGACTACCGCATAAAAATATAAGCTGTGATAGGTATGGTAATGAATTATCTGGCTGAATGTTCTAGACCGGAAAATCTGAATCACGCTTCCATTTTTGTTGCGCTTAACGTTATAAATACCGTAAAAATAAACCTTACTCCCTCAGAGATTATGCAACAATAATCCGTGTTATCTCCTTTCTGGATCGCGTATGAGTGCCCAACATATTACCGCCGTTGAACTTTCCAAAGCCTATCGTCTACTCAATCACGGCCCAACCGTACTGGTATCGGCTCAACATGAGCAGGATACGGATGTCATGGCAGCAGCATGGGCATGTGCACTGGAATTTAGCCCAGCCAAGGTCACGGTTGTGCTTGATAAAAGCACCAAGACCCGTCAACTGGTTGAACAAAGCGGCTACTTTGCGCTACAAGTGCCCTGTTACGCGCAAATTGACATGGTGCATCAACTCGGTACGATTAGTAAATTTGACCAGCCCACCAAACTGGCAGATTGCAAAACCGAACTGTTTTATCAGGACGCCTTTCCTGTACCGCTGGTCACAGGTAGTCTGGCATGGTTGATTTGCAAAGTGATTCCAGAGCCACATAACCAGCAAGCACACGATTTATTTATTGGCGCTGTGGTTGCAGCCTGGGCAGATTCTCGCGTGTTTCGTGATGGGCACTGGTATTTTCAGGACGCTGCAAAAGAATTACGTAGCCTGCACTATATGGCAGGCGGAACCTTTTATTTGATTGGTGATGAAGTCAAGGCCAAATAATCGGCAAAAGCTCAGGCAATGATTTTCAGCATTGCCTGTGTTGTTTATTCAGCTTTCATCATTTCACGATACAAGGTATTCAGAAACTGCTGCTGTTTCTGGTTATGCTTAAAATAACGTTGATAATTGACACTACAACTTTCTACATTTGCAATATTGGCCTTGTTAAAAGACCAGTCGCTGGCGTCTTTGACAGTAATCCCGAGATCATCATCGCAACTCTGCCACAATTGCGCAAATCGACTGCGCTGACTGGCATCCAGTTGCTGAAAGTTGGCATAAATAGAAAAGCCGTGCATCTCTGAATTAAAAAATTTCGAAATCATGCTGACAGGCACACCGCCCCAGCGCATGGGTTGATCTTCCGGAAAACGAATATCAATAAGTTTATCTTCCGGCATGATCTTATCTTGTTCACCTTCCTTCAAAAACTGGGTGTCATAGACCAGTGTAGTACCCGCAGGGACCAGAATTTTTTTCACCACACGGGCTTCACGGGTTTTGTAATAGGGATAATTCGGTGTTGAATTTCCACCCGTTGGATTCATATTGCCAACACAACCGCTCAGACACAGGCCCAAGCATGCGGAGAGAATCAGTCTATATGTCATATCAATTCCTTTTAGTACGTTTATTTTTATCAAGCCACGGTCTATTACCTTAGAAGCAAAGCTGTTCACAGAACATATAAAATTTGAGCAAAAAAGAAAAAACAGTTGTGAAGGCAAAGTCCACAACTGTTCTATGGCGTAATTGAATACTTTTAGCAAGGCTTATTTTGGTGCCATACGAATCGCTCCATCCAGACGAATCACCTCACCATTCAGATATGAATTCTCGGCGATATGGGCCACCAAGCGTGCAAATTCTTCTGGACGTCCCAAACGTGAAGGATACGGCACCATTTGGCCTAACGCATCCTGTACGTTCTGTGGTAAACCTTTTAACATCGGGGTTTCCATGATGCCCGGCGCAATGGTCATGACCCGTATGGCATGGCGGGCCAGTTCACGTGCAATCGGCAAGGTCATTGCGACCACAGCACCTTTCGAAGCAGAATAGGCTGCTTGCCCGATTTGCCCGTCAAAAGCAGCCACCGAAGCGGTATTAACGATCACCCCGCGATCTTCATCGCCTTCCGCAACGCTATTCTTGCTCATGGCATCCGCTGCAAAGCGCAGCATATTAAATGTCCCTGTGACATTAATCTGTAAGGTTTTCGAGAACATCGCCAGATCATGCACGCCCTCTTTACCCACAACTTTTGCAGAGGGGCCAATGCCGGCGCAATTGATCAGACCATAAACACTGCCATGTTTGGCAAGTACATCTTTAAAAAACTGTTCCGCAGCAGCTTCATCGGTCACATCCAGTTTTACAAATTCTGCCTGAGCTCCCAATGCCTGTGCCTGTTGTTCTCCCGCTTCAACATTCATGTCAACCAAGGTGACTGATGCACCTTTTTCAACTAAATATTCAGCTGTTGCCGCACCTAGACCAGAGCCACCGCCTGTAATAACAAAATGTTTTCCCTGAATTTTCATTTACGTTTCCTATCAAATTAAAGATATAAATTTTTATAACCAAGCCTAAAGGCAACTTTTTTCCGATACAATTTCAAAAAGTAGCAAATTGAATGCGACTTTTGAGCAGTCGATCTATTTATTCTCCTGTATATCATGGGCCTATGACCAAAAACTACACTCCCGATCTTAATGCGGCCAAGGATACAATTTCAAATGCTTTAATTCGGGAAGCATTAAGCGTTGCTGCCAGTCGCGGCTTAAATATTGTCAGTATTGCCAATCGGGCAGGTATTTCAGCTGAACTGTTAAGCTCAGGCAAAGCACGCGTTCCCGTTACCCAGTGTGCGCAATTATGGGTGGAGCTGGCAGAAAGCATGAATGATGAGTTTCTCGGCATGGATACGCACCCCATGCGCCGTGGCAGCTATCAATTACTGGCAAAACTTGCCTTTAATACCGAGAATCTGGAACAGGCCATTAAAGAAATTCTCAAGTTTCTAGCCCTGATTCTGGACGATATTCGCGGTGAACTGGTTCAAAAAGGCAATAAGGCCTATCTGGTCCTGCATGATCGTGAACAACCGAAGCGGATGTTTACCTATTCAACCTTTCTGATGCTGGTCCACAGCTTGATGTGCTGGCTGAGCGATCAACGTATCCATTTTCATAAAATGAGCTTTAGATGCCATGCTCCTGTTGAGCTACAGGATTATCGTGTGCGTTTCTGTGAAAATATCCAGTTTCATGCTGCACAAAACAGCATAGAATTTGATGCACATTATCTGAAACATAAAATCAAAAAAGACAAACAGGCGCTCAATGATTTCCTGAGACATACCCCTTACAACCTGATCGTACGTTTTAAGAATGAAAATTCACTGAGCCTGCAAATACGCCGACAATTACTGCTGCAAGCACCTTCAGAATGGGCAGAACTGAAAGATATTGCCCAACAGTTGAATATGTCGACTGCGACCATCCAGCGTCGTTTAAAACAGGAAGGTGTCAGCTACCAGCAACTGAAAAATGACATTCGCTGTGATATCGCGATTGAACGACTGAGCAAAACGGATGATTCGATTCAAAGTATTAGCGACGATCTGAACTTCCATGACCCCAGCGCTTTTCATCGTGCCTTTAAAAAATGGAGCGGTGTAAGTCCGGGCAGTTATCGAAAAAGCTCACCCTTGAAGAAAAACAGACGCAACCTCGTCGATGAGTAAAAGGAATTAAGCCATGTACCTTCCTGAAATATTTGAAGAAAAAGACCCTCAAAAACTTTATCAACTGATTCAGGAATATCCGTTTGCAACGCTTATCAGCCACAGTAGCGAAGGACTGGATGCCAATCATTTGCCTTTTAAACTGATACCGGATGAACAAAATCAAACGGCGACACTGCTTGCGCACATTGCCAGAAATAATCCATTGCACATGCAAATCCCAAACGGCACAGAAGTCCTGATTATCTTTCACGGTGAACAGGGTTATATTTCACCGAACTGGTATCCCAGCAAACAACAGCACCATCAGCATGTACCGACATGGAACTATCAGGTGGTACATGTCAAAGGTAAAATTAATTTCTTATCTGATGAAAAAGCATTACGCGGCATTTTGGCGAAGCTGACACGGACACATGAAGCCAATCAGCCTGTTCCATGGAAAATGTCCGATGCGCCTGCCGAATACATTGCTCAGCAACTGCAAGGGATTGTGGGTATTGAAATTCAGATCACCGGGATCACGGGTAAATTTAAACTCAGCCAGAACCGGGGAAAAGTCGATGCCTTAGGCGTAGTGGATGGGCTGGAAAAATACGGCAATCCCAATCTAGCAAAAGCCGTACAGCACTACATAGAAGATTAAGCAGACTTTTGGGCTAAACTGACCCGATCATTGCCGCCATAGTCCTTGATGGTCTGGATTTGCTCAAAACCCTGCTGCTCAAAAATTTGACGAACAGCCTCACCTTGGTCATAACCATGTTCCAGCACAATCCAGCCCTCTGGTTTGAGCCAGTCCTGGCCTTGCTGGATAATGGTTTCAATATCTGCCATGCCATGGTGATCTGCAATCAGCGCACGCTCAGGTTCAGACTTGAGCTTTTGCATATGCACATCTTCTGGATCAATATATGGCGGATTTGAGACAATTAAATCAAACTGCTGCTGATCCAGTGCTTCAAACCAGGTACCACAGGCAAATTTCACCTGCATGAGACCATGCCGAAGCGCATTTTCCTGCGCAACCGCTAAAGTAGGCGCATAAATATCAGTCGCCATGACCTGCCACTGCGGACGTTCACTCGCCAGTGCCAACGCAATTGCACCGGTACCTGTACCTAAATCAACAATATTGGCCTGTTGATCCAGCGGCAGCTTTAATACCGTTTCTACAAGAATTTCAGTATCTGGACGCGGTACCAAAGTATCATGCGTCACTTTCAGGTCTAAGGTCCAGAATGGCTGTGAACCGGTGACATAGGCCAGTGGTTCACCCTGCTCGATACGGGCCAGTCCTTCCAGAAAAGCCTGCTCCTGCATGTCCGTCAATTCTTGCTCAAGGCGAAGTTTCAGTTCTAAGGCATTAATCCCCAAAAGATGCTCAAGTAGCCATGCCGCCTCTTGGCGCTCATAGCTATCAATTTCACCTTTAATCTCTAACGCTTGAGCAATATTCATTAGCCGCCATTTTCCTGTGCAAGCATTGCCAGCTGATCGGCCTGATATTCACGATGCAAGCTATCTAGTAATTCGGTTAAATCACCTTCCATAATCGCATCTAACTTATACAAAGTCAGGTTAATACGGTGGTCGGTCATACGCCCTTGCGGATAGTTATAAGTCCGGATACGCTCTGAACGGTCACCTGAACCGACCAGATCACGACGCATTTCTGAGGTTGCTGCATCGGCCGCTGCACGTTTGGCATTTTCCAGACGCGACACTAACAAAGCCATCGCTTTGGCTTTGTTCTTATGCTGTGAACGCTCTTCCTGACATTCCACCACCACACCTGATGGGATATGGGTAATACGTACCGCAGAATCGGTTTTGTTAATGTGCTGACCACCCGCACCTGATGCACGATAGGTATCGATACGTAAATCGGCAGGATTGATTTCCACGGTGGTATCGACATCCACTTCTGGAAGAATCGCAACCGTACATGCCGAGGTATGGACACGGCCCTGTGATTCCGTGGCAGGGACACGTTGCACACGATGCGCGCCGCTTTCAAATTTCAGGCGACCATAAACCCCTTCACCATCAATCCGGCAAATGATTTCTTTATAACCGCCGTGCTCACCTTCATTTTCAGAAAGCACTTCTATACGCCAGCCTTGGGTTTCAGCGTATTTACTATACATACGGAACAAATCACCCGAGAAGATCGCAGCTTCATCACCACCCGTTCCGGCACGAACCTCAAGATAAGCTGCATTGGCATCGTTTGGATCTTTTGGAATCATCAACACATTCAGCTGATCTTCAAGCTCAACCAGCAGTGCCTTATTTTCTTTAATCTCTTCTTCTGCCATATCCTTGAAATCAGGATCTGACTTCATCATTTCAGCAGTTTCAATATCTTCTTCCGCCTGACGATACTTACTCCAAACTTCGGTGATTTCAGTTAAATCATTATGTTCACGAGACAATTTACGGAAACGTTTATTGTCCGAAATCACTTCTACATCAGCGAGTAATGCAGTCAGCTCTTCATGACGATCACAAAGTTGATCGAGTCTTAAACGGAGTGATGCTTTCATGGGTGGAATATCTCAAAAATCTAAAGACTCAGTGCAGATGAAGCATGAGTAAAATCAAAAAATTGCGCATAGTTTACAGACTCTGCCACTTAAAAGACATAGTGAAATAGTGGAACTTACCATTCCCCCATCATTTCATCACAAATTGTTCAGTTTTAGTTTTTACGACTTGTTCTCTGCTCAGCGCTTGGCTATAAATAATACAGGACAAATAGAATGATAAAACAACAGGATAAACCATGAATAATTTTATTAACCGCCCCACATCGGCCTTTATAGCAGCAAGCTGGGTGGCCTTACTTGCCGGTGCTGTCGGCTTTATGATTGGGTTGTGGAATGCCAACATGCCCTTGCATGAAAAAGGCTATTATCTGGTGATTTTACTTTATGGACTTTTCTCGGCAGCCTCCCTTCAGAAAACTGTCCGTGACCAGCTCGAAGAGATTCCGGTAACGGCCATTTACTATGGACTGTGCTGGGCCTCCATGGCAGTGTGTATTGTGCTATTACTGATTAGCTTATGGAATGCTGAACTGAGCATGAGCGAAAAAGGCTTTTATATTATGTCTTTCCTGCTCAGTTTATTCGGTGTGGTCGCCACTCAAAAGAATATTCGTGATCTTAATTATTTGCGCCTGCAAACAGAACCTCATCCCCGTCAACTTAAGCTGGATGAGGATTCTGTAAAAGATCAGCCACAGGATTAATACATATTTTTCAATAAAGGCTTAAAAAATATTTAAGCCTTGCTTTTAACATTATCCATCTAAATCACTGTTTTTGAAAACTTATACAGTTTTAAAAAAGGTAATCTAAAACAAAAGATTACAATCTGGACACCAAAGAGTAATACTTCTGGCATGCTTCTCCACACTTTCATTCTCAAACTTTGTTACATTTGCAGCCATTACAAAGAGGTCCGATTTTTTGGCGGACACGGAGTCAAAAATGAAATTAAACGCTTGGTTATGTGGTGCAATCTTTGCAACTTCATCACTTGTTACTGTCGCTCATGCCGATAACGGAACTCGTGTGGCAGCAACATCTGCTCTCGGCAGTGTCGTGGGTACGGCACTCGGTAAACAAATTGGTGGCAATAACGGCGCAATGATTGGCTCTGCGCTTGGTGGTGCTGGTGGTGCAGCTGCTGCAAGTAGCAAACGTACACGTACTGAAGCTGCGATTGGTGGTGGTCTAGGTGGCGTGGGTGGTTATACCGTAGGACGTAACCTTGGCGGTACAACAGGCGGTTATATCGGTGCTGCTGCGGGTGCCGCAGGTGGTTCAGCCTTAGGCCGTAAAGTAGGTCAAGACCGTTACTATGACAATCACCAATCTAAAAAATACAAGAAAAAGAGAAAGCATCGTCATCACTAATTTCTTAGAAAGCACCTTCGGGTGCTTTTTTATGGGCTGTGCTTTCTCTACACGACAATAAAATCCTGAGCAAAATGCTAGGTTGAATCCTGTTCCTGAACTTTTTAGAATAATTCCCTATTTTTTATATGCCTTTTTTTGCATGATGAATACCGAATTACTCTCTCCTGCCGGTTCGCTTAAAAATATGCGCTATGCCTTTGCCTATGGCGCAGATGCGGTCTATGCTGGCCAGCCTCGCTATAGCTTACGTGTACGGAATAATGAATTTGACCATGACAATCTAAAAATCGGGATTGATGAAGCGCACGCCTTAGGCAAAAAATTTTATGTGGTGGTGAATATCCAGCCGCATAACAGCAAGCTTAAAAATTTTATCCGTGACCTTGCACCGATTATTGCCATGCAACCGGATGCATTGATTATGTCTGATCCAGGCTTGATCATGATGGTACGCGAACATTTCCCTGAAATGCAGATTCATCTTTCGGTACAAGCCAATGCCATTAACTGGGCCACAGTAAAATTCTGGAAAGATTACGGTCTCAGCCGCATTATTTTGTCTCGTGAATTGTCAATTGAAGAAATTGAGGAAATCCAGACACAGGTACCAGAGATCGAACTGGAGGTTTTTGTGCATGGTGCCCTCTGCATGGCCTATTCCGGACGTTGTCTGTTATCTGGCTATATGAATAAACGCGATGCTAATCAAGGTGCCTGCACCAATGCCTGTCGCTGGGAGTATAAAATCCATGAGGCACAGGAAGATGCCAATGGTGATGTGATACCTGTTCAGCAACTTGATACCAAAAATACCTGCTGCGCTCAGCGCCCTGATACGGCGATTTCAGCGCAAACCGTTCTGGTACAGCGTAATGATGAAGACATGTTTGCGGCTGAAGAAGATGAGCATGGCACTTATTTCATGAATTCAAAGGATTTACGTGCAGTACAGCACGTGGATCGACTTACTAAAATTGGAGTAGCTTCACTCAAAATTGAAGGTCGTACTAAATCCTATTTTTATTGTGCC
This sequence comes from Acinetobacter sp. 'aerobic (ED)', assembly GCF_904886855.1. Classification (NCBI taxonomy): domain Bacteria; kingdom Pseudomonadati; phylum Pseudomonadota; class Gammaproteobacteria; order Moraxellales; family Moraxellaceae; genus Acinetobacter; species Acinetobacter sp. 'aerobic (ED)'. Next base: position 687,090 of record NZ_CAJHGI010000001.1, read on the forward strand.
CGTACCGCGCAGATTTACCGTAAGGCCATAGATGATGCACTTGCAGGCAAGACATTTGATGCAAGCTTAATGAGCCAACTGGAAGGCTTGGCTAATCGAGGCTATACCGAGGGCTTCTTACGTCGTCATGTGCATCAGGATTATCAAAACTATGCAGATGGTTCATCTCACTTTGACTACCAACAGTTCTGTGGTGAAGTGATCGGGCGTAATGGCGACCATATTCGGATTGAAGTCAAAAACCGCTTTCTGGTCGGCGACTCACTGGAATTGATGACACCCAAAGGCAATATCAACTTCAAATTAGAACAGATGCGCGATCTTAAAGGCAATGCCATTGAAAATGCCAAAGGTTCAGGTCACATCGTCGAAATTCCCCTCTCTCCAGAGATTGATATTGCTTATGCGCTGCTGATCCGTCATTTATCTGATGCCACTGAGCAATTGCATTCGACAGCTTTAGCCTATTCGGCAGATTAATATGGCACTGTTAATTACCAGCGCTTGTATCAACTGTGACATGTGTTTGCCTGAATGTCCCAATCAAGCGATTAATGAAGGTGCAAAAGTCTATGAAATCGACCCACTCCGCTGTACCGAGTGTGTCGGTTTTTATGAAGTAGCCACTTGTGTGGCGGTGTGTCCGATTGACTGTATCAGACCCGATCCGCACTACCCTGAAACCCAAACTGAACTTTTACAGAAGTTTAATCGCCTACAAATTGCATAAAACACAGCGATAAAAAAAGCGCCTGACGGCGCTTTTTTCAGCTATACAAATTAGTTTGCATATACCGGGAATTTTGCACAAACTGCTTCAACTTTTGCTTTTACATCAGCGATAACTTTCTCATCACCTTTGCTATCGATCACATCAGCGATCCAGCCAGCAAGTTCACGCACTTCAGCTTCACCAAAACCACGTGTGGTCACTGCTGGCGTACCAATACGGATACCAGAAGTCACAAATGGAGAACGTGGGTCATTTGGAACCGCGTTTTTGTTTACAGTAATATGTGCAGCACCTAACCACGCATCCGCATCTTTACCCGTTACGTCTTGTTTGATCAAAGACAATAAGAATAAATGGTTTTCTGTACCACCAGACACAACATCATAACCACGTGCGATTAATACTTCAGCCATTGCTTGAGCATTCTTCACAACTTGTTGCTGGTAAGTTTTGAATTCAGCAGACATTGCTTCTTTGAAACAGATTGCTTTTGCAGCAATCGCATGCATCAACGGACCACCCTGGTTGCCCGGGAATACAGCCGATTGAAGTTTTTTCTCGATTTCTTCGTTTGCTTTAGCAAGGATCAAACCAGAACGTGGGCCACGAAGCGTTTTATGTGTCGTTGTAGTGGTTACGTCTGCGATTTGTACCGGGTTTGGATATACGCCAGCAGCAACAAGACCTGCAACGTGAGCCATATCAACAAAAAGGTACGCACCTACTTTGTCAGCGATGTCACGGAAACGCTGCCAGTCTACAACTTGGCTATATGCAGAGAAACCGGCAACGATCATGCGTGGCTTATGTTCTAAAGCTAAACGTTCAACTTCTTCATAATCGATTTCACCCGTTTCTGGGTTTAAACCATACTGGATTGCATTATATGTCTTACCAGAGAAGCTTACTTTAGCACCGTGAGTCAAGTGACCACCGTGCGCCAAGCTCATACCCAATACGGTATCGCCCGGATTAAGAAGCGCAAGGTAAACAGCCGAGTTCGCTTGAGAACCAGCGTGTGGTTGAACGTTTGCGTAATCAGCGCCGAATAATTCTTTTGCGCGATCAATTGCAAGTTGCTCGATCACGTCAACATATTCACAACCGCCGTAGTAGCGTTTGCCAGGATAGCCTTCTGCATATTTGTTAGTAAGTTTTGATCCCTGTGCTTCCATCACAGCTGGTGAACAATAGTTTTCAGATGCAATTAACTCAATATGCGCTTCTTGGCGTACGCCTTCAGAAGCAATCGCTTGAGCTAATTCTGGATCAAATTCAGCAATAGAAATATTGGCAAACATTAGCGGAGGGTCCTATAAATTAGGGCTTTTAAGCCGTGCTAAAGATTGGTGCGTATTGTAGCACGAAGTTTGCCTTTTCACAGATTGATATTGATTAAATTCTTGCTGAATTTTACTGATCTTGCTTGGTATTCTATCAATCAAATAAAAAAGGATATGCAAATGGGATTTATTGACAAATTTCTTTCGAAGAAAAATCGTACACCAAACAACTCCGCTGAGAAACAGATATTAGAAGTTCCTGAAAATTGGAATTTTTATATGTGCCAAATAGAAAAACAGCCGGCCAGTTATTTCTTAAATCTCGCTTTAGCAGATGTGGCACCGCTACCAGAAAGATCAACCTTAGTATGGGTGGAAATACAAATGAACCACTCCAGAGAAGACGGGTTATCTTCCAGTGAAGAGTTCGATCATCTGGCCGAGATGGAAGATCAAATCATTCCCGCACTCACAAATCACCATCCGATACTTTATGTAGGACGTTTAACCCATAATCACTTGAGAACATTTTATTTCTATGCTCAGGATGGCGTAGATGTCGAACATAGCATTCATCACATCATGCAAAGGTATCCAGACTATAGCTATCGACTCAGTAAAGAGAACGATTCAAGCTGGTCAACCTATTTGAATTATATGTTTCCCAGTGAAGAAATCATGCAAACGATTTCCAATAGAGCGGTCATTGAGAACCTTCAAAGTCACGGAGACAATCTTGAGCTTGCCCGACCTGTAGATCACTGGATTTATTTTCAGAATGAAAATGACAGTACAAATTTTTTGAATGCCGTTAATGGCTTAGGTTTTGAGATAGTGAATCAAACATACCTTGCTGAGCCAGCACATCACCCCTACCAATTACAGATTTCCAGAATTGATCACGTAGACCTACAGTCTATCGATGCATTTACCCTACAACTCTGGAAATTAGCCCAGCAATTTAATGCCAAATATGATGGCTGGGAAACCCAGATCATTAAAAACTGATGAAACAAGCCCAATCATCGTGATAAACCGATTGGGCTGGTCAGGATACTGACTTAATTATTCGCAGGCATCGCAGTTTTTACATCATTGACAATATTCCCGATATTCAAGACATAAGCTGTACCGTGATCCCATTCGGCACTAGTAAGATATTGGATTTTGGAGCCTTTATTCTGAGCGAGCGCAACAAGAGTATCCGTTGCCGCTTTAGGAACGGTAGTATCTTGTGCACCTTGATAAATCGTGACAGGCTGATTCAACTTCACTTGAGCGGGTTGCGAATCCTTTTCCAGAAATGTTTTCACCAATGGCACAGCCATAAAATTGGTTTGTGTACGAGGATAATTGGTTAAATTACCATTGCTCAGTGCATATTTCTGCATGGCGGCTCCAAACTTTTTACCTAGCACATCAAAGCAATCCGTTTCTGCATTGTTAGCGATCCCATCCGTTGGCGACTGGAATACATTGGTATAGCTAAAGCTTGGTTCAAGGTTTCTTAGTCCAGCGGTAATTAAGGCAGTAAATGTATCTAGTTGCGCATACATTTCAATTTTTTGTGGTAATGGTGCATTTTCAACGGATGCATTACCATTAACCAAAATAGCCGCCAAATTAGATGCAGGTGCAACAGCAATCGTTCCTTTATAATCCAACTTGGCACGGCTTTGATATTGTGCTGCCCCTAATGCCGCTTGCCCACCTTGTGAATGCCCTACGGTCATCCATTGACGAGATACAACTTTACCTTGTCCTGCTAAATAATATCGTGCAGCAACTACTGCATCGGTAATAGAGAATGCCTCACTCTTAACATTCAAGAATGGATGCAATTCTCGGCCACTTGGTTCTCCCAAGCCTTCATAATCAGGCGCAACCACCACGTAACCAGCAGCAAGTAATTGCGTAATCATACTTTGAATGTAAGGGTTAGTTACATTACGACTTGGCGCACATTGATCTGCCACCCCTGTTGTACCATGTGCCCATGCAACAATTTTCCATCCGCCTGGAGGTGTTGGCCCGCCTGGAACAAACAACAGGCTAGTTGCCATCGTTTCCTTACCATTCTGCCCCAACATCTTATAGGTCAATACCGAGCTTTCCGTAGCCACCGCGCTAAAATCTGTTTTGGTATATGCTACTGGAACCCCCACAACTGGATCTTTAATATTATTCTCAGGAACTTCGGGTTTCGGTGTATAGGTTGTATCGCCATCATCACCGCCACCACATGCCGTCAACAATAGGCTCGAACTCAACATCGCAATGGATAATAATTTCATTTTCATACAGTTTTCCCTGAACTATTTTGTTTTTCATTTTAATACTTAGTATTTTTTTTACTAAGGCAATTCCTTCCATAAGAATGCGCTTAATATCAAATTGTTCAAGTATTTTTTCAATTTTCGCTGTTAATTTATCCAAACTCAATTTTATGTTTAAAAAAAATAAAGTGACCTTTACGGATTCAATCCTGTTTCAAATAAATTTCTTGTAAGATATTGGCATTCTCCACTCAGCTCAGGTCGACTTTCATGCAAGCCATCATCCTAGATACAGAAACACATACCTTGAATGGTTTGCCGATTGAAATTGCCTACGCTCCCATTGAAATCGAAAATGGAAAACTCAGTCTAGATAAAAAGCAGATTTTTGATCAGCTTTATCAGGTTGGACAACCGATTTCTTATGCTGCCATGGCAGTGCACCATATTTTAGAGTCTGATCTGGTGGGTCAACCTTTTTATAATGAGTTTCAGCTTCCGACTCAAACCACCTATATTATTGGTCATAACGTTGACTATGATATTGCCGCTATTGCCCGTTGTGGTGTCGATGTATCTCAACTAAAGCCAATCTGTACTTTAGCCCTTGCACGCCATGTCTGGGAAAATGCTGAAGCACACAATATCTCCGCCCTCATCTATCTGATTTCTAAAGGTAGCGATAAAGCGCGTGAAATGCTTAAAGGTGCGCATCGTGCCGATGCCGACATTATCTTAACAGCCAATATCCTGATGCATATTATTCATCAGCTGAATATTCAAGATATTGAACAACTCTATGTTGCCTCAGAACAGGCACGCATTCCTAAAAGTATCACCTTTGGCAAACATAAAGGGACTGCCATTCAGGACCTTCCTGCCGACTATATTCAATGGTTGATGCGTCAGGAAGATCTGGACCCGTATTTACGCAAAGCTTTAGAAGCAAAATGAGTCGAATAAACTCAAAGCCAAAGCAGCTTAACAGCCTTCGATCTTGATTTTAAAAGGCAGCAATATTTAATAAATTGTTAATATTACTGTCATTTTTTAACTCTATCTTAATTTCCGTCTTATCTTGATTAGGGGGAAATTAAGAGATGTCACATTTTTTTAAAACTGAACTTGGGCAAAATGCCTTACAACAACGCAGTATTGCTTTAACCGCCCGCCAACGTCGTTTATTACTTCTAATTGATCACGAAGATTTTAAAGAGCTTGATCAGGCGTATAAGCAACGGATCGCACCCACCGAACTGGTGCAACAACTGATTGATATGGGACTATTGGCACAACAGCAGTCCTCACCTGTAAATAAACAACAAAGCCAAACAACGTCAACAATGGCTGCTTTTGATGAGGCCCTATCTACTCAATCGTCACCAGTTCAAGAAAAACAAATAATTCGACCGGCACCTATAGTTGAAGAAACACTTGAACTGGAAAAACTTGCTTTTGTTGAAATCCAGCAGGTCATGGTTCAGACACTAAGCAGTTATTGTGGTCTGATGGCTCGCCCGCTAATACAAAAAATTCAGTCGATTGATTCATTAAATCAGCTGAAAGCTTGTCAGATGCAATGGATTACCACATTACAGGAATCACGGATTCCACCAAGTCAATTGAATCAAACCTTGAAACTGATTAATTATTCTGTACAGCATTTATCATAATCAATAAAGATTTGATGAATCATTTATGAGCTTTGAGTGACTGAACATACAAATGGAGCACCTCTTTCAAAAGGTTCTCCATCCAGTACAATCAGATATAGCCCTTCTGTTTTTAACAAGCTATTATATTTTCGTCCTTGTGACGATGCCTCAAACTCTTTGGATAGTTGATTAAATACATCAGCAAAATTGGGATTCGCAAGTTTCAATAAATCCCGACAATATTTTAATGCCTCATTTTTTGAAGCCTGATAATCATTCGGATATCTTGAAGAGACAACAACCTCGCTCCAACTTTCGAGATCGGGTCGTTTTGATACTTTAATATCTAGCCAATGTTGCTCTGGCAAGAAAAAATAACTTGAGTTGGCATCTATATTATTAAATCTCACCTGATTCTTATCAGCCCGAACCTGAGTATCAAGATCAACCAATTGTTTAGAAAGTCGATTCACAAAAGTAGTCATCGCCAGATAATCTGATCTTTCAACATCTGCGACCTTTTTATAAGAATCCGTACAACCTGCACCCAGAAGCAAACTTAATACTAATATTTTCTTATACATGTTTTATCCAACACATTGATGTTTTGGGTTGTAGCAATTATCAATAGGTTAATTTACCTGTGGACTGCAAAATTATCATGAGGAAAAAGCTGGGTAGCTACAATTGATGAGAAGTATTAAGAGTTAACTGATTGAATAGATATAATATATGAGTAATTTTTTTAGTCTTAAAATGTAAATTTGGTGCGCTCAGCGGGACTCGAACCCACGCCACAGGCTTCGGAGACCTGTACTCTATCCAGTTGAGCTATGAGCGCATGCGAGCCACATCATAGGCAAAAAAAACATATTGGTAAACATGTAGGCTTAAACAAAAATGTTTTTTGCTTATTAAAACAACAATTTCATGTTTTTTATTACGATATTATTAGTTTTAAGCCCCAAACTGGATAAAAAACAGGACTATTCTCTTTTAAATCGGCTTGAATACACAACGTTCTGTTTTTAACACGCCATAAACCTATTTTTCTACTTGGTTTATTTTTTTATATCGCTCAAAATACCCGTTCTATTTAACAACGTGAGACGTTTATGACTGATGCTTTGGTGTTGAGCGATTTGTCCAAAACTTATCGTAATGGTTTTCAGGCGTTAAAAGGTATTAATTTAACCGTACCTGAGGGTGAGTTTTATGCATTATTAGGTCCTAATGGTGCAGGAAAATCGACGACGATCAGTATCATTAGCTCTTTAGCCAAAAAAACATCTGGTTCAGTTGAGATTTTTGGACATAACTTAGATACCCATCCTTCTCAAGCAAAACAATGTCTTGGTGTTGTTCCTCAAGAATTTAACTTTGGTCAATTCGAAAAAACCTTCGATATTCTAGTGACCCAGGCCGGTTATTACGGCATTCCTAAAAAAGTAGCAGAACAACGTGCCGAACATTATTTAGAAAAGCTGGGCCTATGGGAAAAACGTAATATTCAATCACGTATGCTTTCAGGGGGTATGAAACGCCGTTTGATGATTGCACGTGCCATGATGCATGAGCCGAAGCTGCTGATTCTGGATGAACCTACTGCCGGTGTTGATATTGAATTGCGCCGTTCGATGTGGGACTTTCTCACTGAAATGAATGACAACGGTACCTCTATCATTCTGACCACGCACTATCTAGAAGAAGCAGAAATGTTGTGTCGTCGCATTGCGATTATCGATCGTGGTGTGATTAAAGAAGATACCACCATGAAAGGCTTCCTTAATCAGTTGAATGAAGAATCATTCATTTGTGATCTGGCTGAACCGATTAGTGGTTTTGACCTGAATATTATCGGCTTTAAATTTAATCTAATTGATCCTGTGACTCTCGAAGTCACCATGGATAAAGCCCACAGTATGAATGACCTGTTCCTGTTATTGCAGTCTCAGAACATTCAAGTAAACAGTATGCGGAATAAATCGAATCGTCTGGAAGAGTTATTCGTGAAAATGGTCGAGAAAAATCTTGCAGGAGCGAATGAATGAACTTCAGTCAATTAAAAACTGCGCTCTGGACTTTAGTTGTCAAAGAAATTCGTCGCTTTATGCGCATCTGGCCACAAACCTTGCTGCCACCAGCGATCACCATGAGTTTGTACTTTGTGATCTTCGGAAATCTGGTCGGTTCACGTATTGGTGAAATGGGTGGCTTTAGCTATATGCAGTTCATCGTGCCTGGTTTGATCATGATGGCTGTCATTACCAATAGTTATGCCAACGTTTCTTCGAGTTTCTTTAGTGCAAAATTCCAGAAAAGTATTGAAGAACTGATTATGAGTCCCGTGCCACTGCACTTAATCCTGTGGGGTTATGTGATTGGTGGTGTCAGCCGTGGCGTTCTGGTTGGCCTGATTGTGACCATCATGAGTTTGTTCTTTACACATTTAGAAATTTATAATTTATTTGTGACGATCTACACCGTCATTATTACTTCATTATTATTTTCTCTGGGTGGCTTTATTAATGCCGTGTATGCGAAGTCTTTTGATGATATTTCCATTATCCCGACTTTCGTATTGACCCCGCTCACCTACTTAGGTGGTGTGTTCTATGCCATCAGTGCATTAAGCCCTTTTTGGCAAAACGTCTCTTTAGTTAATCCGATTGTATATATGGTCAATGCCTTCCGTTATGGCATTTTAGGACACAGTGACGTCAATGTGGCCTTCTCTTTAGGTGTTGTGACCCTGTGCTGTGTTGTCCTCTATGCAATTGCCTATCATTTATTAGCTCGTGGTTCAGGAATGCGTGAATGAGTGTTGAACTTTCTTTATTGGGTAAAGATACCCAATACCCGACTCAATATCAACCGGAAGTTTTATTTCCAATTGCCCGTGCTGAGTCTCGTCAACAATATGCGCATATTGAAGGCATTACTCAAGGTAAAGACTGGTGGCATGTTTTTGAAATTTCATGGTTGAATCAGCTAGGTTTGCCTCAGGTGGCGATTGGCCGTTTAACCCTGCCAGCCAGCTCACCGAACTTAATTGAATCAAAGTCACTCAAGCTGTATTTCAATAGCATGAACTTTACGCAATTTGATTCGAAACAAGCCTTTATTGCAACAGTTGAACAGGATCTGTCCAAAGCTGCGGGTGCTCAAGTTGAATTACAGCTATTTCAAGTTGATGACTTGGAGATTTCAAAACCGCAAGGCATTTGCATTGATGATTTGGTTCCTGAGCGTCTTTCAGAACATCCGGATTCAACCTTATTGCAATTCGATGCTACGGCCGAAGAAAACGTAGAAATTGAACTTTACTCTCATCTTTTAAGAAGTAATTGCCCGGTCACAGGTCAACCAGACTGGGGTACAGTTTTTATTCGCTTGCAAGGTAAAAAGCCTTGTTATCGCAGCGTTTTAGCTTATATTATCTCGTACCGTCAGCATAATGGTTTCCATGAGCAATGTGTCGAGCAAATCTTTGCCGATATCTGGCAACTTTTGCAACCTGAAAAACTGATGGTTTATGCAACCTATACTCGTCGCGGGGGCTTGGATATTAACCCATGCCGAGTATCAGATTTGTCATGGATGCCCGAGCCAATTCGCTTGGCACGACAATAAAACGAATAAATTTGATATATAGAGGACGTTCTTCAATGACCAGTTATTTCGGTATTCTTCCGTCAGCAAGTTTGAGTCAGGACATTCAGCTTGCACAAGCCAATCGTGACAGTAAAGAGCCTCAATACCCTTTACGTGACAAAATCTCTCTACAGCTTACTGATGAGTTAATTGACACCATGTTGGTTCACCTGGTTCAGCAGTTTCCACCAAGTGATAAACGGGATACGACCGAAGGTCTGGCGATTAAAATTCGCGGCATTGTTGAAACACTCATGAAACAGTTGTTAGGCAAAGCGTCAAATGATCAGGTGCGTGAATCTTTAGCCTTTATGGAAAAGAGCCTGTTCATTGACAATGACGGTAAACAACGCATCGGTACAGTATTACCAGATAGCCTTGTGACTGACATGAAAAAGAGCTTTGCCGAAGTGGCTGCCGGAAACGGTAAAGAGCAACGCGATGTATTAACACAACAGTTTAAGACTTTCGCTGATGCGCTGATTCATCACTTTATGACTGAATATAACAAGACTCTGGGTCTGGGTATGGTCAAACGTGGCGTTGCCAGTGTGGCAACCAGTGGGGTTGAAACCGCCGTGCATATCGTGATTAAGAAATTGATCCCAAGCTTAAGCCAGGTCGAACTTGAAGTCTTCACCAAGCACTTTGATCAATTATTGGTTCAAAAATAAGCTTTGTCTCTGAAGACAAGCGACGATTGCAAAATCGTCGCTTTTTTTATGCCGATTTTATGCAAAATTAAGCGCTTATAAATGTCACAAATTCTAAATTTGCATTGTCTAAATCGGCGATTATGTTAGCATGCGCGAAGCGTTGATTTACTTGATTTAGAATCGCATGTCTCCAAGCTCACAATACAAATTTTTGCGTCAAGCACCACGTGATGGCTTGAGCACAGCCAATCAACTTTCCCGTTGGCAACAACTTCACCTTGATCCCTGGCTCTGTCTGTTTTTAATTCTCAATGCCATACTCGGACTGACGGTTTTATATAGTGCATCTGCCCAAGACGTCGGGCTTGTTACCAAACAGGCGATGAGTTTCGGGATCGGCTTTGCCGTGATGTTTGGTTTGGCCCAGATTCCACCCAAAGTCTATCAGGCATTCTCACCTTACTTTTATGTATTCGGTGTCTTGTGCCTGATTGCAGTGATGGTCTTTGGTGAAGTGCGTATGGGTGCACAACGCTGGATTGACATTCCCGGCTTTGGTAGTGTGCAGCCGAGTGAGTTTATGAAGATCGGCATGCCAATGATGGTGGCCTGGTTCTTGTCACGCAAGGCCCTGCCGCCAAGCTTCTCTCAGGTTATTCTATCGTTAATGCTGATTGTGGTGCCTTTCCTCCTGATTGCAGAACAACCTGACTTAGGCACCTCCTTACTGGTCCTTGCCAGCGGGATCTTTGTGCTTTTCCTCAGCGGCCTGTCATGGAAATTGATTGCGGCAGCCGCAGGTGCTGCAGGGATTGTTATTCCAATCGCTTGGGAATTCTTGCTGCATGACTATCAACGTCAACGGGTATTAACACTTTTTAATCCTGAGGCAGATGCCTTAGGCACAGGCTGGAACATTATCCAGTCCAAAACTGCGATTGGTTCTGGTGGTTTTTCGGGTAAAGGCTTCCTTGAAGGTACACAATCACATTTACACTTTTTACCAGAAGGTCATACTGACTTTATTATTGCAGCCTATTCAGAAGAGTTTGGCCTGATTGGTGTTACCCTGCTGATTCTTCTTTACTGTGCAATTATTTTCAGGACCTTCCAGATTGGCCTACAAAGCTTTCATAACTACGGTCGCTTAGTAGCGGGCGCCTTTGGTTTGTCATTTTTTGTTTATGTATTTGTAAACGCAGGCATGGTCAGTGGTATTTTACCTGTAGTAGGTGTGCCTTTGCCGTTCATGAGTTATGGCGGAACTGCAATTATTACCCTTATGTCAACTTTTGGACTGGTTATGTCTATTCATACACATCGATAATGAGGAATTTTATAAACTTATGTTTCTTCCTACTTTAAATAACACTTTTAAATTTTTAACTTTAAGTGCTGGTTTATTCTTGAGCAGTAATTGGGCACAAGCAAATGAATTTTATAATCACCCGAATTACTTTGCGTTTAAACAAAAAGCCATGACCACTTATGGCTTAAGCAGCGAACAAATTGACGCTGCCATGAGCGGTGCGCGCAACCTGCCTAATATTCTAAATATCATGACCCGCCCGGGTGAAAGCAAACCTTGGTATCAATACCGCTCGATGTTTTTAGTCGAAGGTACCATTCAACGTGGTGTCCGCTTCAAAAACGAGTATGAAGATGTGCTTAATCGCGCAGAACAGCAGTATGGCGTCCCTAAAGCGGTCATTTTAGGTATTCTCGGCGTAGAAACCGGTTATGGCGCAAATAAAGGCTCTTTCATCACACGTGATGCCCTTGCAACGCTCGCTTTTGGCTATCCACGTCGTGCCGACTATTTTAGTGATGAACTCGCAGCACTCATTTCCTGGACCTATAAAGAAGGTTATCCGACGAATAGCATCGTTGGCTCTTATGCAGGTGCAATTGGATATCCACAATTCATGCCAAGTAACATTCAGAAACTTGGGGTCGATTACGATGGCAATGGACACATTGATCTTAGAAATTCTGCTGCTGATGCGATTGGATCAATTGCAAACTATTTAGCTCAATATGGCTGGGAACGTGATCGTCCAATTGGCTTCCCTGCACGCTACTCAGGCAATAATCCTGACAGTGTAATTGCCAAGGATCTTACCCAGCCAACGCCTTATGGCGAGCTGAAAAGACTGGGTATTACCCCCGTTAACCCATTGGTAAAAATTGATGATCTGGATCTGGTCAATGTGATTCAGTTACAAGATCAGTTTGGTCCGATTTACTATATTACTTATCCAAATTTTCAGGTGATCACCACCTACAATAAGAGCCGTATGTATGCGACAGCAGTATGGTTATTAGGTACAGAAGTAGCTAGCCGATAGGCTAGCTTTTTTACAAGATTATGGAAAGTCAATAATTTTTTAATAAAAAACGAACATAGAATCAGCAAAATTCATTTCTTGTTACAATATTGATTATTATTTAACCACAAACTGTAAGTTTTTGCCCTTTTTGTAACTATTTATCGTTAAAGACTAGACACACTTCGTAAGCGATGAATATTATCGCCGCAAGTTAAAAGTAATTGCAAAAGTGAATAATTAGACATGTGCACTATATTTCAGGCAGTTTTGATGAAATAGAAAAGCATGTTCTCTAGGAGTTTATACAATGCAGTTTTCGCTAAAATATATTCTAGCGCTGACGGCAGGCTTAAGTTTAAGCCCGTTACATGCTGAAATGGTACAGTCTTCATCATTATCAAATGATGTGGATGGTTCTAATTTGGCTGCCCGCGTTCTAAGCAAAGATTCTCAAAATTTTAATTCTCGTTTCTCTAACGTTAATAGTCTTTCAATCACTGAGAGTTCAGGTGACAAAGTACGTCGCCAGACGATTGCTGCAAAGATCGATATCCCTGAAGAAGAGCCTTCAGTGATTGAAAAACTGAATACTGTTGCTTCGAACACAGTTCGTAAATTCAGCCAAAGCGGCGTTGCCTCATGGTATGGTCGTCAATTCCATGGCCGTAAAACAGCAAGCGGTGAAACATTCGATATGAATGCCATGACTGCTGCACACCGTAGCCTGCCTTTGAACTGTTACATCCGTGTAACTAACAAAGACAATGGCAAGAGTGTGGTTGTGAAGGTCAACGATCGTGGCCCATTCCATGGTAACCGTGTATTAGACTTATCTTATGGTGCTGCAAAGCAACTCGGTATGTCTAGCGCTGGTACAGGTAATGTCAGCATTGAACGTGTTGATGGTCCTAACTCTTAAGCGTTAAACCACAGCATTCAAAAAAAGTCGCTTCATGCGGCTTTTTTTTATTTTTATCGGCAATCTTTTTTAACGCTTTACGCCCTGTTCTTTTGTTCGGTATATTGAAGCCATAAAAATGAATATAGCGAGGAGCGCATTGTGAAATCGATAGATGAGTGGTTTGATGAGTATAGCGATAGCCATCAGAACCAGACCAACAAAAAAATTCACTGGGTTTGTGTGCCTGCCATCTTATTTTCGATTATTGGTATCCTTGCGCACTTTAGCACCTTACTTACCGCGTTATTGCTGGTTTTAACTTTAGTCTTTTATGCTCGTTTAGACCTGGTACTTGCAATTGCAATGGCAGCTTTATTGGCCGTGATGGCATGGCTGATTGTGATCTTGCCAGTCGGTGTCGGATTCTATATCGGGGTATTTGTAATTGCCTGGATCGGTCAATTTTATGGTCATAAAGTTGAAGGCAAGAAGCCTTCTTTCTTTAAAGACTTACAATTCCTTCTGATTGGCCCTGTATGGTGCATGGACGCGTATTTGGCTAAAGTCCTACCTAAATGGAAAATTCGTCAAAAATTGGCGCTTACACGCTAATTTAGCGCCTATCTTGCAAGTAACCTTTAAATATTCAGGAATAGGATTTAAATGTCATATCAATTTGTAGGCTTTTTTGCATTAACCGCGCAAATGAAAAGCCCTTTTTATCCTATTGACGGGACTACTTGGAAAGATATCAAAGAACCATTCCATGGCATTGGGATAAAGCTCTCCCCATCAATTAAAACGCCATCGTCACCAGATGAAATAAAAGCTCTTTTTAGAGCGATGAATATTAATCATGTTAGACAATGGCTTTTTATTGAATATGAGTGTTTTGGCGGCTCAATTGACTATATTTATGCACTTATTATGAAAAATGGTGAAATATATGGTCCAATTGAAGAGTCAGCACTTGAAAATGTTGAGAGAGTTTATATCAATTTAATGAATGAATTTGGCATCTCAAAGAAAGATGCTCTTCAATTTAAACCATTTGATCGAGATTTCTGGGATGAACAAATAACTCTTTCTCCTTAACTCTCTTATATTATTGATACATTTTCCCTTGATATTTTAGCCATCCATCCATGTGTTTTCCGCGTGGATCATGATGCGTCCAGTGAATTACGCCACCTTTCTGGCTATATTCATATTCACCATAGAACTCAACAACATCGCCCTTTTTAAGCCCTTCAATTCTTGGTGCCAGATCAATATTGTGCGCAATGAGAACGGTTAATCCATTGTCCAGCTTAAGAATCATTTTCTGATGTCTTGAGCCATCATTATCATCAGGCAAAATCGCTTTCACTACGCCCTGAGCTTGCACCTGAACATTACTGCGTTGCTGCTGATAAGCCTGCATGATCTTGTGCTGATCATCGACAGAAACAGTATTTTCGGTATTGGTGGTAAGAGCATCAGATCCGGTGTTTTGTTTTTGCTTAAGATCCAGACCAAAATAAGCAGCAACCAACAAGACGATGGCAACAATGATCAGATTATTTTTTTGATTTTTCATATTTCCCTTTTATTCAACTCAAGATAGCAAAATGCCAATCAAGGTGATTGGCATTTGCATCATACAAGGACTGACTGGCTTAGAACAAACGATTCATACCATTTAAAGACGCAACACGATAGGCTTCAGCCATGGTTGGATAGTTGAAAGTAGTCTCAACAAAATACTTCAAGGTATTGTTCGGACTATGCATCACCACTTGTCCAATGTGGATAATCTCTGCCGCATTATTACCAAAGCAATGAATACCTAATACTTCTAAAGTATCACGGTGGAATAGAATCTTTAATTCACCCACCGTATCACCGGTAATCTGCGCACGCGCCAGATGACGGAAAGAAGCCTGCCCCACTTCGTAAGGGACTTTCTCTTCCGTTAACTCCTGTTCGGTCTTACCAATCGAAGAAATCTCTGGAATGGTATAAATACCAGTTGGAACGTCACGGATTGGCTTGACATTTTTCTCGCCAACCATGTTCGCACCTGCGCAACGACCTTGGTCATATGCCGCTGATGCCAATGATGGCCAGCCAATCACATCACCCGCTGCATAAATATTTTCTGCTTCAGTCTGGTATTGATCATTCACCATCAACTGACCACGACCATTTGGTACTAAGCCTACATTTTCAAGACCTAAACCATCGGTATTGCCTGAACGGCCATTACACCACAAGATCGCATCTGCCTTGATCTTCTTGCCACTTAATAAATGCAGAACCACGTGATCATCAAACGTCTCTAAATGATCAATCTGCTCATTGTGACGGATCAACACGCCTTGCTCACGTAAGTGGTAAGATAATGCATCGGCAATTTCATCATCCAGATAGCTTAAAAGCTTTTGCTGGGTATTGATCAGATCAACCTTATGATCTAATCCAATGAAAATTGAGGCATATTCACAACCGATCACGCCTGCACCATAAATGATGATTTTCTGGATGGCGAAATCAAGATCGAGAATCTTGTCTGAATCAAATACACGTGGATGATTAAAATCCAGACCTTTTGGCTGATATGGACGGCTACCCGTTGCAATCACAATCTGCTTGCAAATAATGGTGTCTTTAATACCATCCTGACCAAAAATCAGAACCGTGTTCTTATCCTGAATATAAGCACGCCCATGAAAGACTTCGATTTTATTGCGATCATAGAAACGTGTATGCGTGTCAACTTGCTGTTGAATCACTTTATGCGCATTACGTAATACCTGTTTCATGGTGAACTGTTTCCATTCACCGACTTTCTGAAACATTGGATCACGTTGATAACGAATGATACTTGAAACTGTTTGACGCAAAGCTTTACTTGGAATTGTGCCTACATGTGCGCAGTTACCGCCGAGTTGATCACGAACATCAACGATTGCAACTTTTTTACCTGCTTTTGCAAGCTTCATTGCCGCGCCTTCGCCAGCTGGGCCAGAACCGAGAATTACTGCATCATATTTAACAATATTCCCACCAACGACCTCTTTCTTACGTGGCATTCAAAGCTCCTTTGTCTCTTAACCGTTTTTGCTCTCTATATGATAACCAATATGCAGCCAGATGATGTATTTCACAACTATATATTTTTATATATTTACATTTTCAAAATGAATACCACTTTTCCTGCTTTAATGCGGTAAATTTGACTATAATATTCACATATCTCAAATCAAAGGCTGTAGGAAGTATATGTCTGAACACCGTAAACCTGAACAGGGTATAAAACTTCGTGGCGCGGAAAAAGTCGCAAGAATTCCTGTAAAAGTTATCCCTACGGTTGAAGTACCTCGCAAACCTGACTGGATTCGAGTCAAGATGACCGCTCCAGAAGAAGTTCAGCGTATCAAAACAACCTTGCGTTCACAAAAACTGCATACCGTATGTGAAGAAGCTGCCTGCCCTAACCTGCCTGAATGCTTCGGTGGTGGTACAGCAACCTTCATGATCATGGGCGATATCTGTACCCGTCGCTGTCCTTTCTGTGATGTTGCACACGGTCGTCCAAATGCACTGGACCCGGATGAACCGCGTCACATGGCTGAAACCATTTCTAATCTTGGCTTAAAATATGCCGTGATTACCTCGGTTGACCGTGATGACCTGCTTGATGGTGGTGCTCAACACTTTGTTGACTGTATCAAGGAAGCACGTGCATTAAGTCCAAAAACCCTATTGGAAATTCTGGTACCTGACTTCCGTGGTCGTATGGATATCGCCTTACGCATCATGACTGAATGTCCGCCAGATGTATTCAACCACAATATTGAAACTGTGCCTCGCCTTTATAAAGCGATGCGTCCAGGCTCTGACTATCAGCACTCTTTAAACCTGTTAAAAATGTTTAAAGAATACTGCCCTGACGTACCAACCAAATGTGGTTTGATGGTGGGTATCGGTGAAACTGAAGAAGAAGTGATTTCGTTACTGGATGATCTGCGTGCACACGATGTGGATTACGTGACCATTGGTCAATATCTGCAACCGTCTAAACAACATGCCCCAATTGACCGTTTTGTTACGCCAGAAGAATTCGAGCGTTATGCTGAACATGGCCGTAAACTCGGTTTCAGAAATATCTGGTCTGCGCCAATGGTTCGTTCAAGCTACTTTGCTGATCGCCAATATCATGGTGAACCAGTGCCTGCTGTACGCCGTAAGGCAGATCCTGCCAAGAAAATTGCAGTTCAAGCCATTGAAGCTTAAAGTTTCATAAGGCATAAAAAAACACCACAATCGTGGTGTTTTTTTATATTCTAGTCAAAAAATTAAGCAATATGCTTTTGTACCACAATCGAACCGACTGAATAGCCCGCACCGAAAGAAGAAATTACAGCAAATTCGCCATTATCGACCTGTTCACCGGTACGGTGCATCGCAATGATAACCCCCGCAGATGAAGTATTGGCGAACTCATCCAGAATAATCGGTGCACGCTCAAGATCAGCATCTTTACCAACAACCAGTTTTAAAATCAGTTCATTCATGTTGGCATTGGCTTGATGCAACCAGAAACGCTTGATTTGTTCAGGCGTTAATTCAAGTTTTTCCAGCTGTGCAGTAATGATCTTCGCAACAAGCGGACAAACTTCTTTAAATACTTTACGACCGTCTTGACGGAATAACTTGTCATCGACTACTGCATCTTCACTGCGATTCAAGAAACCAAAGTTATTACGGATATTATTTGAGAACTGGGTAAACAAATGAATATCTAAAATTTCGAAACCTGATTTGGTTTCAGTATCTTCAATAATCGACGCTGTCGCCACATCACCAAAAATAAAGTGGGCATCACGGGTACGATAATCCAGATGGCCCGACGTGATTTCAACATTGAGCAATAATACACGGCGAGCGCCACATTTCACCGCATCATAAGCTTGCTTCAAACCGAATGTTGCAGCAGAACACGCCACATTCATATCATAAGCATAGCCTTTAATCCCAAGAGCTGTCTGGATCTCAATCGCAACCGCAGGATAAGCACGTTGCATGTTTGAACATGCCAAAATCACTACATCGATGTCGTCAGCGGTTACACCTGCATTTTCCATCGCCTGTTTAGCCGCAATTACGCCCCACTCCGCTTGAAGTGAAAGCTCATCGTTGCTACGTTCCTGCAAACGCGGACGCAAGCGGGTTGGATCTAAAATACCTGATTTTTCGACCACATAACGACGTTTAATTCCTGATGCTTTTTCAATAAATTCAGGGCTTGAACCACGTAAAGCCTCGATTTCGCCTGCTTCGATCTGAGCGGCGTTGTCTTGATTATATTGTTCTACATAAGCATTTAAACTTTCAACCAACTCTTCATTGGAAATCGATTCGGTTGGGTGAAATAAACCTGTACCTGTTATACGGATGCCCATGTAAAACTCCTGTAAAGAATGCTTCTAACTTTCATATTTCTCAGTTTAACCGATTGCTAATCGATCCCATAGTTTTTGTAATCTAGTTGGTGAAATAGGCAGCTTTGTTTTCATCGGTTGAGAAAACAAGGAAATTCTGAGTTCTTCCAACATCAAATACAATTCTTTGATTTTAGGATCTTTTTTAAATTTAAATACTTTGTCCATCCATGGATCGACATCATCAATTGCAGCAAGATCACGTTGTAGATTATTTGGCAAACGGTCTAAACGCAATAGCAGTGCTTTCAAATAACGCGGGTATTCCTGCCAAATCTCGGGCGTTTGGCTGTAAACAAAGTCTGCCAATGACATTAAATCAAGCTGATCTTCAATATCATCCACACTGCGACCAAAGATACTTTGGTCGAGTACCAGCAACTCACGGCGAATTTGCTGCCATTGGGTAAATATTTCAGTTAAATCAGCTAATGTCTGTTGACCATTTGCTAAAAACTGCTTTTTGGTATCAGTCAATAACTGCTGAAATTCATCGGCATTTTTAGGCAATTGCTGGATCGACACCTGTAAAGTTGCATAAACCAGCATCTGCTCCAGTTTTGCCCTTTCACCTAAAGGTGAATAAGCCAGAGCCAGCGGCTTGGAAATCTGCTTTTTGAGCTGACGGATTAAATCCCCCAACTGCATATGTACCAGCCGGATCACCCCTTCACGATGTTGCTTGATTGCTTCATCCTGATCATTAAAGGTTTGAATCACCACACCAGACTCATCCTTAGCATCCAGCTCGGCAAACAGCTTGGTTGGCACCAACGCTTGATATTGCTTGACCACAACACCCGTGACCTTTTGCGAAGCTTCAAAAATAAAGTTGTCAGGGAAGGTTTTAAATTCACCTTTTTGCTGTTTCACTGGGCGATGGGTTTCAACACGACAGCGTGCTTTTAGCTCATCCAGATCACGCCCTTGCGCAATCAACTTGCCTTTTTCATCCAGCACCTTAATAAAAGGCACCAGATACTGGTCAATCCGTTCAAAAGAAAAATCTTTTTCCGTGATTTGCTCACCACGCAAAGCAAATGCCAGATAACTAAACAGATGTTCACGTAAATGCGTTGCATCGACGCCTTGCATCAGTTTTCTCGCAGTATCAGGAATCGGTACCAGATTACGGCGCTTATCTTTCGGTAATGCTTTCAGTAATGCTTCGATCAAGTCTTGACGCCAGCCTGGGATTCCCCATGACCATTGCTTTTCATCCACTTGCGGTAACGCCTGCACCGGAATCTTGACCGTTGCCCCATCTTCATCATGACTTGGGTCAAATCGATAGCTGGCCGCCAAGCGCAATTGACCATTATGCAAATAGTCAGGAAATTGTTGCGTGGTCGGACGATCGTTCATCCATAATGCATCATCTTCGACAAACAGATAACGGGGCTGATCAGGTTCAATGGTTGCACGCCAATCTTCGAAACTACGGCGGCTGGCAATTTCCTCAGGCACTTTCGCTGCATAAAACTGATAAATGGTTTCTTCATCGACCACCAAGTCACGACGACGCAGCTTATCTTCAACGCGTTCCACTTCTTCAAGTTTTAACAAGTTATGCTTCAAGAACGGTGGTGTAATCCCCAGATTCCCTGTGGTCAGAGCATCGCGTAAAAAGATTTCATGGGCCGCCGGCTGATCCACCTTTTCAAAGTTGATCAAACGCTTGGGTTCAATGATTAAACCAAACAGAGAAATCTGCGCATAGGCATTCACAATACCCGCTTTCTTGGACCAGTGCGGTTCGAAATAGTGGTACTTCAATAAATCACGAGCCGCCAGCAAAATCCATTCAGGATCAATTTTTGCCAAAGTCCGTAAATACACCTGAGAGGTTTCCACCATTTCAAAGGCCATCACCCAAGCGGTATTGGTTTTATGCAAGGTACTGGCTGGGAACACTTTGGCTTTCTGTTGACGTACTGCCATAAAGGTATTACGTTCATCCGTTTTATTGGCAATAAATGAAAGTAGACCTGTTAACAGAGCACGGTGTAAATTTTCATAATTGGCGCCCTTTTCATTAAAACTCAGTTTTAATCCTTCTGCCAGCTCAACCAGTTGCTGATGGGTCTGTTTCCATTCACGCAAACGCAACCAGCTTAAGAAATGCTGACGTGCAAATTGACGGCGCTTATTTTCCGTCTGCGTATCCGGACTGGTTTGTATCGTATTCCAAAGCTTTAAATAGAATAAAAAGTCTGAATCCGCTTCTTTGAATAACGCATGCTTCTGATCGGCCTGCATTTGTTTATCGGCAGGACGTTCACGCGGATCTTGAATTGCCAAGGCACTGACAATAATCAACGTTTCTTTGAGTACGCCAAAATGTGCCCCACCGATAATCATACGAGCTAAACGCGGATCAATCGGCATACGTGCCATCATCTGACCGACTTTGGTCAAATCATTCTTGCGCTCACTCAATGCACCCAACTCGATCAGCAGTTTACGACCATCATTGACCAGACGAAAATCAGGTGGCTCGATAAAATCAAAATCTTCAAGACTACCTAGTCCAAGGCTTTGCATTTGCAAAATCACAGAGGCCAAGTTGGTTCGTTTAATTTCTGGTTCGGTAAACTCAGGACGGCTTAAAAAGTCTTCTTCACTATATAAGCGAATACATACACCCGCCGCAATACGACCACAACGACCTTTACGCTGGTTGGCAGCAGCCTGTGAAATCGCTTCAATTGGAAGGCGTTGCACCCGCGAACGATAGTTATAACGCGAAATACGGGCAAAACCGCTATCAATCACATAGCGAATATTCGGAACTGTCAGTGCTGTTTCAGCCACGTTGGTCGCAATAATAATACGGCGACCTTTACCACCTGGACTGAAAATCTTTTGCTGTTCTGCCAAGGCTAAACGTGCGTATAAAGGCAACACTTCGGTATGACGAGGGCCATACTTTTGTAAGGTCTCCTGTAATTCACGAATTTCCTGTTCGGTACTGGCGAAAACCAGAATATCGGCATGCTCAGGATGGCCCTTGCTCTCTGCATCGGCAAAACATTCTTCGACAGCCTGTACCACGGCACGCGGGAGGTTTTCTTCAAAGTCATCGAATTCATCATCATCACTGCCAACGATGCTCAGTTCTGAAATCGGACGATAACGCACTTCAACAGGGAAACTACGCCCTTCTACTTCAAAAATCGGTGCATCATAGAAATACTGGCTAAAGCGATTCACATCGAGCGTTGCCGAAGTAACAATGACTTTTAAATCAGGGCGCTTTGGTAAAAGCTGCTTGAGATAGCCCATAATAAAATCAATATTGAGAGAGCGTTCGTGCGCCTCATCAATAATAATGGTGTCGTATTTTGACAGGAACCGGTCATTGGTCAGTTCAGCTAACAAGATACCATCGGTCATCAAACGGACAATTGAGTCTTGTGAGCCCTGCTCGTTAAAACGGATTTTAAAACCGATTGATTCGCCGAGTTTCTCACCAACTTCTTCGGCGATACGCTGCGAAACACTACGTGCAGCCAGACGACGTGGCTGGGTGTGACCAATCATGCCCGTCAGTCCACGCCCTGCCAGCATGGCAATCTGCGGGAGCTGTGTGGTTTTACCGGAACCGGTTTCACCCGCCACAATAATGACCTGATGCTTTTGAATCGCTTCAATCAAACGATCTGCATACTGGGTAACAGGTAAATCCTGATTGAGTTTGATCTTTGGAAGGCGTGCAAGGCGTTGCTTAACCTTGTGGTTAGACTGTTCAAACAGTTTTTCGATATCTGCTGGTTGTGTTTTCTTATCCTTGCGCAGTCGATTTAAACGGTGACGGTCACGTGCCATAACCAATTGATCTACATTTAAATGACTCTGCACTGAACAGCTTTCCTGAAAAATAAACTAATCGGCTATTTTACGCCTTAAAGCCTTGCTATGCAAAGAAACTGCATCAATCTGTTCAGACTAAGCGGTAAAAATGAAGGAATGCTTCCATCATCATGCTCTCTTACTGCTCTCATTCAAAGCCTTTATTGAATGAAGAAATTTTAATCGTATATCTTGGTTTTTTATATATTTTTAGATTTTTTCAATTTTACCCTTGAATTTTGATCACGTAGACTTCATGTTGTTATGCACATTAGTTTTCAGATGTTTTGTCATGTTGGCTTCATTTTTATGTCGTCAAATAGAGCAGATATCTTTGGGTGAAAGTCGTTTTTGATTGAGTTATTCAATTTTCCGATTTTAGTCATGTAAAAATACTATTTCCCCAATAACTAAAAATTATTTATTCTAGACCTCGTAAACAAGTAAGGCGTTAGCCTCTCAATAAAACCTCAATCATGGAGACAATGATGAGCTTAATTAATACTGAAGTTAAACCATTTAAAGCAACTGCGTACCACAACGGTCAATTTGTTGACGTATCTGAAGCAGATCTTAAAGGCAAATGGTCTGTTGTATTCTTCTACCCAGCTGACTTTACTTTCGTATGTCCAACTGAGTTAGGCGACCTTGCTGATAACTATGCTGAATTCCAAAAATTAGGCGTTGAAATCTATGGCGTGTCTACTGACACTCACTTCACGCACAAAGCTTGGCACGACACTTCAGACGTTATTGGAAAAATCCAATATCCATTGATCGGCGATCCAACTTGGACTCTTTCTAAAAACTTCGACGTATTAATCGAAGCTGCTGGTCTTGCTGACCGTGGTACTTTCGTTATCGATCCAGAAGGCAAAATCCAAATCGTTGAAATCAACGCTGGTGGTATCGGCCGTGACGCATCTGAACTTCTTCGTAAAGTTAAAGCTGCTCAATACGTTCACGCTCACCCAGGTGAAGTTTGCCCGGCTAAATGGAAAGAAGGCGAAGCAACGCTTGCTCCATCTATCGACTTAGTTGGTAAAATCTAATTATTTAGATTAGACCCAATGGTCCGAAACCACCCTTTTTAGGGTGGTTTCTTTTTGCCTGCGTTATTTTAAAAATTTCCCATTTCTTGTAGCCAAATTTTATAGCTAATTTTTTACAATTCTTATACTTATAAATTTATAGCCAGCTTCATTTATCAATTGTCACAGGAGCTGAGTTGGAGTACTGTCAAAGAATGAAGGATAAGAGTTGTTCAAAAATGTACTAAAAGATCAAATCAATATGGGGACGAATCTATGGAAAAATCTGTTGTTGTAACCTCCTGGAAATATGATGTTTCTTCACGCTATTTAAAAATTTTCTATAGCAATGGCTCAGGCGAGCTTTACCATCCAGTTCCAGAGTTTATCTACAATAATTTACTTCGCACCCATGATAAAACCGCCTTTGTACATAAATATCTTGAGTTCGATCTGCACTTTAAACGACTGTGTATTTCAGCTTAAAGTATAAAAAAATCAGCCCGCTCGGGCTGATTTAAGCTATTTCACTTGCCTATTCAGGCAGCATCATCCTGCTGACTATATTTTTCTAACATTCTCTGTCTGGCTTCAGGATGGACATTGATTCTATCCAGGTGACCTTGATAGTGTTGCACCACCCGATCATCCATAATTTTTGACCACCACGCTGGAATAAGGGCGGGCAGAATCATGGCCCCATAACCTGCAGGTAACTGCGGCGCATCTTCAAAGTGGCGTAAGGTCTGAAAGCTTCTGGTCGGATTGGCGTGATGATCAGAGTGGCGTTGTAATTGATACAAAAATAAATTGGTCACTACATTATTATTGTTCCAGCTATGCTCAGGCAACGTCCGTTCATATTGACCATTTTCTTTCTTTGCCCGCTTTAAACCATAGTGTTCAATATAATTGACCGACTCAAACAAGGTAATCGCATAAGCCGCTTGCGTGACTTGGAATGGGACTGAGCGCATACCAAACTTCGTAAACATGGCAGCATGGTACAGAGCCGACATGGCCCAACCATGGATCAACTCATTTTCCTTACATAAGAAAGGCAATTTCTTGCGTTGTAAACGATTCTTTTCAATCTCGATCGCCGATTTAAAGCTCCCTACCACGGTACGCGGTAAAAACTTCCAGAAGCTTTCGCCAAATTGTGACGATGCCGGATCTTCAGGCGTGGCTACACGACGGTGGTGACCATAAGGATGTTCGATGCGAAAATGGTTATAACCTGACGGCGCCAAAGCCAGATGTGATAGATAATGTTCCAGCCGTCCTGATTTATGGCTCAATTCATGTGCGGTATTAATCGCAATACCATTGACCATCCCGACCAAGCTTCCCAATAACAGTTGATCCGCAAGCGAAGTATCTTTACGACTGGCTAAATAGGCGCCATAGATATTGGTCGCGTATTGCAAAGGAATAAAAAGTTTAACAATACGGGCATAATAGGGATCGGCTTCTAAATCTGCAATTGCATCGAGTGGCGGGTTTTCCGTATCATCACCAATCAATTTATCTAATGTTGGAATAACAGCATGAATAAATAAGGGTCCAAATGAAGCGAAGAATTTTTTGGTTTTTTTAGGACCAAACTGATAGCCTGCCAAACCACTCATTGCAATCGTAGGGACAGCCAGACCCAATAACCATAAATGCCGCTTTTTATCCTTAAATATTGTTGCTGCTTGCTCGACATCCAGTTGAGTATGCATATTCATTACAATCTCCTCAATCAAACACAAACTCTTTTGCTTGAGGTAATTGTGTAATTTTACAGCAGTACTATATTATCATTTTAAGACTTGCTATTATCATTTTAAGACTTTACTGAGTTTTTCTTGTGCAAAAGCAACAGATTCCGGTGATTCCAGCACGCTACTATTTGCGTCTGATTGAAATTTTAATCGGCACACATCAATACGATAATCATGTGTTGAGTGCATTGCAGCAGCAACTGGCACAAACAGAGCTATTGTCTATTCAGCAGATAGAGCAATTTATTGAAATGGGTTTAAGCCTGCCTAATACCCATGATCTGGCCTTTGTACTTGGAAAAAACCTTAAACTCAGCTCGCATAGTCTGGTGGGTTATGCCCTGATGACCAGCCCGAATCTGGAACATGCACTCAGACTCATTGCACAATACTTTAGGCTGATTATGCCGAGTTTTAAGCTCAGTATTCAGTTTCCAGCAGGCTCACAAAAAGTCGAACTGTTATTTGAACCAATTTTGCAGATGAATAAACAATGTTTGGCTTTTCATATCGAAGCCATTGCAGTTGCCTTTTACTACAGTCTGCTAGAACTGGTCGGTCAGCAGTTACAACGTTATCAAATCTATTTAAGTATCCCCGAACCGACTTATCAGGGGCGTTATCTATCCTTAGCCAAAGCCAGTTTTCAGTTTAACTATAGCTGGCTATCCGGTATAAGGGTCGTGATTGACCAGCAACAATTGGCACTGCCCTTACCGTTGGCAGACGCACATAGCTTAAAAGTGGTTGAGCAACGCTGCCAGGAACAAATCCAGAAGATCTACCATCAAGGTGAAATTGTGGAATGGGTCAGCATGATGTTGCGACAAGCCAATCAAGTGCCCACCTTAACCGAATGTGCCAGAGTCCTGAATATTTCGACAAAAACCCTGCAACGCTATTTGCAGCAACAAGGTGTCGAGTTTCAGGAATTAAAGCAACAGATCAGCACAGAACGCGCCATTGATTTATTAGAGAATTCTAGCCTTACCATTACAGCGATAGCGTATGAACTGGGTTATTCCAATCCTGCCAATTTTACCCGTGCCTTTAACAAGGTCATGGGTTGTAGTCCGCAAGCATATCGTTTAAAACATCAGGATCAAATCCGTTCACTTTAACACCACCATACACAAGCCCGCGCCAATCGGTAAAATCGTACTCATGTAATCGTCATCTTGCTTAATCAATTCCAGAAAGCTTTTCACTTCGGCGGCATGAGAAATCACATTATCGATCACCAAGGTGCTACCAGATGTTTGTAATAAACGCTTTAAATCGGCCCAGTAACTGACATAATGAATACGTTCTGCATCCAGTAAAATAAAATCAAACGATTGACTGGCCTGAGCCAGAAAATCCGCCGCATCTCCTATCCAGAAATCAATGTGCTGTGCTAGCTCAAACGCTTCCGCATTTTTTTTCGCCTGAGCACTGCGTAAAGGATCAATTTCCAACGTTTGAACTTTTCCGCCGACCGCTTGGGCAGCCTCAGCCAGCCACAAGGTTGAATAACCAGTCGAAGTGCCGATTTCCAGTATACGCTTTGATTGCTGACAACGAATCAGCATCGCCAATAACTTTGCCGACTCGGCCTCAATATTCCGATAGCGACTCAGACGATCAGACTGTTGCGCATCGTGTTGCTTGAACTGATCATATAAATCAGCAATACGCTGTAAAAACACACTACTGGTCATCATTGACCCTCCAGATGCTAAGTCGGCAATTCCGCTTAAGTCGCCTGAATCAATTTAAAACGGGGCTGGATTTGTCCATCCGCCAGTTCAACCGTTTCAGTAAACATTGCCAATGGGCGTACCCACATTGAATAATCGCCATATAAGCATTGATACACGACCAGTTGCTCTTCAGTTTCACTATGACGGGCAACATGAAAGACCTGATAAAGTTGCCCTTTATAATGTTGATAGATGCCGCGCTGTAATGCCATATTGCTTACCCTTTCTTTATGTCATGCAATGATTGCAGTTGTATAACAAGTATGATTGTACTGATTTTTTTATCGAAAGATATATTTCAAATTCAACGGATGAATTAAAAATTCAAAAAACCGATCAAAACAATAAAAACATACTGTTTTACCTATTTATCATTTTTACGTAATATAGCCTTATTGAATGAATTGACCGATTTAAAAGTCTTAGGGTTTGGAGAAATACATGTTAGATCAAAAT